>CAZVPR010000158.1:0-9628 GCA_964629085.1 uncultured Anaerolineales bacterium
AAACCAGACCCCGAAAGTTGGCCTCCAGGTGAATATCAGGTTCAAATATTTGTCGGGCTGGATTGGATCGTAGCCGGCACATTCATTGTAGAAGGCGATCCACCGACATCGACACCCACTCTAACCGAAACGCCCTCACAAACACCAACCTCATCGCAGACCTCAACACCCACGATTGAACCAACAGCAACGGCCACGCCTACGGCTACCATTACAGAAACATCGACAATCACCTACACCCCCACAATTACCCCTACGGTGCCAACTTTTACGCCCACGGCCACCAACTCGCCTTGGCCCACATCAACACCCCAGCCCACAAAAACCCTGGCGCCAAAAACGCCAACGCATACAGCCACGCCAACCATAACTCGTTGGCCAACGGCTACCCCATTAACACCTACGGCTACGATCACTCGCTGGCCTACACCGACGAAATAATCTATTTATCAAGTCAGATTCATTAATACGTAGGAGCGAGACATGCGTCGCTCCTACGTTTTTTTAATTTATACGATGGCCTGCGGTCTTTGCGCTGATAATGCAACCGCAATTTTTGCGGCAACTCTGGCGTTATTCAGCAGTAATCCCAGATTCGCTTTCAAGCTCGCCTGCCCGGTTAGTTCGCTAACACGCCCCAACAAAAAGGGCGTGGCCTCTTGGCCTCTGATTCCCTGTTCTTCGGCTTCGAACAAGGCCTGGTTTATAGAGATTTCCACTTCTTCAACAGGAAGAGCTACCTCCGTTGGGGGGGGCACCACCACGAGCAGGGCGCTATTGATCCCGAGGCTCCAATGCGCCTTGGCTAAATCGGCGACCTCATCTGGGGAATCACAGCGCACGCTGACAGGCAATCCGCTGCTCAAAGAATAAAATGCCGGGAATTCATCGGTTTTATATCCCACAACCGGCACCCCCATGGTTTCCAGGTATTCCAGTGTGGCGGCCAAATCAAGGATGGCCTTGGCCCCAGCACACACCACGATCACAGGCGTGCGCGATAACTCCTGCAAATCGGTAGAAATATCAAATTCCGGCGACCGATGTACACCACCAATTCCCCCGGTGGCAAATACCTGAATGCCTGCTGCGGCAGCAGCGATGAGCGTACCTGCGACAGTCGTCCCGCCGCTGAGTTTCCTGGCCAGGGCGGTCGCATAATCCCTCCGACTGATTTTGAGCAGCTCATCTTGTTGGGTCAAGCTGTCCAGTTGGGTGTCGTTCAAACCCACCTGAATCATGCCTTCCAATACTGCAATCGTAGCCGGCGTGGCACCATGCGCTCTGACCTGGGCCTCCATATCTCGGGCTAACTCCACGTTTTGAGGATAGGGTAAACCGTGGGTCACGACTGTCGTTTCTAAAGCAACCAGAGGTGCCTTTAGTTGACGCGCTTTGGCCACATCTGGTGAGAATTGGTAATATTTACTTGTTGTCAAAATCTACTCCTATTAACTGTAAAACTAAAATGTCATCGCGAGGAGGGTTGCCCAAGGAACCCGACGAAGCGATCTGTATCATGGATATCAAAGAATAAGATTGCCGCAGTCGGCGGAGTTTAGCCTGACACCGGAGGTGTTCGAAGGTCTCCCTTGCAGGGATCGTAATGGCACGATGGCGCCGTCGGCAGCTTAGAGTGACCGATGCAGGTGTTGTAGATAATTACAACTGGCCATACAATTTTTCCAGGGATAAATCTTTGAGCACCGCTCCGGGGTGGCGCAATGTCAACGTAGCTGCTGCCACGCCCAAACGGATGGCATCATCCAGGGGTATATCATTCATCAAAGCGAAGATCACCGCCGAGGTCAGGGCATCCCCGGCGCCGGTTGGATCAGCAATATCCGTACTGATGGCCCGAATATAGCCACTGGTTTCAGAAGTCGCATAACATACTCCTGCTTCCGCCAGGGTGATAATGGCCAGTTCGACCCCCTTAGAAACCAGCTTTTTGGCTGCGTCAAGCGTATTGGCCTGGTTTTCGACATCGATCTCGGATTGACAATAATAAGCTGCTTCAGCGCTGTTCGGCACCAGCGCGAATAATTGACTCAAATAAGGCTCCAACTTTTTAGCCAGGGAATTCGAGGTAGGATCAGCAAATACGGGCAGCTTTGCCCGCCTGGCTAGAGACATGGCCGTTTTTAACGCAGATTCAGAAAGGTTCGCGTCAATGAAGAGCAGCGCCGACTCTTTGAACAATTCGTACCTATCCCGGAGATACGCAGATGTTATCTGGGATATTGCGTTCATGTCGTCGAGCGCAAATTGTAACTGGCCCATGGAATCCAAAACGGCCAGATATGAACCCGTCGTACTGCCGCTCGAACACAAGCTAGCTTCCACATCAACGTCGGCATTCGCGGCTTGCTCCATCAACTGATGCCCAAATCGGTCATCACCAACCGCGGTGATCAGTTTGACCGACTGACCCAAACGCCCCAAGTTTTCGGCAACATTTCGAGCAACGCCACCAAACGAAAAACGGATGCGGGCTGGCGTCGAGCTGCCTGAATGAAGATCCTCATTCAACCGCCCCACCATATCTACACCAGCGCCGCCAAGTACCAATACCGGCGCATCAGATTTGAATGGAAGCACGAATTTTGTTTCTCCTTGGATTAGAGTGGAACAAGCTGAGCTAATACTTTACCACACAGATTGAAATCTTTGCTACTTTCGGGGAATTCGAGATCTCGATAGTAATTTCTGCTGGCAGCTCTTAAGAAAATGTTACCACTATCGCGAATGTAGCGCCGTAACACCACCGGGGATGGGGCTCCATTCAACACTGCCAGAACTGTATCACCGGATTCTACGGCGTCGATATTAAAACTTGCGACCAAATACGAGCCTTGGGTCATCCCAATTCGGGCCATATGATCATGATTAAACTGGATCACATATTGTTTTGAGATCTCTTTGAACAGGTTTCTCTCAATTTCTACCTGTGGGACAAACTGATATGGCTCACCGTCGATGAGTAATCGGTCAATGAATACTTCGCCAATGTTTTTGTCGATGACCCCAGCAGCATCTAAACCATGGATTTTCCAAGTGTCATTTTGATTCTTGGCAATCCAACCATTGAGTTCGTTTCCCAACTTTATGGCATCGCGCATGAACCTGACTTGCTGTTGATACCAATTTTCTTTATAACCTTCGAGAAACATGCGGCCTAAGTCAGCAAATGATTCCTTGTTTTGCTGCCAGGCAACCCGCGCTTTTTCAGACTGATCTACCAGCTTCCAATAGACAAACCCTTGCATCCATTTTGCAACAGCAATATTATGATGCTCATCGGGTGGATACATTTTTATGGCTTCATTCAGCAGATCAATACCACTTTGATAATTCGCCAGGCGATTTACTGCATGGGCACAGCGCACGCGCATCTCAGCACACTCAATGCAATCTCCTATCGATTCCCCAATTTATTTCAGTCGATCTGTGATATTCCATGCTGCAGCAGAATCATTAGCGCTGATGGCCTCTTCTAGATCATTAATCAAATACGTAGAAGATGCGCATAAATATGTTTCCTTATCGGAATACTGGTTCAACCATTTGCTTGCCCCATCTAATGTAATCATGCAAAACCCCTTTCCCCAACCCCTTAAATCGGAGGTGGAAGCTCCTCGCCGCGAGTGTCCGGCAGCAATTTTCGATCGGCCAATCCATCGAGTATTTGGGCAGTACTCGCCAAAATTATGGTTCTCACAGCCTGTTCCTGTTCAGCCCAATCTTCAATTTCATCAAATACACCCAGAATACTGATCAACATTTCTGCTTGCGCCTCGGCACGGCCGGTCACCAAATTCGATTGGCGTTTTGCCTCCGCATAAGCGCGGTTCACTTCCGTAAGACCCGCCCATTTAGCGCCCCAGGCTTCAGCCAATTGCTCTTCTATGCGCTCATCAACGATTTCAAACTGCCCCATATCTACCCAAATCAATTCTGCCCCAACTCTTCGCAGGGAATCTGCAGTGCGCTGAGAATTGAAGCGCTTTTCAATTTCCGCACGGGGGTCCATTGCATCTGCTCTCGGTGATGAGACATCCTCAAACCTGTTTCCCCGAATATATTCGGTGATGGCACCCTCCACGGTGAATTTAACCATATTGTGCCACGAGGTCATTCCCTTTGCGCCAATCGAGCGCCCATAATACATATTCAGAACAGCCTGATAGGAAAAGGGGAATGGATTGTTTTGGTCTTGGCGGGCAATATCACTATGGGTGCTGCCCGTTCTCAAGCGATACCGAAAATGCACGTCTTTGACCCGGATCTGTACACCATCTTTGGTGGTTGCAACAACCCCATCAACAAATCCATGTTGGTCATCCAGCGAAATACATTCGCGAATTTTCATGAAGGGCTCAACGAAATTTACGCCCCCAGCACAAATCCTGGGTTTACCATTGATCCCCTCCAAAATGACCACATTGCCTGGTTGCACGATCAAAAATCCTGGCCCCCCAATTTTATGCAGCAAGTTCTCCTTACTCGGGGGGATTTTTGGCTCGCCATCTTCAATTTCTAAAGATGGGTAGGGAAAGGCAAATAGCAAAGCAGATACAAAGCGGATGCCTTGTCTCATTGAACTGAGATCAAAAATATCCCGAATATACTTGGCAGCGATGAGAAAGACAAACAAAATCCCCGCGGTAACAATGAAATAAAATCGCCTGCTTTGACGAACAAAAGCCAAAACGGATAACAAAATGTCCGGCACCAAATTTAATAATCCAATGCGGCTGCGCATTCCTGCCACTAGAGCATTTGTGTCTACATCTTGGATCATCATGCTGCCCACACTGCCCAAAAGCAGAATGAAAAGGACGAGCATTATCAACCGCAAAATTCCACCGAAGCAACCACCAAACCAGGGCGTGAACCGTTTTAGGCGTTCCCTGCGAGGAACTTTTTTCCTGGGTCTACGCTTTTCTTTTCTAGACAATGAACTCCTCCCCTGGCAAAAGCAAGGATCGAATGCTTCGGATGGTTTTGATTACGTCAGCAGGTAACAACCGATGAGTATCGGGATCTGCCGCTAGGGTTTCCAGCGCCTGGAGCACGCGTAACGCCATGGCTTCCTGTGAATACTCTCTGCTGGACAAAATCTTGGAGAAGGTGAATGCCAGGTCTTTTTGAGTCTGAGCGCGGGCTTTATTTTTAATACGTATTGCCTGCAATTCGTGATCCGCGCGCGTGATGATGACATCGTGCTGCAGGGGGGTCATCAAAAACTCATACATGTATTGATCCTGAACCTCGTCCAAAGTTGGCTTCAACTCCGAAAAGCCCCCGGCAATCACTTTTAGCCCGCGCGCACGAAGCAATTTCTGAGTTTCAAAGGATTGGGGTGGGAATTTCTCCAATTCACTTTCTTTCCAGGCATCATCTTCCGCCATTGATTTGCCATCTTTGCGGAAAACAAATTGAAAGGCTAATACTCCCTGCATTTTCAAGTGGCGATTTAATTCCTGCTTGAAAGGCCAAAGAGGATACGTATGTGCCTTCAAAGGATAATACAACTCATCGTAATTCTTTTTTGAGAGCATATCGCGATATATCCCCACCGCTACGTGAGCAGGAAGTTCTGCCCAGTGCTTTATTTCCTCTTCCATCACATCGAAGGGCTTTGATGCAACGGCTGAAAAAACACGCCTTTCATCAAAACTGTAAGGTGGCCAGACATTACGAGGTTTTTCGATGTCAAAAGGTTTTGCCTTCCCGGTCCTCCGATACTTATCTACAAATCTGTGAACTTCACGCTTATCGTCGGCATCCAAATAATCACCAAATTGTGAAATTATTTCCACACGGTACAGATTATTTCCATCATTTTCTGGGTACTGCCAACCCTTTTCTATCACGCGAATGTTTTCTGGTTTCTCATCACCCAGATAGGTCACCATTAATATATCTGGCGGCTCGCTTACTGAAGACAAGGCAAACACTACGTTATTTACATCGATACCATCACTTGTTTTGGCAGTTACCTCAAGCCGAAATCTAATTTGCTTGCGCAAATCCACAACACTACGCACCCTCTCACCGCCACCAATGAACATTTCATTTTGATCATCAAATTGGCCGGCTTCCGAATAAACAATCCCAGCACCTTCGGTGCGCATATTGAGATTTTTGCGGGGCCCTTCTCCTTTCATGCCGCGCGCAATACGGCCGAGGATTCCGGGCATAAAAGCTTTCTTTTCAAGGACGACGGCACTGTTCCCGTCAACAAAAACGATGCCAGGGCCATTCCCAGAAAAAGCCCCTCGATTAATCTCTTCGCCACCCTCAGCAAAAACGACTTCACCATGGATCCCTAGCGTGTAAAAAATCAGCCGCTCGAACAAATCCATGGAGATTAAACGCTTGCCAACCGGTAAGATGATGCCAGAAAGAATCACTCTCATGACATTGGCTGCTAAAATGAAGCCCAATATGCCGCCATACAACATAAACCGGCTTTGGCGTGCTCGATGTGGATTCGCAGTTCCAGGAAGTAACTCTCTGAAGCCAGACCTACCAGGAATTTCAGCAAATCCTTTTTGGGAAAAATTAATATTTCGGGTAATTTTATGAATTCCTAAACCACCCTGTTCTCCCAACACGAGCAAGTGCGTTTCAGTCGGCTTACCCGGTGCTAAATCAATTCCATAAACATTGGCTGCAGAATGAGGCAATTTGTCAATCTCGTAATACAGTTCATCCGCGCTGGCAACCAAAACGCGAGCGCCACCACCCGAATCTGCCAGGTATACATTGTTTGCCGAAATAGAGACATCCACAAGTCTGCCAGAGGATGGCAACGTGTAAATCAAATCGGGTTTTACAGGGTTTCCAATGTTAAATACTTTCAATCCTAGTTCGCCATCAGCAACATATAAACGCTTTTGACTGCTTGAGACATTGACAGCCACAGAATTTCCAAAGGAAAATTCACTCTCAATGGTTACGATCCTGGGGCTATGAGGATTCGAGACATCAATGACTTCAACACCAGTTACACCTTCAGCAACATATGCGAAATTCCCATAAACTGCGACATCTAAGGCAGGGGCCCTTGTTTGAAATGAAGCAACATGGGCAATATTCGCTGGGTCTTTGAGGTTAAAAATTGCGAGTCCACTGTGGGCATTCGCAACATAAGCATATTCCCCCCTTACGGCAACGGCCAAGGCAAAATGCATGGCCTCAAAGTTTCCAATCAATTCAGGGTTGGATCGATTTTCGATGCTGTAAATGCGAAAGCCTTTTCCACCATCGGCCAGATACAAACGACCATTGGCCAATGTAAGTCCCCGTGGGGTTCCTGGGGTGCTATCAAATTCGGAAATGGTGGGTGATTTCAGTTCGGAAATATCGATGACCCATAGCCCCCTTTCAGAGTCAACGGCATAGGCATAATTGTCTGAAACCACAATATCTTGGAACATCAAAGCCCCGGTCGCAAATTCAAATACCAAGCCAGGAGCCTCGATATTCTCCATGTGAAACAACTGAACCCCTTGAGATTTTTTTGCCACATAAAGTCTTCTGCCAACACGATAGACGCGGGAATAATCTCCCTCCGATCCTTGCGACCATCTCAATTGAGGCACTGTGGGATCACCAATGTCCAGGGTTAACAACCCATGGTCTTCCAACAGCAGATAGGCAGCACGGCCATCTACAGAAATATCTAACACGGGTTCGGATGTTTGATAGCTTCCAATTTGGCGTGGATTTTGGGGGTTTGTGACATCAATAATCCAAAGCCCCGAAGGATTTTTATCGGACCCACCGACACCAAATGCATAAAGATTGGCCTGGCCTTCACTATTAGTGATCACCGAGGGGTGCACATACACATTCCTAAGATACCCGGAGACATCTAACGTAGATATCAGTTGAGGTTGACGCGGGTCTTCGATGTTGACAACCTTTAGGCCGGCATCCCCAGAAGCAACATACGCATAATTTCCATAAAGATGAATCCCTCCCGCGTCCACGGCCTCTCCCAATTCAAGGGTACCTATCACCTGCTCGATAGGCAATTCCCAATCGACAATGGTTAAACCGGCAGATCCATTGGCGACATAGGCAAAGTGGTTTTTTACAGCAACATCTTTGATAGCGCCATCTACGGGAATTTCGTAAACATGTTTTGGGGAGGTTGGATTTTCCGAAACATCATATACCCGCACACCCTTATTTTTTACCGCAACAATCAGATTGTTATTGAGGGCATCCAATGCCCCAGCACATCCAGATGTTTCGGAAACATGATACTGCCCAAGAACCTGATTGTTTTCTCCCAAGTTGAGGATATTGATGCCATGCTGGCAACTGGACATGTACAGGAAGTTATTTATCTGGCGGATATCTTCAATACTGCCATAAATGCCGGCCTGACTATTGGGTTCTCCAATCGTACTGATTTCATAATTATCAGCGACATTGACCGTTTTTAGGCCTCTTTTCCCGTCCCCAACATAGACTATTCCACCAGCATATTGCAAACTAGTAATTTCTGTCAACTTGTCAAATTTTTTCAAATAACCAACCTGACCGAGGTCTGCAATATCCAGAATTTCAATTCCCTGACCGATAATGCCTAAATAGGCTAGATTCCCGATAGTTTTTATGGCGTGAATATTTATCCCTTCCATAGCAACTGAACCGCTAGGTTCAGTCGTATCTTTTGAAGGATTTTGAAACCAAAATAATCCCAGGCCATTGGTGGCAACAAAAACAGTATCGCCGCGTGTACTAATGTCGGTAATTGCGGCACCTAAGGGAACTTTGGCAGATTTGATAGGTTTCGCAGGATCTGACACATCGGATATTTGCACATGGTTATCAACCGTTATCCCAACAACGTGTTTTCCCACTGATTCAATATCTTTCAGACTAGATCCCCCAGGAATCCAAAAATGAGGCTCCTCGGAAATTGGCGGGATCTGTTCCACATTGAGGATATGCAACCCGGTTGCCGCATCGGCGATGTAGGCGCGGTCACCCTGCAAGGTCAAAGCACGCGCATCTCCGGCGGCACCATAACGCCACAGCAAGGCAATTTGAGTTGGATCGCTGATGTCTAACACCAAGACACCATTATTGCCATCGGCAACAAACAGCTGATCACCCCTTGAAGCAAGGCTATGCGCAAAACCTAAAGTATTAAACCTCCCTACTTCAATTGGGTTTTCTGGATCATCAATATTTAGAACCCGAATGCCAAATTCCCCCAAAGCCAGATACGCATGTCCGTTTACGATTTCGATCTCCCTGATGACCTCAATCGCCGGCGCGCTGAAATAAAAGACAATCACCACAAGCAATAAGGTTATTGCCCAAATAAGGATATTTATCTTTTGCGGTTGCGTTTCGGACATACTCAAATCTTTACGAGAAGCTATCCATATTCAAGAAAACCACGAATAACAAAGCTAAACAAGTCAAAGTCAATTTCTCATGGTCAATCAAGCGTCGAAACATATCGCCCCGGGTGCCAAAGGCTGCCAAAAATCCCTGGAAAATTTGCACCCCTTAGAAGCATTTGATTTATCATCTGCATCAATTGTGAACGGAAAATAGTTACATAATTATATCATCCTAATTTCATAAACTTTTA
>CAZVPR010000159.1:0-9522 GCA_964629085.1 uncultured Anaerolineales bacterium
GTTAGTGGGATAATCCCAACCCCAGGCCAGCCTATAAGCCGCATTCTGTCCAGCGAGAGTGCCCGCCTGGATGATCATCTGTCTGGGACGCGCCTTGCGACGCGCCTCTTGCAGCCTACCCGGGACTCAGGAGTGACGAGCAATCACATCATCCCTGCTTGGCCTTGCTCCCGATGGGGGTTGCCTGGCCGCGAATGTTGCCACCCGCGCCGGTGGTCTCTTACACCACCTTTTCACCCTTACCGGTGAATTGCTGATTGACAATTTATGATTGGTAACTGAGTCTTCCCAAATCATCAATCTGAAATCAGCAATCCACTGGCGGTTTGTTTCTGTGGCCCGATCCAGAAAATTTCTTCCCTCCGGACGTTATCCGGCATCGTGCTCTGTGGAGTGCGGACTTTCCTCGGTCCTCGACAGAGGACCGCGATCACCCAGCCAGCCTGGGGGTTTCATAGTACCATGAAGTCTGCATCAGGGGTAGACAAATAAGGGCTGCTCATGTAAAATACGCCTTCGTCAAAAATCGGTTTTACACCCAAGTTTCGGAGGTTTGACTTGGCTAATATTAAGTCTGCAATAAAAAGAAATAGACAAAACGAAAAACGTCGCTTACACAACCGCCATTATCGTGGTGGAGCACGCACTTTTGTTCGAAAAGCTCGTCTGGCTATCGAGAGTGGTGATGTTGATGCCGCCCGCGAAGCCACAATGACGGCTGTTAGCGCGCTGGACAAAGCCGCTGAAAAAGGAATCATCCATAAAAATAATGCCTCGCGACGAAAGGGCCGCCTGATGAAGCAACTGGCAGCCCTCGAAAAGTAGTCCGGCAAAATCTTTTCTTGAGATGACACCCCGGCGGGAGCTTTCAGTTGAGCTCCCGCTTTTTGCGTTTCCTGTAGGATTAGTTGCCCCTTTGAGCGTGATATAATCCTCTGCCGCAGAAGCCCGCCCAACGGAATCTTGATTATTTTCTAAGGTCTATCATGTTTGAAGCCATACACCAATCGATCACTGAGCAAATTCAGCAATATTGCAGAGAAAACGATTTTCCTGCTCCCGAAGAGATCCAATGGAACCCGATTCCATTTAGCGGGGGCTGGGGCATTTCGACATCTTTCTTCCAGGTAGCAGCCCAAGAGGCTCGATCCGGAAAAAAGGTCAATGTGCCGGCACGAGCGCAAGAGTTGGCAGAAGAAGTCTCTGCTTATCTGGGTGAACCGGCGGGCTTTGAGCGTCTTGAAGCAGTCAAAGGCTATCTCAATCTTTATTTCGCCCCTGGAGAGCTCAGCCGGCGTGTGGTTGATACGGTTTTGACCCAGGGTGATGAATTTGGCCGCGGGCAGCCGAAGAGCGAGCGGGTCATGGTGGAGTATGCCCAGCCAAATACGCACCATTCTTTCCATATCGGTCATTATCGCAATGCTATTTTGGGTGAAACTTTGTCGCGCCTGGTGGAATTTGCCGGGTTCGATACGATTCGTGCTTCTTATCCGGGTGATATTGGTCTTGGTGTAATCACCGTGCTTTGGGCTTATGATAAGTTCTACAAAGGACAGGAACCTGAGGACATTCACGAGCGCGGCCAATGGCTGCTCAAAATTTATGTGGAAGCCACTGCGTTGCTGACCGAGAAGGAGGGTGAATCGCCCGAAGAGATTGCCCAACGTGAGGCCTACGATGCCGAACGCCGCGAGATGTACCGCAAGTGGGATGAAGGCGATACAAATGTACGCAAACTTTGGTTTGAAACGCGCGAATGGAGCATGGAAGAACTGCGCGATATTCTCCAATTGATGGATATTGATATCGATGTCTGGTTCTTCGAGAGTGAGGTGGATTATCCTTCGAAGGAGATTGTCGAGGAACTGGTCGAGAAGGGCATTGCTGACGATGAGCGTCCCGAAGGCGGCCCGGTGATCGTCAAGATCGATGAAAAATTGGGACTCAAAAAAGAAAAATTCCGCACGAATGTTATCCTGCGCAACGATGGCACGACCCTCTATTTGACCAAAGACCTGGCCTTGGCGAAGGATAAATTTGAAAAGTATCAGGTGGATCGTTCGGTTTATGTAATCGATGTGCGCCAAAGCCTGCATATGCAGCAGACTTTCGCAATCCTTAAGTTGTGGGGCTTCCCCCAATCAGAAAAGTGCTACCACCTGGGGTATGGATTCGTGAGCCTGCCCGAGGGAGCTATGTCTGCACGAAGAGGGCGCTTGGTGTTATTCAAGGATGTCGCTGATGAAGCCATTGAGCGCGTTTTGGGCGAGATCGCCGAGAAGAATCCTGACCTCGCAGAAGAAATACGCCAGGATGTGGCCATGCAAGTGGGGATGGGCGCTTTAGCTTACGCCATGCTTTCCGTCGATAACAATAAAGATATTGTTTTCCATATTGACGAGGCCTTAAGTTTCGATGGGCATACCGGCCCATATATTCAGAACGCGCATGTACGCGCCAGCAGTATATTGCGCAAAGCTGGTGATTTCCCATCCGAAGCTGAGTTTGACTATGAATTAGAACCCCATGAAATCGAACTGATCGAGATGATCTCCCGTTTCCCTGCGGTCTTGCAGCAGGCTGCTAAGGAATACCGGCCCCTGGTAATGGCAACCTATGCGTTCGACCTGGCGACGGCTTTTCATAGTTTTTATCATGTCGTACCGGTACTCCAATCGGATACAGAGGGTCAGCGAGCGGCGCGCTTGCGTTTGATGAAAGCGGCCAAAATAACGCTGGCAAATGCCTTGCGATTGTTGGCGATACGAGCGCCAGAAGTAATGTGATGAACGTAATCAGGCGATGAGGAAACATGCATCTTGCAAATCTCATCGCCTGATTTCATAATATCCATTGTCGAATTTGTCCATGGTCTGGAAGTCCGAATTCGACATTTCCCAAAAGTAGAGACCACGCAGACCGATTAGATCATTTTTAAGGAGCATTTTAATGCCTGCAAAAACCCTAATCATGGGCGCCGCGGGGCGCGATTTTCATAACTTCAATGTTTTTTTCAGGGATAATCCTGATTATGAAGTTGTGGCATTCACTGCAACCCAGATTCCCAACATCGAAGGACGCCAATATCCTGCTGAATTAGCAGGGTCCCAATATCCCCAGGGAATCCCAATTTTCCCAGAGGACGATCTGGTCAGCTTGATCGATGAGAAAGAGATCGAGCAAGTCATTTTCGCCTATAGCGATGTGCCTCATGAATATGTAATGCACAAAGCCTCCCAGGTTTTGGCTGCAGGTGCGGATTTCCGCTTGATGGGGACCAAAGAAACCCAGGTTAAATCGACCAAGCCGGTTGTATCCGTTTGTGCCGTGCGCACCGGTTCAGGGAAAAGCCAAACTACACGCCGAGTGTCTCTGATACTGCGCGAAATGGGTTTCAAAGTGGCTGCCATTCGCCACCCAATGCCCTATGGCAACCTGGTCGAACAGGCTGTGCAGCGTTTTGCTGAACTAAGCGATTTGGATAAGCACGACTGTACCATCGAAGAACGTGAAGAATACGAGCCTCACATTGTTAATGATGTCATCGTTTATGCTGGCGTCGATTACGAAGCCATCTTGCGCCAGGCTGAGCAGGAAGTTGACATCATCCTGTGGGATGGCGGCAATAATGACTTGTCTTTCTACGTCTCAGATTTTTCGATTGTTGTGGCCGATCCGCACCGTCCTGGCCATGAGGTCAGCTATCATCCCGGAGAAGCCGTAGCTCGCACAGCGGATGTCTTTGTGATCAATAAAGTCGATACGGCGGATGCTGAAAACGTCATCGCTGTGACCGAGAATTTGCGAGCTCTGCAACCTGAGGCGACAATCATCGAAGGTGCCTCACCCTTATTTGTGGATGATCCTGCCCAAATCAGAGGGAAACGCGTCCTGGTGGTCGAAGATGGCCCCACACTGACACACGGCGAAATGGCTTATGGTGCCGGTTGGGTGGCAGCCCGTCGCTTCGGCGCTGCCGAAATCATCGATCCGCGCCCCTTTGCCGTCGGTTCAATAAAGGAAACCTATGCCAAGTACCCCACCACTGGGAATGTGCTCCCGGCTATGGGCTATGGGGATGCGCAAATGAAAGAACTGGAGCAATCCATCAACAACGCCGATGTAGATCTAGTGATTATTGGTACCCCCATTGACTTGGGCCGAATCTTGAAGATCAATAAGCCCTCCCAACGAGTGCGTTATGAATTGCAGGAGATCGGCCAGCCCACGCTAGAAGATCTGCTCAAAGAAAACTTTGCTAATTAAAGGTAAACATATGCATACCACCATCGCAACATCACTCACGCAAAGATATTTTCCCAATCTAAACGAGCGAGTTCGAGATCTGATTTTAATTCTTGCCGGAAGCCTGCTGGTAGCAGCATTCGCCCAAATTAGAATCCCTTTACCCTTTACTCCTGTGCCCATTACAGGACAAACACTGGCGGTTTTGTTGGTCGGTGCCGCGCTTGGTGCGTACCGTGGCGTTGGCAGCATGACAGTTTACATTCTATTGGGATTGGTTGGTTTTCCCGTCTTTGCGGGAGGCGAGGCAAGTCTGACATATCTGACGGGTGCTACCGGTGGATATTTATTGGGGTTTGTCGTTGCCGCCTATGCCGTTGGGCGATTGGCGGAACGCGGCCTTGAGCGAGAATTCCAGACAGCCTTTGTGCCTTTCCTGATCGGTCAGATCTTGATCTATGGCTTTGGTGTTCTTTGGCTGGCGGTATTTGTTGGCAGCTTGAAAAACGCTCTGGTTTTGGGATTTTACCCATTTATCATCGGTGACATAATAAAAATGGTTGTTGCCGCGTTGCTGCTTCCCGCTACTTGGAAATTTATCCGATAAATCCAAAGACCTTCCAGGTTTTTAAAACCTGGTCTAAATTCAATAATCGTTGAAAATCGGCCCTCAGTTTCTACTAAGGGCCGATTGTTTATTCTTGATACGGGGTTGGGTCGAACCCAATCCATTCAATTGGAATATTTCCATTGAACCGTTGCGCCATTACTTGAAGTGCTTGGGGATTGTTTTCGATCAAAATGAATTTCCGCCCCAGTTCAATGCAACTTGCACCCGTCGTGCCACTTCCTGCGAAGAAATCCAGCACAACATCGTCGGTATTCGATGAAGCTTGTACGATGCGCTTGAGAATACCCAGAGGTTTTTGGGTGGGATAACCGGTTTTCTCTTTTCCTGTAGTTGTCACAATAGTGTGCCACCAGGTATCCGTGGGAAGTTTGCCTTTTTTGGCTTTTTCCTCTCCAACAAGGCCAGGGGCCATGTAGGGAATTCGGTCAATGTCTTCCGTATTAAAAGTATATGTTTCTGGGTTTTTTACGTAGACCAGGATGTTATCGTGCTTCGCGGGCCATTTCTTCTTTGACCTGCCACCGTAGTCGTACGCCCAAATAATTTCATTTAAAAAGCACTCTCGCCCAAAAATATTATCCAGCAAAATTTTGCAATAATGGACTTCGCGATAGTCGATATGGAAATAGAGGGTGCCAGTTTTTGATAATATCCGATAGGCTTCTTCGAGTCTTGGTCCTAGAAATGCCAGGTAATCGTCAAATATGTCATTATATTCCTTCGTTCCCAGCTCTGTGACTTCATATTTGTGGCTTTTGAATCCAGTCCGATTCCCGTCAGGTGAACGCTTGATTTTAATTTGAGTACGTTTTCGGCGTTGCCCAGTATTAAATGGGGGATCAATGTACACCAGATCAACTGATTCATCGGCCATTTCTTGCAGTATGGACAAGTTGTCACCAAAGTATATTTGATTCATAGTTTTTATTAGCAAAATGAAGAACTTAAGTTCTAATTATCCCATTATATCAGGCGAGATTAATTGTAATTGTGTTTCAAAACGCTGATACTCTCGCCTAAATCAGACAGGATAGAAATCCATTAAATAATAACAGCGTATATTGTTGTGGGTGATTGGGAAAAGTGATTACACGTCCAACCGGTAACCAACACCACGTAGGGTTACAATAAATTTCGGCTTTCGGGGGTCTTTTTCTATCGCTTTGCGGAGCCAACTGATGTGCACATCCAGAGTGCGGGTATCGTCAGTGAAGTCTGTGTCCCAAACCTTTCTAAACAATTCATCGCGCTCGACAACTTCTCCAACACGCCGCATCAAGATTTCCAATAAACACGACAATCTTGGGGTAAGATGGGCTGTGCGCCCCTGACAACGTACCTGATGGGTTCCTAGATCCAATTGGAGATTCCCAGCTTTGATAGTTTTGGTACCTTCTGATGGCAAAAATTCTTTGATGCGATTATTTAATTTCCGAACCGTAAAGGGTAAGGACAAAATTACATCGGCTGAAGTATTTTCGGTGGAAAGAGAAATATCCTGATTGATGATTAATATTATTGATAATTTTTTTCTTTTGTCGCGTAATGATTGGCAAATACGTAAGCCGGTCGTACGCATTGAAGGCGCATTTACAATTACAACATGGTGCTTTTCTTTGGAGAGGAAATCTAAGGCCTCTTTGCCGGTTGGTGTACTCCTGACCCTATAGCCCTGTGCCTCCAATTGAGAGGCGAAGATTGGCCTACCAGCGTATTTTCCTTCAATACAAAGAATCTTAAATTTCATTGACAATCATTAATTCTTAGAATCAATCCCCAATAACAAAATGTTTTAAGGTTTGATCGATTATACTCACAACCTTAAGAAATTGCAAATAAGACTTTTGTACTGATAGGTGTCTGTAAACTTTAAGATTTCTTCTTTGTGCAAACAGAATTAGCATGGCATAATCTATCTAATTCTGAAGTTGGAGGTTGGAATAATGCTAATCCATTCTGCTAATCAGTTGATCACTATCGCGGGTGGGCCTCAGCGGGGAAATGATCTTGGGGATTTAGGAATTATAGAAAACGGTGCCTTGCTTGTTGAAGATGGGATCATCACGGCTGTGGGCCCCAGTGACGAGATGCGTGCTATCTACGAAGACGAAGAAGAACTGAATGCAAATGGAAGTGTAGTGATGCCGGGGTTGGTTGACCCACATACCCACGCTGTTTGGGCAGGAGATCGGGCTGCCGAGTTCGAGATGCGCCTTCAGGGGAAAACCTATATGGAAATTATGAATGCTGGCGGGGGTATCGTTTCAACGGTGGCCAAAACCCGGGCGGCTTCTTTAAAAACTTTAATTTCAGAAACACGCCCGCGATTACAGCGTATGTTTTCCAATGGCACAACCACAGCTGAAGTTAAAAGTGGATATGGTCTAGATACTCAAACCGAATTGAAGACACTTGATGCGATACTTGCCCTGGATGCCGAGGGGCCCATGGAATTAGTTCCGACCTTCCTTGGGGCGCACGCAGTCCCCCCGGAAATGGATGGTGATACAGATGCCTACATCACAAAGGTATGTCAAGAAATGCTTCCGGCGTTAAAAGATTGGGCACGGGATCAAAACCTGCCTAAAGACCAACCGGGGAATGATTTTCCCTATGTCGATGTATTTTGCGAAACGGGTGCCTTCACGCTTGAACAATCACGCCAAGTACTGGAAAAAGCGCTTGATCTTGGTTTCCCCTTAAAAATCCATGCCGATGAATTCGAAAACCTGGGCGGAGTTTCTCTGGCCGCAGAGTTGGGCGCAGCTTCTGCCGATCATATTGTGGTTACTTCTATTGATGATATTGCCGTAATTGGGGATTCTGATACAGTTGCCGTTTCATTGCCATGTACTCCTTTTGGTTTGGCTGAGGGGCACTATACGCCGGCAAAAGATTTTCTCAATGCTAACAGCATACTAGCAATTGCCACTGACTTAAATCCTGGCACAGCTTGGTGTGAAAGCATGCAGTTTGCCATTGCCCTTGCTTGCCGATATTTGAAACTGACCCCGGCGCAAGCCATCGTGGCAGCAACGCTCAATGCTGCCCAGGCCATTGGCCGTGCAGACCGTATTGGGTCACTTGAGCCTGGAAAACAAGCAGATATGTTATTGTTGCAGGAGTCCGACTATCGACATTTAGGTTACCGCTTTGGTGGTAATCTGGTAAAAACTGTGATTAAAAAAGGTCAAATCTATCCGATGTGAGGTTCCTATGGCTGATCAAATTCTCATTGTCTTAGCTGTGATTGTTGTCATAATCGTCCTATGGTGGCTGCTCAAAGCCATCCTAAAGTTAACTGTAAAAGTATTTTCTTGTGGTTTAGTTTTAATATTGATTGTCGGAGCGATCATATTGCTGACTTCAGGCAATATTGAAGCCTTTTTGCCCTGGTAATGGACGAAGTTTTGGGGGGCTCTGTCCAATTAACATTATCCTGCCTCCTGACAACTAAGACCTATGCCTAATCTCGAAACTGCCCAATCCTGGTATTCGCAAAATGACCCTGTCCACGGCTTCGACCACATTTTGCGTGTTTATCGAATGGCTGAAAGATTGGCCAAAGCTGAAGGTGCGGATCTCGAAGTTGTGAGGGTTGCGGCGCTGCTCCATGATGCAGAGGGCCCTGGTGTGGAAGCCAGCCGCGAGGGTCATCAACATAAATCTGCTGTATTTGCTCGACAAATCCTCGTGGCTGAAAATTGGCCGGAAGAACGCATTCGAGCGGTTGAGCACTGCATCCGGGCACATCGCTTTCGAGATGAACGAGAGCAACCCCAGACTATTGAGGCGCAAGTTCTCTTCGATGCAGACAAGCTCGATGCCATCGGCGCAATCGGGGCGGTCCGCTCAATCGCGTACGCCGTCATGGCAGAACAGCCTCTACATACCGAGCCATCGCTGCAATTTTTGCAAAGTGGGGCAAAAGAACCCGATGAGCCTCATACACCTTATCACGAGCATCTCTTTAAGCTAAGTAAACTCAAAGAACGAATGTTCACAAAAAGCGGGCGCGCATTAGCCGAAGCAAGACACAAATTTTTGGAAAACTTCTTCGAACAGTGGCAAGCCGAATTGCACGCGGAAAGATAAGATCACATTTCAGCAAAAATGAAATTAAAAGGCCGCACGATATACAAAGGAATTGCCGAAGGAGAAGCATTGGTCACCGGAATGGGCATTTCCTTTTTTGGTGGTGTTGATCCTGAAACTGGCATTGTCGTCGAGCGCGGTCACGAACTCGAGGGGCAATCGATTGCTGACAAGGTTTTGGTGTTCCCCACCGGCAAGGGTTCCACAGTGGGGTCGTATACCCTTTACCGTCTCAAGCACGCTGACAAGGCTCCTGCCGCGATCGTCAACGCTGAATGCGAGACCATCACAGCCGTCGGCTGCATCATTGCTGAAATTCCTTGTGTGGATCAGGTTCCCATTGAGCGTATCAGGCCTGGAATCCGGATCAGGGTGGATGGTGACGCCGGGATTATTGCCGCTGTTGAGTAAATCTTACAAACTGTATCTGAATAATACGGTACAATTGCGCACATGTCTGTAGGGACTGCGCGTACCATCATGCTCAAAGTAGAAGATGATCTTTGCCAAGCTTGCAAAAATTGTCTGGCAGGGGAAATTTGTCGAGG
>CAZVPR010000160.1:0-9446 GCA_964629085.1 uncultured Anaerolineales bacterium
TATCGAACCGTTCGCTACTTTATATCACTGGGATTTGCCTCAGGTTTTGGAAGATCAGGGTGGTTGGCCCGATCGCATGGTGGTGGATGCATTTGTCGAGTTTGCTGATGTTGTCACTCGTGCTCTCGGTGATCGGGTCAAGAACTGGACCACTTTCAACGAGCCCTGGGTCAGTGCTTTTGTCGGTTACGAAGAAGGGCGCCACGCTCCTGGGATTTCAAACATGGAAACTGCCGTTGCAGCTGCGCATCATCTCATGGTCTCTCATGGCCTGGCTGTTCCGGTCATCCGGGACAACTGCCCGAATGCAAATGTGGGCATTGTCCTAAATTTGACGCCTCAAGAGCCGGCCTCCCCCAGCATAGCGGATCGAATCGCTGCCACCTGGGTAGATGGCTATATCAATCGGTGGTTCCTGGATGCGTTGGTTGGACGCGGCTATCCCCAGGATATGGTGGACAGTTTTGGAAACGAATTGGATTTCATTCAGCCGGGTGATATGGCGGCAATCGCAGTACCGCTTGATTATTTGGGGATTAATTACTACACCCGAGGGATTGCCAGGTCTGACGAAATTAGCGAAGCAGAAAATCTACCACAAACCGTATTTCAAGGTGATGAAATCACCGAAATGGATTGGGAAGTATATCCAAAAGGTTTATACAACATGTTAGGGCGTCTGCACTTCGATTACAACTTCCCGGTCATCTATATTACCGAGAATGGGGCCGCCTTCCCTGATGAAGTTGGCCCAGATGGGCAGGTTGACGACCAGGATCGCCTATCTTACATCAAGCGCCATTTGGAGATGACCCATAAAGCCATCCAGATTGGTGTGCCAGTCAAAGGATATTTTGCCTGGTCGTTCCTGGATAATTTTGAATGGGCGTTTGGTTATACAAAACGTTTTGGTATCGTTTATGTGGATTACGAAACCCAGAAACGTATTCCTAAATCCAGCGCCAAATGGTATCGAGATGTAACTCAAAAGAATGAAATAGGCTAATTACTAGCTGCCCAACAGTTTCTATTTGGTACACAAATTTCACGGACGCCAACGGCGCGTCGGTTGAAGACCGCCTCAGGCGTCGGTGAACATGGATAATTATTTTTTTCATTATAAAAAATCCGTGATGCCGAAGGCACGCCTGTGCGATCAGTGTCAATCCGTGTCCAAGTCATGCTTTTTCCAAAAGTGTCGGGTCTAGAAATAGATAAAGAGGAAAAATGTCATCGATAACAACGCATCGAATCAATTCTCTCCCTGATGACCTTGAGCGATGAAATCTGCCTGGTGGGTCAATTTGACATCACAGGGCCAGACAAAATGTTTGTCAAAGACAGAATATTTGTATGCCCGATCGGAATCCAATTGCTATGAAAAATGCCCAAGAAAACTCATTATATTTAGACACCAATGCTTCAGTGGCTGAACGTGTAGACGATCTGGTCGCACGCATGACCCTGGAAGAGAAAATTGCCCAACTTGGCAGCTCGGCGCCCGCAATTGAACGGCTGGGTGTGCCCAAATACAATTGGTGGAACGAAGCTCTTCATGGCGTGGCTCGGGCTGGATTGGCAACCGTATTTCCGCAAGCTATTGGGCTGGCCAGCACCTGGAATCTTGATTTAATTTCCCGAATTGCGATTGCCATTTCTGATGAAGGGCGTGCCAAATACCACAAATTTGTGCGAGAAAATGTCAGGGAAGCGTACACGGGTTTGACGTTTTGGTCCCCGAACATAAATATTTTCCGTGATCCACGCTGGGGGCGCGGCCAGGAGACTTACGGCGAAGATCCCTACCTGACCTCACGCATTGGCGTTGAATTCATCAGGGGGCTGCAAGGGGATGATCCCAAATATCTGAAATCCGTAGCGACACCAAAACATTATGCAGTGCATAGTGGGCCCGAGGACCAACGTCATAGCTTTGATGCTGTAGCATCAAAACGCGATATGGCCATGACCTACCTGCCGGCTTTCAAGGCCAGCATCATTGAAGCCAAAGCGTATTCGATTATGGGCGCGTATAACCGGGTCAATGGTGAAGCGGCCTGTGCCAGCCCAACGTTGCTGGAGGAGATTCTTAGAGACGAGTGGGGCTTTGAAGGATATGTGGTCTCCGATTGCGGTGCCATCGATGATATCTACAAGCACCACCTCCTGGTCGAAACGCCCGCTGAAGCGGCCGCCCTGGCTGTTAAGAATGGCTGCGATTTGGAATGCTGCTGCACCTACGATATTCCCTGCATTTATGGCAAAATGACGGATGCTGTTGAGCAAGGATTGCTCACCGAAGAAGATATCGGCCGTTCTGCCAAACGGTTATTCAAGGCCCGTTTCCTTTTGGGGATGTTCGAACCTGATGCGAACGTGCCATATGCACAAATCCCCTATGAAATTGTCGATTGCCCGGAGCATCGCCAGTTAGCCTTAGAAGCGGCCCGCCAATCACTGATCTTGCTGAAAAACCAAGACGCGTTGCTGCCCCTGGATAAAGATGAGATCAATTCTTTGGCCGTAATTGGGCCTCATGCGGCTGAGACCATAGTGTTGAATGCCAATTATCACGGCACGCCCAGAGAACCTGTTTCTGTGCTGGAAGGCCTGCGCAGTCTTGCTGCCCCAAAGACTGAAATCTATCATGCTAAAGGATGTGAAGTGATCGGCGATTTGCAGGATGGGTTTGAAGTAGCTGTTCAGTTGGCGCGTCAATCACAAGTAGCCATTTTGGTGATGGGTTTATCGCAGCAAATTGAAGGTGAAGAAGGGCAAGATGAAGGCAATCCCGATGGTGAAATTAGCAAAGGTGACCGTGCCCACTTGAACCTGCCGTCCATTCAAGAAAAATTACTGCAAGCCGTGCACGCTACTGGCACACCCATAATCCTTGTGCTGATGAACGGCAGCGCTGTTGCCATCAATTGGGCGGACAAACACATTCCCGCCATTATCGAAGCCTGGTACCCTGGGCAGGCTGGGGGCACTGCGATTGCAGAAGCCATTTTTGGCCTGACCAATCCCGGCGGTCGTTTGCCGGTGACATTCTACAAATCGGTGAATGATCTGCCTCCCTTTGAAGATTATTCCATGAAGAATCGCACCTACCGCTACTTCACTGGTGACCCCCTCTATGCTTTTGGTTTTGGGTTGAGCTACACAACGTTCTCGTACAGCAATTTCCAAATCAGCCCTAATTCCGTAAAACCTGGTGAACCTTTATACATCCAGGTGACAGTGCAAAATAGCGGCCCAATGGCTGGCGATGAAGTGGTGCAGCTGTATATCCGGGATGTCCAGGCGTCATTGTCAGTTCCTTTGGTTCAGTTACAAGGCTTCGAACGCATTCATTTGGCTCCTGATGAAAGACAGATCGTGGAATTTAAAATCAATGCTGATCAGTTATCTTTTGCTGATGCTGGCGGCAATTGGATTTTGGAGCCGGGCGAATTCAAGGTTTATGTTGGCGGCCAGCAACCTGATCTACACTCCGACATTCAGGTTGATACTGTGCTTGAAGGTAGCATTACGCTCAAAGAATAATCTAACCAATTTCAAGGTAAACCATGACCCTTACACGTGAGCTTGGAAAAACTGGAATAAAAGTCAGCGCCCTGGGGATAGGCTGCTGGGCCATCGGTGGCCCTTTTTGGCAGGGTGAAATCCCCTTAGGTTGGGGCGAAGTCGATGACACCGAATCGATGCGCGCCCTTCACCGTGCCCTGGATTTGGGGATCACCTTTTTCGATACCGCCGATGTTTATGGAGCTGGACACAGCGAACGAGTGTTGGCGCGTGCCTTTGATGGCAAACGGCAAGATTTGATCATCGCCACCAAATTCTCGAATATCTTCGACGAAGAAACCCGTCAGGTAACCGGTTCCAGCGCTGAACCGGACCACATCCGCCAGGCTTGCGAAGCTTCACTGCGCCGATTGAACACCAACTATATTGACTTATACCAGTTCCACAATAACGGGTATCCCCCTGAAGATGCCCTCCCCGTGCGCGATACCCTCGAGGATCTGGTTGCCGAAGGGAAAATCCGCGCTTATGGCTGGAGCACAGACTTCACCGAACGAGCCGAGGTTTTCGCTCAAGGCAAGAATTGTGCCGCCATTCAACTACAACTCAACGTCCTCGAAGATAACCCGGCCGTGGTTGCACTCTGTGAGGGATATGGACTCTCGGCCATTAACCGCGGCCCTCTGGCCATGGGTTTGTTGACGGGAAAATATACCGCCCACACCAAGCCCGCCAATGATGATGTGCGCGGCGTGAACAGCCCCGAATGGATGGCCTATTTCAAAGACGGAGTCCCCAACCCGAAGTGGTTGAGCAAAATGGAGGCCGTACGCGAAATCCTCACCAGTGAAGGGCGTACCCTGGCCCAGGGTGCGTTGGCCTGGTTGTGGGCCCGCAGCCCGCAGACTTTGCCCATCCCGGGCTTCCGCACCGTCGCTCAAGTGGAAGACAATTGTGGTGCCCTGGAACACGGGCCGCTGTCTGTGGACCAAATGAAGGAGATTGAAGCCATTCTCGAACGCTGAGATATAAATTTGAAAAGCTTGACTTCTTCAAGAAGTCAAGCTTCTTTTTCGAATTTCTTGACACCGGTGTCATTTTGCGATATCCTGATTGACACCGGTGTCAATGAATGAAATTTCTGGCGGAGATTTGATGGCGAAAGTTACGATAAGAGATGTAGCCAATTATGCAGGGGTATCTTTCAAGACTGTCTCGCGCGTCATTAACAATGAGCCTTTTGTAAAAGAAGCTACCCAGGAAAAAGTGCAGATAGCCATTGATGCGCTTGGCTATGTAGTCAGCTTACCTGCCAGACGCCTTTCGTCGGGAAATTCCTACACGTTGGGTTTGATTTTCCACAATGCCAGTTGGCATTATATTCAAGATGTGCAGAAAGGGGTTTTGGAAACTGGTCGAAAATTCGGTTATCACACCTTGATGCATCCCTGTGATGTCAATCGGGAAGAAGATATCACTGAGATACTAAACATGGTTTCCCAGCGCTTGTTGGATGGCCTGATCTTCACCCCACCGGCGGATAACGCAGAAAAGTTGCTTTGTGAACTGGAAGTCTTGGGAATCCCCTTTATATCCCTATCTCCCAAAGATCGCACCCACGATCGACCCTTTGTCACCACATCGGATGTTCGCGGTGCAAGTGAGATAACTCGCTACCTGATCAGTCTGGGGCATACCCGCATTAGTTTCATCCACGGCCCTGAAGAACAACAGGCCCCTCACGATCGCTTTGCCGGATTCCAGCAGGCTCTGGCAGAAACTGGTATAAGCTTTGACCCGACCCTAGTCGCCTATGGTGATGACCATTTTAGTTCTGGGGTTTCCGCGGCTCAAGAACTGCTCACCATAGAGCCGCGCCCTTCAGCGATTTTCTGTAACAACGATGAGATGGCTGCTGGTGCCATAGCCGCAATATTTGATGCCGGATTGAGAGTCCCCGGAGATGTGTCGGTGGCCGGCTTTGACAATATCCCCCTATCCGAACAGATCTGGCCTCCTCTGACCACCGTCCAGCAGCCGATATTCGAAATGGCCGAGCAGGCCACAACCCATTTGATCAAGATGCTGAACAAAGAAAATGATTTTGATAAGCAATTGAAAATTCCCACAGAACTTATCATTAGAAAATCAACAACAAGAAAGAAAACATAACATACAGGTAATCCAATCGGACAATGATTGCTAAAGTAACGCCAATGCCAAAAATAACCGCGAAATCCATGTAATCCGTGTCCTAATAAAAGAAATTGGAGAATAAATATGTACACCCCCAAACCCGAAAACAAATTTACCTTTGGACTTTGGACCGTTGGCAACATTGGCCGCGATCCTTTTGGTGAGCCTACTCGCCCGGCAAAATCCCCCGTGGAGTTGGTGCACCTGCTCGCTGACGTTGGAGCTTATGGCGTCAACTTCCATGATAATGACTTGGTGCCCATCGATGCCACACCCACCGAGCGTGATAAGATCGTCGCCGATTTCAAGAAGGCCCTGGATGAGACCGGCATCGTTGTCCCCATGGCGACCACCAACTTATTCACCGATCCAGCTTTCAAAGATGGCGCATTCACATCCAATGACGCCAAAGTGCGTGCCTATGCACTGCAGAAGACGATGAATTCCATCGATCTGGGTGTTGAACTAGGCGCCAATATCTATGTCTTCTGGGGCGGTCGTGAAGGCACTGAGACCGACGCTGCCAAGGACCCCGTCGCGGCTATCCAGCGCAACCGTGATGCCATGAATTTCCTTTGTGAGTACGTCCGTGATCAGGGCTATGAGCTCAAGTTTGCCCTGGAAGCAAAACCCAACGAACCGCGCGGTGATATGTACAATGCCACCACCGGGCATATGCTGGCATTCATTGAGACGCTGGACCACCCCGAAATGGTCGGTGTTAACCCTGAGGTAGCCCACGAGCACATGGCCGGTTTGAATTTTACCCACAATGTGGCCCAGGCCATCGATGCGGGCAAACTGTTCCACATCGACCTCAACGATCAGGCCTTCGGGCGATACGATCAGGATTTCCGCTTTGGGGCCGTCAACCTGAAAAGCGCTTTCTTCCTGGTCAAACTGTTGGAAGATAATGGCTACGATGGCAGCCGCCACTTCGACGCCCACGCTTATCGCACGGAAGATTACGAAGGGGTCAAAGATTTCGCCCGTGGTTGCATGCGCACCTATCTGATCCTCAAAGAGAAAGCCGAAAAGTACAATGCCGATGCAGAGATTCAAGCCATTCTGGCAGAGATCAATGCCGACGACGGCTCGATGGATGCCTATAAAGGCGCTTACTCTGCCGAAAAGGCTGCTGCCTTGAAGGCCCAAACCTTCGACCGCCCGGCGCTGGGTGCCCGCGGGTTGCAGTATGAACGCCTCGACCAGCTTACCGTCGAATTGTTATTTGGCGTGCGCTGATTTCGACACCTCTGTGATAAAGCGGTTTGAGAAATTAGGATTGGAGTGTGCAAAATGACCTATTTCATTGGAATTGACTCATCCACCACCGCCACCAAAGCCTTGTTGATGGATGAAAGTGGGCAAGTAGTTGGCGTGGCTGCTCATGAATATGATTTTGAAACGCCTCAGCCATTGTGGACTGAACAAGACCCGGCCTTGTGGTGGGATGCGACCGTAAAAAGCATTCGACAGGTTGTCTCTGAGAGCAAGATCGATCCGCACACCGTTGCGGGAATTGGCCTGACCGGGCAAATGCATGGTTTGGTGTTGCTCGACGATAATGGGGAGGTTCTCCGCCCATCAATTCTCTGGAACGACCAGCGCACGGGTTCACAGTGTGATGAAATCCGTTCTCGATTAGGAAAAGAGAAACTCATCCAAATCACTGGCAACGATGCCCTGACGGGTTTTACCGCTCCCAAGATACTTTGGGTTCAAGAAAATGAACCCAAAGTATGGGCAAAGACCCGTCATATCCTTTTGCCAAAAGATTATGTACGTTATATGCTGACCGATGAATATGCTATCGACCGGGCTGGTGGCGCAGGTACCATCTTGTTTGATGTAAAAGAACGGGATTGGTCAGCTGATGTGTTAAACGCCTTGGATATTCCTTCCGAATGGCTTCCTCCGACATTCGAAGGTACCCAAGTGACGTCATTTCTTTCTCCAAGTGCGGCCGCAGATACCGGTCTAAAGGTCGGTATCCCGGTCGCCGGAGGCGGCGGCGACCAGGCTGCCGCTGCGGTGGGTACCGGCGCTGTCAAAGAGGGTATTGTCTCTCTCAGTTTGGGGACCTCCGGCGTGGTGTTCGCCGCCAGTGATCATCCGGCCATTGAGCCCGAAGGCCGCCTGCACGCCTTCTGCCATGCAGTTCCAGATAAGTGGCACTTGATGGGAGTGATGCTCTCGGCGGCGGGCAGCCTGCGTTGGTTCCGCGATACTTTTGCCCCGGACTTGGATTTCGATGCGCTTCTTGAAACTGCAAAAGAAATTCCCCCTGGCAGCGATGGGTTGCTCTTCCTGCCATATCTGACGGGTGAACGCACTCCCCATCCCGATCCCCTGGCGCGCGGCGCATTTGTCGGCTTGACTGTGCGGCATACGCTGCCACACCTCACGCGTGCCGTGCTGGAGGGCGTTGCTTTTGGGTTGCGCGACAGCTTCGAGCTAATGAAATCGGCTGGCCTGTCGGAGATCACCCAGGTGCGCATCACAGGTGGGGGTGCCAAGAGCCCGCTTTGGCGTCAAATTCTGGCCGATGTGTTTGGGGCAGATTTAGTCACCGTAAACACAGCCGAAGGCGCGGCCTATGGCGCGGCCTTATTATCGGCAACCGGCGCTGGGATTTTTCCTAATGTGGAGACAGCCTGTGAGAGTACGATCAGCATCACAGGGCGAACCACGCCAGGCCCAGATCAAGAGGCCTATGAAAAACTCTATCCCGTCTACCGAGATTTATATCCCGCCTTGAAACCCAGTTTCAACGCCCTGGCTTGACGTTTTAATTTCTACGATCTTGCTTGCCTCTCGAGCTGGCCTTTGCTTCCTTGAGAGGTATTTTTTTGAAAGCCTTGCATTAATCACTGAAATATGAATAATAAGGGCTGATACTGAAAGGAGAGATTCCCACTATGAATTTAAAAGTTGGCGATAAAGCCCCGGTTTTCGAACTCCCCAGCCATTTGGGGAGAGATGTAAACCTGAATGAGTTGCAAGGGAAAACTGTCGTTCTCGTGTTTTTCCCCTTGGCCTGGACGCCTGTCTGAACGAACCAGATTCCGTCGTACCAGGCAGAATATGCTGCCTTCACGACGAGAAATGTCCAGGTTCTGGGCATAAGCGTTGATCATGTACCTTGTTTGAAAGCATGGGCAAAGAGTCTTGGTGAGATTTCTTATCCATTGTTGAGTGATTTCTGGCCCCATGGGGTGGTCGCTGAAAGATATGGGGTATTGCGATCAGAAGGAAAATCTGAGCGGGCAATATTCATACTCGATAAAGAAGGTGTTATCCAATATATCGATATCCATGATATTGATGACCAGCCGGATAATGAAGTCTTGTTCGCCGAATTGGATCGTATCGATCCTGAAGCTGCCCCCAAAGAAACTGCCCCGGTTTCTGATGACCTACCCCAGGGCGGAGTGGTGATGTATTGCAATAATTGGTGCCCTGGGTGTCGGAAAGCTCGAAACTGGTTTGCCGAAAACCAGATTGATTATCAAGAAATCGACGTCGTCCTCAACAAATCCGCGGCTTATCAGGTGCGCAAGTGGGCCAATGGTAACCTGACCACCCCCACCTTTGATGTCGACGGCACGGTCGTAGTTGATTGGAAACCCGAAAGATTGGCAGAATTGTTGCTCAAATAACGTCTTGGTAACTCTAGTAGCAAGCTAAGCAACCCGGTAACTTATTAAGAGTTGCCGGGT
>CAZVPR010000161.1:0-9417 GCA_964629085.1 uncultured Anaerolineales bacterium
CCCACGTGCATCCAGATATTCTGTGGTCGCTTCCAAAATACGACGGTCGTATTCTTTTGAACTAAGTCCGAAGAGATTACCCCCCTTGGTAAACCTGGCAATATCCACCAAGGAGGGTTGTAACCAGGTTTCAGCCCCCGTGGCGTACATATTTCCCGAGACAACCGATTGCCAACCGCGCTCCTTGAGCTTTTCGTATAACGTCGGAGTTTGCAAACATCTAGCAGCCAGGCCATCGGTGAAGACGCGCACAGCATCATCTGCGGCCAGGGTATCCCCTACATCAAAGGCATAATGCCGCGGCTCCCCATCACCGTATTGGCCAAATCGATCAAAGAACTGGTTTCCCGGGATGCCGTTCTCCTTAGGATGGGCTCCAGTAAAAAGGCAGGCCTGGGAACAAAAGGTAATGCTCGGAGCTGGCGCCAGCACCGGGATCTGCGCGCCCCGCGTGAGGTTGTTGTCTCCCAAAAGACGCGCAATGTTGGGGATTCGATCTTGCTCCAAAGCGTCAACGAAAACATCCTGACGCAGTCCATCGATATCGATCAAAACCAGATTTGTAAATTCCATTTTATTAGGATATCAATATCGCCCGGGCTGGAGCCCCATCGCTTTGATCAATTTTCATAGGCAAACAGTAAAAGTCATAGTATCCCGGCTTAATTTTCGAGAGATCGAGACCTTCCACGACAATTATTCCAGCCTTGAGCAATATTTGGTGGGTTGGAACTGGGGCAGAAAAAGGCGCAATGGAAAGATAATCTATTCCAACCAATTCAACGCCTAAATCGACCAGATATTCCGAAGCGTCTGCCCTGAGGGCGACGAAATCTTCTTGGAAGGTATTATCGCCCCGAGCCCACAATTCCGAATTCTTTGTCTTAAGCAAGAGGCGTTCCACATTTGATGGCAATTTGGCTTGCTCCAAATCCTGGGCGGTGATGAGTTCAGTCTCTGGGAGATACACTACGCTGGCGGGTCCGCAAAGCACATCGAGAGATAAAGATTCGGCTGTGGGAGAATCAACACTGACAAAATGATACGGCGCATCAACATGCGTCCCGGTATGCACGCCCATCGACATGTGTGTGACATTGGCATCTTCGCCATCTTCCATTTTGCTGACGCGCTCCAGTTGGATGCCGGGATCGCCCGGCCAGGTTGGGAGTTCGGGATTGATCATCAATGATATGTCATGAATTGGCATGATAGTCCTTTGTTGAATTGGATCTTATGAGATGGTTATTGTTCTTAGGGTAACTTTTTGCAATACATCCCTATTGATTGACACACCCAGGCCGGGTTCACCGGGTACGTCAACCGTACTATCATCATTTAATACAAACTGCTCGTTGGTGATGTCTTCGGCATAATAGCGCTCCGTAGCCGAAATATCACCGGGCAGTTGAAAGTTGGGCAATGCAGCCAGAGCGAGATTCGAGGCACGACCAACGCCGGTTTCTAACATGCCGCCACACCATACCGGCACATTTTGAGATTGGCATAAATTGTGAATCATCACTCCCTGGCTGATACCGCCCACGCGGCCCGGTTTGATGTTGACAATGCGGCAGGCGCCCATTTCCAGAGCCTGGCGGGCATGTTGAGGTTTGGTAATGCTTTCATCCAGGCACAACGCTGTGCGGAATTTTTTCTGCAGCTTACTGTGATCCCAGAGATCATCATCAGTCAAGGGTTGCTCGATCAAGAGCAAATCGAGATCATCCAGGGGCAACAACGCATCCGCCGTTTCTAAAGAATAAGCAGAATTAGCATCGACCTGCAAAAGCAAATCTGGAAATGCGCGTCGCACAGCTCCAGTATCGCCAATATCTCGTCCAGGCTTTATCTTTAGCTTAACCCGTCGATACCCTTGGGCAAGATATTCATCCACAGTTTTCAATAATATTTCCGCTGATTTTTGCAATCCCACCGAAACACCCACATCGACTTTAGATCGAGTAGCACCCAAAAGTTCTCGAAGGGATTTATTCTGTGACTTTCCCAGCAAATCCCACAGAGCCATCTCCAGGCCCGCTTTGGCCATCTGATGGCCGCGCACAGGGGCAAGACGATTCTGCAAATCAGCAGCGGCAGAAACATCCTGGCCCAAAATCGCCGGAATGAGAAAATCTTGCAGGGTAACCCAGGCGGTACCACACGTCTCCCAGGCATACCCTGGATCACGGTCGGCAACGACCTCCCCAACCCCGGTCAGCCCTTCGGCCTTCATTTCGACCAGGATACAGTCGCGAGTTTCTACCCGACCGAATGAAGTCTCAAAAGCTGACTGTAATTTCATGCGAATGTGGTGAAGAGTAATTTGGTCAATTCTCATGGCTCGTTTTCATCAAAAAGTATTTTGTCCATAACTAGCTGCATAATAACTTCGCGGCTTAGTTCCGGATTGATAGATGAAATCTGTTACGAGATAATCCTCCGAAAACAAAGTTTCGAAGATTTCTCTCGTTTGAAGCCGCCAGGTTACTGCGGCCTCAAAATCAATTTGCTTTAGGGTTTGAATTTCTGCAGGGATTTCAATGAGGACTATGGCCGGAGTCGAGGCGAGCAAATCAAGCTTCGTTGCCGTTGGAAGAATACTCCCAATTTCTTGATATTGCCCAGGATTGATGATCTCAGCACCCCCGGCGGTGTAATTATCAAGCTTAAGGCGGGGTGCTGGCTGGTCACCAAGCCGATCCTGCACCCTGGGCGTATTTAACCACCAATCAACCTGAAAGCGATCCGATGGAAATCCAACATTCAAGCCATCCCGCATCTCGCCGTAAACTTCTCGCTTGTAAGTGTTGCAAACCACGCCTAATTTGGCGACATTCAGATACGCGTTGCAGCTCAGAAGAGGATCATACGTCCAGGTGATGCGATCATAACCCTGTTGTCTGGCCATTTGCCATTGGGCGCGCTTGAGTGCAAATCCAATTCCTTGACTTTCGAAATCGGGATGGACACCCATTTGATGCGAGCAATATTTGAATTCCCGGCCTAAAGGTGTCTCAACAATCCCGGGGAAACCAAAGGCCACACCAATAAGTTGAAATTCCGTTCCATCTTCGAGAATTTCGAAGGCTCCAATGACTGGGCTGCCATTATGCGCCAGGGTTATTAATAAATGGTCAGGCACAACATCGACTGGGCTTTCGGGCCACACCAACGCTTGCAGATCTTCTGCTGCTTTCATATCAGCGGGAGAGTCAAGAAAGCGTAATGTCCAAGATTTCATCATTATCGTCTCCGGCGAAAAGCTGAACGCAGGAATTCCATGCGCCAATTGGTCCCACGTAAATAATCCAGGCGATGAGAAAACCTGGATGGAATCAAATTGAATACACGTGGAATGGTGTCCAGAGAACAAGTCCGATTGGTAGCCATATAATCTAACCAATACACAGAAACTGGAGAGGCTGGTAATAAATACTCAATAAACACCGTCAATAATCGCAAATAAGGGGGCGACAAGGATACCAAAGAGCGTCTGAGATTTAGATGATCTTTTAGCGTAGCAATGACCTCTGGCATGGTCAAGAATTCAGGGCCCCCGAGTTCATAAGTCTGATTTCTGGTGACATCATCATCCAGCGCCCATGCCATGCAGGTAACTAAATCCTCAACCCAAAGGGGCTGGATCATCGTATCGCCTTCTCCAGGGATGGGAAATATAAACGGAATCGTGGTCAGAAGCTGAGACAGACTGGTCGAAAAACCATCATTGGGCCCAAAAACAATTGCAGCACGGATGATCGTGTAATCGAGACCGCTGCGCCGGATATTTTCTTCTGCAATGGCTTTTGCCTTGAAGATGGGGAAGGCCGAGGCCCGGTCAGCACCCAGGTGACTGATATAGAAAAAGCGGTCGACACCAACATCAAGGGCCGCTTCCACAACGGTTTGTGTCCCCCGCACGTCTGTTTCGAGCAGATCCGCTTCCACACCGCTGCGCTCCACACCGGCGAGATGATAAATAGTGTCAACTCCTACCATTGCAGCCCGAAGGTTGCGCTCGTCTCGCAAGCCTGCAACTGCTACTTCCACCGGCACCCCGCGCGGTAAACGCGGCGACTGTTTCGAGGGCCGAATGAGCGTCCGCACTTCGTGACCAGCTTCAACCAAATGACGAATAAGCGCCTGGCCAACAAATCCTGTGCCGCCTGTGACTAGAATCATGCCCAGCATTATAGCACGGCGAATCTGGCATAGCTCTTGCATCAACTTGTATCGAATTATCCAATTTGTTAATCATCAAACTATTGAAATATGAGCAGAATTGGCTTCCATTATTTTCCCGACACCAACCACTACAGGCAGAATGATCTAGCCCATTGGATTCCTGTAATAAAGCAGTTAGGCGGATCCTGGTTGGTAATGAAAGCTCCGGTTTCTCGTGCCCTTCCGGAAAGCTTTATCACTGGAGTAAAAGATGCCGGTATTGAACCAATACTTCATTTTGATGTCACTCCAGAGAAGATGCCCACCAGCGATGAAATGGTTTTGCTATTCGAAGTTTACGCTCGTTGGGGAATTAATCATATCGTATTATTCGATAAACCCAATGTACAGAAAAACTGGGATGCAGCGACCTGGGCCCAGGAAGATTTGGTCGAGCGTTTCCTCGATCTCTTCATCCCCTTAGCGGAAACATGCCTACAATTTGATATTGCCCCCATCTTTCCCCCGTTGAAACCCGGCAGCGACTTTTGGGATACCGCTTTCCTGCGTGAAACACTCACGAGTATTGATAGACGCGGCCATCATGACATCCTGGAGAAACTTATTCTTGGAGCAGATGCTTGGGCCGGCGACCGGCCATTGAACTGGGGCATAGGTGGCCCCGAACGTTGGCCGGGGGCTAATCCTTATCACACGCCGTCAGAGGAACAGGATCAATGTGGATTCCGCATTTTCGATTGGTATGAAGCGATTTCGCGCTCAGTGCTTCGCGAACCCCTACCCACCTTTCTTTTCGATTTAGGCACAGAGGTGGATGAAGATCATGCAGATAAATTGCTCACCATGATGCGGTTGCTAGCTGGAATCCAACTCGAGGGGATAGAGCCCATTTCAAGTTCTGTGGTGGGAGGCGCTTTCAAGTTCGTAGATTCAGCTCGAGGCTGGTTCACCCCAGAAGGCGATGAATTGCCTATCACCGAGAAAATCCGTAAATTGCAAAAATCAAAATATATCGAGGCATCAGCCACCCCAAAGGGAGTCCCCTCGATTGCGCACTACCTATTGTTGCCATCGTTTGAATGGGGAATCCCCGATTTTCATCTCGATGCTATCCGTCCCTTCATTAAAAATCATCAACCGACCGTGGGATTTTCGGTTGAGGAAGCAGCCCAGGCAAAGAGGGTTACTGTCATCGGATCGGAAGACGATTTCCCAGAGAAAATTCTGCGCAACCTGCGAGACAGGGGATGCGTCGTCGATCGCGTCGATACAGACGGTACAACTCTTGCATCTAGACTGGATAAGTTAGTGCTGAACACTTAATTAGTCCGTCTCACAAATAACGAAAAAGAATGTCAATGCGAGCGGAGCGAAGCAATCTGAATCTTAACCAGGAGATTGCTTCGTCGGCCAAGCCTCCTTGCAATGACAAAAAATATTATTACTTATGAGATGAACCACTTAATGCGAATATATGGAGTATTCCATGAACTTAAATCCACAAACGGCCCCCACAAAACCAACAAAACTGATCCCATCCGTAAAGCCCCCCCAAATTAGGGTGCTTGGTCTCGGTGGTGGTGGCAGTAATGCTGTTGAACGGATGTTGGAATTGGGGTTGAATGGCGTCGATTTCATCATTGCCAATACCGATCAACAGGCATTAGAACGCAGTAAGACACTGAAAAGAATTCAACTCGGACCAAAGTTAACTCGTGGTTTAGGGGCCGGCGGCCAACCGACCATTGGCAAGGAAGCTGCATTGGAAAGTCGCAATGAAATAGCCGAGGCTCTTCACGGAGCCGATATGGTATTTTTGACGGCCGGCATGGGCGGAGGCACCGGCACTGGCGCAATATCCGTAGTCGCCGAAATCGCAAAATCTCAAAAAATCGTGACCATCGCAGTTGTCACTACTCCCTTTTCATTTGAGATGGGTCGGCGCCAATTGAACGCAATGGAAGGCCTCAATGAACTCCAAAAACATGCTGACACATTGATCACTATTCCCAATGACCGCCTTTTGTATGTAGCTCCCAAAGATCTCCCGTTAGATACAGCTTTTCGGCTGGCGGATGATGTCCTGCGGCAGGCTGTTCAAAGCATCACAGAATTGATCACAGAACCCGGTCTGATCAACGTGGACTTTGCCCACATTCGGCGGTTGATGCAACTGGGCGGAGGCGCCTTGATGGCAATCGGTTATGGAGAGGGAGAAAATAAAGCGTTAAATGCGGTCAAACAAGCCTTGGATCATCCCTTGCTGGAAACGGTATCCTTGCACCGGGCCTCGGGCGTTATAGCCAATTTCACTGCCAGTAATGAAATGACCCTATTGGAAGTTAGCGAGGCGTTGATCTATCTCCAAGACCAATCAAATCCAGATACCGAAGTTGTCATGGGAACCACACCCAAAGAGCACATGGCCGATAAAGTGCAGGTCAATCTGGTTGTCACTGGTTTGGGTGCGCCTACTCTCGAGGAGGTTCTTCCTGGCTCTGAACGATTACAAGCTCAACCTCGCAAGGTTGAACAAGTCGTGCAGCGAGAACCAGTTGTGCAACGACCAGAGAAAATTCCCAATCCACTGCCTTCAATTTCCTCATCAGAACTGGATATTCCCGCATTTTTGCGCAAACAAAGTCGTTATGTGGGTTAGATCAATAAATAGAGGCACTTGTGGACAAACAAATCATCAAAAAAATTACAGAAAAAATTTCTCGCCGCTTCCCAGAAGTATCGAGGGTAAAACCTCAAGTGAAGAAGATTGATCCCCCCAAAGGAAATCAGCGAGAAGCCGCTAAAAATTATTTGCTCTTTTACAAAACAACTGTCAGTGGGCCTGGCGGCAATATGATCCCCCGAATTGTGAGGGTTGTTGCCACGCCTGATGGAAAAATACTAAAAACAACCACATCGCGTTAAAGGTGAACCATGAGTATTCTCCAGCGAATTGAATTAAGTTTTTGGCATCACTTTATTCCAATGATCCGAGAATCAAGTACGGTTCGAACCGTATTTCCAAAAATCTATCCGCTAATCAGCAACTCACTCTTCATACAGTTGCTCTTTCCAGCAGCAATTTGCGCTTTGATTGGCCTATTTCTCGGATTTATCATCGGCTTTGTTGCTATTTGAATTTCAAAATGAAGAAATTGCGTCATATTTATCCAACAGCAGGATTATTACTGCTATTTGCATTCTCTCCGATAATCGTATTTGCCGAGGAAGGCTTACCCGGATCTCCTGAATTTGGATATGGCGCATGTTTGGATATCGAGGGCTATCATATAGAAAGATCGATTGAGATCGCCGACAACTATGGGCTAGATTGGGTCACTATTGAATTCAATTGGGGAGATTATCAATACCAACAAGAAATATCTCCAGATTGGTCCGCATTAGACAGGGCGATCACAAACATAAACAATTCTCATCTCTCTGTTATCGTCTCAATTACAAATGCTCCTTCGTGGGCAATAGACAGTTCAGGACCAAAAATCAATGCTACTATAGCTCTCACTTTAGCCATAGCTCAACGGTATCCGGATCATGTTCTGGCGATTGAATTATTTCCTGACGCAAATATGGAATTTGGTTGGGGTGTAACTCCGAATCCCCAGGCTTACGTTGAATTGATAAAAGCGGTACAATTTGCGCTGAGAAATCAGGGCTTGAAACATACTCTTATTGCCGCAGGGATAAATCCCGCCTCGAATTATGAAAATTCCCTTCAATTCCTAAACGATCTTTATTACCACGATATAGCCTCCCACTCATCGATTATAAGTATACGGTTACCAACAATTGCCTACTCTCCTGATACTCACCCTGAAGAAGTGGAAAACCTTACCCTACGATTTTATGAAGATGCGAGAAGGATAATGTTAGAAAATGGTCATCAAAACGGGTTAATCTGGATCACGCGTTTCGATTGGCATCCGGATCAATTCAATCAACCTGCTAGTCAAGTTGAATGGCTCCAACAAGCTTTCATCACCCTGAGGTCACAGCTATACATTGGAGCAGCCTCTTACTACTGCCTGAATGATCCGACATCAGCCACCAATCTTATTTCGTCTAGTGGTGATACGACGCCTATCTTCAACGCTTTGGGAGAGTTGATCGCTGCCGAAAACAATGGAGTATCGATAACACAACCAATTTCTTCTGAAAAATCTGCATCAGGTGAGGATTCAAAACCTACGTCTCCATGAAGGTTTTACGACTCATAATTTTAATTCTGGTTTTTTCCCTTTGTCTATTTGCCGGGTTTAAGTTAGGGTCAAAGTTCAATCTAAATGACGAAGAAATTGTTTTCCCGGCAAACACACCCAGCATAATAGAACCGTTGGGGGGAGAAAATCAGCAGAACATCCTGATTATCGGGGTAGATCAATTAAACAGCTCCTTAACTCAAATTGAGGGGTTGTGGCTTTTGATTTATTACCGGGATACTCCCCAAATAGATTTAATCCCAATTTTTCCATCCATCCGTGAAGAAGATATCTTAAAAAATCAGGCTCTTGCCGGAAATTTTTCGATCTCTCAGAATGGCGAACCCAATCAGAGTTTTTGGCAGTATTTGCAATCGAGAGATATCCTTTGGCACAATTACGTATTGCTTGACGAAATTGCTCTGTACGCAATAACGGATCTCGTTGGATTATCAAGGTCAAGCAATGATGGACAAATGATTTCTTGGGTGCAAGATACTACGGCGGCATTAAAAAGCCAATCTTTATTGCTTAGTGAAGTCTGTCAAAGCTTTGGATCTAGTAATGTGCCGGGAGAAATCACAAATATTGTCGCAAGTTTAACCCCGCACTTGACCAGTGATCTCTCATTTGACCAGATTACGTCTGAATGGCGGTTATTGCTCACCTATGGCAACCAACTGAATTGTAAATTTCCGACTTTAACTCCGTAGAAACTCAACTCGCAAATAAAAAGATTTAATGCGCCTTTGACAGACTAGTTAGGAATCCCCAAGCCCAATACTGGATAATTATTTTGTAGGGATTTTTTCTGGTTGTGAGGGATTCCTCCTATCATGCACCTATGGCCGCTCCTTTCAGCATGATGTTTGCTCGCGTTTAAATTTTCTTTCTGCCCACATTTGCCTCCCTAATATTTCAGCAATCCACCACATAACTTATCGGCCAGTAACCGAAGTGTCCAACGTACTTGCCCATCGGGCGGGTCGCTGCATACTAAGGCAATCAAATG
>CAZVPR010000162.1:0-5657 GCA_964629085.1 uncultured Anaerolineales bacterium
TAGCCAAATAAAACTGGCCTAATCCAGGAACAGATAAAGACAATACAAGCGCCTTGCGATTCGATTTTATACGAACTGTCTGACTTCTTTTTTTGTTCGGTGAAATTAAATTTGTTTCGCTATCTGTTTCTAAGTCTCCTAATTTTTTTAGCGTTAGTTCCACTTGTTTTAATTCATTAGAATTTAAAAACACGTTTTGGGTGCTACTGTAATACCTATTTTTTTCCATACGAATTTGGTGAATACCCACGGTAATACCTTTTATTTGCAAAGGCGTAACACCTGCTATAAGTTCATCATCAATATAAACTCTGGCACCTGCTGGTTTTGATTTGAAGTTAAATGTACCTTGTTCGCCAACTTGTATATTACTGAGACCTGGCTCTGGTGTTTTATCCGGAGATAATCCTATAGCTTTGAGCAGCACTTTTCTCAAAAAAGTTGTCAGTACTTCTTCAATGGGACAGTTACAACTTTCTGTTATTGTAAACAATACGCCTTCAGTCTTTATATCAATCATGCGCAGAGATATTGTAAAGATCGATCCAATTTTCCCTACGCTACCAGCAATCATGCGATCAACTGCTAATAATCGTCCGGCTTCTACAATGCACTCATCACTGGTACATCCAGACTGGTCGAAATTCTGTGCCCTAAATCTTTCGACCATTATGTTCCGTTCAACGACTGTAAATTGGCCAATATTGGAAAGTTCAGTCCGTAGATATTCAGATAAAGCTGTATGAGCAGAAGCACTCACATTGAGTGTTTTTAGATCCAATACAGCTATACTAATCTTTTCTTTTTTCTGAGCAAAGAGAGTTACGGTAGAAAGTGAAAATAAGAGCAGATAGAAAAATACAATTTTGAGTTTCAAATTCATGATTAACTCCTTAATTGTTGGAAGTGTGGAAGAGAGGAAAAATAACTTAGCGCGCTAAAGCGCAGGCGAAGGCAAAGGCGAAGGGAAAGAATAATCCTTTAATCTTATACATTGCTCCGCCTTAGCCTTCGCCTCAGCCTTTGCATTGTAAAAGTCAATTGATTTGTTTCTGAAAAACTTTTGCAAAAAAAACAAAGATTGAACTGACAATAGAATAGTGTGATTATAAATATAAATTATTTTATGAAAAAGTCAAGTGTTTTTTGAGGTAGCGATTTTCCAGAAATTGATCAATCAGTCAGTTATTTTGCAGATACAACTAAAGCAGAGAAAAAAACGTTCGAACCAGTTTCCACGACAGTATTTAGTTAGCATATTTTGTTTTTCCAACGTAACATTGCAGGAAATTGTGCTGTTGACACAATAGTTATTGAATTAGCACTATGGTTGATAATTGTGTAACTGATATAAAATTAATTAATTAACTGCTTCAACTGCTTTTGCTCTTTAATAATAGTTACCCTTTAAATCATACAAAAATTAGTGGAGTAAGTCTGGATTTTACTTTTTGAAAATATATTTTTTTGAGATGTTAATTAATTAATAATTTGTTCAATATGGTTGTTATCTTATCAGCTAAATTGATTTGATAGCCTTTTGTTTTCCAAACCAATTTGCCATTTTTATTAATTACAAATAATCTCGGCAATGTAGTTACACTATATCTTTTTGCGGCGATCCCATATTTATCCAAAAGAATTGTCCCTGGCAAATTATATTGTCGGACAAATTTTTCAACAATTGATTTGTTTTCTTTTAAATCAATGAGAAATAACTTAAGTTCTTTATTTCTGAAGTTTGCTAATACTGTTTTCAATTCCTCAATTTCTTTCAGACAAGGTTTGCACCAGGTGGCAAAAAAACTGACAATCACTATATGTTGTTTTTTATTTTTTGTGGGTGGGCGAAGTTTGCCGCAGAAATCACGCAGATAAACATAATTGTTTTCGATGGATTTGAGTACAAATGTTGGGGCTGGATTTCCTACTTTTAGTTGAACAGATTGAGCACTTACTGACAGATTTATGTTAAAAAAAATAAATAATGATAGGGTAAAAATTATTTTTTTGATGACCGGCATCTTTTCTTTATTCCAAATGCTTTTCAATTTCATGTAGTACTTCCTCTATAAATACTCGATAAGAAGAAACAACCTCATCTCCACGATGGAGATGGTGAGGAAAAGTTGAGATAGAAGGGAAATGGGGCGCATTATCCCATCGGAGCATCATTTCTCTGTTTGAATTTTGCCAATGATAGGAATATTTACTATTATCAAATCGAATAAATTCTCTAACATATAATGTGCTTCCATCGTTCAAATTTGCTTTTATTTTTATCAATTTTGTCGTTTCTTCATTGAAATACTCTAAAACTTCATAAGAATCAATAAACGGGCAGGATGATAAAGAATCGATTATTTTTTGCAACATTCTGCAAACTCCTTGAATCTTTCTTCCCATTCATTAAATAATGTATAACTTGCTTCCCACTCAATTAAATCATCCCATTCCTGAAAATTTTCATCAGTCTTTGGTTTGAAACGATTTTGAAAAATTTTAAATGAAGTGTTATATTTTTTTTCAAATGGAAGCATTTTACTTCGATAATATTCCATTTTCAATTGGGCTTTTATTTTTAAGTTGTTAAACAACTCATTTTTTGCCTCTTCTTTATTTACCCATGGTGGTAATTTAAGAGTTAATGTTTCCATAAATTCACCTATTTTATTAAATCGGAATTTGCTAATTTTCGCATTTATTATTTTTGAAATTGCATATTTTATAGATGATAAAGGTTAATTGTCTGTGAAATAATAATCTGTGAAATCAGTGGTTGATTTTCATTAATTAATTTGCAAAGCTATGTTCAATTTTTTCGTAATTTACTAAAAACAAAAATCAATGTCAAGTCATTTTGCTTGTTTTTAGGAAACCGCTAAAGCGGTTAGTGGGCTAGTTTCGGTCCATCATTAAACACCACAATAAATTGTGGTGTTAGTTCAAAAAGAATTATGTCATTTGAATTAATACCATGATTCCCAGTATAGTTACCTTAAAAAATATGGAATACTGGAATATGTATCATGGTGGCACGCTGATTCTGAATCATCTGAGTAGAACCGCTTCAGCGGTTTTTTTCCCTGTTAACAAAAAATATCCCAGCCGCAAGGTTCAGCAAAATTAATTGTCTGCGGTTGGGATTTTTTATTTATTTTGCTCAATTACTGGGAGAAAATCCTTTATTTTTACTATCTTTATTCCTTTATATTCTTTTAAAGGAAAATGCTTAATATTCTTTGTGACAATATAGGTAGCATTAGCAGCGACAGCACATTCAATAAACATATTATCATCTTTATCTTTGCAAACATCATATTGTTCAGTAGGGTTAATAAAAATTGCTTTATTTAAAATTGTTGAAAATAGATCTACAATTTGATCTGTTAACAAGTCATTGTTAATTTCTAAAATTACATCATGATATTCACGCAATATGTTTTCAGATAATATTAATAAAAAAGCATTATTTTGAAAGTGTTTAATAAGCTTAGCAGGCGCTCCAAATTCATTTAGCAAACCGGATAAAAATATGTTCGTGTCAATAACAGCTTTCGGCTTAACTTTCACGGTTGCGTTTTTTCTCACGATAGTTTTTAATTGCTGTGTCTATCTGAAAATCACTAATTCCACCAATTTCCTTAACGCTTTGCCTTAATTGATTGAGCTGATACTGAAACCGTTTATTCCAGCTCAAATTTTTTAACCGTTCATACTCAATAAAACTAAGTAAAGCTTTTGTAATATCCCCATTATAATTTGTCTGGATAATTTTATTAAAATCTTTCTCAACCTGACTATTTGTATTAATTGTCAACATTGTTTTCTTCCTTTGCTTACCATTTTTCTTACGTTAACTTACAAAAAACAAAAATAAATGTCAAGCCATTTTGTTTGTTTTTAGGAAACCGCTGAAGCGGTTTCATGTTCCTTTCTTTCATTTTTTACACCACAATAAATTGTGGTGTTTTTTCAATTCTATTTGAACCAACACCATGATTCATCATGGTGTGTGGGAAAGAGAAATCAAACCTGAACAGAACCGCTTCAGCGGTTTTTTTTCTTACCAACAAAAAATAACCCCAGCCGCAAGGTTCAGCAATAACCTACTACCTGCAACCGGGTGTTTTTTATTAGTCCCATTTCCCAAAAATGTAACAGGACAGGAATAAACCTGTCGTCATAAAAGGCACAGGATAAATTCCGGAGTGGAAAATTTATCATCTCGCCGGAAACTAATTTATACGATTAACGCTGACTAACGAACACAACGAAACCCGATATTGTTGTTGCTATTGTTTGGGTTGTTGTTGTTGCGGTTTGCAGAACGAACGTTGTTTGCGTTATTGTTCCACGAGCCGCCGCGCAAAACACGTCAGTTTTTTCGGCTTATCCCTTTTCTTTTTTAATCAAAGCTTGGAAAATATTTCTGAATATCACATTTAAACACATATTTATTTTTCCTGCAAAATTCAGTAAACCGGTCTGCTGCCTTGTGCTGACCTTTTCTCTTGCGGCAGGCATAGGAATCATAAATAAATATTTTTTCATAAATGGGTTCGATAATGTTACAGAATGCATGATGCACCACCCTGTCTCGAAAAGGCGCTGCAGAGACTAAGCGACGTTTAGGTTCGGTAATATAAAAGTTATAATAATCTCCCGGCTGATAGGTTTTGGAAACCAATTCGCTTTGCAATAGTAACAACTCTTTCTCTAAATTTACTTTAAAATAGTCAACGTATGGTTTCCAAAATTTCCCTTTTGCAGCTTTTTTAAAGGCTAAATAAAGATTTTTAAATTCAATAATCTTTGGGTATAAATTTTTTGCTGTTTTCATAAAATTGTATCTTAAAAATTCTAAAAAAATTTTCGCTGGGGCTTCGCCCCAGACCCCAAATTCCAAATTAACCAAAACCCAAGTTTACAAAAACCAAAGCACCCAAAAGCTGACGACTAACGCTGACTAACGAACACAACGAAACCCGAATGCAGTCGTAGCTATTGTAAGGGTAGATGATGCTGCGGTTTGCAGAACGAACGTAGTAAGCGTAATTGCTCCACGAGCCGCCGCGCAAAACACGAGATGATCCAGTCGTTGGCCCTGTTGGATTATTGGTTGGACTGCTGCTATAATAACCGCTGTTATACCAATCGTTACACCATTCCCAAACATTACCACTCATATCGTAAATGCCCAATTCATTGGCTTGTTTTGTACCGACTGTATGTGTGCCTTTGCCATCGTATAATGGATTGGCCGGATTTGTTGAATTTTCCCAATACCAGGCAACATCACCCACATTATTACTACCGCTGTAAGTATAACCCTGGCTCAATGTTCCGCCGCGCGCTGCATATTCCCACTCAGCTTCAGTGGGCAGCCGTTTGCCGTAAAACTCGGCATAAGCTTTTGCACCTAACCATGTTACTTCTACCACCGGATAATTATCTTTGCCACTTTCTACGGTAAAAATTCCACTGCTATAGGAAATTTGGCAATGCGAATCATCAAGATCAAGCAGTTCATCACCGTTTTTGGTGACTGTGCTGCTGTTCGCCTGAATCTGTCCGGCTGTCAACGCTGCTTTCAAGTAGGCAGCGTATTTAGCATTGGTCACTTCGTATTTATCTATATAAAACGACTCCAAATA
>CAZVPR010000162.1:5757-9352 GCA_964629085.1 uncultured Anaerolineales bacterium
ATAGATCATGTCCTTATAAGGATCAATAATTTCAACTTGCTGTCTAGTTGTATCTGTCAAACCTGAGCTGTCTTTGACCTGTAAAATAACATTTTTTGTGCCGTAATCGCTGTACTGGTGGGTTACTGTTTTTGTGGTTGAATAGTTGGTATCATAGCTGCCATCGCCGTCCCAGTCCCAGCGGATTTGTAAGGTGCTGGCATTATCTTCGTAATCCGAACAGGCTGAGGCATCAAACGTAAAAGTATCAGTTATATCGCCTGTCTTTGGTGTTACATTAAATGAGGCAACAGGACGAGTATTAACATAAATTTGTTTGGTCGTGCTGTTGGTATTTCCAGCGGCGTCTTTGGCTTCCAATTTTACAGCTTTATTCCCACCGCCAATGGAATACTGGTGATTAGCAGTTTTATCAGTCGACCAGGACGTGTCATAATTACCATCATTATCCCAATCCCACCGGATCTGAATTAGAATAGAATTGGAAATATTATCAGTTGTGGCAGATGCGTCAAAATTAAAATTTGTCTCTGAAGTGATACCAGAAACAGGCGATATTGAAAAATTAGGATTAGGTGCAGTCATGTCCAGGGTAATATTATCTGATATTGTAGGAGATTCAATCTCAAAATCATTCTTAAATTTTGCATATACAGTTTTAGCCCCATCGCCAGTTGATAATGTAAAACTTTTGGTCGAAGCAAAATCCATCCAAGAAATATTTGAAAAGCTTGAATCTTCACTTGTTTTCATTTGCAGATTTTCACCAGTAGCAAACAATGTTAATTCAACTTCTCGCGTTGCCGTGTAAGTACTGTCATTAGCGATAATAATAGTCGGATTTATCGGTTGTGGTTCAATAGTGTCTGACGAAATATTTGAAATAGAATTATCACTGTATTTTACTTTTAAAAAAACAGATTTTGTGCCTTCGCCAGTATCTAATGTCCAGTTTTTAACAGTGGAATAATTTTCCCAATTTCCTTCCGTAAAGTCAGAACTGTTGCAAATCCACATTTGTCTTGCAGTAGTAGCTAATATAGCAAGTTTTACATTTCGAGTTGGCGTGTGCAAGTCATCACCATTGATAACAATTATTGGATCAGCATTAATACGTACCGGGACAATATTTGTCTGGCTGCTTTCTTGTCCATAACTTGTAGCGGTAACTTTGTACCAGTAGCTGTGTCCGTTTTCAATTGTTTGATCAACGTAGCTGTTTGTATGTTTAGTAACAGAAGCAAGTTTTGTAAAACCACTGTTTTCACTTTCGCTGCGGTAAATAGAATAACCTTGCAGAGAGGAGATATTCACTTCAGTCCAGCTCAAGCTTACACCCCCGCCACTAATCGTTGCTTCCAAATGAAAGGGATCGCCACCGGTTGTTGGATTTTCAGTGTCCAATGGATTATCGTGTTCTGGGGTGGTTGGTTTTTTCTCGCAGTATGAGATAAAAAACAATATGCACAGAATAAAAGTTAGCAGTGTTAATAATATTTTTATGTGTTTCATGGTTGGAAGCTCCTTTAAATTTTTTTTTGAAACCGCTGAAGCGGTTTTTGTATTTACCCTTGTTATATTCTTTCACCACAATAAATTGTGGTGCTGGTTCAAGATTGTTTTTTGAACTATCACCATGATTTATCATGGTGGTCACGTGACCAGGTCCAAAGCAAACAGCAACCGCTTCAGCGGTTTTCTTGTCCATTTCCTCTAATCAAAAATCAAAACTAATCCCAATCCGATTGAATCCATTTGATTGATCAGAATATAATTTCACTTTCCTTTCCCTGTAGCTGTTCACTGTTGAAATGCTCTCGGTATCCGGTCCAAACAGCGCTGCATCAACAATATTCCACAACCAAATTCCAACTGCAGCGCCAATACAAATGTTGCGCATTAATTCGGCGGATTCTATGTCGTTATATTTTGTTTCCATTTGGCTGAAATAATCATCAATTTCAACAAGATCTAAAGCAGTTGAATAACTTTCTTTTAATGAATTATACTCCTTCACAGTTTTATTGTATTGATCATTAAAAACAAAAGCGCCGGCAATAGCGCCGATCTCCATCAATGGAAACAATACTGCTTTACCTGGCTTTTCCAAATAGTGTTGACCCAAACCGGGTATAAAAAGTGAACGGGCAAGAGCTTTGCTTTTGGATTTTATTTTCAATTGAACGGCAATATTTTTCTTTTCGTTAGGCGATATGGAAATTGTTTGTTTTTGTTTTTCATATCCTTTAGCTTTAATTTTAATATCATAACTGCCTTTGCTTATTTCATAATTTTGCAAAGGTATATTGCCAATATGACGTTTATTGATTAGAACATAAGCGCCATTCGGATTGCCGGAAATCGTTAGTTCACCTTTTGCCTGTTTTAATGTCATAAATATTGTTTTTGACCTTGTTGTAGTAATATCAACTTTTTGTTCTTCTGTTTGAAAATCCTTTTTTATGACTTTTATATTGTATGTCCCGAATTCAATCTTGTCTAATGTTAATGGTGTTTGCCCTTTAATTTCACCATCAATTTCAACTTCCGCAACCAAAGGATCAGATTTGATAATAAGCCCACCGGTCTTTTTTTTCAATTCAGGCTCGATATTTTTACTTTCTCCATTTCCTAATACAAATGTTTCCAGATAATCTTGATACATGGGATTGGTAAGTTTTATTTGAACAGTTCCCGGCATCAAATCGTGTGCCACCATAGGCGTTCTACCCTTTTGTTCATTATTAATGTAAACCTCACAATTCGGTGGCTGCGAAGTAATACGTAACGTTGCTGGTTTTACTTTTTCCATTTTAATGTCCAGACGTTTCACTTCCCCGCCCTGTACAAACACAAGCTTTTCGTAATTGACATAGCCTTGTTTGACCAGCTTCAGCAAATGTTCGCCGGCATCCAATCCGGTTAGAGTGTGGGGCGTCATTCCCATGGATTTATTGTCAAAAAAGATATCTGCTTCAAGCGGTGTGGTTACAATCTTTAATCCACCTTTTGCCTTCACAAGCACCAAATCGACTTTTTTAAATTCATTTGGTTCTAAAAAAACGGTCTGACTGGCGCTGTAATATCCTTTTTCCATGCGGATCTGGTGCGTACCTGCTGGAATACCTTCCTTTGTTATTGGCGTAACACCAGACAGTGGTTTATCATCAATATAGACTTTGGCACCGGTTGGCGTTGACTTAAAATAAAAATCACCCTGCCCGGAGACCTGTTCATCACTGAAAACTGGTTTTGGTGCATTGTCAGGCGTTAGCCCGGCCATTTTTAATGCGACGTTTCTTAACGATGTTGTAAGTACCTGTTCAATGGGACAATTGCAGTCTTCTGTTTTTGTTAGCATTATACGACCGGTTTCGATATCAATCATCCTTAGCGAAACAGTATAAATGGTACCTACTTTACCAATGCTGCCACCAATCATCCTGTCTACGCCTAATAAACGTCCGGCTTCCACAATACATTCATCGCTGGTACAGCCGCTTTGTTGGAAACCTTGCTCTTTTAAGATTTCGTTCATCTGGTTTCGTTCCATAACTGCGAAACGACCAGAATTAAAAAGCTCGGAGCGCAGCCG
>CAZVPR010000163.1:0-9261 GCA_964629085.1 uncultured Anaerolineales bacterium
CCGCAGAAGGGATGACGGTCGGTTCCCCGCCTTCTACAACAGCGGCTACAGAATTGGTCGTACCCAGGTCAATTCCAATAATTTTTGCCATAATTTTCGTTCCTCCAAAAAACTAATCGATTTTTATAATTCCGTTACACATTCTATGCCGCCACGCGCACTTTGGCCGGGCGCAGCACACGCTCATCGACCATGTAGCCTTGCTCCAGTACTTCAATAACCTGATCGCATTCGTGTTCGTCGCTTTCGCTTGTTACAATGGCGATGTGCATGTTTGGATCGAAGATCTCACCTTCGGCCTCGATGCGCTTGATTCCCTCGGCATCCAGAATCGAGAGCAGCTTGCGGTATACCAGCTCGATCCCGTTAGCCCAAGTGGCGCCATCGCCTTCATCGGGCTTGCCTTTCAGGGCGCGTTCCAAATCATCGATCACCGGTAAATAGCGTTTGATGACATCGCTGGCGGCGTCTTTATAAACTCGTTGGCGTTCCCGCTCAACGCGTTTCTTATAGTTTGCGAATTCTGCCCGGGCTCGTTGCCAGCCATCTAGATATTCGGCGGCTTGTGCCTGGCTTTCTTCTAAAGTCATTTGTAATTCCATTATTTCTTCGGGGGATAAATCAGTCCCCAGGCCTTCCTCAGCACCCTCGAGGGAGTCCAGTTCCTCGACAGATTCTTCAGCCTCCGTTTTGGCCGGCTCCTGTTCTTCAAGGGTTTCTTCAACCAATACTTTTTCTACTTTTTTATTCTTGCTCATTTTCCTTCGTCATACCTCTCGTTGGATAGGGTATCACCGACCAGATCACTGAGCAGATTGGCGACAAACTGGACGGTGGAAATCGTTTGGGCATACGGCATGCGGGTGGGACCAAGGACCCCAAGGGCTCCGGTGGCAACGCCCGGGACACCATAACGGGATAGCACTACAGCACAATCGCTGAGGTCTTCCCAGGTGCCCTCCCCGCCGATCAGCACATGCACGCCGCTGGTTTCGGGGAGCAGCACGGTCTGCGAGAGCAGATCTTCCAATTGAGAGCGTTCTTCCCAGAAGCGCAAAGCTCTGTGAGCGACACCCGGCTCCGAGAATTCAGGCTCGGCCAGAACATTGGCCATGCCATCGCGGTAGATATCGCCAGCCAGGATCGCATCTGATCGTTCCATCTCTTCGACGGTCAATTGCAAAACATCGCGCTTGAGGTCATCATCGGCGACAGATATCAGGGCTGAAATCTGAGCGGAATCTTTTTGATGGGCAATGTCATTCGCCCAACTGGCGGCCAAGCTTAGCTTCTCCTGCGAAACCGGCTCACCCAGCTTCAACATCTGTTGGCGGATTTCACCGCCTTCGAGAACCAGGACCATCAAAACCTGACTGCCGCGCGTAGCAATTAACTCGATATGCTTCAGGCGAGCGTGCTCCGGATGGAGCGAGGTAACCAGCGAGGCGCCTTGTGCTTGCCTTGCCAAAATGGAAGCAGCTAACCGCATCCACTGGTCCACATCACGTTGGGCCTGATAAAACTGGTGCTGAATGGTGTGGCGTACTTCCGAGGGCAGGGAGGTGCGTCCCATGAGCTGGCTGACGAAATAGCGATAGCCTTCTTCGGTAGGGGCGCTGCCAGCCATTTTATGAGGTTTATGCAAATAGCCTGCCTCGGTCAGCACAGCCAGTTCATTACGAACCGTGGCGGAACTGAAGTTCAAGGCATAGTCATCAACCAGTGTATTTGAACTCACCGGTTTGACGTTGTCCACATACTCACGGATAACCAATGCTAGTAACAGCTTCTGTCGTTCAGATAAATCGCTCATTTTTTTTGCTCATTTTAGCAACTGAAGCGCTCGGTTGCTAAAGATACGCTATGAATCATAACATTTGGTAAGGGGGACGTCAAGAAATGGGGCTTTGGGTGTCTATTTTCTTATGAGAAATTAACAAAAGATGGAAAGTAAACAAGTAAGCAGGTATTCAGGTGATTCTCCCCTTGTTTCCTTTGTATCCCTGTACACCCTTTACCCAATTGACAGGGCTTCCCCAAAGTCTGCGGGATAGGGTGCTTCAAAATCCATTTGTTTTCCATTTTTGGGATTTTGAATAGACAATTTGTAAGCATGCAAAGCTAATCGCTCAATCAAGGGCGAGATTTCCCCCGAACCATAAAGCGTATCCGACAATATAGGAAAATCCAGATGGTAAAGGTGAGCGCGGATCTGGTGTCGGCGACCGGTTTCTGGTTTGGCTTCCAGTAAAGCACATTCATCAAAGCGTTCTAGCACCCGAAAATGTGTGGTGGCAGGTTTGCCTTGTTTCCGAACGATGGCCGTCCGTTTGCGCCGGCCAACATTGATGCGCAGGGGAAAATTAGCAGTGATTTCATTCCAACCCGGATCCCCCTCCACAATGGCATGATAAACCTTGGATACCTGGCGATTTTCGAACTGCTGGTTGAGTCTGCGGTGCGAATTTTCATTGCGAGCCAGAACCATTACGCCACTGGTTTCACGGTCCAGACGGTGCACAATCCACAAGCGGCCATACTTTTTCTCCAAAATGCTGCGCACATGGGGTATTTTTACATTATGCCCATCCGGGAGAGAGAGCAATCCCGCCGGTTTGTTGATTACCAAAATAGCTGAATCTTGATGAATAATTTTTAGAGATTTAGACACATTACCTACCTATGCACTTTTTCAAGAAACCCGGTATTTGAATTTAATAACCAGGATTCTTTGTCTAGAACGGAGATATGTATTCTCCAAAAAACCGGGTTTCTCAGATAAACCATAAAGCATTGTCTATTTGCATATACTACTTATTGAAATTATGATGTGTACACAAATGAGACAAAATTGTGGGCATGTTGAGGTGTAAGATGCCATTAAATCGAAGCTTTGATAATGTTCAGCAAATAGGCTTGGGCTAGGTTGTCTTGGCCTCGCCGCGGCGCACGCCCCACATCAATATCAACGCGCCAACCATAAAGATGGGTGCTACCAACATGATTGTGTTGTAATCTTTACCACTGAGTTGGATGATCAGGCCATTGACATTGGGGCCAGCGATGGCAGCCAGGGTTGAGAATAGATAATAAAGGCCGGTGAATGTGCCGATGCGGGTATCTTCGACCAGGTCCACCACCATGGGTAGGGAATTGATATTGATCAGTGCCCAGGCGATACCGGCAACCATCATGAAAATGCTGATCACGCGCACTGTACCCAAAACGGGCAATTGTGCCAAAGCATTGCTAAGTAAATCTGGTGGCAAGACAAAAAGGGCTGTGATCAGCACCGCTAGCAAGATCAAACCGAGAGAAATGGTCACCCGGCGGCCAAGGCGGGCGCCGATGAAACCTGAAATTAAAGCGAAGAGCACGAAGAGTAAGGAAAGATGCCCCAAGATGGCAGCGCCATCGGCTTCGTTCAGCCCCAGGTGAATTCACTGAGTAAAGCGTAAAGAAAGCCTCGATGGCATTGTAGCCCACAAACCAGAAGAAAATCGCCAGGAATAGGCGTATTGCACTTTTATCGGAATCACGCCAAACTTCGCGCAAGCTATCGAACATATTGGGCTGCTTCTCGGCCTCGGCAAATTCCTTGGGCTCCTTAATGAAGATAAAAACTAATACAGCTGAGAGAATGACCAATCCTGATCCCAACCAGAAAGGAAAGGCCGGGTTTTGGGCATACATTTGGCTGCCGATGAGGAAGGCGATGATGGCGCCCACGCCGCCCATAAAATTGATGATGCCATTAGCCTGCGATCGCTTTGGCGAAGGCGTGATATCGGGCATCAAGGCCACGACCGGTGTGCGCCATAAAGCCATGCTTAAGAGCAGGGTGCTGGTGCAGGCTACGAACAGGGGCAAAACCGCAGCGATTGGGATTACGCCAAATGCCAGGGCGGCAATCGGCGCGCCGATTAAAATGAAGGGCATGCGCCGCCCGATGGGGGTGCGCAGTCTGTCCGACCAGGCACCCACTGGCGGCTGAATCAGCAGGGCGGCAATATTGTCCAGGGTCATGAAGAAGCCGATCCAGGCTGGTGCCAGGTCGAAACGATCTGCCAGGAAGATGGGTACGAAGGCGTTGTAGACGCTCCAAATTACACTGACACCAAAAAAGCCAAAACCAAGCAAGAAGATTTTGCCGTAGCTGAATTTCATGGGGTGCTCCTGTAAAATTTAGAAATGAACTGCGAATTTGGCTTTTACGATTGTTATTATAGATTTTCAATTGGTCAAACGAAGCTGAACAATACCTGGGGCAAGAAAATCACAAATGGGCTTGAATGGCTCGAATTCCACGAATAATAGGGGAAAATATCAAAAGAGAATTCGTGTCATTTGTGTTATTCGGCGTAATTCGTGATAAGAAATTTTTAAATTATTCTTGACTATTACAGATTATTAAGAAACTTTTTGTCCTCATCTGTTAGCTCTGCAGTTTCCAAAAGGTCAGGCCGGCGCTCCAGGGTGCGGCGCAGCGATTCTTGACGTCGCCATTGATCAACCAGGGCGTGATTTCCGGACCGTAACACATCGGGCACACCCCAGCCGCGAAATTCCGCCGGGCGCGTGTAATGGGGATGTTCCAGCAAACCTTCGGCGTGAGAATCTTTCAGTGGGGCTTCGGCATCTCCCAAAACGCCAGGGAGCAGGCGTGTGACTGCGTCGATCAAAACTAGAGCCGGTAACTCTCCACCTGTGAGCACATAGTCGCCAATTGAAATCTCGTCCGTAACCAGGTATTGACGCACGCGTTCATCGAGGCCTTCGTAGCGGCCAGCGATCATTGCCAGGCGAGGATGGCTGGAAAGTTCACGGGCAACTTCCTGCGTGAACAACCGCCCCTGAGGTGTGAGCAAAATTACCGGGCATGCCGGTCCGGCAGGTGGCGCGCCGGTGATATCCTCAACAGAGGCAAAAATGGGTTCGACTTTCATCACCATGCCGCCCCCGCCACCGTAGGGTTCATCATCAGTAACATGGTGCTTGTCGGTTGCCCAATCGCGGATGTTGTGCAAATAGTATTGGGCCAACTCGCGGTCGGCGGCTCGCTTCAAAATGCTGCTTTGCAAGTACGGTTCTAGAACTTCTGGAAAGAGGGTAAAAACATCGAAACGCATGCCCTGATTATAGTCGAATTCCAATAGAATACGGCTGAAATCGGTCATCTGTCTCCTGTCTCCCGCCTGTCCACCCATCTTGCGCTGGCTTCATGGGAATGGTAATATGGCCTCATGTACTTGAACGGAAGTAAATGGTCTATGCGAAAAAAACGCCGGCGCCGCAGTGCCAATCCATGGCGCGTGCTGATGTTATTGTTGATGATCGTGGCGGCGGTTTATCTAAACCAAATAGTTGTTCCGGCGACACCGCCCCTGTTTATTCCCACACCTACGATAACCATCAGCCCAGAGTCTTTTGCCAACCAGGCTGAGGGATTCTATAATGAAGGCAAACTCGGACAGGCGATAGATGCATATACAGAGGCCATCGCGGTGGATCCGACCAACTCCGCGTATTACGTCTCTTTGTCCCGAATTCAGATTTTAGCCGGGCGCTACGAAGACGGCCTTGAAAATGCCGAATTGGCCCTGCTTCGCAATCCTGATAACCCGATTGCACATGCCATGCGCGCCTGGGCTTTGGATTTCACCGGGAAATATTTGGAAGCAGAAGCTGCTGTGAAACGAGCTTTGGAACTCGATGAAAATAATCCCGTTGTTCGTGCAGTTTATGCGGAAATTCTGGCCGATACAGGGAATTATGATCGCGCCGCTGAAGAGTCACGCCTGGCCATCGAGCTGGATCCGAATTCTTTAGAAGCCCGCAGGGCGCGAGGTTACGTACTCTATCTCACCAGCAATTATGAACTGGCCATCGAAGAGTACAAAACCGCGGTTTCCATAAATAATAAGATTCCGAACCTATTCATGATGATGGGGTATAGTTACGCCGCCTTGGGTGAATACGACCTGGCCGTGGAAAATTTCAACCAGGCCAACGCTTTAAATCCCACGGACCCGACGCCGGAATATGAAGCCTCGCGGGTTTATTTCACCATTGGTGAATTTGCCCAGGCTTCGCAATATGCCCAACAGTCCCTGGCTGATGATCCCGGCAACGCCAGTTTGCAAGGCAACTTGGGCGTGATGTATGCCAAAAACAACGAACTGAACAAAGCTATTGAGCATTTAACGCTGGCAGTTCAAGGCGGTATCACGGATGACGGTGAAATAGTCGATGGAATTCCGATTTCTTACCGGGTGCGAGTGATCGAGACCTATTCCCTTTATGGGTTGACCCTGGCTCGATTGAATCGTTGCGGTGAGGCTATCCCAGTCTTCCAGACCATGCTCGGAACTGTTCCGGATAATGAGATTGCGGCCTATAACGCAAATGTCGGGCTAGAAATGTGTCAGGCAGGGGTTGAAGAAACTTTCCCAGAAACGGAAGCCTCTGAAGTGGAAGCAGTGTCTGAGGAAGAGGCAGCACCTTAATCAGATGGATCGAAATATTACCGGTAAGCGACCTACTTTTCGCCAGACCGGGCCGCAATCGAATATATATCGCGTCCTGGTTTGGTTGGCGTTAATTCTGGGGGGTGTCTGGGTTGTCACGCAGATTGGGATTGGCCCTGAATACCAGATCCAGCCGCTGTTTTTAGCAACACCAACAGCCACCCGTACAGCCGATTCATATTTGATGGCCGCAGAAGCTTACTTCAACGCCGGCAAGGTCGATGATCCCAATGACACAGATGCCCTCGATGCCTATCGTTTGGCACTGGCTTTGGAACCCGACAATGCCACTGCGCGTGCTGAATTGGCGCGTCTGCTTACCTATTCGACCGGCTTGCTCTCAACCACTGCCGAGCGCGCTGCACGCATGGCCGAAGCGCTGGAAGAAAGCAGCCAGGCCATTGAATTGGCCCCCGATGATAGTTCTGTGCAGGCCATCCATGCTCTGGTGTTGGATTGGAATTCAATTTATGCAGAGTCGGCTGATGAGCGTCAGACTTTACTAATAAAAGCCGAACAGCAAGCCAGCAAAGCCTTCGGCCTGGATCCCAACAACGCTTTGGCGTTGGCCATTTATGCAGAGGTATTATTGGATCAGGGCAAATTAGCCCAGGCCGAGCAACACGCTCAACAAGCAGTGGATATTGCACCCGATTTGATGGACACGCACCGGGTACAAGCGCTCGTGCTAGAAACTCTGGGGCAATATCGCGTGGCTATTGAGGAGTACGAAAAAGCCGCCGCGATCAATCCCAACCTGACGTTCCTTTATATTCGCATTGGCGTGATCTATCGCGAACTGCAAGTTTATGATGTTGCCTTAGAGCAATTCGAGAAAGCCATCAATATCAATGAAGCCAACGGCGTGCAAGACCCTATTCCCTACATCGCCATTGCAAAAACCTATTCACGCATGGGTGAATTCTTTGTGGCTGCCTTGAATGGCGAAAAAGCTCTGCGTTTCGACCCTGCTGATGCAAACACGTATGGCCAGCTGGGGGATATTTATGTGCGCTCTCGCAATTACGAGGGGGCTATGCCAGTGTTGAAGTGTGCGGTTTTGGGGTGTCTTGCCTCTGAGAATGAAGTTGGTGATTCCGATGTCCAAGGACTTCCGCTCAACAATCTTGAAGTGGCTTTCTATTATGTGCGCTATGGCTCGGTGCTGGCTGCGTTGAGCCGCCCGGGACGGAATTATTGTCCGGAAGCACTGGATGTTTTAGCTGAGGTCCGTCGAGTGTATGGGGATAATGAACTGTTAATGAGCATTGTCAATGAGAATGAGGATATTTGCGGCTTAATAGTGGAAACGCCTGCACCCTGAGAGATTCCGTTTGGGGGGAGTGCCAGCCCCAAACGTGGCAGCCACGCCAAACTTTAGCCCCCGCTTTCTGAATTGTCAGAATTTTATAAGAATCGCATATACATTGCTATCAACCACTTGACTTTCCCCCAAAGAATCGATATGATTCACGACGCATTAGCAGTCACATATATCGACTGCTAAAATCTAAGAAAATTCATTATCACAAATTTTGCAGGAGGTTCGTATGGCTATTTCTATCAAACCCCTTGGTGACCGGGTTGTAATCGAACCAATTGAGCAGGAAGAAATTACTGCCAGTGGAATCGTATTACCCGATACGGCAAAAGAAAAGCCGCAGCAAGGTCTCGTTTTGGCGGTTGGCCCCGATGTTGAGGGCGAAATCGCTGTTGATAACCGCGTTCTCTATGCCAAGTACGCTGGCACCGAGATCAAGGTTGATGACAAGGACGTTCTCATTTTACGTGAGGACGACGTATTAGCTCTCGTCGGGTAAGCTTACCCACTGAAAGAGAAATAATTTAAGGAGTAATTACCTATGGCAAAGCAATTAGTCTTTTCCGAAGAAGCTCGCCGGAAGCTTCAGACGGGCGTTGATATTGTTGCAAAGTCCGTTATCACCACCTTAGGTCCCAAGGGCCGCAACGTTGCTCTGGATCGCAAATTCGGCAGCCCCACCATTACTCATGATGGTGTTACTGTTGCTAAAGAAATCGAACTGGAAGACCCATTCGAGAACATGGGGGCCCAACTTCTCAAAGAAGCTGCTACCAAAACTAATGACATCGCCGGTGACGGCACCACCACTTCCACCGTTTTGGCTCACTCTATCGTGACCGCCGGTATGAAGAACCTGGCTGCTGGCGCTAACCCCATGCTGCTCAAGCTGGGTATCATGGCTGCTGCCCAAGCAGTTGCTGATGAAATTAGCAAGCAGTCCATCGAAGTTACCACCAAGGAAGAAATTGGTAACGTTGCTTCGATCTCTGCTCAGGATCGCTCGATTGGCGAACTGATCGCTGACGTGATGGACAAAGTTGGCAAAGACGGCGTGATCACCGTTGAAGAATCCAAAGGTTTGGAATTCGAGACTGATTACGTTGAGGGTATGCAGTTCGATCGTGGCTACCTGTCCCCTTACTTCGTCACCGATCCCGAGGGCATGGAAGCTGACATTGAGAATCCCTACGTGCTGATCCACGACAAGAAAATCTCCGCCGCTCAGGACATTGTCCCTGTGTTGGAAAAACTGGTCCAGATGGGCAAGCGCGAACTGGTCATCATTGCCGAAGATATCGACGGTGAAGCTCTGGCTACCCTGGTGCTGAACAAGCTGCGCGGTATGCTCAACGTGTTGGCCATCAAGGCCCCCGGATTTGGCGACCGCCGCAAGGCTATGCTGCAGGATAT
>CAZVPR010000164.1:0-9084 GCA_964629085.1 uncultured Anaerolineales bacterium
CTTAGTTAAAGACCAAATCGGTGACAAGCTCGCAAATGTTGCCGTGGTTCACGCTCGTGATCCAGAAGCAGGGCAGAACCTGATGGAAAAAGCATCCAAGCTTTTTAATTGTCAGGATTTGATCATGACTGAATTATCAATTGGGATTGCAGCAAATTTAGGCCCGGGAACAACTGGAATAATTGCGTACCCTATCGCATAAAATAGGGAGGTGAGATATGAGATTATTTAATCGAAAAAAATATATTGATTTGAAGGTAATGGAAGATCGTTTGGTAGCTACATTGCTCCCAGTGCTTCCTCGTCAGGAATTCGTAAGTGATTTGCGCAGCAGATTGATGGCGCATGCTGCCCGATCTGCGCCCGATCTGGTCATTCGTCAAGAACCGGCAGTTTCACGTGGGTGGATTCTAGCGGGTGGTGTTGCCGGCAGCATACTGGTATTAATTATGAGCATACGAGGAATTTTATCTATTGCTGGGTTGATAGGACTGTTGGTCCAGCAGCGAAAATCCCCCGCATCCCAGCCAGCACATTAGCAGATACTTGACCCGAATAGAGACGCCCTGGGTTTACCCAGGGCGTTTTTCCATTTAATCGGGGTTTTCGCTTATTTTTCCCGGTTTTATATAGTGGATATCTTTATACGGTTTGATTTGCTCGCCAATATAATCCACAAGTTGATGGCCGGATTCGTGCATTAGGGTGTCGTGATTGAAGTCATTGAGCTTGACCATGCTGGCAAGGCATGGGAAATGGTGATGCAATAGCCCTGCTTTTTCTTCGACTTCATCGACTGAATTTCCGATCATGTTTTCTGCGACATATCTGGCGCAGCCACAGGCTGCATCGCGTTTTACTTTGGAAGCAGAAATTGTCCGAGAATCAGGATCCACCTCAACGTCGATTTCAGGTTTGCCGAAATAGCCCGCAAATTCAGCGATCAATTGATTATCATAATTTACTCTATCCCGCCGAGTAATTCCATAATCTTTCTCAGTTAACGAACACAAAGGTTTGGGGGTGACACAATCCACATCGATTCTTTCCAGCCACCCAAGCAACTGTCGTGCCAAACCGCGCGGCAACCAGGTTTCATCATCCACTGCGACTAAAACCGCACTGGCACCCGTCATTTGTGCAATTTCTGGGAGCAATTCAGCGACGCCTTTGTTTTCCGCAAATGAAAGGATCAGTTCTGATTGAGGCAGTTCCTCGGGAATATAGTCCTCCGGGTAATCGATCACCGGGGGGAGGAATTTGGGGGCTTCCCAGGTTTCGATTTGCCAGCTTTGGGGACCATTAGCCTTGATATTGGCGATATGTCGTTCACCGTATTCACCATTAAAAATAGCCAGTATTTTCACAATGACTCTCCGTTGAATTTGGTAAATGTGTATGAAATTGGTCACTTAATGATAGCATAGATAATGATAAAAAACTCCGCCGGGGTGATAAATTCCGGCGAAGTTGCGAAGAATCTCCTTTTGGCGTGCTACTGGTTGATTAGGAAAACTTTGTTTCCAAAGTTTTGTCTACCAATCTGGATAATCATCATAAAATTCATCATTGGTAAGCTGAACGAGATCGGTGCCATCAGCATTGATCATCCACAGATCGGCCGTGCCACTCTTGTTGGAATGGAAAACAATCTTCTCTCCATCTGGTGACCAAACGGGGTTTATGTCTCGATCCGCATCTTCCGTCAAGCGGACGACGCTATCTGTAGATCCGTCGTTATCAATGATGAAAAGATCAGTGAAATTTTCCCCTTGTGGATACGTGAACACAATCTTACTGCCATCTGGTGACAAAGCTGCATTAAGAATCGGTGCCCCAGAATCTGTGACTTGAACCTGATCTGAACCATCCGTGTTCATCAGGTAGACTTCATAGTTCCCAGTTCTGGCGGATATGAAAAGAATTTTATCGCCAGCGCCGGACCAGCGTGGGCCAAAATCGACCACTTCCGGGTCATCCAAGATTTCTACAAGATTTTCGCCGTCGATGTCGATTATATAAATATCTGGAGTGTCTTCAGGCTCGTTGTCATGATCTGATTGAAAAACGATCTGACTTCCATCGGGCGACCAATCTCCATTGTTACTGCGAAAATCAGTGATCTGCGTAAGATTTTCGCCGTTTGGTTCAATGGAATACAAGTGCCACACGCCCGGGACGCTGAATAAAATTTGGGTTCCGTCTGGGGACCATCTAGGCAAATAAGTTACTTCGAACCCGGTTTCTAATGGGGTAACCTCCAGGGTTTCTGGGTCCAGCAAATAAAGCCCCAGAACATTGGGGTCTTCACCGCGGTTTGATGCGAAAACTATTTGTGCTGGCCCTTCAGGCGTAGGCGGTTCGTCAGGTGTTTCAACAGGTTGAATAAAAATCGATCCAACCATCACCAAAACACTAAGAATGTGAACATTCATCTTTCTCTCCTTTCAGCATCTGTGAAATTGAATAGTGCCTCTAGAAACCTAGAAGCTTACTGGATCGCGGCTGAAGTTTAAAATGATTGCCATGATGGAATCCGCGTTGGGGAAATTTCATGGATGTTGGTATCTATAAAATCATTATAGACGATAAATTGCCCCATTTTTATAACAATACCGATTCTGTAAAGAAATAAAAAGAGCAGCATTTCAACTATGCTGCTCCTAGAAATTTGCTGAGATTTCGATCATCCCTTAGCGGCTTCCAATGCTGCCTTGATTTGGCTAAAATGACTGCGTGTGTGCAAGGCGTATCCTTGTTGATCCACGTAATTTGCCAGCACAGTGACGCGGCGTTTATCGGCAACAAAATCATCAGGCAGAGCTTTGAGTGCTGCAATAGTTATCGCTTCAGAACGTTTGAGTTCCCCAATTAGCTCATCCAGGGGATAAGCATTGGCGATGGCCGCATGCATCCCTAAGTCATTAGAAAGACCACCTGACCGCTGGTTGTCAGTGTGACAAGTTATGGCTAAATGTATCCATCTCTCCGAAAAGAGTATATGAGCCAATACTTCCTTCGCGCTCCATTCTTCAGGTGCAGGCCTTTTGGCAGCTTCATCATCGCTGACTCCCACAAATAAAGCATCCAATTCTTTGTCGACTTGTTTATAAACATCGGCCGCGCTTTCAGCCAGTTCGGCGGCTGTTTTGGGGACGATTGGTTTTGGTCGCCCAGACAATTCCATCTGAACGATTTGTTTTTCGTTACCGCGATAAAAAACGACTTCGATTTTATCTCCAGCGACAACTCCAGAAAGCGCTTGTCTAAAGTCGGAGAAAGATTTAAGAGCATGACCATTGATGCTGTAAATTACATCATTCGCCTGCAAACCGGCAGCTTTTGCACCCATATTGGGAAGCACGTCCGAAATTTTGCATCCTGAATCAACTGGCAGGTTCAATTCCTCGATCAGTTTCTCATCAACAAAGCCTTCTGGGATGACTCCCAACAATGGCCGGTCATAAATGCGTTTGTCATAGCCTGTTTCGAGAACTGATATCAGGTTCGTCAGGGCAGTGTTCCAACCGTCTTTGAATTGCTCAATCCGTTCTTTCCATTCTTCTCCGGTGCCTATATTTTTATGTTCTATCGAAATTGAAGTGCCATTTTTGTTTTCAGTAAGAGAAATGCTTACCTCTGTGGGGGTTGGCTCTCCTAATCCATGCCAGGTTAAAGCTATCTTTTTATTTTCTTCTAGTTTGGTGACTAGGCCGCTGGCGTAGTAGCCTTCGTTCCACCAGACGTAAAACCGCCCCTCTTCACGCGCATCGATTTCAGCAAAGTCGGCGAACCAGTATTGTAAGGCAATTGAACTCGTAAAGGATTGAAACACTTGCGCTATGGGGGCATTGATGGTTTCGCTAAGTTCTATTTTTCTCTCGTCTGCCATGGTTTTCTCCTTTAGTTTTGTGAATGAAATTACTCATTGTGCTTTTTGACGAACTCTTGAACCTGAAAACTTCGCTGGCTGCCGATCTTTTCCAATGTTTTGCCAGGGGGAGTTCGGCGCGCTCGATAGCGCGATTGCGTAGGGAGTAGGGTAGTTGCATACCAACAAAGTGGGACCAGCCCGTAATTCAGCACGAGTGTGTGCTTCGGCTGAAATCCAGGCCAGTGTGTCCGAAAGACCAATATAATTGACTTTGCCTTGTCGGATCAAGTCATCCAGGCCTCGCAGGATTTCTTCTACGGGTGTCATGAAATCCCACATGTGCAGATACAATAAATCGACATAATCGGTTTGCAAGCGTTTCAGACTGCGCTCAACGGAATGCATCATATTTTTCAGCTGTTACTACCCTGGTTTAGATCGGTTTGTTCAGGATCTGTCAGTGTGTATTTGGTGGCAATCACAAAGTGATCACGATCCGATTTTGTGAAATCGCCCAGAAATTTTTCGCTAGTCCCATTGGTGTAGTTGACAGAAGTATCAACAAAATTGCTCCCCGTTTCAGCAATAGACTCAAATATCCTTTTGCTCTCTTCTTTGGAAGCTCCCCAACCCCAATCCTCATCAAAAGTATCGTGCCCAAGCATAATTCTGAAACCCGTAGCCCCCTTTTTCCTAAAAGATTATATCTCATGGTTTCTCCTTGTGACCAGTAAAATGAACTGGATTTTAGATATACACCTAATTAGATTATGGTCTAAGAATATAGTCGTCAAAAATTATACTCCCACTTTTCCAGCAGGGTTCAATTATTGGTGTGTTGCTGTAAGACTGCTAAATACGGGAATAAGATTTTTAGAGATTATGGTTGACCCAATAATGCCTTCACGAGTTCGTAGGTTTCAGCAATAAGGTCTACCTCGATGGGGAGTTTGAAGCCTTCATCAACGCGCAGGATCAGGTGCTGGCAGATTTCTCGAATCTGGTCTGACGCCTCAGGGTAGGTTGACATAAATTGCAGCCGGTCATATGCACTCGGTCCAGGACTTTCAATTCCCCCCCTGCGGAGAAATTCTCCGATTGCAATTCCAGCGGCACGACGGGCACAGACTCTGGCCTTACCGTGATTCCCTGAAACCCGAGCAGCCTCAGCTTGATTCAGTTCCGCTTTGATCAGCGATTTCCAATTCTGCTGTTTCATTGACTATACGGGATTTTGAGCAGCGGCCATAAAGATCGTTCAAATTTAAAATCCGTTTTACCAGATAATCTGCCATTTGATGGGGCAGCATGCGCCAAGACCAATTTCCGCCAAGAGTGCTGGGAAAGTTCATGCGGGCTTTGTTATCCAAATTAAGTAAATCTTGCATGGGTGCCAGGGCAAAGACAGAGACTGAGGCCCAGGCTGCCCGGATCAGATCCCAGGCGATATCGTTTCCCTCTCGGGCCAGATAACGCCGGGCGTAGTGGCGGATATTCTCATCGGCGCGTTTGTACCAGCCCATGGTGGTATCGTTATCGTGTGTGCCGGTGTAGACAACGCTGTTTGGCGTGAAATTATGCGGCAGGAATTCGTTCTCAGCGTTACTGTCGAATGCGAAAACTAATATTTTCATACCTGGAAGATTGAAGCGGTCACGCAGTTCGATCACATCTGGGGTGATTTCGCCCAAATCCTCAGCAATGATGGGGAGTTCGCCGAGAGCTTTTTCGACTTCTTCAATGAAGATCGCTCCAGGGCCAGTTACCCATTTTCCTTTGACAGCAGTTTCCTCATCTGCGGGAATTTCCCAATAACCGGCAAAGCCGCGGAAATGGTCCAGCCGTACAATATCTACTAGTGAAAAAACCGCTTGAAAACGCTCGATCCACCAATTGTAATTGTCTTGCGAATGTACATCCCAACGATAAAGAGGGTTACCCCAGCGCTGGCCGGTAGGAGAAAAGTAGTCCGGTGGTACGCCGGCGACAACAGTCGGCTGACCAGCATCATTTAGGAAAAATAGCTCAGGGTTAGACCAGACATCGGCGCTATCATGTGCAACGAAAATGGGGATATCACCAATGATTTTTACGTTTTTTTCCTCGGCATGGTTTCGCAATTGCCGCCATTGTTTGAAGAATAGATACTGCCAATAAGCGTGACGTTCGACGTCGTCGCGATGTTCCTCGACAAAAGTTTTCAATGCCATTTGTTGGCGTTTACGTAAGGAAGCGGGCCACTCAACCCAAGGGCGATTTTCCTGCAGTTCTTTGATAGACATGAACATTGCGAAATCGTCTAACCAGTGTGCCTCTTGGGATTTGAATTTATCGAAATCTGTTTTTATCTGGGACGGTTTGTGTTTCTTGAAATGTGTGAATGCTTTTTTAAGTAAGTCGACCTTGAAGGGAATTACGGACTCGAAGTCCACGTGCCCCGCGTGAAGTGGAAAATGAGGATCCACATCTTGAGGAGAGAGCAATTCTTCAGCAATGAGCAGGTCTGGACTGATCAGATATGGATTTCCAGCAAATGCAGAGAAACACTGATAGGGAGAATCGCCATAGCCGGTCGGACCTAAGGGCAAAATTTGCCATAACTCGCAACCGGCAGATGACAAGAAATCTATCCATTTGATTGCTTCGGGGCCAATATCACCAATGCCATAAGGACCTGGCAGGCTGGTGGGATGCAGCAATATACCGCTTGATCGTTCGAATGTCATTTAGATTAAAACGTGGCTTATTCGGTTGGGATAGGTCGCATAACGGGTTGCGGCTGCACTTTGGGATCGCTGAAAAAGCCTTCGGGCAATGGAATTGGTTCGTAGTTGGCACCGGTTCCTATGGTTCCAAAGGGAATTAGATAAAGTTGGGATGTAGCTCCAGCTTCAAAGGGTTGGTATGCCAGAATTAGATAGCGACCATCCGGACTGAATTCTGGATCCCGGTAACAGCAGGTTCCATTGATGGGATTGACTTCAACGTCGGGCTTTTGTATTTCGGCATTATAGAGATACAGCTGCCCATAACCATCATTGCGAGTATAGCTAGTGAGCGCATAAAGATAATTCCCATCATAGCCAAAGGTTTGGAGATAGGGTGTGGAATCAAATTTTTCTACTTTGAACCGTACAGCCGGGATTTCATCGATGCGGGCTGATTGAACTTCGCAACTTTTCTTATCATAAATGCGAATTTGTTCACCCTGAATTCCGTTTACAGGCGCTACCACTATGATTGATAAACGGGTGCCGTCGTTCGCCCATCGCACGATTTTTGCCGCCACTCGATCCCCCCCTATCGTTATCATAGGGCTGAATTCAGGACATTCACTCATTTCTTCGAGATGTGTGTATAGCCGGGCCTCTCGCAAACGGTCGATATTGTAAGGAACGATATAAAGCACTCGATTTAGGGCGATGGCAACATCGGTACCATCGGGAGAGATGGCAAAGGATTCCAAAAATTCTGCCGATTCGAAACAGGTAATGAAATCCAGCCGGCCGGTTTCGTATTCGGCCAGCCAGACGCATTTGCCAGAGATATAGGTCAGTGCTGATCCATCTGGGGTCCACCTGAGGTTGGTTTTGACCGCCCCATCATTGGTGAGTTGTTTTATGTCGCTGCCATCGACATTCATGATATAGATGTCATTGTTGTCGAGGAAAGCGATTTTATCGGCTCCACCGATCGTTGGGTAAGATGGCGTTTCAGTTGCAGTTGGTTCAGCGGTAGCTGAGGGTTCAGGTGTGGCTGAGGGTTCGGGTGTATTCGTAGGCGGCGCATCCGTTGGAGGGATTTCTTCGGTTGGGGAAGGCTGTACCTCGGTCGATGTTGATTCCTCTTGTGTTGGCGAAGTTTCAACTACTGGAACTGTTTCAGTCGGGGTTGTTTCTGTCTCGCCAACATCCTTTGTAGCCGTATTCTCTATCACTACTGTGTCTGTATACGTGGGGACCAGTGTAGCCGTTGGTTCTGCCAGCATCGCCAGAGGGCCTCTTCCCTGGTAGCCAATAAATGCCACTGCCAAAACAGCAACAGCGACAATGCCTAACAGTACAAATCCGCCAATGGCGAATGGAAGCCAGTTTCGCTTTGGTTTCGCTACAGGCGGTGGACCAGGCATTGGAGTGGGTTGGGGTGTTGTTTGAACTTGCGGTGTTCCGTAAGACGGCGCTGGAGGTGTTTGTGATGTTTTGGGTTGTTTGAGCACAGTCCTAGGAGCCGTGGTCATTGTGTGATGAGTCTCTCCACGGCCGGCTGCTTCAAGCGCCTCGGTCATCTCCTTGGCAGATGAAAAACGATCGTCAGGGTCTTTGGCAAGTAGTTTTTGCAACCAATCTTTGACTTGGGGGGGCAAATCCGCACGAATTGAATCCAGTGTTGGCACTGGCTCCAAAATGTGCATCATCATCACTTTGGCCGGGGTCGTCGCCTGGAAGGGGGTATCCCCTTTGAGCATTTGGAAAAAGATAATCCCCAGTGAATAAAGATCGCTGCGACCATCGATATCTTTTTCGCCCTGGACCTGTTCGGGGCTCATATAGGCCGGAGTACCGATTATATTTTCCCCGGTTAGGGTGTGGCTGCCATGGGCCAAACGAGCAATACCAAAATCGGAGAGATAGGCATTATTGTATTGATCAAAGAGGATATTTCCGGGCTTTAAATCTCGGTGAATAATTCCCTTGGCATGCGCAGCATCCAGGGCAGCGCCAAGCCTATTAATTATACTTTTGGCTTCATCGAAATCTAAACTACCATCCTGCAGCTTTTCCGCTAAATCCCCACCCGACATCATGCGCATAACGATATAAGGTTGGCCGTCCTCCTCGCCAAAATCATAGACCGGGACTATCGCGGAATGTTCGAGTGCTGCAACCGTTTTTGCTTCTCTTTCAAAACGCGCCCGAAATTGTGAATCATGCAGAAAGGCGCGCGGCAGAACTTTTACGGCGACATCGCGTTCGAAGCTGGGGTCATAGGCATGATAAACGGTTGCCATACCACCACGGCCAAGCTCTTTTTTGATTTGGTAGCGACCAATCGTTTCAAGGGACATAGGGATTACTCTGCAGGAGCTGTGATTTGGGTTTCGTTGGTGTACTAATGGATTATACAACAATTTTTTGTCTGTTAGGGCGGTGATGGCCTGGTTCTTTGGGAACTTCCGTGGCGACCCCTAGATATGGGGGTAGAATAAGCCA
>CAZVPR010000165.1:0-9073 GCA_964629085.1 uncultured Anaerolineales bacterium
CATTGGTGTAATAGCCATTGTTTGTGCTCCAAATATCAAATTCTCCCAAACGTTCCATCGAAATGCGTGAAGAAAAATTTCCCGCAGGCCAAGCTCCGCCATCTACGTTGACGGTATCGATGATTAAGCCGGAGGGACTGATCAAGTCGAGAGTTTCGCCATCATTGCTTAATGCACCAGTGTAAACTTGATCAGCTGGGATGTCGAAAACGGTTGTATCGTCCGTTCTCTCCAACAAAAAGAAGCCTTTAGCGGAAATTGTGCCTGATAGGTTGATTTCCGGTGAACCATCTCGAGCTTGAATGCGATATCCTGTCAGGTTTGCCGGTCCTGCTAGAGAGTTATAGAGTTCAATCCATTCATCTTGTGCGTATGCCAATGTGCCAGCCCATGCGACTTCATTGATACGGATACTCCCTTTGGGAATTTCAGTGACCGTTGGAGTTGGGGTCACTGTTTTCGTAGCAGTGTCTGAGGCCGTTAGGGATGGCGTCGCCGTGGTTGTGGCTGTATGCGTTTGCGTGTTTGTGCTGGTGGGAGAGGGAACCAGTTGGACCGAATTCGATGATTTTGGGGTGCCATTGAGCGGATCACCAACCGCGTCAAGGCCGTTTCGGGTGATGCCATCGTTGCTGCCCCAATTCGTGTCTGAGTCATTTGCTTCAGGATCGAAGCGTTCCATGGTGGCGTATCTTATTGTGCCGTTGCTTGGGTTGCCCCCAGGCCAGCTACCGCCATCGATGTTTGCGCTATCAATGATTGTCCTCGTTGAATCTATTAGCTTTAGAGTTTCGCCACTGTTGCCCAGTGAGCCGGTATATATTTGATCAGCAGCAATATCAGAAATAGTCTTGTCGTTTGTTCTTTCGAGTAAGAAATAGCCATTGGCTGGGATGAACCCTTTGAGGATGATATTGGGGAGACCATCTGTTGCTGCCAACATCCAACCGGTTAGGTCAATATCCACCAAGGTTGGGTTATATAATTCGATCCATTCATCAGATGATGAAGCTTCGGTTCCTGCCCAGGCAATTTCATTAATCACCACGCTCAAAGGTTTGAAAGGAACAGGTTCACTGAAAAGAAAAACAGCAAAACCTGGTTGGGCAAGCGTAGATGTTTGTGTTGCGGTTGACGGAATTATGACTGTCTGTGTTGATGTCGCTGAAACGGAAACCGTCGATGATGGTGTATGCGAGGATGTATTGGCTTGGGTTGCGGGAGCAGTTGACGTGACGGATTGTGGCTGTGTTGGTGTCTTTGATTGCGTTAGGGACGGGGTGGGGGAAGAGGTCGCAGTCGAAGTTAAATCAGGATTAATCTTTGAGTAAGTGGGAGTTGGTGATATGCTCTGCGTAGCAGTATTTGTCGTTGTGGGGCTAGCGGTGGGGTTTGAAGGTTGATCATTGGAGGTGATATCAGCCGCCTGATATGGAACTGCATTCCCTAAAATAAGAAGGCAGGTGGTAAAAAAGATCCCCGCCAGGACCGAGATGCTCGCGGGGATTAGGGTGAAATTTCCCATCTTGCCCATTATCCATCCCCAACGTTAAAAATGTATCCGATTTCCCCAATTATATCACAATAAAATGTTGAAGCGCAATAGATTCGCAATTGATATTGAAGATATCCGTTTAGTTAGGAAATATTACGAACCATTAAAATAAATAAATGGAATAATCATTTTGCTAGCTACGATATCGGTGTAAAATTGGGATTTCTGATGATGAGAGGTGCTTTATGAAAGGTATTATTCTAGCTGGTGGACGAGGAACCCGTTTGTATCCATTAACAATGGGTGTCAGCAAGCAGATGCTGCCTGTGTACGACAAGCCGATGATTTATTATCCGCTGTCGATGTTGATGCTGGCTGGGATCAAGGATATTCTGGTGATAAGTTCACCCGATATGTTGCCAGCCTTTCAACTATTGCTGGGAAACGGGGAAAAATGGGGTCTACGAATTGAGTTTATCGAGCAGGCTGAGCCGCGTGGTTTGCCTGAAGCATTTCTTTTGGGGGAAAATTTCATTGATCAGGATTCAGTATGTTTAATCCTCGGGGATAATATTTTCTACGGGCATGGTTTGCCTGCTCAACTTAGACGGGCGGCTCAATTGCAAGATGGAGCTCTGGTTTTTGCCTATGGAGTGCGTGACCCTGAACGCTATGGCGTAGTGGAATTCGATGAAGATTATATGGCCATCAGCATTGAGGAAAAGCCAACACATCCCCGTTCCAACTATGCAGTGCCAGGGCTTTATTTCTTCGATAATCAGGTCGTCGAAATTGCAAAAATGATTGAGCCCTCAGGTCGGGGTGAATTAGAGATCACCGATGTGATCCGCTCATATTTGATTAAAAGGCAATTGCGGGTAGATATTTTGGGTCGCGGCGTGGCCTGGTTAGATGCCGGAACTCACGAAGCCTTGCTCCAGGCAGCCAACTTCGTCCAGGCCGTGGAAGATCGTCAAGGGATGATGATCTCTTGCCCCGAAGAAATTGCCTATCGTATGGGGTATATCACTAAGAAGCAGCTTCAAGTTTTGGCCGGTGATCTGGATGGTAATCGTTATGGAGAATATTTGTTGCGTTTGGCAAATGATGAAAATTTAATTGTTGTCCGAATGGCCCAGTAGTATGTGAAAGAAATCGACCGTCGGTGGATAATTTGGGCGTAATGGCAACAACATGTCGTCAAACGGGACCGACGATGCGAGAGATCTTCTTAAGATGCGGAAATTTCGCACCACACAATTGTTCTGATTTGCATTGAATTGGGTTTCTCAATAAACCATTCGGTTTATTGAGAGTGGCAAAAATCATGGATTTCTCATCACCATGATGCCGACCCTTCCCCGTTGAATGGGCGTGGTCGAAAAGATGGTGTATAACACATATGAAGGCGTCAGCAGCCTGAGTTGCTCGAAAAGATTTCGGGTGTATCGCGCCTTGCGTCCCTTCGGGAAGGATGTGAATCTCACCATCACCCCAGGTGCCCTTCGACGGGCTCAGGATGGCGCTCGGGATGCTGTCATGTCACCACGAAATACACCACTCCCCGTTAAATTCCTTTAATGTTGTTTTTTGATAATTTGATATAATCCAATTTCAAGTTTATCTCTTTGATAGAGTGGACAATGTCAAAGGGAAAAGGAAACCCATGAGAACAAAACGAATTTGGATACTGATTTTATTGAGCCTGTCACTTATTGTTACAGGCTGTGTGCCGGATGAGCCAGAAGAAACCCCTGATATCGCTGGCACAGCCGCTGCAATGGCTGAAACAATAGTTGCAGTGCAGCTTACTAAGATTGCGGAGGCGGCAACTTCGACACCAACACCAACTCCTGAGCCGACGGAAACACCAACACCAACATTAACCTTCGCCTTGCCAACACTTTTTCCAACTCAAGATGAATCTACTGCTAGTGATGACCGCCCCTGCTTGATGGCTAGCATGGTTAGCGAAACTGTGCGAGATAATTCTAAGTTAGAGCCAGGCGAGAGTTTTAATAAGCAATGGGTTCTTCAAAATATAGGTTCCTGTGCCTGGACATCTCAATATAGTGTAATTTTCCACCATGGCGAGACATTAGGCGCGCAGGAACAGATTTATTTCCCTGGATCAGTTCAGCCCGGTGAGGCCTTTACCCTAACAATTCCAATGATTGCACCTGCAGTTCCAGGAGAACATGTAAGTTTTTGGACATTAATGGCTCCTGATGGATCTACATTTGGCACCAGAAACACCAGCTTATTTTGGGCTTTAATTGATGTTGAGGAGGTCATTCCGCCTGATTCTAACTTTGATATTTGGGCGCCAGTATCTGATGGAGGCGTCCTGGCAACAGGTGAACTCAATAACAGTGTTGTGGTTGGGGATACGAAACATGATTATGCCTGGCAAGGATTTATGACGATCAATTTAAATAACCTTCCGGCGAATTCCACGGTTACAGCTGTATCTTTAGTGTATCAGGGGAGTAATGTTCAAGGAACTCCATTTGCTGACTTGGGTTGTATGGGCGTGTATCGGTATAACTATGGGAATCTTGATTTTACCGATTTCTATCCTGGTACACCTGGTGGCGCTTTGTGGAGTTTCTGCAGCCTACAGGAAGTTCAAGCTGGAATTTCCCGTTACGGTGGTGCTGCTGCAATTAGTGAAATTCAAAACTCAATCGGAGGGACGATCCAATTCCGCTTCCAGTTTAACAACACTACCGACAATGATGATGTGGATGATATCGTAACTCTATTCCCGGTTTTGAGAATTGAGTATACGACACCATAGATAAACGAAAATGCCAAAAAGCAAAGCCCGCTGTCGGTTGGCGGGCTTTTTTCCTTAGCGCATCTATTATGGATTTTTGGTGTTTACAGATGAGACCAGAATTAGCCTGCTGCGGCAGACTTTTCTGATGAATACCGGAAAAGGAGATAACAATGCAAAAACGAGTAGTAGTCACGGGGCTGGGGTGTATCAGCCCTCTTGGAAACGATGTTGAATCTTCCTGGGAAAATATTATCGCGGGGAAATCTGGAATGGGACAGATTTCTAAGTTCGATACCCAGGATTATAAAACTACCATCGCCGCAGAAGTAAAGGATTTTGATGCCAAGGCTATATTTGGTCGACGAGAAGTTCGGCGAATGGATATGGTCTCGATGTATGCCCTGGCAGCGGCTCAACAGGCCGTAGAAAATGCTGATTTGGAAATTAGCGATGAAAATAGGGATCGAATTGGCGCAGTGATTGGGACTGGAATCGGGGGTATCGGTACGCTCTTTGAGAACGTGAAAACGCTGCTCGAACAGGGCCCCGCCCGAGTGAGTCCTTTCTTAGTTCCGAGGATGCTCCCAGATACTCCAGGAGGAATGATCGCCATTCATTTGGGAATCAGAGCGACAAATATGGCGGTTGTTACCGCCTGTGCCACCGGAACCAACGCAATTGGAGAATCGGCGGAGGTTATTCGCCGCGGCCAGGCTGATGTAATTTTGGCGGGTGGTTCCGAAGCATCCATAGTGCCTATTGCAATAGCAGGAATGATTGTTATGGGTGCGCTCTCATCGCGTAATGACGTCCCTCAGAGGGCCTCACGGCCATTCGATGCGGATCGAGATGGCTTTGTGATGGGTGAAGGTTCTGCGGTGTTGGTATTGGAATCTCTTGAACATGCCCAGGCACGCGGTGCCAAAATTTTGGCTGAAGTAACCGGATATGGTTCGACTAATGATGCCTTCCATATTTCAGCTCCGGCGGAGAATGGAGCTGGAGCTGCACTTTGTATGCAAGCTGCTCTCGACCAGGCAGGTTATGAATCGAAGCGGATCGATTATATTAACGCCCATGGGACCAGTACTAAGCTAAATGACAAAGGCGAGACAGCCGCCATCAAAACTGTGTATGGTGAACATGCTTATGATTTGGCTGTTTCTTCGACGAAATCGATGACCGGACATTTGTTGGGTGCGGCCGGTGCCCTGGAAGCTATGTTTTGCGTGAAAGCCATCGAAAGCGGGATTTTGCCTCCAACGATCAACTACGAAACTCCCGATCCCGAATGTGATTTGGATTACGTACCCAATAAGGCTCGTAAGGCTCATCCGAAGCATGTAATGTCAAATTCATTTGGCTTTGGAGGTCATAACGCATCAATTATCCTGAGCCAGTTTAATGGAGATGGATCATGAACCGCTATGCCCACATTACAGGGTGGGGGAGGGGCGTTCCAGAAAACATATTGACCAACGACAAAATTGCTGAAATGGTCAATACCAGTGACGAGTGGATCCAATCCAGGACCGGGATTCGCGAGAGACGCATTGCTGCTGAAGGTGAAAGTTCGGCTAGTTTGGGCGCGAATGCGGCAGTTCAAGCTTTGAAAGTAGCAAATCTCAGCCCAGCTGATGTAGACCTGATCGTAGTTGCTACATCTTCGCCTGAACATATCTTTCCCTCCACGGCATCTCTGGTTCAAGATCATATTGGAGCAACAAAGGCAGGAGCTTTTGACCTTTCTGCAGCTTGTACTGGGTTTATCATTGCGATGAATATGGCCGCACAGGCCATACAATCTGGGTCGATCGAGAATGCATTGGTGATTGGCGCAGAGACTTTGTCTCGGTTGGTAAATTGGGAAGACCGCGGAACTTGTATCCTTTTTGGTGACGGTGCTGGAGCTTTTGTGTTACAAGCCAGCGATGAACCCGGTGGAGTGAAATCGTCTGTGATGCGATCGGATGGTTCAGGAGGGGATTTGTTGACTATTCCAGCAGGTGGCAGTAAGTTGCCTGCCAGTGCTCAAACGGTCCAAGATGGCTTGCATTTCATCAGCATGGATGGCAAGAAGGTTTTTCGATTTGCTACCCGCGTAATGGCACAAGCCACCGAAGAAGCTGCTGCTGAGGCAGGGATGACCTTAGAAGACGTTCAATGGGTTATCCCGCACCAAGCCAATCAACGCATAATTGAGACCGCGGCTCGCCGTCTTAAAATGCCTATGGATCGCTTTGTGGTTAATTTGGAGTACTTTGGAAATACGTCGACAGCCTCCATCCCATTAGCAACCTATGATGCTATTGAGGACGGGAGACTTCAGCCAGGAGATCAAGTTGTATTTGTCGGGTTTGGTGCGGGATTAACTTGGGGAGCAGTAGCGGCTGAATGGACTGGCCCGCTAACCGTTGAAAAACGCAAAGTTTGGCCGTACCGTTTGCACGGTTTGTACAAAGTTTATGCACGATTACGGTCTCTGGCAATGCGGGTTCTCCGTTTTGTTGAGGGATTGATATGGGGACGTAGACGAAAATAGTCAATAAATCTGTCATGAAAAAACCGGGACAATAACTTGTGTCCCGGTTTTGTGATTCAAGATTCGTTCGATGGCGGTGGATTTTCCGGCGTAGGCGGTGGCTCTGGTTTTTCCTTTTTCTCGACTTCTAACACTTTGAGCATGCGTTTTACCAAATTAGTAAATACATTGTGTTGATATCCAGCCAATCCAGCCATAATATAAATAATTAGGGGTGAAGAAAGAGCGTTTGTCCCTGAAGTTACAGAAATTATCCCTGCCACGAGGAAAATAGTGATTAACGCCCCCATGGCTACTCCAACAAACGGACTATGCAAGTACCAATTTGTGTGTTGAGGGGAAAAATCCTGATCTTTTGAGACATGCTTGATTAATGCCATGGAAGCGCCGACAATTCCACCAATGCCTCCAAAAATCATGCTGCCAGCCAGAGAAATCATGATTGACGCATCGGGCTTGAAAATTTTCTCTCCGATCAAAAATATTGCGACTATTAGAACAATAAACCAAATTGCCAAATAAATATATAGCCGGGGGATCAATGTTTTTGATAGTTTGGCTTGTTGAATGCTTAACTGAACGCGGTATTCCGCTTCGCCAATATGGCGCTCGGCATCTTCATAATATTCTTTTCCGGCCATCAACTCATTGCGACCGGCCTGAATATGATCCAGCATCGGTCGGGCAATATACAGGGTTTGAATGTGCCGGTTTACATCCTTTTGGGCCTGGGCTGCTCTTCGCCAAAGATATTCCATGTCCTCATCCGAGACGAGTAAATCTACCATGGGTTCTGCGGCAGCCTGTCCCGCATGGTGGATATCATCGTGGGTGTGTACACTCGTTGATAATGCGGGACCATCTGTTTGATGGGCCACGGTCGAAAAGGTCACTTCGGTTTGAGGTTCAACAATCACATCATCGGGGGAGTCCTCACGGTGGGTGCCCATCCCTTCATCGCCGTGATCATCGGGGGGAATTTCAAAGCCGTCACCTTGTGGGGCATATTCGGAAATCTCTGAATTGCCAATGTCATCAAAGGGCATATCAAACTCATCAGCGGGTGCAAAAACCTCACTGGATTCTCCAATGAATGCTTCAACCTCTTCATCGCCCATTGCCCATGGCGATGATTCCATTTCGAATGCATCTACGCCCTCACCTATGATTGCTTCAGTTTCGGCCTCTGATAGTTCGAAATTTGGTTCATCGTCCGCTTCTGTTTCTGCATCGGGGATAATCACCGGCTCGGAAGATGTGGAATCAACCTGGGGAAAGTCGGGAATGCGTTCCTCGGGAGGGATATCTTCCAAGGGTGTATCGTCGATGTCATCAAATGGTAGACCCTTCTCAGGAATCATTTCTTCCCCTTTGCCTTCCAGGGGATCGGTATTCTTGGGATTAGACATTGCTAACCTCCTTGGCAAGATAGAGATAGGCTGTTGCTACCGCGCTATTGGGGGCGAATTCTATTGTGCTTTGCCTTGTTGCGGGGGCGGTGGCAGCGGCATCGTCAAAAGGAATGTATGTGCTAAATACTTTTTGTTTAAAAACAGTCTGCATCTCATAGATTGCCGAACGGGCATGGGCTGCTTTGGGTTGCACCAATGTTGGCAGCACACCGAGAAGTCTTAGTTCTGGGTTTAGGCGTTCTCGAATTAACCAGACTGAATCCAACAGGGATCGTACTCCACGCATGGAAAGGTAATTAGCAGCGACTGGAATCAATAATTCGTTAGCTGCAACGAGACCGTTTACTGTGACCAGACCTAAATTTGGCGGTGTGTCGATCAAAATGAAATCAAAGGGTTCGTGAGCATTCTTCAGCGCTTTTCTAAGACGAGATGTGCGGTCAGATTGGTTGTATAGCTTGTATTCAGCGGCGATAAGCTCTGCGTTGGCGGGAGCAATCTGTAGGCGTGCCCTTGCTCTGCGTAATACCTCAGGGAATTTCAGGTCTTCATCAATCAGTAAGTTGTACGTCGAAGGGCGGACAGTGTAGGGGTCAAAACCCAAACTAATTGAGAGTGCGCCCTGGGAATCCAGATCGATAACGGCAACTCGGTGACCCAGGCTGGCTAACCCCGAAGCCAAATTTACAACGGTTGTGGTTTTCCCCACTCCTCCTTTTTGATTTGCCACAGTAATTATTCTTTCCATACCGTCAGTATAGATGAACTCTGGGAATTCGTCAAATGCAAGGTTTGCACACCCCTTTTATCAACTTTGTGGGAGAAAATAATCAGTGATAATA
>CAZVPR010000166.1:0-8958 GCA_964629085.1 uncultured Anaerolineales bacterium
TGGCTTATTCTACCCCCATATCTAGGGGTCGCCACGGAAGTTCCCAAAGAACCAGTTTAATCGAGGAGAAAAGATGGCAATCGATGAGCGATTTTGGCGGATTGTAAAGAAGCACTTGAATTATACTGATGATCAAATGCTTACTTTCAAGGCAGATCCTCGAAATGCTGATGTTCTCTCAAAAGGTGGAGAATTGGCGGATAAACACATTATTCTAGAAGTGGTCGAATCGCATGGATGCAACAGCGGCTACGAACCGGGGGAAAAATTCTATTTTGATGGAGCTGGAAACCTGCTGACCGAACTTTGTCCTAAGCGGGTTTGCGGTTATTCACTGAATGCAGCTTTGATGATGGTATTTACGGCCAACGAAATGCTCCTGGCTGGGATCGATCCCAACCAGATGCGTTTCAAGCGTGCCTCATGTTTTGATGTTGGTTTGGAGTGTGGTGGCTGGGGGCGGATTGTACTCGAATTGAGTGTTCAAAACAAAGCTTCAATTAATAATTCAAGGGAAACGGAAATGGAATGAGCAATTTTCCAAATCAACCAAACACGTTGGGGCGGACAAGTCTATTTTTGGGTATTGCATCTCTGGCTTTAGTTTTTGGAATTGGACTTTGTGCTATTGTGGGCAATGAGCAAGGCTGGCTGCCTGTTGCCGCGACGATACTTTACGTGTGTGGCGCCAGCAGCGCCTTTCTAGGGTTTATTGGTTTTGTGTTGGGCATAGCTGGTTTGTTTGGAAAAAGATTGCAAAAATCTGCAGCAATTGTTGGACTTTTACTGGGGTTATCCGGTGTATGCTTGTTCTTTCTTGTGGTTCAAGCCATTAGTGGTGGCTAGGGGTAAAATTCTTGATTTTGATCAATAATTAGCCAAAAATATATTCTCAAAACCTGCAATCATTTCGTAAGAGAATAGACCAGAAATTCCGACTTTTTCGAGTACAATAAGCATAATGCGTTTTCGTAGTGGTAGGGAAGGATTACCACTAAAAATCATCAATTAAAGAAAGGAGAATAGTGATGGCTTACAGTTTTACAAATTCCAAGGGAAATACCTATTATCTTCATTCCACAACTCGAACATTAAAAAGTGGAAAGGAACAAACCCTGTATTTCTTTGCCAAGCAGGTTAAAGATGAGGGCGCTCTTGATGCGGTGCCAGCTGGCTACAATGTTGTTGAAAGTAAAAATGGTTTGCCGGTATTGAAAAAGGCCGGATAAAAAGCTTCATTTTTCCCCAAATAAACGAAAACAATAACTTACCAGGAGCAGAAATGGTCACAGGCCGTTCTAGCTCCTGGTTTGTTTAATAATATGCGATGAATGTTTTAAGGTATGATGCATGATGGCAGCGGTGGTAGATAATCCTTTAGGTGAACTGAGCGTGTTCGTGGCTCCACCAAATGTGATCAGGAATTTGGAGCTGAAATATAGCCGACTGATTATGAAGGAAGATTGGCATGCCAGGGCAGGCCAACACATCCGGTGGTAAAAACCTGAACGGCAACCAATTAAAATGTGGAGGCTATTGTGGGCAAATTTGAATCTCGACGTGGGGAGATGTCTATTAGCACCGATAAGGCCTTGTTGGATCTTAGGGTGATACACGAATTTCTGAGTGAGGAATCTTATTGGGCGAAAGGCCGGTCGATGTCACTGGTCATTAAGACTATTGAAAACTCTTTATGTTTTGGTGTTTATGAAAATGGCAATCAGGTTGGTTTTGCACGGGTTGTGACAGACTACGCCACATTTGCCTGGTTGTGTGATGTCTTCATTGTCAATTCACACCGTGGCCGTGGTTTGGGCAAATGGCTCATCGAGAATGTCGTTGCTCACCCTGAGTTGCAGGGCCTGAAAAATATTCTTTTGGCTACCCAAGATGGTCACGAGTTGTATCGCCACTATGGTGGATTTGCAGAGTTGGAATACCCTGAAAAGTGGATGGCTCAGCGAAAGGGAGTGGATTTCCGATGAGAATAATCTTAATTTGGCTCGTTCTATCAGAATACCATGGAAGCTGAGACGCGCCTGATCAGTTTATTTTTGTTCTTGCAAGAGTTACGCAGTTGAAAACTTTTCAGGAGAAATTGCATCCTTAGCGCTGGCCGGGGGCCCACTGACAGTGTGCGCGCCCACCGATATTGATAATGAGTATAATGTGGGTAGCAATTTCATTTAACCAAATTTTTTCGCGAACCCGGGAATTAAATGCGTACCTGCCATCAGATTATCTGAAAAATATTCTAGCAATTTTGCAATTCCAGTTGTGAAGGATTAGATAATTCCCCTTGATAGAATTACCAGTTTATGACCCTTAAAGATTAATCAGCTCTTCGATGCGGGGATTATTAGCATAAACCCCATGATATTTATCAGGCAGTAAGGCCGCGATCTGGCACATAATTTCATCGGTGGATTCTTTCAAATACTCGTCGCGGTCTTGATTTTCCAGGGGGCGCAAATGAAATGGACGCCCAATTCGAATTGCAACTTCAGATCGTCGCAGTTTACGGATAGCCTCCATAATCAGGCGGTCTTCTGTACCACTAAGGCCCACTGGTATGATAGGTACCCCGGTTTTCATCGCAAAGTATGCCGTTCCGGGCTGGCCTTCGATGAGTGATTCGTTCTTGCTGCGGGTCCCCTCTGGAGCGACAACCATCAGATCACCTTGTTTCAATCGTTTGAGAATTGCCCGAATTGTGGTGAAGTCTGTCGTAAATCGATCCAGAAAGATGGCATTCAATGATTTTGCACCCCAGCGAAAGACGGCGATTCTGCTGTATTTTTCTGCCGGAGTTAGCAGGATATCTTTGCGGGGAACAAAAGCATAAACCAAAACAGCATCCAAACGGCCAATGTGATTAGCCGCAATAATACCACCACCCTCTGCGGGGATATTTTCCAATCCAACCAGTGTGACCTTGCAGGTCAGTTTGATAATGAGAGTTATTATTCCACGAAAGAAGTTTTGCATAGCCCTGGGTTATACCACCTATTGTCAATTTGATCTACTGCATTGATGACAGTTTTGCATCATCAAGATTGAAGTGGTATGCAAATTGCATCCCTAAGTTGAAATTCTCTATCGATTCGAGTAAAAAAATGTGACTGCCATTGAAATTGGGTATCTATTAGAGCCGGCTTCAGAAAATCATCCTTTTGAAATCCAGGCTATTTCCAAAAGGTTATGCCAGGCTGGCGTAAAACGCGTCATAACTAAACTTCTGGCCCCAGGAGATGTGGAAATAGATTTGAATCAAGTTGCCCCTTTGACCGCAACGTTGAAGGATGCCGGGTTGACTGTTTGGGGCTGGCAGCAGCTTTTGGGAGAAGATAGCGAAATAGAATCGAACAATGCTTTGGTGATGGTCCGAAATTTAAATTTAGATGGGTTTGTGGTTCACGCTGAAAATAAATTCGAACAACCAGGTATGGGAAATTTCGCTCAAAATTATATGCGGAATCTCCGATCTGGTTTGTTTGGCAGGCCAATTGCATTGAGCTCTTTTAGTCTCCCATCCTTGCATCCCCATTTCCCCTGGAAGGAATTTCTGGCTGAAGCAGATGTATTCATGCCCTTGTTGATATGGTCGCAAGATCAAGGCGCAGAAGATCAATTGGCACGTTGTATCCATGAAATCCACTCCACAATGCCCAGTCGGGCCATTATCCCAACGGTTAGGTTCACCAACGGAAACGGTCGGCACACAAATCCGGAAATACTGCAAGGGTTGATGCAATCCTCACGGGAGTTGAATCTTAAGCAGATCAATCTTTGGGGTGGGGATTTTTCCATCCAAAAGGTAACAGATCAAACATTGGATGTTGTACCAAACATTGTGGAACAGAAGCCCCCTAAAACCAGGGATATCATTGAAAATTATTTTGCAGGGCTTAACAATGCCAATCCTTCCGAAGTTGCCTCACTTTACGCTTCAAAAAGTGTTCTAGTCACATCCATTCACACGCACATTGGCCGGGAATCCATAAAGCAGTATTACCAAGATTTGCTCTCAAAAAAGCTTCCGGGCGCCTTTTTCGATTTGACCAGTTCATCGGGAGCAGGCAACACACGGAATTTTCGTTGGCGAGCCAGACCCAGACTCGATATTTTCAAAAAAAGTATCCAGCCAATGGCACCAAAGGGGCTCTACAAGTTTACGGATGAGCATAAGATATTCAAAGGGATTCACTTCAAAAAACGGGCGCTGAATTCTCCAAGATATCATGTGGTTCATGTAGCCAGAATCGATTTGAACGAGCCTGGCATAGACCTGATGGTCACGCCGCATAATGGACTGGGCAGAACCGCTTCAAATTTCCTTGACGCTAATAATGTGCAAATGGCCATCAATGGGGATGAATGGTTGAGCTGGCGAAACCCCAAGGGGTTGGCCGTGTCTGAGGGCATTGTATACTCGGCTGCATCCAGCGAGCCCACGATTTATATATCAAAAGAAAATCAGGTTCAATTTGGAGGAGATCCACCGCCAGAACTTTGGAATGCAATCTCTGGATCTCACACCCTTGTTCGCAAAGGCGAAATGGCCTCCAAGCTGCGCAGGTGTTCGAAGCCTGAAGTGTATTGCCAATACCGGGCGCCACGTACCACTGTCGCCATTACAGCAGATAATAAGCTGATTATGATCGTGGTTCAGGGGCCGAATGGCTCTTTGAGGAATGCTCTTTCCTTAAAAGAGTTGGCTGCATTGAATCTGGAATTTGGCGCTGTTGAGGCAATAAATATGGATGGTGGTGGTTCGAGCACAATGGCTGTCGATAATTTCGGTCGACCCCAGGTTGTTAATTCCCCTAGTGATGGATCCGAACGAGGAGTCTCAAATCATCTGGGAGTTTTTGCTCGCTATTTGGAACCGGGAAATGGGCTGATCGTTGATGATGGCAATGATACCGTCGGATTGTTGGATGGCAAGATAGTGTATCATTACACATCCTATTCATTGACGGCACCTCAGGTCAAATTTCCGGGTTTGGTCTAAATCTTATCCAAATGGTGGGGGTGAATTTCCACTGGGTTTCTTGTAATTGATATCTTTCAGCCATTCCGGAATTTCAGTTTCGTCTTCTTCTTCGCGCGGCTCTAGCTGAAGGTTTTGGGTTTGTACAGGGGGTTGGTCCGGGGAAGGCTCGAAATCAGTTTGAGCCCAGGTTGGTAAACCGCTTTTTGGTTTTTTAGGCGCCTCTGATTTAGGTTTATTATTTGTCGGGATGGGCGTTTCGACCGATTCATCTGCCAATTGATAAAGCCAGTCGGGGAGATCAAGTGAAGCATCCTCGGATTTGGTATTCTCCAACTCCTCGGAGATTTCTGACATGGCTTCTTTGGTGACTTTTCGAGTCCATTCGGCCAGGGCATCTTTGGCTTCGGGCGTGAGATCCTGACTATTGTTGTCGTCTGTTTGGGCTGGTTGATCTAAATTCTCTATTTGGTCGATTGACCCTGATTGCTGGCTTGCTTTTTTCTGATAGAGTTGTTCAACAGCTGATGGGACAATTTCTGTTCGTTCACCCAAGCCTTTTTCTGCAAGTGTCTCGATCTGTTCGGCTGTTGTTGGGGGCAATTTGACCGATCCGTTATTGTTAGAAGATCGGATTTGTTCAAAGCGTTTTGGTGGCAGAGAAATTTCTTTGGCAGGTTTCTCTTTTTTGCGGCGCCAGCGTGGTTGTCGCTTCTTTGCTATTTTTGGTTTTTCTGCCGGTTTTTCTGGTAATTTTTTTGGAGGTTTTTCCGGTAAATTGTCGTTGGACTTTAACGCCTGGATCAATTTCTGGGTGAATTCCTTTCGTTCCTTGTTATCTCCCTCGAAAAACTGAATGCCAACTTTGTTGAACTCTTTCCCCTTTTTCATGTGCTTGATAATAGCTCGCCTGATATCTTTGCTCTCGCCGATATGGAGAACTTTAGTGTCCTGAATCAAAAAATAGATACCAGGTAAGGAAGATCGGATGTGATCTACTTTTTCAGTGACGAAATCGAATTTTGGTTCGCTCATATAGAAGACCTTTTGAATATGACCTAATTGTTGTGCATTTTTGCTGTAGTGTCAATAGATTTACGGTCATAAAACTTATCAGGCTTGTTAAGTTTCAACCTCACATCTGACGTTGTGAGTATAGAATTAATTTCTTTGTAAATTGCTTAATACAATTTTTCGGTCTGAAATGGCTTCCGGATAATCGGGTTTGATTTCCAAGGCACGCTCTATATCAGAAAGGGCTTTTTCCAAATTGCCACGTACCATGTTGACACTTCCCATGCCGTTCCAGGCGCTGGCATCATCTGGGTTTTCTGCGACCATTGTAATGAAGATTTGCTCCGCCCGGTTTATCGAGTTTTCGAATTCTTCAGGTTGATTGAGGGCGCGTTGGGCCATAGCAATGTTCTTGTGGAAATAGCCTCTCATCACCTGCAAATACGAATCCTGGGGGTAAAGGGGCATCACCTGGTCGAGTCTGGTTAATGCCTCCTGTGCAATATCCAGTGAAGCTCCAGCATCGACCGGGAACAAATCGAAATAGCGTTTCTGCATCTCGTAGAGTTCTTTTTGCGCCTCGGCTAAATCTGGTTTCACCCGATGCTGAGTGATTAATTCGCTAAGATAGTCCATCAACTCGGAGACATCTTTGAACCAGTGGCCATCCCGGATTTCGACGGCATTCAAGCGAGAAAGCTTTTTGAGCGGTTCTGGCAGATCATCTGGTGAAGGCATGGAAGCGTTCCCCACCAGGGTTGGAATCACGGTCAAATGAGAGGTCAAGCCCAAGGTGATTTCCATCCGTAAAACATCGTCCGGGTTGTCTAACCGGCGCTGTCCCTGAGCATTTTCAACCCAAAAAGGCCCGATGACCACCAGCATCACTTCGCTATCCTCAATGGCGGCTTTGATTACTTCGAGGAAATCTTGTCCAGGAGGGATGTCATCGAAATCTTGAAAGACGAGGTCGTTCCCATAGCGGTTGCTGAGATGATCGAATAGCCGACCTGCCCAACCGGCACTGTCTGCTCGTCTGTATGAGATGAATACACCAGGCATACCGCCTCCTTTAGAATATCAAACGAAGACCTATTTAAAATTGTATTGTTTTGTGGGGAAAACGTCAAATGAGTTGACGGCAATTCATTGGAAAGCGATTTTCTCGTATATAATGAAAAGCACCTTGATTTGGCGACCAAAATACTAGATGTGATCCAATTGATCAAAGCTCGTGACCCTGTTCGAATAATTGAAATGGCAACAATCGCCATCTTCGTTTCCGTTGCGCTTGTTTGGGGAGCATTATCAATCACATCGGGTCCAGCGACTGCAACCCATCCCCAGATTGATGAAACTATCCAAGTTTACGCTTATGCCATGCCCAACACGGGCTGGGCTCCCCTGACTGTTTATTTCAGCGCATTTGGCTCCAATGATCCCAACGGCCAGATTGTCAAATATGAGTGGGATCTTGACGGTAACGGCTCTTTCGAAAGTGATGCGACAACAGAGGGAGGGTACGCTTCTTACGTTTATACCAAGCCCAGAGATCATACGATCACAGTTCGTGCAACCAATGATCAGGGGGCCACAGCCACAGCCAGTGTGGTGGTCCACGTAAAGCACCCGGCCTCCAGCAGTGTTGATTATTGGACAGTATTCGATCAATCGCAGGTACGAAAAATTGAAGTCAGTCTGACCAAGACCAACTGGGATGCCATGATGGCCGATCCTGGCGCTAAATTGATGGTGCCGGCAGATGCCGTCATTTTTGGAGAGCGGGTTGATCAAATTGGGATCAGTCCCAAAGGGAACAGTACGTTGTGGTTCCCCGGTGACAAAAAGCCTTTCAAGTTGGACATGAACTTTCAACTCCCTGAACAGGAATACCGCAACCTGAAGATGCTGTTGCTGCATAATAACTTTGGCGATCCTTCCATGTTACGAGAAAAGATGGCCTACGATATGATGCATTTTGCTGGCGTCCCTGGTGGGTTCACGGCTTATGTAGAGCTTTGGGTTGACATCATTGATGATGAGCTGCCATCGGACTTTGTTGGTGTCTATACCATGGTCGAGCGGCCGGACAGGAAATATTTAGCCAATCGATTTGGGCGCGAACATGATGGCGGCAATCTATACAAAGCCGATGCCTGGTTCGAAGAGGGCGCTGCCGATCTGGCTTACTATGGCGAGGATATTTCCAATTACCCCATGCCGCGTGGCGAACTGGCTTACGCCATCATGTATAAAGAACCGGCCGATGCCGATTATGTTGATATTATCAATCTGTGCAATGTAATCGATGGTGTTGAATACGCTACCCCCGAAGAGTTCGCCAGCCCTTTAGAGAGCGTTTTCAATGTGGATGTTTTCCTGCGCTATCTGGCGGTGATATTCTTGAACTTGAACTTCGATCAATACCCGGATACAGGTAATAATTATTACATTTACAACAATCCCGGCAATAATAAATTCGAGTGGATATCATGGGATATGGGCAATTCATGGGGCATGTTCGGGGGTGAATTCAACCATCCGATTTTTGGCGCCAAGGAGAGCATGGGACCTTTGCAGTACCGGCCATTGTTTACGCAAGTTTTCCAGGTCGAGGAATTCCGCCAGACTTACAAAGCCTATCTTGATTTGATGATCCGCAATTATTTTTATGAGGAAAAAATTGAAGCTCTCGCCCGGAGCTGGCAAGAAATGGTAGAACCACACCTTTATGAAGGCAATGGTGACAAGATGTTCTTTGGAGATTCGGCGCAGACCACCATAGAGGAGTTTGAATCTGGATTGGAGTTTATCGTCGATTTGACGGGGCGCCGGGCTGAATATGTTGAGGGTGTTTTGGATGAATGAATTGTGTCTGAGAAATATTTCCAATGACTGCGTTGGAGATTGCATTGTACTCGCGCCTTCGGCGGCTCCCTTGCAATGACAAT
>CAZVPR010000167.1:0-8953 GCA_964629085.1 uncultured Anaerolineales bacterium
ACTCCCGTTTTAGCCTTGAAAGGGCTATGTCCTAGTCCCCTAGACGATGGGGGCGGGTCTTTATTTAGAGCGAGCAGAATTCTACCAGACCACTCAAATGAGGTCAAGCATTATTCTGGAATTTGGGCAGGTGGTGATTCGTCCGTGGCAGAGCGGGAGCTTTTTGAACCGCGTCTCGAGCGTCCGGTTTGAGGATCAAGCAAAACGTTCAACCAGGAAATTGCCCGGTGATCATATTCACGCATTTTGCAGACATCACAAACCCAAGCGGGAAATTCTGGAACGGCGACATATTCGCCGGCCATCTGCATGAAATAGGTCATATGCTGCAAGCGCAAAATACCGGCCTGGCATTCGGGGCAGGTATATTCTTCTTGGATTGGCTTTTTTTCCTCTTGGCTCATCGAATTGTCCTGGTTACTATGGAGCTGCCAAGGCGACTAAGGGATGATCTATGACACCAATTGACGGTATCGGCCAATACACAAAAATGGCCTTTCCGACGATATTATCCATGGGCACCGTGCCCCAGCTATGGGAATCGGAGGAATTGTTGCGATTATCCCCCAAAACGTAATAAGTTCCCGGTTCAACCTGCCAACTTCCTGAATAGGCCGGCGGCGCGTTGATATAATGTTCATCGAGCAAATAGTTATTGACAAATACCTGATGGTCTTGAATAACCACTTCATCTCCCGGAAGTCCAATGATGCGTTTGATGTAATCCTGATCTGGATCGCGCGGCAGATGAAATACGACTATATCCCCCCGTTCAGGTTCACTCAAACGATAAGATAATTTGGAGACGACCAGAAATTCGCCACTGTCAAATGTGGGCACCATGCTTTGTCCATCGACCCGCACCCGAGCTGTCAATGCATTGATACCCAAAAACAACAAGGCAGATAAGAGTACTGTCTCAAGGATATCAATAAAAATACGGGTAAAGCGCTCTTTGAAGGTGGGTTGAGGCTCAGGTTCAAGCTCCGGCTCTTCAATGCCAAGAACCACTTCAGGTTGATAGTCTTCCAATATCTCATCTCCGACGTTACTTATATTCAGACTGGATTATAAGACTGTCGATGAACTCCGGCAAGGATATTTTTGGGACTGTCAAGAATGCAAAGAAGTTCAACTTCTTCTTTCATTCGGATGTGTTTTGCAAGATGTTGACTTCTTGGAAACCACTAATTCAAAGAGGGAATATGTAAAGAGTCTATGATCCCCACAATTACAGAAATTACACAGCCATCCGGTTTGTTGAGCGTCGCCCTGGCTCCATTCCCCTCTCGGTTTACCAAAACGGTGTCCCCAATACCCGCGTGGGTATTATCCAGCGCGACAAAATCTCCTTCGGGAGGGTCGCCAGGTAAGGTCATGGGCTGTACTACTAATAAGCGCCGGTTCTTATAATCAGGGTGACTGATGGTCGTCACCACGGTACCAACAACTTTTCCAATGGTCATCTTAAGTATATTGGTTGTAGCCTTCTTTTAGGGTGAAATCATATTCACCGTCAGGCCTGATTTCTAGCTCATCTACAATACCAATCAGGGATAAATCGACGGGGACGAACTTATGCTCTTTGAGAGAAAGGGCGGCTTCACGCGAACGTACCATCACGCACAAATCACCGGGCCCCGCGTAAACGGTATCCACAGCAACTTGTAATGGGCCGGTTGGTTCCAGTTTTCGATCCAGTGGCTCAACCACTAACAATTTCATCCCTTTGAGATCAGGGTATTTTATCGAGCAGATGGCTGTGCCGCGTACGCGTCCAAATAACATGGTATCAATTTTTTTTTATCCACTAAGGACACGAAGTTCACGAACTTAATACTCAAAACTTAGTGATCTTGGTGAGCTTCGTGGATTCTATTTTGTGTTGATATTCTGCAAAACCCGGCCGATGATCGTGTCTAGCAGTTTTTGGTCCACAGAATCGCCCAGGCGGGCGATCACGGCCTCACGCACACGTTGATGAAGATCGGCGCTGCTGGCGGGTGGACTGCTTGGCGCGGAACCGGCGCTGGGAGCCTGCTTGGCGTTAGCAGGTCGTTCTGGAGCCGCCGCAGGCTTATCTTGCTCACGCACAAGATCAATATTCAAACGCCGCGCTTTGTCACGCCCTAAATCGGTCAAAACCACATCATCATCAATGACCAGAGATGTAACACCCTGCCTTGCCAAATCTTCGATGTCTCTTTCTGTATAAAATGTTTTTGGCATGGGACACTCTCTACCAAGTTCTCAAGGGTTTATATAATCCTTGAGTTCTATAAAATACTAGTATTTACTGGATACGCCTTCAATGCTTTCCAAAGCTTGAATAGCCGCATCACGCGCGGTTACAGTCTCGGATTCTGTGCCAGAAAGCCACATGCGGCCAAATCGACCAACAGAAGTAACGTGCACAATATCGATGGTGGCTTTCTTTTCAGCTTCATTGCAGGCATAGTTAATATAAGCAGCCGGGAAACACTCCACAACCAACAATGTTTGCCCTGGAACCAACATACTGCCGCGTCGCCAACGATTCAGCAACTGCGCCTGATAGGGATCAATATTGGTAATTAACTGGGTAGAGGCCACCTGAGGTCGGATGCGATCTTCTACATTCAAGCCCAGGCGATCCAGGACAATGGCACCAGATTCCAGCACGTCAGATTGGTTGATGGAATGGATTTCAAACATGCCAAATTCGCGTTCAACGACCTGTGCCCCGGGCTTAGCTTCAGTAGCCTTGACAGCGATATCGACCGTGCGGAAAACTTCATTTCCAGGAGCCATCTCAATATACAAAGATGCCATCCCTGCAACAGGAAGGTCACCTTGCGTAATCGTGCCGATAAAAGCCGCGTATTTCGGCTGCATACGGTCGAGGTAACAATAACATCGTAGAGAAAAATCAGTAGCCATAGATACTCTCAATCAAAACTCAAAATCCTGATCGTGCATCGCCATGCCAATCGGCGTCACGAACACAGGACGATCGGGAACTTCGGTGGGAATGCCAGTATATTCTTCAATGACGCTCACCATGCCCGGATATGAACAAGTTCCACCGACCAATGTCAGCCGGTTCACAGGCACACCGCTCTCGCGGATATGTCTGTCTGTGATGCTGGCCACTTTTTCCATGACCGGGCGCAAAACCGGGAACAGTCGCTGCTGCTCCGTGGGGTTGATTTTCATCGCTTCGGCTTCTTCGAAAGCGACGTCATTAGCCCCAGCAACTACCAGGGAAAAATGTGTGCCACCCGTCGGCTCATCAGCGGTGTAGACGACTTCACCATTTTGAAGAATGGCGATACCCGTAGTGCCGCCGCCCACATCTACAATGGCACCGTTCTGCAATCCCAACAAGGCATTGGCAGCCGTCGGTTCATCGACGAGGTGGGTACAGCGCAGATTGGCCGCTTCGAGCACGTTGGCAACAGCCCTGACTTCGGGCTGCGGCACACCAGGAGGGAATCCACTGGCTGCTTGGGTTAGCTCGCGACCCAGACGCTGCTCAACTCTGGCTTTCATCTCTCGCAACCGGTCAACGGCACCGATGAAATCGACAACCAGACCATCACGCACAACTTGGGCAAATTGGTATTCGCCAGCTACAGGTTGATTGGCCGCGTCGAGGACAACCAACACCAGGTAGGCTGTGCCCAGGTCCACCCCTACTTGCAGTGAACCTTCAGGAACAGAATCCCGCGCCAGGGGGGGCAATTCGGGATCAGGAACCCACCGGATGACTTGTTCAGCGCGTTCTAGAATCTGATCAACATCTAGCCGGGTCAGGGAATCCAGCACGGTTTATTTCTCGTCTTTTTCTTCAGCTTCCGCTTCGGCTTCGCCGTTTTCGGTTCGACCGCCAAATCCGCCTTTGGTGCTTTGGGGCAGAATCATCTCGACGTTCTCATGCGGGCGCGGGATGACGTGGACGGAAACCAGTTCGCCAACACGCTTGGCCGCCGCTGCACCGGCATCGGTGGCCGCTTTGACAGCGCCGACATCACCACGTACCATGACGGTAACGAAGCCGCCGCCGACATATTCCGAACCGATCAAAACCACGTTGGCAGCCTTGACCATTGCATCGGCCGCTTCGATTGCGCCGATCAGGCCTCGGGATTCGACCATTCCCAGAGCGATTAATCTTGGATCTTGTGCCATAATAAACTCCTATCTACAAAATAGTTTGTTTTCTATGCTTTCAATACTTCTTGAACCACTTCTCTTACGATGGCCTCGAGTTCTACTGGAGAGGGGCCATAGACTGGGCCAGCGGGAACAGTGCTGGCTTTGAAGGCCTCTTCCGGGGGACGCGAGGTTTCGTAAGCGATTCTTTTTACGTTATACAAATGTTGCACGGTGACATTGTCGCCAGTGATGGCACCGCCGATGCCACCTGAGCCCAGGGTCAGGGAGGGCATGATGCTGGTGGTCATACCGATCATCCCCAGGGTGCCCATGGTGTTGACACCGATGCGGAATACCGGTTTTTCCAGACCGAACGCCAAGATGGGCTTCTCATCGGTTGAATGAATGATCAGACTGTGGCCGCGCCCGCCAAACTGAATTAGTTCAATGCAACGATCGCAACCTGCTTCCCAACCGTTAACTTCGTACCAGCCCAGTACCGTGGTCAGTTTCTCGCGTGAGAGCGGTTCATCACGGCCAACTTTGTTGAGATTGGCTACAAGAATACGCGCCTGACCAGGCACCTGAAACCCCGCTAAACCGGCAATATACTGCGGTGATTTGCCAACGGTGGCGACGTTCATGGCACCCTTGGGATCAAAGAGTGTGCGGCGCAAAGCTTCCGCCTGGACCTCATCGACAAAATAGGCACCTTCGCTGATCATCAATTGTTTCAAGCGGCTAGCGATGGGTTTGTCAGCGACCACGGCCTGTTCGGTGGCACAGATTACGGAGTGATCGAAGGCCTTGCTGCCAACGATATATTTGGCGGCTTTTTCCAAATCAGCGCTGCGATCGACGTACACCGGCACGTTACCGGGGCCGACCCCATAAGCAGGTTTGCCTTGCGAGTGGGCCGCGCGCACCATCGGGGTACCGCCGGTGGCAAGAATGACAGCCGTGCGTTTATGCGACATCAACTCGCCGGTGCCTTCCAGGCTGATCTGTGTCAGGCAGTTAATCAAACCCTGGGGTGCGCCAGCATTCACAGCGGCGTCGTTCATTAATTTGACGGTGTCGCTGGTGCAATTGACGGCCGAAGGGTGTGGGGCAACTACGATGCCATTGCGGGCCTTGACCGACATGAGAACTTTGTTCATCGCCGTGGATGTGGGGTTGGTGCTCGGGATCAGAGCTGCGACTACACCCATAGGCCAGGCAATCTCAATAACACCGCTGACCTTGCTGCCATTTATCACGCCGACGGTTTTTATATCTTTAATGCTTTCCCAGACGAATTTAGACCCAAATTGATTTTTCAGCTTTTTGTGTTCTGGGACTCCAAAGCCGGTCTCTTCGGCGGCAGCACGACCAAGGCGCTCAGAAGCAATATATGCGGCTTGGGCCATGGCTTCACAGACTCGATCCACCTGTTGTTGGGTAGCATTGGCCCAAATTTGCTGTGACTGATAAGCCTTTTCAGTCAACGATCGGGCTTCTTGAATCGAGCGCAGGTCTTTATCCGTCTGAGTCATGACTCACTCCACGGCTCTTTTTGATACAAAATTTTGCCTTCGACAACCATGTGATCGATCACCGCCATAATCACCGCGTCTACCGGGCTGTTTTTTGTAATGTCGGTTTGTCGTCCGCCAGATCCGTGCGCGGTCAGGACAACATCACCAATTCCGGCATCGAGGGTATCCACAGCCACGTAGGGCTTGCCATAGACCTCGCCAGCCTCATCACACTGCCGCAATATGAGCAGCTTGCAACCTTCGAGCTGCTGGTCTTTTATGGTGGAAATCGTAGTCCCGATTACTCTAGAAATAAACATAATGATTGCACTAGTTTATGCTCAAATATGTACCGCGAAGACGCTATGTGCGCCAAGGGGATAATTGATCGCGAAGAAATGCTGTTTTGTAATTTCGCGGGAATCGCTTCCGGTTTTCATTCTTATCTTTGCGCTCTTTGAGTCTTAGCGGTGAGATTTTTATTTCTCAAATACGACCTCGCCATCGACTTCCAGGTGGTCGATCACGGCCATGATGACAGCATCGACCGGGGTTTCTTTGGTCAGGTAAGTTTGCCGGGCTGATGATCCATGGCCGGTGAGCACCAGTTCGCCGACACCCGCGTCGACCAGATCGACGGCCACGTATGCTTTGCCTATCTCCTGGCCGGTATGATCCGTTGGTTTGCAGATCAACAATTTAGTGCCTGCAATACGATCATTTCTGATCGTTGAAATGGTTTCACCAACTACCCGGGCAATTATCATAAATCTTCGTTACCAAAGGGCTTGGGCTGTCTCTAGGAAAGCCTGCCCGCTTTTTTCAGTATGCCTTCTCAGCAGCGGCAGCAACAGGTAAAGCCGTTGCTCCGTTGGCTTCCTTCTCGCCTTGAACAATCTTTACGCCCGCACTGGCACCGATCCGAGTGGCACCGGCTTCAACCATGTTCTTGGCGTCTTCATAATTTCGAACCCCACCGGAGGCTTTGACTCCGATTTCAGGGCCGACCACGCGCCGCATCAGGGTGATATCTTCAATGGTGGCGCCACCACCGGAAAAACCGGTCGATGTTTTGACGAAATCTGCACCCGCTTCTTTTGATAACAAGCAGGCGGTCACTTTTTCTTCGTGCTCCAACAAAGAAGTTTCAATAATCACTTTGACAATCGCACCGGCGGCATGCGCCACGCGCACGACTTCATTGATATCCTGGGCAACCAGGTCGAAATCTTTGGCTTTGAGCGCGCCCACGTTGATGACCATATCAATCTCACAGGCACCTTCACGAATGGCTGTCTCGGTCTCGAAAACTTTTACAGGCGTGGCGGTGGCGCCCAGGGGGAACCCGATCACCGTACAAACTTTGACAGGACTGCCACGCAGCAATTCGGCGCACAGCTTGACATGCGTTGGGTTGACGCATACCGAGGCAAACTCGAATTTGCGGGCCTCGTAACACAACTGGGCAATCTGATCGTGGGTAGCATCGGGTTTCAACAACGTGTGATCGACCAAATGACCCACGCTGGGATCATCGGGAACACCGCCCAGAGAGGAGGTAACCCGCTCTGCCCCAGCACCGACCACACGGCCGATGCGGTCAAAGCAGGTGCGGACGCAAATCCCTTCGGCGCATTCCTCGGTGCAGTGATCGCCCTCGGGGTGCGCGCTGAGGTGCTCTTGCTCAGAAAGTGCAATTAGCACCTCACGGGTAACAACTTCGACTAATTTTTCTACAAATTCAACTTCTGGTGACATCTTTCTTACTTACTTTCACTAAATGTAAATCGTTCTAAATATCTTCAATGGACATAATCTTATCAACTCGGCGGGAATGTCGCCCACCGCCAAAATCCGTATTCAGCCAGGTCTCGACGATCTGTTTAGCCAGGCTGGGGCCGATCAGACCCGCCCCCAGGGTAAGCACATTGGCGTTGTTATGATCGCGGCTATTAACTGCCGTGGCATAGTCGTAGCACATGGCCGCTCGAACACCCTTGACCTTATTGGCTGCCATGCAGCTTCCAATTCCGGCCCCATCAATGATGATGCCGCGCCAGGCTTCTCCACTGCTGACCTGTTTGGCAACCGCGTAAGCGAAATCGGGATAATCGACCGATTCTTTGGAATAGGTACCGCAATCTTCAACCCGATATCCTTTTTCTTGTAAGAAGGCGATCAGGTCTGCTTTCATCCCAAAACCGCCATGATCAGCACCAATGGCCACTTTCTGACCTGAAGAGGTCGGCGCTTTGGATTGTAAAGGCGAATTTTGAACCGCCTGACGAGGTTCTGGGGGGGCAGCCACCGATTGGGTGGGGTTACTGCTTCCTAACATCGTCTGGTGAACAACTCGTTGCACAATTTCGTTGAGTTCAGATTCGGATGGAATACTCATGGCATAATAATCCGTTACTGACTAAATGCGAGTCTCTGTTTCCATGGGGATGGGCAAACGTCGAAAAGCGAACTCATCCGGCGCGGCCTGCAATTGCAGATCGGTAAAGAAGCGAAAGCGATCACCGCGCAACTCCGAGTCAACATATTCAATCACCTGTCCATTGGAAAGACGTGTTTCGCGGTGAAAAACCAATACCACCGCAGGTTGCTCCAAATTAAGCAAGCGCGCAACTTCAGGGGTGGCCAGACTGGCTTCGATGATCTGCTCCGCATGATCTGGGCTTTTATCATAAACCCGGGACAGAACTTCATACAGAGAGGCCTCCGCGAAGTTGTAATCCAGAATCCCTGGACAAAGATCGTGGGGCAGATAGGAGCGTTCAATGGCCGTAGGCTCTCCATCCATCAGTCGGACACGATAGATAAATACTACCTCGGCCCCAAGCTGAATTTGCAAACGGCGCGCTAGAAAAGGGTCGGCGCTGATCAGCCTGGCTTCGAGCACCTGACTGGTGACCTGCTTGCCGTGCAGTTGCATCTCATTGGTAAAGCCAAACAGGTATTGGGCGGTCTTGTCCAAACGTTGGTCGGAAACAAAAGTGCCCACGCCAGGTATTGTTTTCAGCGCTCCATCTTTGGCGAGTTCGCTGATGGCACGCCGCACGGTATTGCGTCCAACCGAATAGATCTGGCTGAGTTCGTGCTCCGAGGGCAGACGATCATTGGGATTCAGTTCTCCGATTTCGATCTGCTTTAGGATCGACTCAGCAACAACCTGGTATAAGGGCTTAGCTTGCTTTTCTGCTTCCATAACATCCTAACCTGTTCCAACATGTTCCTACAGGTCCAGATCATTATAGCAGATTTTATTAATCGGAGTCAAGCGCGTTAACGCTCGT
>CAZVPR010000168.1:0-8907 GCA_964629085.1 uncultured Anaerolineales bacterium
GAAAAATGATGGTAATCTGCCCAGCTTCTTTGAGAAAACAATGGGAGATGGAATTGTCCGAGAAATTCAATCTCCCGTCAACAATTATTGATGCAAGATCGTATCGGCTTGCAATCAAAAGTGGGATGCCCAATCCCTTCGACCGCAAAGAAGTTGTTATTCTCTCAATCCATTTTGCTAGCCGGTATAAAGAAGAAATCAAAATTCTCGGTTGGGATCTCGTGGTCATCGATGAAGCCCATAAGCTGAGGAATGCATATCGCCCAAGTAACAAGATGGGCAAAAATATCCGCTGGGCACTGGAAGATAGCAAGAAATTGCTGCTGACTGCCACGCCATTACAAAACAGTCTATTAGAACTATTTGGTCTTTCCACAATTATTGATGATCGAATATTTGGGGATAGGAATTCTTTCCGATCACAATTTATGAACACTAGGGGCGATATTGGCGAACTTCGTGAACGATTGCAGTATTTCTCAATTCGAACTTTGAGAAGACAGGTTACAGAATACATTCAATACACTGAAAGAAATTCGATCACACGCCCCTTCACGCCATCAGATGAAGAACATAAGCTATATATCGCAGTCACCGAATATTTACAGCGTGATGATAGTTATGCGATGCCCTCCAAGCATAAACATCTAACCTCGTTAATTCTTCGCAAGTTGTTAGCGTCTTCTTCACAAGCAGTCGCCGGCACATTGGAAACAATGCGAGATAGGCTCAAGTTACTCAAAGAAAATATGGATATTCCCCCAAAGCCTTTGCCGGGTTTGTTTGCCGTGGAAGAAAACTTTGATGAAGAATTAATCGAAGAGTTGATGGAAATTGCTTTAGAACTTGAAGAAGAGCAAGCAGACGATGATACGTTAGAGAAACCTGCGCAATCAGATAACGACACCGAACAAATCGACGAGAAAAAACTGGTTAATGAAATCAAGGAATTAGATGTGCTTGTCCGATGGGCTCGATCTATTGGCACAGATTCAAAATCAAAGGCTTTGTTGAAGGCGTTGCAAGTTGGGTTCTCGCAGATGAACAAAATGGCCGCAGCCCAAAAAGCGATCATCTTTACAGAATCCCGCAGAACACAGAAATTTTTGTTCGATTACCTTGAAGCTAATGGATATGCTGGCAAAGTGATCACATTCAATGGCACAAACCGTGAACCATACACCACAGAACTATATAACCGCTGGCTGGAAGAAAATCGAGAGACAGGCAGAGCATCGGGTTCACGTCCAGTAGATGTGCGCACTGCAATCATTGAAAATTTTAGAGATCACGCTCAGATCATGGTTGCTACTGAAGCGGCAGCAGAAGGCATTAACTTGCAGTTTTGCTCCTTGGTGATCAACTATGATCTTCCTTGGAATCCGCAACGTATTGAACAACGAATTGGGCGTTGTCATCGCTATGGTCAAAAATTCGACGTGGTGGTGATCAATTTTCTTAACCAACGCAATGAGGTAGACCAAAGAGTATACGAACTTTTACAAGAAAAGTTCAAATTATTTTCGGGAGTATTTGGTGCTTCTGATGAAGTCTTGGGCAGTATTGAATCGGGAGTAGATTTTGAGCGCCGCATTTTGGATATTTATGAGCAATGCCGAACACCAGCGCAAATTGAGGCGGCATTTAAAGCACTTCGGAAGGAAATGGATGAGAAAATTTCATCGAAGATGGCTGCTACCCGCAAGAAACTTTTAGAAAACTTCGATGAAGACGTCCATGAGAAATTAAAAGCAAACCTATATGGCACTAGAGAAAAACTGGATTTCTTTAGCCGCATGTTCTGGAATCTCACCAAATTCATATTTGGGGATGAAGCCAGGTTTGATGATCTGAGCTTGTCCTTTGTAATAGATCGCTCCCCGATCTCAAATTCCAAACCAGGGCATTATCATTTAATTTCAAAAGACCACGAAAATGTGGTCGGAGAATATTTATATCGTCTCTCTCACCCATTAGGGGAATATGCACTAGAACAAGGGAAGAATATTGCTGCGCCAATTGGCAAGGTGGCGTTCAATATTAGCGATCACCCCACTAAGATTTCTGTTGTTGAGGAACTCAAGAATAAATCGGGTTGGCTAACATGCCAATTCCTTACCATTGATTCTTACGATCATGAGGAATATATTCTCTTCTCTGGCTTTGATCGGGATGGGAATACCCTAGACCAGGAAACCATCCAAAAGATGTTCCAATGCGATGGGGTAGAAAACAGTGCATTTCCGCTTGCTTTTGAGATTAAAACCAGACTGAAAGATGAAACAGACCGCCATGCCAGCGCTACCACCAGTTGGTCGTTAGAAGAAAATAGCAAACACTTTCACCTGGCCAGAGAACGCCTGGATAAATGGGCGGATGATATGATTCTCACTACTGAAAACGAATTGAAGGATACGAAGAATCAAATTAAACGATTGACTAGAGAAGCCCGGCTCGCTCCCAACCTGGAAGAGCAGCATCGCATACAAGAAGATATCAAGAAGCTGGAACGAAAAAAACGGAAACAACGCAGGGAAATATTCGAGGTTGAAGATCAAATCGAAGAAAAAAGAGACACGCTGATCGAAGCCCTTGAGCAACAATTAACCCAAGAAACCAGCACTGAAACCTTGTTCACTATTGCTTGGGAAGTAGTATAGAGGAAAAAACATGACATCGACTCAGTACCAAAAGTTACAGCGATTGTTGAGAGAATTATTTCGCACCAATCAGGCAGATTTGGATTTTGGCATTTACCGAGTGATTAACCAAAAGCGGGATGAAGTGAACCAGTTCTTGGATGAAGATCTGTTGCCCCAGGTGCAGGCAGCCTTCAAGGAATATCAATCGGTAGATAGTCAATCACTGAATGATGATTTGCAAGAAGCGATCAAGCAAGCCGAAGCCTTGGGCGTGGAACCAGATACGGTGCCGAAAGTCAAAGAAATTAAAGAGCAGATGGAAAGTTACGGGGTTGATGTAGCAGAATTAGAAAACCAGGTTTATGCGGCCTTATACAACTTCTTCCGTCGGTACTATGATAAGGGTGACTTCATCTCCCAGCGGCGCTATAAAGAGGGCGTTTACGCCATCCCTTACGAAGGCGAAGAAATAAAATTGCATTGGGCCAATCACGATCAATACTATATCAAAACCAGCGAACATCTCCGTAATTACACCTTCAAGCTCAAGTCAGGACAATTGGCGCATGTGAAGTTGGTGAGTGCGGATACCGAGAAAGACAATCGCAAAGAGAGCGATGACAAGAAGCGCCGCTTTATTCTGGCAGAAGAGCCTTTGCGTGTTGAAGATGAGCAATTGGCGCTTCTTTTTGAATTCCGCCCAGATGAAGAAAAACGCTCTCAAGACAAACTAAATAAAGAAGCGGTTGAGAATATCTTTGCCTTGCGAGATGAGATAGATGACCCGACCATCAAGGCAGCCCTGACCGAGTTATCTAACCTTGCCCCGACCGATGCGGATAAAAAACGCACTTTATTGGCGAAGCATCTGGATGATTACACCCGCCGCAACACCCAGGATTATTTCATTCATAAGGATTTGGGGAAATTCCTGCGGCAAGAGTTGGATTTCTTCATCAAGAATGAAATTATGCATCTGGATGATATCGAAGGTGAAACCGTCCCTCGCGTGGAGCAGTATTTGAGCAAAATCAAGGTTATTCGGAAAATAGCTCATAAGATCATTGCCTTCTTAGCCCAAATTGAAGATTTTCAGAAAAAACTGTGGTTGAAAAAGAAATTTGTGGTCGAAACTAACTACTGCATCACTTTAGACCGCATTCCTGAAGACCTTTACCCTGAAATTACCGCCAATGATGCCCAGCGCGAAGATTGGGTGCGTCTCTTTGCCATTGATGATATTGAAGGGGACTTAGTTTCACAGGCTTTCAGCGAGCCCTTGACAGTTGAGTTTTTGAAAGCTAATCCCTATTTGGTCTTGGATACTAAATTCTTTGACGGTGATTTTAAAAATGCCTTACTGGCAAGCATGGAGAATTTGGATGAGGGCTTAGATGGGCTTCTAATACACAGCGAAAATTTTCAGGCACTGAACCTAATAAACAATACTTTTACCAAAAGAATAAAAACCGTATACATTGATCCTCCATTCAATACAATAGAAGAGAGTTTTCTTTATAAAAACGAATATAAACATTCATCTTGGATTACCATGATGCTAGATCGAATAGTGATACTAAGAGAAATGTTGCAAGATGATGGAATCTTTGAAGTTGCAATTGATGATTATGAATTACCTACTCTAGCCAACACATGTGAAATGATATTTGATAAACAAAATCATTTAGGTAACTTGGTCATTGAAATAAAACCATCCGGAAGGACAAATGACGAATTTTTAGCAACCTCACATGAATACCTATTATTCTTTTCCAAAAACCCTAGGCAAGCAGAAATAACTTTTTTTAATCTTTCAGATGAGCAGAAAGAAGCTTACAAGAATGAGGATGAGGAAGGCGCCTATAAATGGCGAGATTTTCTTCGAACTGGAGGATATTCTACACCTGAAGAGAGGCCAAATTCATTTTACCCTATTTACTTCAATGAGAAAAACAATGAGTTATCTTTAGAAAAGAAAGCTGGATGGATAGAAATTTTTCCCATAGACAGTTCTGGTAATAAACGAGTGTGGAGAAAGATCCCACCATCATTCATGCGACATGCTGAAAAAAGTGAAATCAATGTAGTAAAGAGCAGAGATGGAAAGTGGAAAATTCAAATAATTGACAGAATAAAAACAGGGACGAGACCCAAGTCGGTTTGGGTTGGAAGTAAATATGATGCTTCATCGCATGGCACTAAACTTTTACAAAAAATGTTTGGAGAATCTCGAAAATTTTCTTTCCCCAAGTCCCTTCATAACGTGTGTGATGCTCTACATATTTCTACTAATTTGGGTGACGATATTGTCCTTGATTGCTTTGCCGGTTCTGGTACAACCGGACATGCAGTTATCTCGTTAAATCGAGAAGATGATGAATCTCGAAAGTACATTTTAGCGGAAATGGGGAAATACTTTGACACGGTTCTCAGACCCCGCATCCAAAAAGTAATTTACTCCGAAGACTGGAAGGACGGCAAACCCCTTTCCCGAAAAGGTTCTAGCCACGCTTTCAAATATCTCAAGCTCGAATCTTATGAAGATACCCTCAACAATTTAGAACTTTCCCGCAGTGAAGCGCAAACAGGTGCTATGTTCAGTACTGATACTTTCCGAGAAGATTATTTGCTCAGCTATATGCTCGATGTTGAAAGCCAGGGCAGCCTGCTATCGACCAAAGCTTTTGAAACTCCCTTCGACTACAAGCTGCAAATCGCCACCGATACCGTTGGCGAAACCGTTGCGACAAAAATTGACCTGGTTGAAACCTTCAACTATCTCATTGGGCTGCATGTCAAACATATCAGCCGCATTCAAGGTGTGGTTTTGGTCGAAGGTACCACTCGCCAGGGTGAGAAAACGCTGGTCATCTGGCGCAACGCCCACGAGATGGATAATGAAAAACTGGATCGCTTCTTTACAAAGCTTGATATCCGCACCCGTGATTTCGAGTTTGATGTGATTTATGTCAACGGGGACAATAATCTCCCCAATCTGCGCACCGCTGGCGAACAATGGAAAGTACGCCTGATTGAAGAAGATTTCCTGCGTCTGATGTTCGATGTAGAAGAAATATAGGAGCATTCCCATGCCAGCTATTCCTTTTGAACAAAAACTAATTCTCAATAAATGGATTCTTAAAGTCATGGAAGTCAGCGGCTTTAATAAACTACAAGAGTGGCTTGGTGATCCTGATCTGGAAGGTTTTACTGAAGAGAATATCAGCCGTTACAGCCAGACGCTCACATCCCGCCTGATTGAACGCGAACACCTGACCCGCGATGATATCCTGCGTTACGACGCCAATATTGTCCGACACTGGCAGCAGATCACCGAAAAGCGCAACCATCACGAAGGCCGCACACTTTACCCTAAATACTTCCAATATCTGGCTCTTCTCTTTGCCGAAATTTATTTGGACCGTTACTTCCAAGATACACAGGCTTTGCTGGCCGAACTCAACCATCAATTGACTGAGTTCAATGTCGATCAAACGACCCGCGAGCAGCTCGAGCCTTTCGAAACCGCAGATCTGAATAAAATTGCATTCTGGATGGCTACCGGTAGCGGGAAAACCCTCCTAATGCACTGCAACTTGCTTCAATACCAGCACTATTTAGAACGCTCAGATCGCCGCAGGGAATTGAATCGCCTCATTTTGTTGACCCCCAATGAAGGCTTATCGCAACAACACTTAGAAGAATTCGAACTCTCTGAAATTCCCGCCACGCTTTTCAATAAGCAACAACTTGGTGGCTTTTTCAGCGGGCGTGAGGTCGAGATTATCGATATCCACAAATTGGGGGATGAAATGGGGGATAAAATCGTTGCTGTTTCTGCCTTCGAAGGCAATAATCTCGTGCTGGTGGATGAAGGCCACGCCGGGGTTGGTCGTGGGGAAGCCGGTAAATGGATGCAGCGTCGGGCTGCTTTGAGTGAAAACGGCTTTTCTTTTGAGTACTCTGCCACCTTCAAACAAGCCATCCGAAATGCCAGCGAATTCGCTCAAATTTATGCCAAAGCGATTTTGTTCGATTACTCCTACCGCTATTTTTATGAAGATGGCTATGGCAAGGAATACCGCATCCTAAACCTTGAGAACGATGAAGTCGAAGAACAACGTGTGCGTTATCTCAGCGCTTGCCTGCTAACCTTTTACCAGCAACAAAAAATATACGCCGAAAAACAAGACCTTTGCCGTGAATATATGCTGGAAAAACCTTTATGGGTATTTGTTGGCGGTAAAGTAAACGCAGTCCGCACCCAGAATCGGCGTAAGGTGTCAGATGTTGTTGATATTTTGCTGTTTCTGGCAGATTTTACAGACCCAGAAAATAAAGCACAGAGCATCGTGCTGGTGGATGACATCCTGAGTGGGGAGGCAGGCCTGCTTAATAATCAAGGGCGAGATATTTTTGAAACGGCCTTCTCTTATCTTGGTGCGCAGGGGTTTACTGGAGAAGCAGCTTATCAAGAAATATTAGCAACCATTTTTAATACCAATGCCCCTGCCAGATTGCATGTTGAAGATCTCAAAGGCGTAGATGGGGAGCTCGGTTTACGGCTGGGCGACAATGATTATTTTGGTCTGATCAATGTAGGTGATAAACGGGAATTAGCAAAATTATGCGCAGAACAAAACGAATTAATTGTTACCGAACAACCGATTAGTGGTTCGCTTTTCCATAGAATAGATCAAAAAGACTCAACCATCAACATTTTGATTGGTTCGCGGAAATTCATGCAAGGTTGGAATAGCTGGCGGGTAAGCATCATGGGGTTAATGAATATCGGCCGCAGCGAAGGCACTCAAATCATCCAGCTATTTGGGCGCGGTGTGCGGCTCAAAGGTAAAGAATTCAGCCTGATGCGCAGCAATAAAATTCGCGGGGATGCCTCCCCACGGGCTACCCGCCTGATGGAAACGCTAAATGTTTTTGGGGTGCGCGCCGATTATATGCGCCAATTCAGAGAGTTCCTAGAAGCAGAAGGCATGCGAACAGAGGAACAGAAAGTCGAGTTCATCATGCCAGTTGTGAAGAATTTGGGCACCAAGAAACTGAAAATCGTTCGGCTCAAAGAAGGGATCGATTTCAAAAAGGATGGCCCCCGTCCAACCTTGAGCAATCCAGATGAATTGCTTAGAAGAAACCCAATTACGTTGAACTGGTATCCACGCATCCAGGCAATCTCCACCGTAGATTCAAACGAAGATGCGAACCAGTCGCTCAATCGAGGCTGCCTGAGCGATAAGCATATTGCCTTCATCAATGTAGAAAAAATCTACTTTGAATTACAGCAGCAAAAAAACGAAAGGGCCTGGTACAACCTCAACCTTTCGCTTGAAAACATCAATGCCTTGCTGCAAAGTCATGATTGGTACGTGCTTTATATCCCAGCAGAGCAATTGGAATTCACCAGCTTTGACCGGGTACGTATTTGGCAAGATATTGCCACATCTCTACTCAAGAAGTATTGTGATCTATACTACAAACACCAGAAGGCAGCTTATGAAGATAAGTTCCTGGAAATCCAAGAACTCCAAGATGATGATCCAAATTTCTTCAGCGAATATCAAATTCTTATCGAACAATCTCAGGCTGACATTCTCAGACATCTTGAAGATATCAAAGCATTGGTACTTGAAAGAGCGTTTGAGCCAATAGAATACCGGCAATTAACAGGAATCATGTTCTCGCAACATCTTTATCAGCCCCTGCTCAGTTGGACAGGCGGGAAGGATTTGGTAGAAATAAAACCCGTTGCACTCAATGCTGGAGAAAGAGATTTCGTAAAAGATATCAAAAGATATTTTGAACATAACAAAGAGTATTTTCTTGACAAAGAAATGTATCTGCTGCGTAACAAAAGTAAAGGCGGCGGAATTGGCTTTTTTGAAGCTGGGAACTTTTACCCTGACTTTATCTTATGGATCGTTTCTGGAAACTGCCAATTTGTAAATTTCATAGACCCCAAAGGAATCGGTCGAATTGGTATCGAAGATCCAAAAGTCACTTTCTATCGGGAAATCAAAAATTTAGAGCAGCGTTTAGCTGATCCAGATGTGGTACTAAACTCATTTATTATTTCTGTATCGCTATTTAGCCAACTGCCCCTGCAAATCAGAAATATGACAATCTCTGATTGGAATCAGAGAAACGTTTTATTCAGAGAAGATGACAGACATGAATACTTAGAACAATTATTTAGTACAGCAACTAATTAAATGGTTGTTGATGATCCAATCTCTAATCTGGTATTACC
>CAZVPR010000169.1:0-8778 GCA_964629085.1 uncultured Anaerolineales bacterium
CAATTTACGTAATGAATTTATGAAATCTTAATGGCACAAAGAGACATTTCATCCACGTTTTTTGTAGCTGGTTTTTTCTTTCCTAAGGAGATTGCTTATGCCAGAAAAGAAAACTCTGCCTGGTTCCATTGCTCGATTGGCCATCAACTCGATGAGCCGCCGGCGTTTGCCGCATATAAACGGCGAGTTAAATCTCTCCGGGTTAAATGCACCTATTGAAATCTTTCGCGACCCTTGGGGGATTCCGCATATCTATACCCAAACGAATATAGATGCCTTTTTTGCCCAGGGCTTTGTTCATGCTCAGGATCGCCTGTTCCAGATGGAGATCAATCGGCGCACAGGGTTGGGTACGCTCAGTGAGTTGTTTGGTGAATTGGCATTGGATACCGACCGAGCTATCCGCACATTTGGCTTCAATCGTCTGGGTAAAGCCGACTGGGAAAACGCCAGCCAGGAACTCAAAGACGGAATTTCGGCCTATACAGCCGGGGTCAACGCCTTTTTGGAGCATCCGAAAACCAAACTGCCCATCGAGTTCACATTGTTAGGCCATAAACCTGAACCCTGGAGCGTTGAGCACAGCATGGGCTTCACCCGGGTCATGATGTGGCAGTTATCCCATGCCTGGCAGGGAGAGATTATCCGGGCGGAAATTATCGAGAGAGTGGGCGCTGAACACGCGGCCGAGTTAGAGATTCATTTTCCTGAGGAGAACCCTCTCACGTTGCCCAAGGGGATCGAGTTCAATGCGCTTGATCCTGATGGCTCGCTCAGAAAAATCCCTGGCCCGTTTTTGGAGCGTGGCAAGGGCAGCAATGCCTGGGCGGTTTCCGCGGAGAAAAGCGCCACCGGGAATGCCGTACTGTCCAATGACATGCATCTGGCCTTGTCGATGCCCTCGCTTTGGTACATTGTCCATCTGGTAGCCGGTGATGGTTACCAGGCCAGCGGGGTCAGCCTGCCCGGTGTTCCCATGGTGATGGTCGGTCATAATGCTCACATTGCCTGGGGAATGACCCTGGCCTTTACTGATGCGGAAGATTTATTTATCGAGCAAATTAATTCTCAAAACCAGTATTTGTATCACGATGAATGGCGAGATGTCGATGTAATCGAAGAAGTTATCCGAGTCAAGGGGCGCAAGGAACCCCACGTCGAGCCGGTAATAATAACCCACCATGGGCCAATCATCTCGGATGTCGTAGGCTATCCCGAACAGCGCGTGGCAGTCAATTCGATGGCACTGCGCCCTTCACTGGCCTTTGATGGCTGGTTAGGTCTCAACCTTGCCCGTAATTGGGATGATTTTGTAGAAGCCATGGAATTAATCCACGCGCCCCAGCTCAACGTGACCTATGCCGATGTCTACAACAATATTGGCCATTGGGTATCGGGTAAGGTGCCTGTACGAGCAAAGGGTTTGGGCAATGTGCCCGTACCCGGTTGGTCTGGCGAATATGAATGGATTGGCGAAGTGCCTTTTGATGAGATGCCTCATGTGTTCAACCCTGAACAGGGATATCTCGTTTCTTGCAATCATAAAATTGTTCCTGATGATTATCCTCACTATTTAGGTGATGTCTGGATGAATGGCTATCGGGCACACAGATTAACGGAATTGATTGAAGAGCGAGATAAACTCACCATGCAGGATCACCAGAAATTCCATGTGGATGTGAAATGTATCCCCGGCTTAGAACTGGTCGACCGTCTCAAAGGTTTATCTGATCCCGATGAGAGAATTCAACTGGTATTGAGGTTGCTCAGCACGTGGGATGGTTATCTTGGCCAAGAGAGTGTTGCGGGCATGTTATACGAGGTCATTCGATATGCCCTGGTTCGCAATTTGATTAAACCAGGATTGGGAAAAGATTTGACTTCGCGTTGGATGGGTGAGGGCTTTCACCCATTGCTAATGTCGACCAATGAGTTTTATGGGCAGGATACGGTTGTGCTGCTGCGGTTGCTCGACAACCCCGATTCCTGGTGGGTACAGCAGGCCGGCGGTACCGATGTGCTCCTCAAAATAAGTATTCATCAAGCTGTCCTTTGGTTGAAAGAAAACTTAGGGCAAGAGCCTGAATCATGGCAGTGGGGACGCATCCATCAGGTAAATTTCGAACATGCTTTGGGGGCACAGAAACCACTGGATCAGGTTTTCAACCGCGGGCCTTTCCCCATTGGTGGCGATACTGATACTCCATGCCAGACAGCCGTGTTGCCCCAGGATCCCTATGACAATCGTGCCTGGTCACCTACTTTCCGACAGATTGTGGATATGGGCGATCTTTCAAAATCGTTGGTCATCGTGCCGCCAGGTCAATCCGGCAATATTGCCAGCCAGCACTACGATGATTTAATTCAACCCTGGTTGGAAGGGGAATACCTGCCTATGTTGTGGACGCGGGAGCAAGTTGAAGAATTATCAACGAACAAACTGGTGCTAAAACCATAGCTTGATGAACAGCTAATTTCCCTCGTGAGCCAGGTCGACGCGATCTGGCTTTTCGAATTGGAATTGATCAAAATTGCTGTAATCGCGAATGTATCATTCCAAAAAGAACGAATGTTCGATATAATTGTTGTCCAACTTCAATGTAATACTTCCAACTTCGAAACCATGACCTTCAAACTGCAAGCCCCTTTCCAGCCAACCGGTGACCAGCCGGAAGCCATCGAGCAGCTTATCTCTGGCCTCGATAAAGGCTTTGACAATCAGGTTTTGCTGGGTGCAACTGGTACCGGCAAAACTTTCACGATGGCCAATATTATTGCCCATGTCAATAAACCCACGTTGATCATCGCCCATAACAAGACACTGGTGGCGCAGCTTTACGCAGAATTCAAAGAATTCTTCCCTGAGAACGCTGTCGAATATTTCGTCTCGTACTACGATTATTACCAGCCTGAAGCCTACGTACCGCGCCACGATTTGTATATTGAAAAAGAAACCGATATCAATGAGGAGATTGAGCGTTTACGGCTGGCCGCGACGACGGCATTATTGTCGCGCCAGGATGTGGTCATTGTCGCTTCGGTTTCTTGCATCTATGGTTTAGGGAATCCCGAAGCCTATGGCAAGGTAGTGATCAATCTGGAACAGGGCCGGAGTTATCGCCGAACAACCCTTCTGCGACAATTGGTAGAGAGTCAATATTCACGTAATGATCTGGAATTGCGGCCAGGAACCTTTCGCGTGCGTGGTGATACCCTCGAAGTTGCTCCAGCATATGAAGATCGTTTTGTCTACCGGGTAAGTTTCTGGGGTGATGAGATCGAGAAGATTAGCGAGGTTGATTATCTGACCGGCGAAATGCGCCGCCAGATGGATGCCGTGGATATCTTCCCGGCAAAACACTTTATCACCGAAGAAGAAAAGACCCAAAAAGCGATTGCCGATATCCATGAAGAGTTGGAAGCGCGCATGGAGCATTTCAAGGAAACCGAGCAGCTACTTGAAGCCCAGCGCATTGAGCAGCGCACACGCTATGACCTGGAGATGCTGCGCGAGGTGGGGTATTGTTCCGGGATCGAGAACTATTCCCGCCACCTTGATCAACGCGCCGAAGGTTCGCCGCCTTGGACGTTGATCGATTACTTCCCCGATGAATATCTGCTGATCATCGACGAGTCGCACATGACCGTCCCCCAGGTCCGGGGCATGTATAATGGCGACCGTTCGCGCAAGACCACGCTGGTGGATTACGGCTTCCGCCTGCCCTCAGCTCTCGACAACCGCCCTTTGACCTTTGAAGAGTTCAAGGAGCGCATGGGCTATACCATGTATACCACGGCTACGCCAGGGCCCTATGAACTGGAAAAAGCAGATCAAGTTGTCGAGCAGATCATTCGCCCTACGGGTCTGGTTGATCCACAGATTGATGTTCGCCCCGTGCAGGGGCAGGTGGACGATCTAATTGGTGAGATTCACAAACGCACTGAGGTTGGGCAGCGTATTTTGGTGACCACCCTCACCAAACGGATGTCTGAGGATTTGGCGGATTATTTGATGGAAATGGGTGTAAAGGTACATTATTTACACTCGGAAGTTGATACCCTGGAACGTGTGGGAATCCTGCGCGACCTACGTTTGGGCGTGTTCGATGTAGTGGTGGGTATAAATTTGCTCCGAGAGGGGCTTGACCTGCCGGAAGTTTCCCTGGTTGCCATCCTGGATGCTGACAAGGCTGGCTTCCTGCGTTCCGAAACTGCTCTAATTCAGACCATTGGTCGCGCCGCCCGGCATGTGGATGGCAAAGTGATCATGTATGCTGACGTTGAATCCAATGCGATGCGAGGCGCTATTGATGAGACCAACCGTCGTCGTGAAAAGCAAGAAGCTTATAACCGAGACCATGACATTGAGCCTGTCAGCATTTTCAAAGATATCCGCGACTTGACTGATCAAGTCGCCGCCCATGCGGTTGCCGAAGAACAAGGGGAATATCGTGTCGATAGTATTTCATCCTTGCCTAAAGATGAGATGATGAAGATCATAACTGGGTTGGAAGATCAAATGAATATCGCCGCCCAAAACCTGGAATTCGAAAAGGCGGCAGCTCTGAGAGACCAAGTCTTCGAACTGCGTTCTGTACTCGCTGAGGAGGCTGATCTCAAACCCTGGGAGCGTATCAGGATGATGACTGGGGAAGAATAAAACTAAACTCTGAACATCTACGACACCTTTAGGGTCTGAAACGCTTGGAGGGAGGTATGCCGAGTCCGTCACCCTCAGATTTGGTGTTTACTATCACATCTATAATCGGGAACAATATCGAGAAAACATATTTGTAGAAGAAAGAAACATTGAAGATTATGATTGATTCGAGACCCTAAAGGTTTTGCGCAACACTCCGAGCAGCGCCAGGGGTTGGACCTTTAGGGATTTTTGGAGAATACACAAAGAAAAAGCACCTTGGGGATTACTGGTCGTACTTCTAGTTTTGTATTATTTTCCCGTTCCCCAAAAAATCATTTGTCGAATTATCTTCTCAGGTTGATCCAGCAGATGTGGAGCTGTTGCTCGATTTCCGAGAAGAACATCCCTGCAGCAAATCGAGGTCGATGGCGAGACTTGGGAGTATATTGCTTTCGGTCAGGGTGACAAAACGATCTTGCCTCAGCTTGCCTCTTTTGACCGTCTAGTCGTTGCACTTACGAGTTGACTCTAAGATCGAAAATGCTGTATTTGCCAACACATTTCCACCCAATGATCTCATCGCTGAGAAGAATCAAGCTATTGGAGAACTTTTGCCATTCCTACCGGAGTGGTTGGTGATGAATGTGTTGCGGAGCAGTTTGAAGGGAGATGTTTACACAGCGTCTGGAAATTCGGAATTCGTGTTAGCCACTTGTTGGAACAGTCTTATGGACGTATGGACAAAGCTCACGTTGTGGGGCGCTTCCAGTGCGTTGTGGAGCCATTTGTCGCTCCGGATGTAGAAGTCTTGGGGATTCCAGTAATGATCATCGAGGTAGACAATGATCCTTTGGTTGAATCAGTGCTCCGGGAGCAGTTAAAGGCTACTTATCCAGGAGCAGCCATCCACACGTTAAATGCTGTGGGAAATTTTCCTTATTTTAACGATCCCGACCCCATACTCAATGATTGGATGAGTTTTTCAGCAAACCCTAAACATTCACACATTCTCCACTTTCAATTCACAATTTCTTCATAACCTCGCTTTATCCTTTAGACAATCAACACTGACCTGGGGCTAATCCCAGGTCAGTGAATACAAAACTAAAGGAGTATTTCTGATGAAGAAAACTATAATTCTGGTAGCTGTTGTGGGCATCGTTGTGCTGGCTTTTGGTACTGCCGGTTATGCATTTGCCCAAGACGATGATCCTGAACCTCCCTTTGGCGGTCGGTTTGGCCATGGTGGCCGTGGTGATGGTTGGTTTGGCAAAGGTAAAGGTGAAATGCATGAGATGATGCAAGCTACAATTGCTGACGCCTTGGGATTGACTGTTGATGAGTTGGAAGCTGCTCACAATGAGGGCAAAACAGCCTGGGACCTTGCTGAAGAACAAGGCCTGACAGACGAAGAATTCAGCACCCTGATGTTCGATGCCCGTAGCGGGGCTCTTGCGCAGGCTGTTGCTGATGGCACAATCACCCAGGAACAAGCCGATTGGATGCAAAGTCGTTGGAACGAAATGAAAGAAAAAGGCTTTGGTCCCGGCTCGTGTGACCATCACAATGATCCTGATGACAGTGATGAGTAGTTTCTGATAAGCTAATATTACAAAAGGGTGGTGAAAAGACACCACCCTTTTTCCGTTATAATCGCTCTATGGCTAAAATCCTAATCATCGAGGACGAGTTTGAACTCGCTAAAGTTCTTGGCTCATATCTGGAGAAATCGAACTTCGAAGTTTGCACTGAGCATCGGGGCGATTCGGGGTTGTCAGCTTGGGAACTCGAACAACCTGATCTGGTTTTATTGGACTTGAATTTGCCCGGTATGGATGGACTGGATGTGGCGCGTGAAATTCGCCGCAAATCAGATACGCCAATTATTATGATTACAGCGCGGGTTGAAGAAACCGATCAATTGATTGGATTGGAATTGGGAGCCGATGATTACATCACCAAACCCTTCTCGCCGCGCGTAGTAGTGGCCAAAGTGCGAGCCGTTTTGCGCCGTGGTGATACGAATTCAGGTCAACAGGATATTTTAAAGGTTGCCGACGTCGAGATTGATACGAACGCTTATACTGTTGTCCAAAGCGGCGAAAATCTGGATCTGACTCGGACAGAGTTTGATATCCTGGTTACGTTGGCAGCGCAGCCTGGAAGAGCATTTTCCCGTATGCAATTGCTCGAATCAACCCAAGGGGCAGCCTTTGAGGGGTATGAGCGCACCATCGACGCGCATATCAAGAATTTACGCGCCAAATTAGAAACGGATCCCAAAAATCCTCAATACATTGAAACTGTTTTTGGGGTTGGTTATCGCTTTGCCAGGCAAAAATCATGAGAATTCGCCTGATCCTTTCCTTCGTATTGGTGGTGCTCATTACCATTGTCAGCCTGGTCATCATTGTCAGGTTGAGTCAGGCTCAGACTGTAAGGGCTTTCATGTTTCGTGGCGGGATAGCCGGAGTTGAGAATCTGGTGTCCGAGTTAGAAGAGCATTATCGTCAGCATAGTGCCTGGGGGGAAATTGAGGAACTGTTTGTTGCTGGTCACGGTATGGGTCCGGGTAGGGATGGGATGGGGCCCAAGAAGCCAGGAGAATTTAATGAAATGATGACTCAGCATCTGCGTCTGGTTGATACTGATGGCACGATCCTTATTGATAACCAGAATCAAAATTCTGGCGCTAGAGTCGATGAAGGTGAGTTGGCCTATGCTATTCCCCTGGAAGTGGATGGGCAGGAAGTAGGCTACCTGCTGCCCGAAGCACGAATGGTTTTCACCCCCGATAATGAAATTAGACTCCTGGCGCAACTCAACCAGGCCGCGTTTCTGTCAGCGTTGATCGCGGGGGGCGTTTCTTTTGTTTTAGCATTGGTTTTATCGTACAGTTTGCTACGTCCAGTGCGCGATCTCACCCGAGCATCTGAACAGCTCGCCCAAGGGAATTTTGATCAGCGCGTTGCCGTTCGAGGGGGTGGCGAGTTGACCGAATTGGGCACAACCTTCAATTTTATGGCCTCCTCCCTGCAGGAAGCTGAGGCTCGTCGTGAAGCGTTGACTGCCGATATTGCCCATGAATTGCGGACTCCCCTGGCCGTTCAGCGGGCGCACATAGAAGCGCTTCAAGATGGCATTTATGCGTTAACTCCGCAGGCATTGATTCCCATCGATGAACAGAATCAGACCCTCACACATTTAGTCGAAGATTTACGCACGTTAGCACTGGCTGATGCAGGGCAATTATCGCTGGAATTCGTTCAGGTGGATTTCCCGGCCCTGGTAAAGAGAGTGGTTGATCTTTTCGACCCCCAGGCTGCCGCGCAGGATATCCAGTTGATTCTGTCCCCAATGGATGAGTCTCTATTTTTGAGCCTCGATCCCCAGAGAATCGCGCAAACCCTGAGCAATCTCTTGAGTAACGCACTTAGATATACTCCCAGAGGGGGGAGCATATCCATCAATCACAATGTATTGCCTGCTCACGTTGCTCTATCTGTGCGCGATACCGGCCCTGGGATTCCCGAAGACGCGCTGTCCCATATCTTTGAGCGATTTTATAAAGCAGATAATTCAAGAAGCCATAATGATGGTGGAACCGGTTTGGGGCTATCAATTTCTCAGAAAATTGCCCAGGCGCACGGAGGAGAAATTCTGGCAGCTAATCACCCAGAGGGGGGCGCTATCTTCACGTTGTATTTGCCTTTAGCTTAGCTCGACAGGCATTGCATTTGGGGTAAAATTGATCCGCCTCTACTAAAGGAGTGGATTTATGCCGCAATGGAAGTTTCTCGTCAGCGATAATTTTAATCAACGCGGATTGGACATTTTATCTTCAGGCGGGGAAGTTGATTATTTCCCAGAAATCACCCCCACAGAATTAGCGGATTGTATTGATCAATATCAAGCGCTGTTGGTACGCAGCCGCACGAAAGTGACCGCCGATTTGATAACCCGGGCTTCGAATTTGAGGGTAGTCGGTCGGGCCGGGGTAGGCGTTGATAACATCAATTTGGCTGCGGCGCAGAAACACGGCATCACCGTTTTGAATACGCCGACATCTACGACGATTGCTGTTGCAGAGCATACCTTTGCTCTATTGTTAGCGCTCATCCGTCGAGTGCCACAGG
>CAZVPR010000170.1:0-8589 GCA_964629085.1 uncultured Anaerolineales bacterium
TTACATAATCGACCGCGTAACCCCAGTCTCTTTTTGATTCGATATTTCCCAGCACCAATTTATCCTGCAAACCCAATTTGATTCGCGCGACAGCATTAGTAATTTTCCTGGTAACAAATTCCAATCCCCGCATTTCCGATTCGTGGTTAAACAAAATGCCACAGCATGCAAAGAGGTTGTATGCTTCCCTGTAGTTAACCGTGATCCAATGTGCATATACTTTTGCCGCCGCGTAAGGGCTCCTGGGATAAAAGGGGGTTATCTCGGTTTGCGGAATTTCCTGAACCTTGCCATACATTTCACTGCTCGATGCCTGGTAAAATTTTGTATGGGGTGACAAAGCGCTCAAAGTGTCAATGATCCTTGTTGTTCCCAACCCGGTTATTTCACCGGCTCCAATGGGCTGATCAAATGAGGCGCCAACAAAACTTTGCGCGGCAAGATTATAAAATTCATCCGGTTTCGCTTTTTTAAATAGTCCTGATATTGATGACTGGTCTAACAGGTCAAACGGAATAAGTTCAACCTGTTCTTGAATTCCAAGACTTTGTAGTCTCCAAAAATTTGGCGTGCTTAAACGACGATATGTACCATAAATTTTATAACCTTTCTCTAACAAGAACTTAGCTAAATAAGCACCATCCTGTCCGGTAACTCCGGTAATTACTGCTGTTTTTCGTTTCGTCAAAATATTCCTCTAATCTTAGTTTCTTTTCTTCGTAAACATAGTCTTCATAAACGCCAAACTATTTACAAATCCTGCTTTTAATCCTGCTCGTTTTAAATTATACCAAATTATATGGGGTCTGAGATAGAATCTTTTATATGTTTTTTGTTGCAATTCTATTAAATTGTCCGCAGACAAATCATTCATCTCCATAACAGCATTGCCATAGCGTCGATATTCTTTCCAGTCTTCTGTTAATAACCTTAATCCACCATAATTTTCCTTTGCCAAATCATATAGCTCACTTCCCGGGTATGGTGTGGTGACATTCACATACATCTGGGAACATTTTAACGAATTGACAAATTTGACTGATTCATCAACTGTTTCTTTTGTTTCAAACGGATGCCCGATCATCAATGAACCTCTTGTTTCGATTGACAACTCATCGCACCATTCATAAGCCTGCCTCATGTCATCAGTAGTAACGCCCTTTTTAATTGCTTTTAGAATTTCAGGATTACCACTTTCAATTCCAAAAGATAATCTTACAAGTCCAGCTTTTTTAAGTGTGATCAATAATTCTTTTGTAATTGTATTTGCCCGCGTGTAGCCTTCAAATGTTATTTTTAAATTTCTTTTAGCAATTTCATCGCACATTTCATTGACTTTATTTTTATTCAGCGTCAAAGTGTCATCACAAAACATGAAATGATCTATGTTGTATGTTTTGTTAACTTCTTCAAGTTCATCCACAACCTTGCCTATATCCCGGTATCTTGTTGCACCTGGGAACATGGTATTAACACCACAAAAAATACATTTAAACGGGCAACCTCGTTGGGAAGTTATCGATGTAACTGTTACAATACCTTTATGAGGAACACTCCATTTATATTTTTCAGTTTTCAACAAATGTCGAGCAGGAAGCGGGATATCGTCAATTTCTTTAATTGCGCCTCTTCTTTCATTATAAATAATTTTTGAATCCTTACGAAATGCAATACCCTTTATTTTTTCGAATGTTTTATTGTTTGTAATGGCCTCCATTAGCTCTTCTATTGTCTCTTCACCTTCGCCAATAACTCCAATATCAATAGCGCTATTTTCTTCCATTGTTTTTTGCGGCAATGCTGTTAAGTGATTGCCACCAAGAATTGTAAGTATTTCAGGATTATATTTTTTTACGCTTTCAAAAATCATACTGGCGCTATTATAAATAGGCGTTGTTGATGAAACACCCACAATATCAGGCTTAAAACTTTTTATGTTTTCTATGACATCGTTAACTGACATCTCCTCAACATCCGAATCTATAAGAACCACCTCATGACCCAATTTTTCAAATGTTGCAGCAACATATGCAAGTCCTAATGGCATTTGCGGTTGGGCGCCCACTTTTGCTGCCGCTTTATACTGTCCGTAAGCTTCAATAAAAGGTGGATTCACTAAAAATATTTTCATAATTTCGCTCCACTATTAAATAAACTAAAACTATTTACTCTGTATCATTTTTTCTTTTTTGGGAAGATAATTCAAGCTTTTTAACACGATATAAAACGTCTTCCATTAATCTCCGTGCGCCACCAATTAGATCAGCGACCAGACCAATCATCATCACCTGGAATCCAATCATTAATAAGACAGCGCCAAGTATCAATGATTGAATGTGGCCAGCTCCACTATCCATAATAAATTTTAAATATAAATATCTTAATGAAACCAAAAAGCCAGCCCCGAATATAACACCCCCGATCCTGATGAAAGTTCTCAATGGTTCATACATGGTGTAAATTCGGAATATTGTTAATACCGATCTTTTTAAATAAGAAGGAATACTTTTAAATAATCGTGAGTCACGAAGCTTCTCATTAGTTTTTATCGGGATATGCGCCACAGCAAGGTTCTTTTTGCCTGCCTGAATGATTGTTTCCAAAGTATAACTGAATTTTGTGATTACATTCATTCTTAACGCTGCCTCTTGGCTGAGCGCTCTGAAACCACTTGTTGCATCCGGTACTTCTGTATTGGAAACGTGTTTTACAACCCAACTGCCAAGAAGTTGTAGTTTCTTTTTCGTAAATGAAAAATGCTGAATATTACTAACCTGCCTGTCACCAATGACAATATCTGCCTCGTGTTTCATTATTGGTTGGATTAGTTCCTCGATGTCGCCAGCACTGTATTGATTATCTCCATCCGTATTTACAATGATATCCGCGCCCAATTTCAAACAGGCATCAATGCCTGCGTTGAACGCTTCTGCCAAACCTTTATTATTTGTAAATTTTACAATATGATTAGCGCCGCTATCTTTGGCAACTTGGATGGTATTGTCTGTGCTGCCATCATCAATAATAAGTGTTTCTATTTCATCGACACCATCAATCTGTTTGGGCAATTCGGATAAAGTAAGTGCCAGTGTTTCTTCTTCATTTAAACATGGTATTTGTATAATTAATTTCATGATTCAATAATTTCTTCGATATTATATTCTTTTATGTCTCTTGCATGTGTAAAAATAATCATTTCCCCCAATAAACCAATCGAGATCAATTGAATCCCTATAACAAGTAACAATGCTCCCAATAGAAGCAGCGGTCTTCCTGCGATTGGTCCTAACAATAAAAGTCGATACACGAACAAATATATTTCGATCACTGCACCGGTTAACGTAAATAGAGCGCCGACAAATCCCAGGAAATGAATCGGCTTCTTTGAATAATTGGTCAGAAAAATAACCGTTATAATGTCTAATAGCCGTTGTAAATATTCTCTCAAATATCTTGATTTTCTGAATTTACCTGGCAATTGTTCAATCTTTGCTTCATCAACTTTATATCCTTGTCGTTCTGCTAACAAAGGTATGAAATTGTGCAGGTCGCCATAAACATTTATATTGTCGAGCACTTCGCGCTTCATCACAAATACACCGCTATTGATATCGTGCAATTTCACTTTGGATATTTTTCTGGTGATTGCGTTGAACATTTTAGAAATCACTTGATTGAGCTTTGAATCCTTTCTCGGAAATCGCCAGCCAACGACCAAATCATTTCCCTCTTCCAACTTTGTGATTAGCTGTGAAAGATATTCCGGGTTTATATTTACCCGCGCTGTGAAGTATAAAATAACATCGCCCGACGATTGTTTCAATCCTGCGGTAAAACTACTCGCTTCACCAAATTGAGAACGCATTTTAATTATCGAAACAGATGTGTTATTCTTTGAAAGTTCAACTATTTTTTTATACGTTGAATCGATGCTACCGTCATCAACAAAAATCAGTTCAAAAGATCGATTTGAATTGTTCAAAAAAGTAGTTAAACCGTTGTATAATTTTTCTATGTGATCTTCAATATTAAAGAGTGAAACGATAACTGATAATTTTTTCATTTTGTTTGAATGTTGATTTTGTTATTGTTAATATTTATAATCCAACGGATGAGCAGCCAACGGATATACTTGTTAAGGTTTAGTTTGTAATATTGTGTGATTAATATTTCTAACACAAAATTTGTAATTCTTGATAAAAGTCAAAATGATTGAAGTCAAAATAATTAAGCAAAAACATATCATGTTTCTAATGATTTTAATTATTTTGACTCTAATTATTTTGACTTATTTAGAATGCTCTGATTACTTACTCCAATAGTTTTATTTAACTATATTGTTCTGAAATCCGTTGCAGCTCAGCCGTTGGGCATATTTTTTTACATGTGTTGAGAATCTACCAAATAAAATAACTTCTTCTTCCCAGTATGGACAATCAAAGCCGCTAAAAGTCCGATAAACAAAAATTGAAACATTGTTACGATTAACAAAAAAATCAATGTCAATAAAATATTAAAACTCGATATATCATAATTATTATTGGACCACAATATGCCGCCCCAAATTGTTGCTAATAACGCAAAAACTAAAGACACCAAAGCCAAGCCACCAAAAAAGCGCAAAGGATTTCTGAGGTGTTTGATGAATAAGTTTAGCGATGTCAAATCCATAATAACCCTGAACGTTCTGGTAATATTGTATTTTGACACGCCATATTTTCTCGCATGATGATTAACTACCACCTCAGTTATTTTGGCGCCTTCAAGTTTTGCCAGGGCAGGAATGAAACGATGCAACTCCCCGTACAAACTGATTCTTTTAATGACTTCTTTTCGGAATGCTTTTAACGAACACCCTGTATCGTGCAGCTCAACTCCGGTCACAGAACAAATAAGTCTGTTGGCAATTTTTGAAGGGACTTTCCTTATTAAGAACTTGTCTTTTCGATTCTTTCTCCAGCCGCTGACAACATCATAGCCCTCATCCAATTTGTCCAACAGCATGGGAATATCTTTGGGATCATTCTGCAGATCACCATCCATTGCCACCACGTTTTCCCCGCGTGCTGCTTCAAATCCGGCCGCCATAGCTGCCGATTGTCCGAAATTCCCCCTAAATTTTATTACGCGCAAATGAGAATCGTTTTTTTGAATTTCCCTTAAAATTGGTAAAGTCTTATCCTTGCTGCCATCATCCACCATGATAATTTCGTAGCCCTGTTTTAACTTGCTCAGCACATTGGTAATTGATTCGTATAACAAAGCTACATTTTCTTCTTCATTATAAATGGGTATGACAACAGAAATATTTATTTTGTTCTCTTTCATTTACTCAGTTTTATTCTCTATCTACCATATTTAACCGCTAATTCCGCTAATTATTAATTCGCGAAATTGGCCTAATGCGACCAGTAGCATCCGCCGTCTTTTTGGAGGATTTGCGGTTCATTTTTCAATTTCCTTGCACAAACACTTTCTTTTTCATAAATTCCAATATTAAATATAACGAACCAAAAATTCCTATTTCAGATAATACCATAATAAAATTGTGTTTCGAGAAAAGAGATTGTATAAAATTATATGAAAAATCTGATTTATGCACATCCATAAAAATCGGCACCGGACTCAAATAGTAATCATTTGTAAATGGCCAAAATAATTGTTCACCAAATGGAAACGATTTATCAATTGCAAAATAGTCAATTACTAAATGTGCAAAATAAACAATAAAAAACAATCCAAAAACTTTTAGAAATTTTTCTTCATTCTTTTTACAGAAAAAATAAGCGAATATTCCTGCAAACACCGCAGCCATCACAATGCTGTGCGTGAATTGATGATGATATTTATTCGGTTCCCCGACTACAAAACCAAACAAAAAATCAAAATCAGCCAGATTTGAAAGGACAATATAAACAAAAAAAGTTTTCCAGTCAAACTGTTTGTTCGCTGCTGAGTAAATTCCAAGTCCTAATAATGAATGTCCGACAGGTGACGCCATTTGTGTTTAATTGTTTGATAATCTTTAAATAAAAAAAATAATTTTTAATTGAAATATTTCAACGCGGAGTTCGCAAAGAACGCACAGAAAATATATTAAAAATATTTTTTCTTTGCGGGCTCCGCGATCTCTGCGTTGAATTTGATACTTAAGTTTTATTGATATTAACCATCAATATTTTTTTGCATCCAAAGCTCCAACACCAGCAACGCCCACAACCGATGCGAATTGTTTTTCTTTCTGCTGAAATGATCAGCTAATAATCGCTGAACAAAATCGTTGTTAAAATACCCTCTTTTGTTGATGGCGCTTTCCGAAAGAGTATCCATAATAAAGTTTTTAATTTCAGGTTTTTCGCGGAGCCAATTTTTGAAAGGAACACTGTGTCCCAATTTGTCTTTCCGAAACACAATTTCATCCGGTAAAATACCAGTCATTGTTTTGTGCAAAATATATTTTGTTTCCGAGCCTCGCAATTTTAAATTGGAGGGAATCTTTGCCGCATATTCCACCAGTCGTGGATCGAACATTGGCATTCTTCCTTCAATGCCGAATTTTCTTAGCAACTGCATTCTTCTCAGGTAAAAATTTACAACTGTAAAGTAATCACCATATAAAGTTTTGCTCAAAAAGTCAGCACCATCGGCTTCATCATAAATTGCCATGATATCTTTGAGTGGATCTGTCTCTTTCACATTGCCGGAAAAATCAGAAGTAAATAACTTTAACAACTCCGGTTCATTGTAATAAATCCGCCAACGGTTGCTGAACAGTTTTTCCGAGAAACCATAGCTGTATGCAAATCTTTGAGCCTTAACAGCAAAACTTTTCTTTTTGTCCGTATCCGGGAACAAGCTGAATATAGATGTCATCATTTTTTGCAGTGGTTTGGGAATTTTGGCAAACTTCCCTGCTACTTCATCAGCCTGGTAAACCGGGTGTCCGGCAAAAAGTTCATCACCACCATCGCCTGTTAATACATAATTGATCTTATCCTGCGCAGCTCGCCCTAAAATATAAGAAGCGACCTCGATCCCGATGTCACAAAACGGTTCATCCATGGATTCTACGATTTCACCAATGGACAACACCTCTTGTGGTGAGTATTCCACCAAATTATGTTCAGTGTTATACCTGCATGAAACAATGTTTGCGTAATGGGATTCATCGAACGATTTGCCTTTGCAACGAAAGGAAAAGGTGTGAATTTTGCCCTTAACCATGGGGCTCATCAAACCAACAATTGAGCTTGAGTCCATGCCACCGCTCAAAAATGCGCCATGTGTTTCTGAATCAGAGACCCGCATTTCTATGCTTTTCTTCATTAGTGGGAGCAATTCTTCAATGTATTGACTTTCAGTCTTTCCCTCACCCGGTGAAAATGACAAGTACCAATATCGTTCTGTGGTTACTTTTTTATTTTCAAATTTTAAATAATAGCCCGGACGTAATCTTTTGATGCCTGCTATCAATGTATCCTGTCGAGGATTGTAATTGAACAACAAATATGTATGAAGCGCCTCAAAGTTTATTTCTGCTTTAACGCCTGGGTGACGTAGTAATCCTTTGATGGACGAAGCAAAGATCAATTTTTCTTCATCCTCAAAATAGTATAACGGCTCAATTCCGAAATGATCACCCGTCAAAACAAGTCGCTGTAATTCGCTAGCCCAGATTGACAAGCTGTAGCTTCCATTCAACTCATTAAAAAGAGATGCTTTTTTATTAATGAATTGATCAGCCAAAGTTTGTGCAAAAGAAATATTCGCATCTGAATTAGCTGATATTTCTTCCTTATTAAAAACATTGCCAGAAAATGCAACAATACTATTTTCTTTTTGCCACACTTCCGAGAAATTTTCAAATGCCTCACTTATTATTGCCGCAACAAAATTTCTATTCATTGCTATTTTTATTTGCTCTTTTTTCACTTCCTGTAAATCAAACAGCGAATAGATTTCTTCCTTTGAAATGTTTTTTTCTGAGTCTTTATATAGTACGCCTGCAATCATTATTTTCTCTATTTTCTTTTAGTATTCCTGTCACAACAAGATGCAATTAAAACAATTAACACCACGAATTATTATCGAATATAATTCGTGAATTCGGGGCTGGCTTTTTTTAAAAAAATCTAACTTCAAACATCTAATCTCATTTATCCTCTTTCCGTCGATCACGAACCGTTTTTGCTGGTGCGCCAACGGCAATCGAGTACGGCGCGATTTCTCCATTCACTACCGCATGTGCGCCAACAATGGTATCTCTGCCAACAGTCGAACCGTCCAAGACAGCAACCCCGGCGCCAAGCCAGATGTTTTCTTCAATCATGATACCTTTGGCAGTTCTTCCCTGGTTTAAAATCGGTATGTCAGTCCGGTCAGCAACATGATCGCCGCCAACCAGGTAACAGAATGCTGCCATCAAATGATTTTCTTTGATTACGATTGAGCCCAGAGATGAAATAACACAGTTGAAACCGATATTAACATTATCTTCCAAAACGATGTCGCCGTCATGGCAGGTGAGGATTGTGTTTCTTCCGACAAACACGCCGTTACCAATTGTGAGACCTTTGTTGCCTTCTCCCT
>CAZVPR010000171.1:0-6802 GCA_964629085.1 uncultured Anaerolineales bacterium
CAGCAGCATGGTCAGAATTTCGACGGCCACACCCAGGGTGGCGATTTGCCACATGACCATAGTGATCACGGCCATCAGCGCCATCAACGGGCTGCGCACGCCAGGGTTCTCTTTGCGCCATTGGGCGAAGGTGAAGTAGAAACCGTAGCCTTCGATCCAACTGCCCACGACGACCAACGTCAGGCCGGCGTAGAAAGCCCAGTGAGCCTTCATTGGCGGATAAAATGTATAAAGAACAGAGGCCTCATCGAGCAAGATGGGCACAGCCGCCATGACCAGGCCGACCACCATCACCCAGAATCCCACCCGGTTTAGCTTGGGATAGCGCAAAGGGCGTTTTAATCCATAAACAACAGTCAGGGTCAAAAAACCGGTGATGAAGAAAGTCGTCCAAACCAGAGCGTTGAGCACGCCATGGATGGTCAGCCCCTGGTAATACGATTTAAATAGGGGTTTGATATACGGATAAAGATCCAGCCCGGAATGTTCCAGAGCCTGGAGCGGGCCAAACAGCACACCCACGAAAAGGGATATTGTGGCGACCAACAGGTGTAAACCAATAAATCTCTTGTCGGCCTGCGATACTTCATAATTATTTGTAGACATAAAGACTCCTTACGAGAATCAAGGTGAAGTGCAGTGTGATAGGCTTCATTTCATTATTCACTATCCACTTCCAACTTTTTATTCTTCCACGTGCAGGGTGCCGAACATTACTGCATGGGCGGCGCCGCAATATTCGGTGCAGATGTAATCGTAGTCGCCGGGTTCATCGAAAGTGATGGTCAGTTTCGAGACCTGACCAGGGACGACCTGCACATTCAGGTTCGTATCCTGAAGTTTGAAGCCGTGCTGCACGTCTTTGCTGGTGATGTAGAACGTCACCTCAGACCCGACCGGTACGCTCATTTCACGAGGCAGGAAAGTCCAGGTTTGGGCCATAATGTAGGCCTCGTATTTACCAGGGGCTAACTCGCGCAATCCGGGTTCTGCCCAGGGACCTTCTTCGGCGACCGTCCTGGGATCGACGCGCTGCTCGGCGGTTGGCACCTGAATGCCAAAGGCAAAACCTGCTACGGCGATGGAGATGGCGAAGACCACCGTCAGCACCACGCTAATAATGATCCAATTGCGCTCGTAAGGATCAATATGTATAGAAGTTTGATTCTCGGTCATACAGTCACTCCTCGGGATAACAGTATCAAGAATACGGACCCCCAAAGCAGTATGATGGTCAGCAAGAAGATTAAAAGAACTACCATCGTGCCTTTGGGTTTGAACTCACCATTTTTTTCACTCATAGTCATTCTCCTTGCGCGACGGGCCGTTTTCCTTAGGCCAGTCGCCGCTCCACCGCATCCGAAGGAGGCGGAGCAGTAAATTGGGATTTTTCTTTCAGGCAAAAGCGAAATCCGCTCACTCTAGCGCCACCCAGGCCAGGAGACCTGGGGACTACAATTTAGACCAGGGATTGCTTGAAAATATCCTTGGCCACTCCGCCACAAGGGCGGTGGAACCTAATTTCGGGTTGGGGCAAGGCACCGTGTGCCCTTTGGGTATGCCTCGCCTCAACGGTGATTTTTACTCTCTTTCAATAAAATCTCGATATCACCGGCAATATCTGCCGCGCCGAGCGCAAGCGGGTAGACAGCTCGCCAGGCGCCTTGATCGTCGATCAACATGATCAACGGAATCAACTCAGGTGTAGGATCTTCGCCATCATCTGCAAAATAAATATCATAGCTGTTAGCGATATCCTGAATCTCACCGGATTTACCCGTCAAGGCCAGAAAAGAGGCGTCATAACTTTGGACGAACTCAGTAAAAGCCTGGGCCTCCTTTTGGCTCGGATTGGCATCCACCAAAATTACCTGCACATCCTGGTTTTCACTCAATACCTGCTTTCTAGCTTCTGCAAGCGTGCTCAGCAAATTATCTGCCTGGGGGCAATCCAGACAGGTGAAAGCCAGCAGGACAGACAGTCCGCGGAATTCCATCAAGCTGCGTTCGTTGCCGCGCCAATCCTCTAACGTGAAATCCACGGCCGGGACGACAGGATCGAGCATTGCCCCACGCAAGATAAGGGGTGGTCGCAGCGCCCGGCCAATGCCATAAGCGGCCAGGGCACCGGCCAAACCCAGCACCAGGCCCAGCAGGCCTAGCCAGAGCGGATGTGAGAGGGATGATAAGCGTGAGTCTTTCATAAATCTATTTGCCGCAGAGTACTCAGAGAAAAAGAATACTCTGTGGCTTTTTAAATCACCATGTTGATGATGGCGGTCAATAACAGCAATCCCAGGTAGATGTTTGAAAACTTGAATAAGGTAAATGCTAAGGTTTGATTTGGATTTTTCCAAAGCTTGAACGTCAGCCGGATTAACTGCAAAGAGGCCAGGAAGGTTGGCAGTCCATAAATAAGACTCAGTTTGGGGTGGGCGGCCAGACCCATAGCAATGATACTGCTTCCAGCGGTGTGCAACGCGATCCAGGCAGCGGCCTGCTTGCCGCTGACGTTGACCGGCAGCATCGGGAAGCCGGCGTTGTCATAATCCATGCGGTAGGTCATCGCCAGGCTCCAAAAATGGACCGGAGTCCACAAGAAAATCAGAGCAGCCAGAGCCAGGGCAGCCGGCTCATTCCAGATTCCGGCCGCCGCGCTGCCGCTGAGTACCGCGCAGCTGCCCGCCGCCCCACCGATGACAATGTTGAGTACCGTGCGCGGTTTGAGCCAGATCGTGTATACGCCAATATAAATAGCAGCACCCAGGCCATTGAAAAAGGCCAATGCCGGGTTGTAGATCGCTGCCAGGACGACCGACAGGACGATCATGCCGCTGCCCAAAATGAGTACCAATGTAGGCGAAAGCAATTTGCCTGCGGCCAGGGGTCTGCGCCGTGTCCGGGCCATTTGTTTGTCTCGTTCGCGCTCTAAATATTGATTGAGTGCTGAAGCCCCGGCCGCCGATAAACCGCCTGTGACCATCAGCAGCAAGAGTGCGCTGTCTCCCGGCCAGCCCTGGGCCGCGATCATGGCGCCGCCCGCCGCTGAGATCAGCAGCAAGAGCACAATGCGCAGCTTGAAGACCTGGGCCAGTGCTTGGGAGGTCTCGCTGACCCTGGCGAGCCAGTCCCGAAGCCCATAGGTGCTGACAGTCGTTGAGGTACTCAAATTGCTCAAATCATCCATAGCTTTCAAAATTACCACTGAGACACGGAGAACGCAGGGTATGGTGGTTTAACTCTCCGCATTATCATTGCTTTGCGCGCTCTGCTTTTCCGCGGCAAGTGTCTTTTAAGGCTCGCGGATTTCGATCTCCATCTCCATCTCGCCAGACTTCTCAAAATTCAACGTCAAGGGCAGCACGGCCCCAACGTCGAAATCTTCCAACTTGTCAACACACATGATGTGCAGACCGCCCATCGTGAGTTCAGCTTCACCCCCGGCTGGGATTTCGATGCCCCCACCCTCAACCTGGCGCATGCCCATGGCGCCTTCTTCGGTCTTGTAGGATTCGTGCAGTTCGATCACCCCGCAAGCGGATGATTCTGCTGAGACCAGGCTATCAGCTTGGCTGCCCTCGTTCTTGATCAACATATACATTGCGCCAGCCGTGGCAACCTTGGGGGACGGTCGGCCCCAAGCGCCTTCGATGCTGATAGCAGGGCCTTCAGGGGCAGATTGGCAGGCAACGATAATCGTCGCAAGGTAAAAGATAATCAAGGTGCTTATGGTTAGTTTCTTCACGTTGTTTTTGCCTCTCCAGTTGTCTTTAATAATGTGCATCTTGAGTAGAACACCCCGCAGAGGGGTGCGGATCGAAGGGTGCGGTAATCCTCAACCCTCGATTCGTCCCACGCGCAGTCGTGTCTGGGCCTACCTGGGATGATGGTAGTGTTGCTGATTCCAAACCCATAATTTCAGTTCAGGATGTACTTCAAATCCTCGGCAATGTCCTCGCCCAGCGTGCCAAAGGGAAACACGATCTTGAGGTGACCTTGCTGATCGATAGCCAATACTGTAGCAGTGTGATCGACCAGGTAGCCGGTGGCTTCAGTGCCCTCATGCGCTTCGTAGAAAATGCCATACATGGCCGCAATCTCGGCGATTTCATCTTCCGTTCCGGTTGCGCCCAAAAAGGTAGGATGGAAATGGGCCATATATTCTGCCAGCATCTGGGGCGTGTCACGGGCCGGGTCGACCGATATCATGATCAGTTGAACTTTTTCGGCGTCTTTGCCCAATAGCTCCAGGGCGGTTTTAACCTCTGAGAGCGTCGCCGGGCAGACATCCGGACAGAAGGTGTAGCCAAAGTACAGCAAAACGATCTGGCCTTCAAACTGATCCAGGCTGATCTTTTGTCCCGCGCTGCCGTCCAGCTCGAAATTGAAGGCCTTGTCCGGCGATTGCAGCACTGTGCCTGAGAATGTGTGTGGTTGCAGCCGGGGTAATAAGACCAGCGTTACGATGATTAGCCCGACCAACAGACCAGCGATAAAGAGCCAACGATTATTTATGGACATCATCCCTCCCATTGTGAATTTCGCGTAGCGGCGAGGCATGCCCAAAGGGCACACTGTGACTCGCCCCTGCGGTAATTTTTTCATTGATCAACAGCACCAATAGCATCCAAACCAAATCTGCCAGCAGCAGATGCACAATCTGCATCCAGACCGGAGCCAATAACAGTAAATTGATCAGTCCGGCGGCTAATTGCACGCCATAGATCACCAGCAGCATCAGCGCCAGACGGTAGACCAGGCCCCCCTTGGGGTTTTTGGTGTTAATCAATTCCAACCCGCTGACGAAGACCAGGTACAACCCCACAATGATGGCGATAACTGGGTGGATCACCCGCAGGCGCACAAGGAAGTGAGACGTGGGGTCCAGGTCTTGCTGGATGCCTTCGGCCAGGGTCTCACTGGGGAAGAGCGTATCGCCCAACGCGGTGACTGCGCCGGCCATGCTCAAAACCAATACAAAGATCAATGCCAGTTGCAGTTGCCAGGGAATGCGGCTTTTTGCCGGCACATGCGCTTGACTCGACCACCAGGCGACCAAAACGATGGCTGCCAGCAGCACGTGTGTGTTGAGCAAGTGCACGCCCATCACGATCACCCGGGCCAGCGAGGTGTTGCCAGCGACCCATTCGAAGAGCACCAATCCGGCGCCGACCAGCGATTCGCTGATCATGAAAACCATCGCCCAGCTTGCCGCCCGGCGCACGCCATGCTTGGGCTGATACAGCCGCCGGGCCCAGATTAGCAGCGCCAAAACCAGCAGGAAAGCCAATCCGCTGGTCAGGCGGTGAGTGAATTCGATGATGGTCTCGATTTGTGGTGCCCGCGGTAAAACCTCGCCGTTGCACAGCGGCCAGTGATGCCCGCAGCCTGCGCCCGACCCGGTGGCGCGCACAAACGCACCCCACAAAATCACCGCCTGGTTGAAGGCCAGCACAAACCAACTGTATTTCGAAAATCGAGAAGGTTTCATATTCATAGTAGCAACTTTCAGGGTGTATAGCATAAGAAATAGTGCGCTGCTTCGTAGGCCAGGGAGGCCGTGCCCTGGCTGTTTTGTACCTCTTCAGCCAGCACGCCGATATGCCGCAAAATTCGATCTGTGTCAGGCACCTGGGTCTGGTAACGATACTCTCCGCGGATCACGCCCCAACCGTCGACCAGCACGAACTTCGGATCAAAGCTGAAGCTGCCATCGTCGTTCCGGTTGTAATAAGCCTCGAAGCCGTTGCCGATGATGGTCTTAAGTAGGGTTTCATTGGAAGCAGTAGCAAACTTCCACGGGGCCTCATCCGCCCCGAGTGAGTCAGCGTACTCCCGCATCACATCGGGGGTATCATGCCCGGGGTCAAAGGAAATGCTTACAAACTGGATATCAATATCACCCAACTCGACCTCATCAATTCGATCTTGTATTTCCTGCATCGTCTGGTTCAGGTTCCCGCATGGTTCGGGGCAGCGTGTGTAGATGAAGTTATAAAGCACAAATTGGCCGCGCAAGTCTTCGTTGGTCAGGCGCTCGCCGTTCTGGTCAATCATCGCGTAGCCAGGCGCCAGGCGGACGCGGGGCACCACCTGAACCGGCTGGAAAATCTTGAAAGCCAGGGCCGAAAACACCAGCAATCCCAGCAGTCCGTAGAACACGTACAGCAGCGATTTCTTCATTCCTGCTTGCCTCCGAAGTCAAGAGCCTGAATCAAATCGGGCAGAGCGGCGTCGCTGATTTGCTGACGGTCGTGGATTATGATGCGGTTCTCTTGGGGGGTCAGGTAGATGAATTTGATGGGATGTGGTAGATCGTTGAGTTCGCTGGCATCGAGTTCGTGTTCACCCTGGGCCATGATAACTACGTTGGGCGTGGTGGCCGTGATTTGAGCTTTGGCTGCCTCCCAGGTTTGGGCCGTGCCAACGATCTCGACCCGCGGTTGGTCGTTGAGCATGCGCTCAACGACATTTTGCAGAAGTCCTAATCCCACGAAGAAAATACGCCTGGTTTGACTCATTTTTGCCACAGAACTCACAGACAAGAATAGTGTAGCGAAAAGTGGGGGCTTTGTCCTGGCCCAGATGGGTTGATTGTGCCCCCAAAATATCACCCATTTGGGGGATATTTTCCTCATTATTGTCACTTCTATATCATTGTGAGTGTTTGCTTCGCCCCCCTCGCTGCAGGAGCCTCCGGCGGAGAAAAAGCTTAGAGTTGAATTTGACCCGGTCAAAATTTAATTTCACGCTGTCAAAATTTAATCTGACGCCGTCAAATGACTCAGATGACGCCGTCAAA
>CAZVPR010000171.1:6902-8171 GCA_964629085.1 uncultured Anaerolineales bacterium
TGACGCCGTCAAATATCAGAATTGGGTAATGAGGTTATGATAGAATGATTACACTTACAGGTTCGAGGGATTTTACCGGTAGCCAGGGGTGGAGATGATATTTTGGGAGCGGTGTTTTTTTTGGCAATATTGTCGTGGTGAGTTCAGCAGTAACCAATTCCACTGGAGGGTACCAGCCATGAAAACCAATTTTTCCTTTGTTCTTTTGATCATTTGTGGATTTCTTTTTGCATCATCGTGCAGTCAGAGTACGGTTTCTCCCACAGAAACCAGTACGGCAACCGTTGAGATTCCAACAGAGACCTCGGTACCTACGGTGCCGCCCACAGAAACATCCACCCCAAAGCCCACCCTTGACGCAGCATTGGAGCCTGTACATGGAATTCTGGAATTAGCGGATGGGTATCACCCTAATCCGCTGATCAAGCCCTTACTTTTTGGGGGCAAAATCGATTTGTCCGCCGAATTTGGTGATGAGGCATGTGAGGGATTCGTTGAATCGGCTGCGGATATGGCCATCGATTGGGGAGGCGGGGGGTTCCTGCGAATCTTCTTTTTGCCTGATAAACCTGCAAATTCATCGTTGGCAATCAAAGACCCGCAGGGAAGCTGGTATTGTTCGGATGACTCATTCGAAACGCTCAATCCAGCGGTCGATTTTGAGAATGCCTTAGCGGGCCAATTCAAAATCTGGGTTGGCGGTGAAGCAGAAGGACAAACGGGATTGGGGAAGCTTTATTTTACCCAGGTGGAAGATATCGACCCAGGTGATTTAGATTTTTCGGGCGCTGTCCAGGGAGAGAAATTGAATCGGGATGCCCCGGCGAAAACTGCAGAGATCAGCCTGATTGAAGGGTTCTCTCCCGACCCGATGGTGATTGAAATGGTAGCCGGGGGCGTCGTAGACCACAATCTCGCTTTGGAATTCCCTATGCAGATTGCTGATCTTGGCGATAGCGGATTTACGCATCCTGAACCTGATGTGCGCCTGCATTGGCAAGGAAGCGGATATTTGAAAATATTCTTCGTAGCAGATAATGGCATTGACACGGTGCTGTTCATTGGAGATCCCAACAATATGGATAACCAGAATGATGCCCGTGATTATGAGGGTGTCATTTACGAAGACCCGCTGCTTGAATTCATGTCCTCCTTTAATGGTGTCTATAATATCTGGGTAAACAGTTTTAGCCCCTCTGTTTTGGTTCCCGGTAAACTGTACATCACCTCATCGACGGAGTTCTTCCCTGGGAACCCAGGCGACTAATA
>CAZVPR010000172.1:0-7899 GCA_964629085.1 uncultured Anaerolineales bacterium
GTTTTGAAATATGATAAAACCGGGATGCAAAGGCGCGATCATCAAATATCCATGATGAATGAAATCGCCAAACTAGTCCAAATAACAGTACGTCCATTAGGATTTACCAACCGAGATGATGTTCGGCGGACCATCAATACCCTATTTAGTTATGGCGTCCTTGAAAATCAAATCGAACCAGAACAAGTTTTCACAAATGAATTTTGGGAATTAGCAAATACAGATTCATAATTATGAGAGTTCAACATGATTGAACAATTCATTCGCCGGTTATCAGTTCGCAGACGCATCATATTCGTAGTTGGTGTCTTTTTGGTGTTATCTGCAGTTTCTATTCCGTATATTATTAGTAATCAGATTTACCTAGTAAATCGCCTTCAGCAGGTAACAGATATCGAATCAAGGGCTGATCGTTTGTTATTACTGGCGTCAACCAGATTGGCTTCCTCTCGAGTCAATCTTCTAAGATACACTCAAGATTTTGCCCCAAGCACCTATGAGGCCATTGATGATGTGGATCAGGCTTCATTGTTCATAATCGAAGCGCTCGAACTCGTGGAAAGCGAAGAACAAAAAGCAACTGTAGAAGTTCTCTTAGAGGCCTTAAGCGAATATAAATCCTACATTGAGCAGGTCGAAAGCGCCCGTGTATTAGAAGATAATCAAAATGCAGTCAATTTAGAATTTCAAGCATACCGTCTTGGAAACGACATAGGTCAGCGCATTGAGTTGATCGTTAAAGAAAGCCAGGAAAATATTGTTGCTGAGAATGAAGCATTTCTTTTTGAATCTCTAAGACGAACAATTCAACTTGTAATTGGATTTGTTGGAATACTATTAATTACGCTTGTTATGGGTCAGTTGCTCGAACGAAGCATCACCAGACCTGTAGCTGAACTCAACAATGGTACCGAAGCATTTCGATTTGGAATCTTTGATACCCGCATACCAATTGTGGGAACTGATGAATTAAGCGTGCTTTCGCGCGCATTTAACCAAATGGCAGAAGAGCTTTCTGGGCTTTATAAAGATTTGGAGCAGCGTGTTGCAGAAAGAACTAAAGATTTGGAATCGCGTTCTCAGTATCTTGAAGCTTCAGCACAAGTTGCCAACGCGGCCGCATCCATTCTAGATCGAAATGAATTGATCCAGCAGGTGGTAGAGCTAATCCAAGAACAGTTTGACCTATATTATGTGGGACTCTTCGAAATTGACGAAACCAAAGAATGGGCAATGTTGAGTGCTGGTACTGGATATGCTGGGAAAGCAATGCTAGAGCGCCAACACAAACTTCGGATTGGTGGTGGTTCGATGATTGGATGGAGCATTGACAATCAGCAAGCCCGCATTGCTTTGGAGGCGGGGGAAGACCCTGTTCGATTAGCCACCGAAGAACTACCCGAAACGCGCTCTGAAGCCGCCATACCAATGCGAGCCAGGGGTAATGTAGTGGGGGCATTCACGGTGCAAAGTTCAATTCCCAATGCATTCAACGAAGACATCATCGTCGTGTTGCAAACCATGGCCGACCAGGTAGGTATCGCTTTGGATAATGCGAAATTATTCACCGAAACACAGGACGCCCTGTCAAACACTATCCGTGCCTATGGACAATATAGTCAGGATGCCTGGGAGTCGTTGCTACAATCACAAGAAAATTTTAGTTTTGTAAGCAATATTTCCGGTGTTTCTACGATTGAAGATAAAAACCTGCTTCCCGAAGAAAAGCTAGCCATTTCTGACAATAGAACGGTCATTGGCCGGGTAAATGAAGAGAATCTGCAAAATCTTGCCATTCCTATCAAAATCCGTGGAAATGTTATTGGCGTTTTAGATGCTAGCAAACCAGGAGATGCCGAAGGTTGGTCGAGTGAGGAAATAAATTTATTAGAAACCATTATTGAGCAGCTTGAAGTCGCATTAGAAAGTGCCCGTCTATACAGCGACACACAACGCAGAGCAGTTCGAGAACGCCTGGTAACAGAGATCACTACCAAAATCCGGTCAACAAACGATCCGAAATCTATGCTGCAAACTGCAGTGGGTGAACTTCGAGAAGCATTAAAAGCTAATCGAGGACAAATGGTTATCCAGCCAAAAAATTTGGAAGAATAGGGTAACAAATGACGCGTGTACTCGCAATCGCCAGTGAAAAAGGGGGGGTAGCAAAAACAACAACCGCCTTGTCAATTGGTGGTGCTTTGGTGGAAATGGGCCAGGAAGTTCTTATGCTAGACCTAGACCCCCAAGGAAGTTTGACACTTTCGCTCGGGATTCCCCCACATACAGTTCGTCGGTCAATCTCAGACGTGTTAATTAACGCGGTGCCACTAATTAAAGTCAGCCGTGAGACATCAATTCCAGGTCTTGATTTGGTTCCATCAAATACCGAAATGGAACTGGCAGAACGATTTTTACCTATTCGCAAAGATTACAAGCTTATCCTCCGAAACATAATCAAAGAGGTAGATCATTACGACACAATCATACTCGACTGCCCTCCTTCATTGGGCGCAGTCACCTATAATGCAATCGCTACCGCGGACCTACTTTGTCTCCCTACAACCCCAGAATACTTATCTGTCTATGCTCTGCGTAATATTCTGAATTTAATTCGCGCAGTACGCACAAAAATCAACCCAAACTTGAAATATCGAATTCTAATAACAATGCTTGATCAACGCATTGGTTCACATATTGCTCTTAGCAACCAAATACGATCTGCTTTTAAGGATGCCGTTCTAAATTCCGTAATACAAGTTGATACACGTTTAAGGGATAGTTCGATAGCTGGTTTCCCGATTACGCATTATGCATCCAGTAGCCGAAGCGCCGAACAATACCGAGTCCTGGTTCAGGAGTTGGAAAAATATGTCCGATCAGAAGAAGTTAAACAAGCGGCTTAGAGACTTGTTTGCTGAGTTGGAGGAATTTACTTCCACCCAGGAAGAAAATCAAATTCCTGGGTGGACTTGGGAGTGCGATTCCCAGGGACGATATACGGATTGTAGTTCAGAAATTGAGAGTATCCTTGGCATCAAGGCAGACGAGTTCATCGGGAAATTACTTCCAACGTTTCAAGTGTCACCTGATTCTCAGGCAGATGTTTTTGCAGTTTTTGAGGCGAAATCTTCTCAGGAAGAAATATTAGTCAAATTTGTCGGTCAAAATGAAATCATTATTTCAGTTAGGATGTATTTTATCTATTCTCAACCAGACAATGGAAATCCAACAATTTGGCGAGGATTCACCCAAGTAATCAATGATGGCCAAAAACTAGACTCTGGCATCCAAGTTACTTCTCCAGAAAGTTCAAGTTCGACATCATATTATGGGGTAGCATTTCCTGATGGAATAGCTATCGAGAAAGATCAAATTCATTCTGCCACTTCACCCTTTTCTTCAATAGGGGAACAAAGTCTCAAATTAAAACAAACCTTGGTCCATGAACCATCCTCAGATGGATCTGCAACCCTGGCAGTGCCTATTGAATTACAGCAACAAGCCTTGGGACTATTAGAGTTTATCGACGAAAATCCAGATCGACGCTGGAGTGAAGATGAACAACGTCTAGTAGAGGAGGTTGCCGGACAATTATCTCTTGCGTTAGAAAACGCACGTCTCTTCGAAGCGCAGCAACAGCGTTCTGAAGAGCTAGCACTGATCAACCGGGTCGTCTCGGAAGTTGTTTCATCTCTGGATATTACCGAAAGTTTACAAAAAATCACGACCGAATTGAGTAAAGTTATTAATGCGCAAGTGAACGTTGCTCTTCTTAACCCGCAACAATATACCCTTACATTGGTAGCCGATTATTCACCACTCTTGGGTCAGCCCGACATCATTGGCTATGAAATTCCGATAATTGGAAATAAATCTACGGAAAAAGTATTTGATACTAAAGAACATATAATAATTCAAGACCCTCAAACGAATCCTCTTACCCAGTTCATCCACGATTTAATGAAATCACAGGGTGTGCAATGCATGGGTATCTTCCCATTACTTGTGCAAAACGAAGTTTTTGGCACTGTAGGGCTGTACATCCATGAAGAGGGACGCATCTTTTCGGACAATGAAATCCAATTAGTTCAAACGATCCTGGCACAAGCCTCAACTGCAATTCAAAATGCTCGTTTATTTGAACAAGTTCAAGACCGCAGCAGGCAATTGCAGACCGCGGCAGAAATTTCGCGAGCTGCGAGCAGCATTTTAGATCCAAATCCATTGATTTTGCAAGCTGTAAACTTGATTCGAGATCGATTTAATTTGTATTATGCTGGAATTTTCTTGACAGATCAAGATGGCGATTGGACCGGAGAAGCTGGACGGTGGGCTGTCCTGCGAGCCGGCACAGGAGATGCGGGTCGAATCCAGGTTGAGCAAGGTCATAAACTCGAAATTGGCGGATCTTCCATGATTGGCCAATGTATATTCCTTTCAGAAGCGCGCATCTCTCTGATGGCAGTTGACGAAACTCAACGCTTCATCAACCCACATTTGCCTGATACTCAATCTGAGATGGCCCTGCCATTGATAAGCCGCGGTAAAGTAATCGGGGCAATGACCATTCAGAGTATTCAACCGGGAGCATTTTCGGAGGAAGATATTGCAGTACTCCAAACAATGGCGGACCAGGTGGCAAATGCACTACAAAACGCCAATCTGTTTGACCAATCTCAAGCACGCGCCGAAGAACTAGCCATTCTCAATGAGATGAGCCGCGTACTAACGAATTTGCGCGAGGTCGATAAAATCGCTGAAAGTATCTACGAATATACTTCCAGGTTGATGGACACAACAATTTTCCATATTGCTATTTATGATGGAGAGCTTGATAACCTTCATATTCCCTATGCGACCTTAAACGGAGAAAGAATCGAAGTTGAATCTCGAAATCTGGGAAATGGTCTCTCAGATTACATCATTCGCAATAAAACGCCTTTACTCTTCAAAGAAAATGTTATTGAGAATATTAAAGCTTTAGAAGTAGATGTGATTCCTATGGGCGAGGGCAAAGACCCACTATCTTGGCTTGGAGTTCCACTGATTATCGGAGATCAAGGTATTGGAATGATTTCGGTTCAAAGTGTTACCACCTCTCACCTTTATCGTGAATATCATCTAAACCTTCTAACAGCGATTGCCAGTCAGGCTGCCATTTCTTTGCAGAATGCTATGCTTTTTGCACAAACAGAGATTCGCGCTGAGGAACTAAACATTCTAAATGAAATGGGTCTCGCCCTCAGCAGCCAACTTGATATTTTTGAAATTATCAATACAATTTATACATACACATCCAAATTGATGGATACAACATATTTCTTTGTTTGTATTTACGATGCAGATGATGATTTACTTTCTTTTCCGTTGGTAGTTGAAAATGGTATTAGGGGTGAAATTCCAACTATGCAAAAACGGCGGGGATTAACCCAACACGTTATCGATACACGTAAACCACTTTTGATCCATGAAAATGTCAATCAGGTTATTTCCGATTTAGGTTTGGAGAAAATTATCGTTGGTGAACCCGCCCAATCATGGTTGGGTGTTCCATTACTTGTTGGAGATTCTGTTCTTGGGGTTATTGCAACTCAAAATGCAAATCGTCCACGCATGTTTAACGAACATCACCAGGACTTATTGCTTTCTGTTGCAAGACAATCTGCGATCGCCATTCAAAATGCTCAATCTATTGCTCAAACCCAAGAAGCGTTGGCAGAAACCGAAGCCCTTCTAAGAATAGCAGGTGTTTCCAGCCGCCCCTTAGAATTACAATCAACGTTGAAAGAAGTATTAAATTTAGTGCTCGCCGCAACTGGATTTGAATCAGGTGTTTTCACAAATTTCAATTCGGATACGAATCAACTCGAATTAATTGCCGAGCGGTTACCAAAATCATTGGCAACTTTATTGAAAGAAAACGGATTTGAAGGAACCCTATGCGAATTAGTTTACACACGAAAAGAGCCTATTGTTTTTGAAAATTTCTCTGATGTATCTTCTATCGACATTTCTGGGCTGGTTGACCTGGGATTCCAGGCATTTTTGGGGGTTCCCCTGGAAAGTCGAGGGGAAATATTAGGCTCTCTTTGCACGTTCAAAAATTCACCTATTACGAAAGAAGATTCAAACAGCCTAAAGCTAATGCAAGCTGTCGGGCAACAAGTAGGAGTTGCAATCGAAAATGCAAACCTTTTTGAACAAACCCAACGCCAATTAGGCAACATTTCTACAATTCAAGCAACAACAGCTGACTTAAGTGCTTCATTGACTCTTGATGGGGTTATCGAAACTTTAATTGCCCACATCACTTCATATGTGTCAGCTGATACAGCACATGTATTTTTGATTAGTGGAGAAACGCTAAATCTGGCGGGCGTTTATCCTAACTCCGAAGATAACTCCCCGACAGTCGGAGACACGATTTCAATATCCAATTATCCTCTTATCCAACAGGTTATTAAAACACACAAACCCTTGGCAATTTCGACAGACGAGCCCATTTTATTGGAGCATTCCCAGGAAGAATTCAAAAACTCTGGAATTGACGCCAATGCCATCATTCCTATTGTAGGCTCAGATGAGGTTATCGGAACCGTCTCCATAAGTAGAAGTTCCCCAGCCTCGAATTTCACGGATGAAGAATTAAGTCTAATGGCCACATTAGCAAATCAGGCCGCGGTTTCCATCCAAAATGCACGACTCTATGAGGAACAAATAGAGACCGCCGAACAACTCAGAGAACTGGATCAACTCAAATCACAATTTCTGGCCAACATGTCCCATGAGCTGCGTACACCTCTCAATTCGATCATTGGATTCTCACGTGTAATTATGAAGGGAATCGATGGTCCAGTCACTGAACAGCAATCGCAAGACCTTTCAGCGATTTATAATGCCGGCCAACACCTGTTGAACATGATTAACGATATTTTGGACATTTCCAAAATTGAAGCCGGCAAAATGGAATTGGCTTTCGATGAGATAAACTTATCCCAAATCATAGAAAGTGTAATGTCAACTGCCAGAGGGTTGGTCAAAGATAGTCCCGTCAGATTAATATCCAATGTTGCGGAGGATCTTCCCACAATCAATGCCGATCCCACCCGTATCCGGCAGATACTCTTAAATCTGTTATCCAATGCAGCGAAATTTACTGATGAGGGTACCATTACCGTCAAAGCACAAAATCAGATGGGCGAAAATGGGCAACCAGAAATCCTAATTAGTGTGATTGACACTGGTGTTGGAATAGCACCCGAAGATCAGCACAATCTCTTTGAACCATTTACCCAGGTTGATGGTTCACCTACTCGAAAATCCGGTGGTACGGGATTGGGATTATCGATTACCCGTTTGCTCGTAGATTTGCATGGTGGGCAAATTGGCGTTATAAGTAGCCTAGAAGAAGGCAGCAATTTCTATTTCACCCTCCCCTACAATCCCAAGGAAAAACTTAACATTTTAGTTCTTGACGTTGATCCACAAATCGCTGAAGTGTACGAGAGATATTTAATTGACTCTAACTTTAAAGTGTCTTCAATCATAGATCCGACACAAATTTTCGAGCAGGCAAAATTATTACGACCGTTTGCCATCACTTTGGATCTATTACTTCCAGGGCACGATGGTTGGAAGATCCTTGGAGCCCTCAAGGATGATCCTAACACCCAGGATATACCCATAATTATTTGCAGCATTATCGATGAAAAAGAAAAAGCACTCCAAATGGGCGCCTCAGAATATTTAATTAAACCAATTTTAGATGAAGATCTCTTGAATGCACTCAATCGTCTTCAGGGGGATACCCATAAATAGAACAACGCCAACAACAACATTTATATAGGAGACAATTTTGTATTCACACATCACTGCTGAATGCCTTGACTGTGGGCA
>CAZVPR010000173.1:0-3800 GCA_964629085.1 uncultured Anaerolineales bacterium
CGTAGAAAAGCCGAAAAAGAAGGCCAAGCGCGGCCGCAGAGGAAAGAAAAAGTAAGCTACTACCTGACTACTGTGATCCACATACGAATATCAGGCCCGTTTCATCTAGTTGACCCATCAAGTCATTTCGTTCTCTGCCCAGATATCTCAAGCGTTTCCTTTTTCGAAGATGAACTTTGCCAATCGCCAGCACCAGTGTGGCCCATTTAAAAATTTAATCATTCGAGGAATTCGATAGCCTCTTGAGCCGGGCAAGGTTCTTCTTGGAAATATTGGATTGCATCAAGAAACCGGAAATTTCATTTTTTTGCTCAAGGGCTTGCCGTTTTTCAGCGGGCAGACGCGCACATTTCTTGCAAACGTGCTCTCGGTGTCCCTTACCGATGAATTGCTCATTGGGGCGGTTATGACCGCAGATTCTACAGTAGTGACCCATGGTGTTATTCTAAGAATCTATTGAGGAACGCTATTTATCATTGGCTGGATCGATAGTCACCGTAACAGTATAGCCATCTTCAACCACTGACCAGTGAATTCCTTCAACGATGCCATCCAAGATAGCGTCCCCCGTTTCATCATCGAATAGGGTGAAACTTCCCCCTTACGGGGAATATGCACTATATCATTAAATAAATATGAAGTCTGAGTAATTTTATCTACCACTTCTAGCTGGAACATTTTTCACTCCTTGAACAATCGTATTTAGTGTTGAATTCTCTAATCGTCCATGATGACCGTTCGCGAAAAAATGAACGAAATCATAATCAGCGGCTTATTTTACCCGACCACTGGCTGATTATGGCGACGATCTCAAACAATGAGAAAAGCCATCATTGATTCCCCCATTTCAATAAGAGAACGCTAAATCGGGTACGCCATCAAGCCAGCCCGCATAGCCCCTTCGACGGTACCATCCACTTCATCGGCACCGGGAAAAAACCACTCTTCGGGGTCGTAGCGATCATCAGAGTATTTGTAGATGGCAAATTCCCAGGCATCCATTTTCCCAGTATAAGTCAAGCGACAAATGGGGGTGGGATCGCCGTAACCGTTGCGCTTCAGGTAGAGGAACTTGCCCCGGTAATGCGCCGAATAGCCAATACCTGAATTTCGGAAAGTTTTGCGATTGAACTCAGAGACAATGCCTTCGACCTCAGTACGTAATTCGTTAGGGATTGCTCGATTTCGTGACATGGTTTTCCTTCTCCTATGGAGCGTAGGTCCAATCAAACCTCAAACTCGGATTCCAATCCGTACTTTGCTTCAAATTCGCCAATCCATTCATGGCGACCGGTTGTACGTATCGCTTCCACCACATCCTGAATAGCGACCTCGGCCATTCGCTCTCTCGCCGACATCGGCAGAAGCGATATCAGGAAGGGCATGATGCCTCTTTGAGCATCTTCGCCCCAGCTACGTGCATAATATCCTGTGAGTTGACCGGTTAGCTTTTCTCAGTTTATGCCAAGGCGAAACACAGCGCGGTGATCTGACTGATCTTCGACGATAGGGCACGCCGCCGCTTATACTTCCCTTTCAAGACATCCTTATACCTAGCAGCGCAGGATTTCAGCCATATACATGACGTTTATGAATATCTGGCAACTTTGGAGATTTCGCTAGTTCTACTTACCATCCTACCCGCTTGGATCATGTCCTGTCATTATTTTCTCCCATTCTAAATGCAGATTTACATATGGATGATAAGGGACAATCAAAGCACTTTGGTCGATGAGATTTGCACACCAATGCACCAAGATCTAAAACAGCGAGATTAAATTCTCTTGCTTCTCCTTTTGGAATAAGCCAGCCAGCTAATTTAATTAAGCTCTTTTTTCGTGCCGGGTTTGCTGGCATTTTTCCAGGAAAATTGAATAATCGATAAAGAATTCTAGCCACATTTGTGTCGACAATTGGCACATCTTCACCGAACCCAAAACATAGTATGGCACGAGCTATATAATCTCCAACCCCAGGCAATTCCATGAGTTGGTCAATGTCTGCTGGAATGCTCCCGCAGTGTTTATCTTGAATGGTTTTTGCCAATTTGACTAACTCGGCTGCCCTATAATGAAATCCTAAAGGTTGCACAAAATGCAATATATCTTCAATGTCAGCCCCTGCTAAATCACCAACAACAGGATATCTTTTTGTTAAACCATCATATGCTTCTATAAGAGTTGGCCGGGTTGATGTTTGTTGCAATAGCTTTTCAGCTATTAGAATTTTATAAGGATTTCTTGTCTCCCGCCAAGGGAATATTCTTCCTGCTATCTTAAACCAAGATAATAAGCTCTTGTGGATAAAGTTTATTGTCAATTCACTAGGCTGATTCATCCAGGTTTCGGTTGGTAAAATGCTTCTTCACAGAAGCAGCTAGCGAGCTAGCCAAGGGCGGTGGAACTGCATCAGAAACTAAAGTTACCTGCTCAGATAAGTTGCCGCGCAATTCATACTCACCGCTATTCCCTGGAAAACCCTGTAATAACATTGCTTCGTATATACTTAATCTACGGTGGCCGTTCGGGTGAACATGGATTTCATTGTGCCCATATGCCACGGTATAGCTAGGATTTTCCCATGACAATCGCCGAAATGAACGCGTTGTTTTCTTTAGATTGGGCGGTAGAGGGTTATTGAACTTTGGTGATTTTGGTTGCATCGTCCAGTGGTTTGGATGTTCGGGAAACTCACTTGGCACAAGATTTCGTTCGTAAAGTTGAGGCTCAACCAAGCTACCTATCATGTCCTCCACAGATAACCTGCACGGTTTGCCATCTGGGAAATTATAAGAACCCTTGGTGTAAAAGCTTTTATTCCAACCAATGATAAAAACACGTTCTCTGTATTGTGCTACATTGAAATCATAAGCATTTAAAACTCTGTTAGTTACGTGAAATCCAGCATCTATAAATAAATTAATGAGTTTATCAAAATCACTTCTATGCTTAGGCCCGGCAAGCCCCTTTACATTTTCAAATAGAAAAAAATCAAGATCGTATTGTTCGGCTAGCACCTTCAGAATTTCTGCATATTTTGCAGGTAGCAGCCTTCTAGGATCGTCGTCTTCGCGTGGAGATTTATTCCCATTGGAGTAATACTGGCATGGCGGTCCCCCAATCACCCCTCTTGGCACTAACCCACTGTTTTGTTTGGAAATTTCATCAATGATTTGCTGCCCGGTATAAGTAAGTAAATCAACTTCTTTAGCAACTATGCCGTTACGATTAAAATTAAATGTTTCCACAGCAGAAGGTTCCTTATCGTATGCCACGATAGCTTTAAACCCTTGCTTTTCAAATCCCAGATCCAGTCCTCCAGAACCCGAAAACAAACTAATTAAAGGAATTATTTTTTCTGATTTTTTACTCATAAATTATAAAGAAATCAGGGTAATTTTGTTCTTATTATAGTCTATCGCTTGATATTTTTACTACCGTCTTTTATAGGAAGTGGTGATAATCGTGTCGCTAATACCAAATATCAGCCAATAATTTCATACATTTGACTACTGAGTTGACCATTCCCCTTTTGCATAAAATTTAGATAACATTGGATCTGGCTACGATAACCTAGGGCTTTTCACTTTTACCTGATTTGAAAGAACCCGATTTGGGGATTTTGAATGTCGCCTACAACTGTAACTCTATCAAGAAAACGGTTGAAATGTTCACATGCTGTTTCTGGCACTAAAGCACAATTATGACAAGCTGTTAAATTACAAGAATCTGGTCCTTGCCCACCACTGCCACCAATCTCAGTGCAAACGGGATCAACAGAGCACCAAGTTGCATCTTGTA
>CAZVPR010000173.1:3900-7821 GCA_964629085.1 uncultured Anaerolineales bacterium
CTGCCACCAATCTCAGTGCAAACGGGATCAACAGAGCACCAAGTTGCATCTTGTAGAGCACGCTTAATCACAGGTTCAATATAGCCCTTATTCCCCATTCGTACTAAGCCACCCATTGTACCCTCAGCGTCACCATCTGCAGTATATACCAATACTCCACTCATAGGGCTGTCAGTGTCATTAGACACATATAGCCTTTCTTTCAAGGCAGCAGAACTATACCCACATTCAAAAGTCAAACGATTCATTAAAATATGGGAAAATGTATGCAATAACACAAAACGAGGAGTAATTTCCTGTTCTCTCAACCGTCGATTTTGCTGCACATTTCTGTATCGTCTATCCAACCCCTTTATGCGGGAAATAATCGCAGGGCGTTGTTCCCACTCTGATAATTGTCCCTCGTCAAATTCAAAAAATATCCCCTCCCCATAAACTTCATAAGCTGGTAACCAGTTGTTCCAGATGTTATAGTTTTTTCGTAACATATCTTTGCGTTCAGCCAGCGTTTGCTCATTTGTAGCAAAAACCCGTGAGAATCCGGTTAGGGCGCGTGTCTCCCTTAATTTGTCTACCAGCATTATTCGGGAAAAATATTTGAGAATATCAGGATCATATTCTTGGAGACGGGCAGATTTTATCCTCAAAAGCTCTTCGTCGATACTTTCTCGCAAAACTAAATATTCTTCACGGCGAAATTTATCAGAATTAAAAACAGAAGCATCGCCATCGTCTTCAAAGTTATCTTGACTTTGCGTGCCGAAGGCAATATGAGCAGCTTCCAATATTTGGTCTCTCTGGTATGTTTCAAATTTAGGCGCATACTGAGGCTGATTTGTGATACCTGCAACAGCTTTTTCTAAGTTTCTATCACCTTCAATACCTCCAAGGGCATCAAGCACAGTTTTTAAAGTGGTTGATATGGGAGGGGTCGAAAGCAGGTTAATTAAATCGTCGGGAACTGAATGAGTACCTCTCGGTAAGTATATGGAACTGCGTACATGGGCAAAATACACATTGGCCGCGCTACGGAGTGAACCTCGAAGATGGGCTTTACATTCTTCTTTCGCACCCTCCCCCAGCCAGGTTAGGTAACCTGGACAATAAAATTCGCTACCATCTTCTGCAAGGGATTTGCTCAGATGGGTCGCCCCATCAGGATAGGCGGATGTGATTTGAGATAAATTCCGCTCTTTTTCACACAAATCACAAGTTACTTTCTGGCCTGACAAGGTTGCACTACCAGTCGCTCGTAAACGAAGCACCCCATTACAAGAAGGATCTTTTTGACGGTGAACCCATTCGCGCCAGGGGAAATCTTGTAAATGCCCAGCTTCACACATTGAGATGAATGGAACCTGGTACAGATTCTTATCGCATTCCGGGCATTTAGGACGTCCTCTTTCTGACAAAGGTCTTTCATCTAAACGATCACACCAAGTACAAAAGTGCCAGCGAGGAAATCGAAGAAAAGGAATCGTCAAACCAATATTTGGTGTACTGCTATCATAACGCCATGGCTCGCGATAATCGGGAGGAAGTCGAAAATGATCAACACGTAACAAGCGTTGCAAACGCCATTCTTCAATAATATATTCTTCATCCTCTACGCCGCCTGTTCCATCCTCACGTTTATACCAGTGATCTAAACCCGCAGTAAGTAGTCCGATACCCCCTTGAACAACGATCATAGCTCCTACACCAAAAGGGGCAACAAGTTGGGAACGCCGAACTGGATTCTTGGCCATTTTACTTATGCTTCCTCATTTTCTTGTAAATATAGCGTGGTAATTTCAGCTTGACATTCGGCATCTACGTTTCGCATTGAAGTCGGCACAGCCCACGATAGCAACTTGCTGTTTCCATCTGCATAATCACCGGCATAACGCAAAAGGAAGCTATCTTCCGCTGATTTCTTTTGCCATACTGTGCGTTTCCACCTATCCCATTCTAATGCGCGTTTTTCGAATACACGTTCAAAGTTCTTTGTTTCAGCTGTATCAATAACATATACTCTCGGGAGTAGTATTCCCTTCAATTCCTCAATTAAATTATTGGGATAAGGGTAAGGTCTTTGGATAATAGGTTCATCTCCAAATTGACGGGTATATAACACCATTACGGCATGCAATGCCCGGTCCAAAGCTGGTGGTGAAAAAGGAGTAACGCTGGTTGGTTCTACTTGGGCATAAAGCCTTTCGTGATAACTGCGGAATTTTTCAAAGTGTGATTTATCCCGTGGTTTTGAAGCAGTGTATATGGTAGCAACTAAACCAGGGCGTTCCCACCAACGTCTGCCCACTCGTCCTGTAACTTGGATATACTGCGAGGTTGACTTTGGCTGGCCAACAACTGCCATCAAAGATAAACGATCAATATCAACACCCACTTCTAAAATATTTGAAGCTAGGCAAGCATCAACCGGGCGTTTCCTATTAGGGTTATCACGGGTAACTTCAAGATCTACAATGGCTTCTGGAACCTCATCACTTCTGAGTCGGCCAGTTAGTTCCCTGATACGCCAAAGCTTTCGCATACTCCCGTAGGGAATACCCGTCCGGTTGGCAGTAACTTTAAGATAGTCAGGAATATCCGATTGAAATAATGATAAGGTGGTACCTAGCTCCCGCAAGCTGTTAAAAAATATAAGCAATGTCCACCATGGATCTTGATCTTCAGCTCCTGGTAGGCTTACAGGTGCTTGCATAAGTGATGTAAAAGTTCTAACCTGGACTGTTTGGAGCGAACCTAATCCTGGGCCATGTACACCCACATACATACGCCCAGGTCGAAGGTTCCCATTTTCTTCCCTAGCATACCTAGCAAAAAAAGAGTCGTCTGCTTCCAGACCAGATGGTGGAAAAAGAACAGCATTCTCACGCCCATAGAGTGCTTTTATTTGTTCTTCGTAGCGGCGTATGGTTGCAGTTGAACTAACAATCTTGGGTCGAATTGCATTCTCTTGTCTACGATCAGTGCATAGCTCCTCAATAACAGTTTCATAAAGCCCAACCATTGAGCCTAAAGGGCCTGAAATGAGATGCAACTCATCTTGAATAATCAAGCCTGGTGGCGAATGTTGCCTATTTCCATCATTACCAATGCCAAACAGTGTCCTTGCCTCGGGTCGCCAAGCGAGCATAGCAAATTTATCAACTGTCCCAATTACAATTGATGGTTGGGTATCATAAATATCTTCATCAATCACGTAAACAGGGAGATCGTTATTAAAACGGCAAACACTATCCGGGCATCTAAAAATTATGGTGTTTCCTCTCCTAACGTAACCAGCCACTTTCGTATTCCACTTTCGACCAATTTTTTGACGTATGGGCCCCATCTGAGCGCCGCACCACGGGCATTGTCCAAGAATAAACTTGTTTTCGGTGAACCGGTCTCCTTTGCTAAGTTTGTTCAACACAGAAATTGCTTCTTTGCGAGTGTTAGGAGTATTGCTTCCTCCAACCCAAATACCAATGGAAAAGGAAGTATTTCCCAAATCAGGATTTTGCTGTCTGATAAATTCCATAGCGCAAACAAGTCGAGACGCGCGTTGGAACTGTTGAGCCGTTAGCAAGCGCAATGTATATCTGGTAATTACGTGAACACCTATGTCGTCTGGGTCTTTAAGCCTCCTCATAAACAAGGTGAAAGCAGCTAAACCTAGATAGGCTTCAGTTTTTCCACCGCCTGTGGGAAACCAAATCAGTTCTACCGTTTCCCGGAATTGGTCATCATCTTCTACTGATGAACGTAACGACATAAGCAAAAATGCAATTTGAAAAGCTCGCCACTGTCCTTGTCCAGGTTTTACATTATTACTATCAGGCTCGTTATACACATCCGAGAAATTCCAACGATTAGTTTTGTAATCATACGAAATCAGACGGGGTTCTTTTCTTGCTAACTGCTGGATAAGAA
>CAZVPR010000174.1:0-7654 GCA_964629085.1 uncultured Anaerolineales bacterium
GGCACAACCACAATCAACACCGACACGGTCAGCGGTGCAATTCTGACCTTCCATGATAAAGTGGCCATAGGGACCAGCATGACCCTGACGGCAACTTCTTTGTTGATCTTTAATCAAACAGTGGATGGCCCTCACGATCTAACCCTAGAGGTAAGCGGTCCGACGACTTTCGTTGGTGAGGTTGGCTCGACGACCGCCCTCGGTGACGGCACCGGTGCTGCGATCACGATTGATTCTGTTGGAACTACCGAATTCCAGAGCACATTGAAGACGGACTCCGGCATCACACAGGCTAATGGGTCTGGCACAATTACCTTCCGTGGTGATATTACCATCGCCGCAGGCAACACAAACACAACCTTCAATGCCAATGTGGTGCTGGATGGTCTGAGCTTCACCTCAGCTGGCTCAATCATCTTTGGCAATACCACGACCGACTCCTTGACGATCTCTGGCTCGCCAACCACGATCACCACCGCTGTTGCAAATAAAGATGTCACGATCAACAGCGTCACGAGCTTGAACGCAGACCTGGCCATGTATGTTGGCAGCGCATCGATCACGCACAATGGCACAGTGGATGGAAACAATGATCTGGCACTCAATACCTTGATTGGTGGGCTGACTTTCCTTAATGCTGATCTGGGCAGTTCAACACCCCTGGCATCCCTGGCGGTAATCACCGGTGGCCCATTCACCATCACTCACAACATCACTACGAACGGTGACATTCAGATCACGGTGCTGGAAACCGCTGGCGCTGATGACGATCTGACCGTACAGAACGGCGCCAATGTGCAATCAAATGCTGGCACGATCTCAGGGGAAATTGGCGATGACCTGACCATTGAAGATGGCTCCGTCGTACAGGCCAAGCCTTCGACATCCCCTTCGGGGACTGGACAGGCTGTAACATTCACCGTAGATCCAGTTAGCGGTGATCCCGACGCTTTTGGTGCCACAGTGATCTTCGCTGGCTTTGTGATCGGCAGCACGGTAGATGTCACCACAGGCGATGATGCCGATACATTCCACATGCAGCGAACAGCGGCCCCCACGACACTTAATTCCGGCTTGAGCAACGATACCATAAACATCGCTTCTGACGCGCCAACAAATTCCGGTACTCAGGATCAGATCGCAGGCACCCTGACGGTCAATGGAGACGACGGCGTAGATACGCTCAACATCAGTGACCTGGGTGACGCCACCGGCGATGAGTCAGGTATTCTAACTGGCGCACAGCTGACCGGTCTGGGTGCTGCGCCTATTACCTATGCCACCATTGAGAATTTGAACATCGATCTGGGTACAGGGAATGACACCTTCACCTTCCAGTCGACCTGCGCGATCACCACCACTGTACTGGATGCCAATGGGGGCGCTGACACGGTCGACGTACAAACCACAGCCACTGGCTCAGTGACTACGGTCAATGGAGATGAGGGGGATGACATTTTCAATGTGGGTAACACTGCTAACTCGTTGGACGATATCCTGGGCCTGATGTTCGTCAATGGCAACGATCCTGCAGCCAGCGATGTGCTCAATATCAACGATCAAGCCGATGCAGATGACAATAGCTATACATTGACCCCAACCACCCTCAACCGCATGGGTATCGCTGAATTGACTTATGCCACAATCGAAGCCATCCATCTGAACTCAGGTACTGGTAACGACAACATCGTAATTGAAGATACGCACGCCGGAACCACGACAGTAAATGCCAATTCCGGGATGGATACCCTCACGTTACAAACTACGAGCGGTACTACAACTCTGAATGGGGATGCGGATAATGACCTGATCACAGTTATGACCACAGGAACTGACCAGGCCACCACGGTCAATGGAGGGATTGGCCAGGACACACTCAACGTACAGGCTACAGGTCAGGGTGCTGTCACCACGCTGAACGGCGGTGAAAATGCCGATAGGATCAACGTTCAGACAATTGCGGGGTCTACCACGGTCAATGGCGGTGACGGGGATGACTACATCAATGTCAGCAGTGATGCGCCAGTCAACCGAGGAACCTTAAACAACATTTCCGCCAAACTGTACGTGTTTGGTGATGGAGATGCTGATATCCTCAATGTCAGTGATATTGGGGATCCTACCAATAATGCCGGAGATCTGACCAATTCACAGTTGAGAGGCTTTGGGATGGGTTCGTCTTTGACCTACGGCTCCTTGGAGCATTTGAATATAAGACTAGGTGCCGGGAGTGATCTAATTGAGATTTATAGTACTCACACGCCTTCTACCACTGATGTGGATGCAGGACCTGGGAATGATACCCACTTGATTTACGAAAATTGGGGCAATGTAGTGGTAACTGAGAGGCCTGGTAATGGAGACGATACGCTGGACTTTACGCCAGTTAGTATGAATGTGTTATTTATTATTGGCACGAGTGTACATATTAGCGAGGGGAGCAATGTTGTTTTTCACCCGTACAATGTAGTTGAACATCTAATCGGCGGGATAGGGGATGATTGGTTTACTATGGCAGGAAAGACGCCTATGTTAGCTGGAGGCAGGGGAACAATCGTTGGCGGAGAGGGAAATGATACCATTTCATATGAGTATTATCTGTTAGAAAATGGTGCCCATCGCCTTTTCAATGGGCTTGGATTGGCGAAACCAGCCGATGTTGAAAACGTAGTTCTTCCACCGATACCGGATCCAGAGGATGATGTTTTGCTTGAATTGCTGACATTTTTTGGTGGCGATAAACCCCTGGACGAATTAATCGACCTTGCTAAAGATGATCCAGGAACCTTTAGACCAGGAAGTAATTCTGCCGTTTCGCTACATATAGGTCTTCCGACTTCTATCTTGACTCCAGCGAATATTCTTTTCGTGTTATCGGGTGGAATTGGTGGTTTGGTGCGATTCTCGGATGTATCCGAGAGCGAAATGAATATTGGGCAGCAGATTTTGGAAGGTGGTACTTATATCGGCCAAAATGGTCAGATTAGGTCCTTTGGTTCCGAAGCCCTTTGTATAGCAGGTGTTTCGATTGAAGTCAGCAATGGGGGCGGATCGCTAACTGGATTACCGAGTGGTGAAACCATAGCCCTAATCTTCCAAGCCCCGTCAGCGCTGATGGGGAAAGATTTAGCCATCATGTGGTGGGATGAAGCCCGTGGCAAGTGGCGTGAAATTGATTTCATTATCACGCCAGAAGGTCGATATGTGGCGGTCACAAATCTGACAGGCACATTTGTGTTGGTTTCTAATTAATTAGCGAAGAATTGATCCTCTCTGAATTCTGACCAACATGATCTTTGCATGGGAACGTCTCATTAGCATCTTAACGGGTGTTTGTGTGAGAGGATCGAGGTGTTATTACCAAGTAGTGTTACGCTAGATTTCTGCAGTTATCCACCTGGAAACTACGCCGGGGGGGTCAACGACGTGGGATTACGGCCTCACGCTCTGGTCCATTGGCGACCCAACCGACTTTGACTCCGATTAATTTTTCTACCGTTATGACATATTCCTGAGCCTCAGCGGGTAATTTGTCAAACTGGCGGATGCCGCGAATATCGCTGTTCCAACCGGGAACTGTCTGATAGATCGGTTTGGCGCGGTAGAGTTCGTAAGAGTCTAAATCGTAATAGTGAACTTTTTTTCCTCTGAACTCATACCCGGTGCAAATCTTGATTTCTTTGAAGGCACTCAAAATATCGAGCTTGGTCAGGAAGATCTCGTCAACCCCGCTGACCATGGTAGCGAAACGCACAACCTCGGTATCCAACCACCCTCCACGCCGGGTCCGGCCAGTAGTTGCCGCTATTTCACTAAGCGTTTGAATGGCGACCTCATCATCAAATATTTCCGTCGGCATCGGTCCGGCTCCGACACGCGTTGTATAAGCCTTGGCCACGCCCACGATATGACTGATCGAGCGAGGGGGAATTCCCAGGCCAGTTGTCGCGGCTGAAGCGATAGTAATGGAACCCGTCACAAAAGGATAAGTCCCCCAATCTGTGTCTAGACACGTTCCCATGGCTTGTTCAAGCAAGAATTTCTTTCCGGATTTTAATCCGTCATGAACTATCGGAAACAGCTCTCGAATATAGGGTTTGATTTGCGCATAGTAATCCCAGTATTGAGCGCTGATGTCCTGGAATTCAAGTGGTTCGCTGTCCAATGCAGAGATTATCTTGTTTTTAAGTTTCAATTGCATTTTTAGCTTTTCGGTGAAAATCTCTTTATCGGAGAAATCACTCCAACGGATGCCATGATAACTAACCTTATCCGCATAAGTTGGTCCGATTCCACGTCTTGTGGTGCCTGTAGCCCCTTTTCCTTTTTCTTCTTCATACAGGCCATCGAGCAGTTTGTGGTAAGGCATGATAACGTGTGCTCGTGGTGAAATGAATAATCTCCCATCTAAATTGATTCCAGCACTACGAAGGGAATTGATTTCTTCGATGAGCACTTTTGGATCAACAACAACCCCGCCACCAATCAGGCATGTAGCTTGTGGATAAAAAACGCCCGAAGGTACCAGATGAATTTTGAAGGTGCCAAATTCGTTGACAATCGTGTGCCCGGCATTGTTGCCACCGTTGTAGCGGGCGATATAATCAAAATCTCCTGCGAAAGTATCGATAGCTTTGCCTTTACCTTCATCACCCCATTGTGTGCCTAAAACAATTCTGACACTCATGTTCTTCTCCTAAATTTCCTTTATTATATTTTCAGTGATTAGTTCAGCTTTGCCCAAATATGTTGTCGGCGAGATGGCCAATAGTCGTTTTTTTATATCTTCGGATTCTTCTAAATCCTCTACCCAATTTCGATATTTTTCGGCTGTAATACCTTGACCCCGAGTCAGAATTTTCAGTAAATTATAAGCCGATGGATTACCGGTTGATCGAAGAATGGTTTGAGCGCCCTCAGCTACTACTTCATAATGTTGTTCGAGATTCGACCTCATGGTTGCTTCATCCACTTCGACTCTGTTCAATCCCCTGAAAACACTTTTCCAGGCAACCAAAGTGTATCCCATGGCCGTTCCGAATGACCGGCGGACAGTCGAATCGGATAGATCGCGTTGAAGGCGTGATACAGGTAATTTTCGAATAAATTGCTCAAAAATTGAATTTGCCAGTCCTAGATTCCCTTCAGCATTTTCAAAATCGATGGGGTTGACCTTTTGAGGCATGGTGGATGATCCAACTTCGTTTGCCACTACGCGTAATTTCAGGAAATTGTCACTGATATAGCGCCAAAAATCATGCGACAAATCAATGAGTATCGAATTAATCAAATGAATGGTTTGGAAATACTCCAGCCAATTATCGTAGGGAATAATCTGGGTACTTATTGGGGTAGGTTCTAATCCCAATGATTTTAAGAATGATTCACTGGAAACAATCCAATCAATACCCGGCGCGCCCACCTCAAAGGCGTTCAAATTTCCAACCGCTCCACTCCATTTCGATTCAAATTTGTGAGTTTCTAGTTTGCTTTTTTGTCTGGTTAATCTTGAACAGAAAACGGCAATTTCTTTACCAAAAGTAGTTGGAACAGCAGGTTGACCATGGGTACGTGCCAACATTGGCGTAGATTTATGCTGGAGAGCGATAGACTTCAACTCAGATATTATGCTCTTTAACTCTGGCAAGATGATCTGATCTCGAGCAGCACGCAAGGCAACTGCCAGTGCGGTTAGATTAACATCCTCGCTGGTTAATCCGAAATGAATCCAGGCGGTGATATCTGACAATGAACTTTGGGAGAGTTGAACATTCAGGAAATCTGTAATGGCCTTGACATCGTGGCGGGTTGCCTGTTCCAGTTTCTTTGTTTGAAGTGCATCGTCAATGGAAAAATCGTAAGCCAACCGGGATAGAAACTCTAGCTCTTCTGCAGAGAAAATTCGAATAATTTGTAAGTCTTGGGAAAGAAATAAAAGATACTTTATTTCAAGAATAGCTCGATTTCTAATAAATGCAAATTCAGAAAAATACTCGCGAAGCTGAGCTGTTTCGCGAGCATAACGACCATCTAACGATGAAAGGGCGAGCAAATCATCTGTCACGGTTTGATTATACCATTGCAAGGCTTTCGGCAAATCGACTATGATAAGATTATCCAAAACCAGGAGTGATAGATATGAATAATAAGGCAAGCGAGAGCGGACAAGGGCTGGTTGAATATGCCCTAATCTTCGTGGGGGTGAGTCTGATAATCATATTAATTCTTAGTCTTATGGGGACAAGCGTTAGTCAGGTATATTGCCAGGCTGTTCAAGGCTTAGGGGGTGCAGGATGTGGTTGTTCATTTGCTTTTAACGATGGGGATGGTCTCAATGATTGGGATGGCTCAAACTTGGAGAGCTTTGGAATAGAGGGTAATTCGGCTTGCATTTCAGGTGATGGAAACAAGGCTTTATCTTTTTTCAATAGTTGTTCTACGGAAATTGGTTCAAATGATTTCACGATTAACCTTGAAGATGTTACTGTTGAAAAAATTGTTGGAAACAAGAATACCGGTGTAGACGTCTGGTTCCGTGCCCAAGATACTAAAAATGGGTATCATTTTACATATAATTCAAAGGGAAATTTTGTGCGGATTTGGAAACGGGTTGATGGTAAATGGATCAGGTTAGCTCATTCTAAAGTTTCTTCAGATTGGGGTAACCAGGCAAATGATTTTCAAATTGAAGTCAAAGGAGATACATTTACGGCATTTAGAAACGGGGAAGAAATTTTACAGGCAACGGATAGCGCATTTGAAGAGGGCAAGGTGGGATTGCGAAACAAGCCCAGCTCGAAATCATGTATTGGCTCCATGTCGGTGAGTTCGATTCCCTAGTTGGCTCCCAGGAGATAAATCGATGAAATTACAGGATTCTCCCTCTCTTGACGAATATACTGAAGGCATTCCGGAAGATCAAATTGAAACTCGCGATTCAACCGGATCAAAAAAGCAGCTTTGGGTTGTCATTTCAGTGCTTGGATTGCTTGTTCTAACATTGGTGGGATTAAATCTTTGGCAATCAGAAACCCTCGACTTGCTGACGGGAAAAGGGGTAGTAACAGGGTATGCAATTGATGAAAATGAGATCCCCATCCCAGTTGAGGTAATAATATTTGGAGAGGATATTCACATTGATTCAGATGAGGGGGGCTATTTTGAAGTCCATAATGTTCCAGAGGGGGAGCAATCTGTAATAGTCGCATTTGGAGATATTGCCGTCGAAGTTTCAATTAATGTGCAGGCAGGTGTTAATAATAGCGTTGGGGTTGTTTCCGTTCCAACAGATTTAGATATTGAGTAATCTCAACATAATCTGGTTCTAATATCGAAAAAATACAGGCGGGGGGAAATTTTAGTATTTAATTGGCTAACAGATACGCAAAGATTCGCTTTTATTGTTATGGTATTATGGAATTAATCCCTGGAAATTGGTTTATCCAAAATTCCTTTGTTAATTTTGCTGTCATTTTGATTTCAAGTTTTAAGGATTGAAACCTATGTGTAGTATGGACAATGACACAAAAAAATTATTAGTAGTAGATGATTCACCGGAATTTCTGGCTGGTTTGACTTTGTTGCTAACTGAAAAGGGATACAGGGTTATTACTGCCAGTGGGGGGCGAGAAGCTATCGATGAATCACGTGAATC
>CAZVPR010000175.1:0-7646 GCA_964629085.1 uncultured Anaerolineales bacterium
CATTGTTCCCTCAGGGAATCTAAGAACGATTTGCCGATATTCGTGACCAATACTGATAATACCCACTTCGGTAGATAGTATTTTTATTTTGAGTTGTGATAATAAATTTAGTACGGGTTGGGGCAGTGGTCCGAAGCGATCTAGAAATTCTTCGCTCAAAGCGTCCACATCCTTTAACGCATCGATGTTGGCGATGCGGCGGTAGAGCTTTAGGCGCATGTCCAGATCTGGAACATAATGCGCAGGGATCGTTGTGTGTATGGGCAAGTCGATGGTAACCAGGGGTTTGTGAGCCTTCAGCAACAGATCGTTTTTGTCTAAGGGTAGCCCGCGATTTTCACGCGTCTGTTTGACGGCATCGGCTAACAATCGGGTATAAAGATGGAACCCCACGGAAGCAATATGGCCGTGTTGGCGCGTCCCCAGGATGTCTCCGGCGCCGCGGATTTCCAAATCCCTCATCGCGATGGAAAAACCTGCTCCTAATTGCACATTTTCGGCAATGGTTTCCAGGCGCTGACGGCCCTCCGGGGTAGCAGAGCGTTTCTTGTGCTTGAAGAAATAAGCATAGGCCCGTTGAGCGCCGCGTCCAACCCGACCGCGCAATTGATATAGTTGTGCCAAGCCAAAGGTGTCAGCGCGATCGACGATCAGCGTATTGGCGTTGGGAATATCCAGGCCGGATTCTATAATCGATGTTGAAAGCAGTACATCGATCCTGGCATCGGTAAACTCGGTCATACGCTCCGCTAGTTGCGCTTCCGGCATTTGGCCGTGAGCAATACGGATGCGCGCCTCTGGAACCAGTTTGGTTAGCTGGTTTTTCATTGCCCCAATCGTCTGGACGCGGTTGTGCACGAAGAATACCTGGCCGCCGCGTTCCAGTTCACGTAAGATGGCCCGGCGGATCAATTCGGGTGAATATGCGCCAACATGGGTGATGATCGGCAAACGCTCTTCGGGAGGCGTGTCCAGGGTGGAAATATCCCGTAAGCCCGTCATCGCCAAGTAGAGTGTGCGAGGGATTGGAGTTGCGGTTAGTGTCAGAACATCAACCTCGGTGCGCAATTGTTTGATCTTTTCCTTGTGTGTAACCCCAAAACGCTGCTCTTCATCAATGATCAGCAGGCCCAAATCCTTAAATTCGACATCGCCGGAGATCAGTCGGTGCGTACCAATAACGATATCGATTGCTCCCTGCGATAATCGATAAAGGATATTGTCTTGTTCTTTTGGGCTGCGGAAACGCGAGAGCATTTCGACTTCCATGGGGAATGCTGCCAGACGATCACGGAATGTCTGATCATGCTGCTGCGCCAAGACGGTGGTGGGAACCAGCATGGCAACCTGTTTGCCGTCCATCACCGCCTTGAAAGCCGCCCGCAAAGCAATCTCCGTTTTGCCGAAGCCGACGTCTCCACAAATCAGGCGATCCATTGGACGAGCAGACTCCATGTCATGTTTAACGTCAGATAAAACTCGCAGTTGGTCATCCGTTTCAATATAGGGAAAACTGGCTTCAAGTTCACGCTGCCATGCGGTATCTGGGTTGAAGGCATACCCGGTGACGATGTGCCGTTGGGCATACAGATCAAGAAGATCCTCAGCCATGTCTTCCACGGCTTTCTTGACCTTGCCCTTGATCGATATCCATTGTGGGCTGCCCAGACGCGTGGGCAGCGGTTCGCGACTGCTAGGACCGATGTAACGTGTTAAGCGGTCAGCTTGCTGCACGGGCACAAATAGACGATCACGTTCGGCGTATTCAACACACAGGTATTCACGTTCTGCGCCTTCGATGGCGCGTTGTACTAATCCAACAAACTTGCCTACACCATGGTCGACGTGTACAACCCAATCTCCGGTTTGAAGGTCGGCATAATCGGCTTCGGGTGCCTCCGCGACCGGACGATGTCGTCGGCGTGGCTTTGGAGGTTGCCAACCGAATATGTCGCCATCCGAATAAAGGACAACCTGGCTTCCATCGGCTGTTGTAATTGTCAAGCCATCACCCAAAGAGCCGCTGACAAATTGAGGCGTTGTTTCGATCTTCCCTGTTGGGCGGTAATTCTCATCCCATATCTCGTTTAGACGGCCAGCCTGACGGGAAACTACAATGGATTGATGGCCCTGGATGGCTTGTCTCCCTAACTGCTCCATGAGGGGCTTCAGCCGTCCACCAAAGCGGGGATTGGGTGTGAAACTCTGGGCCAGTGGCGGCGCGTCCCCCTCGGAGGCAGTGGAAGGCCCGAGGAACAGAGTCCTGCCTAACGGAAGTGAATCTTCGATTCCATCGCAGGTCAGATAGGGCACAGGAAAATCATCTGAAAGGATTCCATCTTCAATATATCCGCCTCTGAGTGATATCGCCTGTTCCTCTACAGAAAGCACGGTTTCCTGAAAGGTGTCTTTGTCGTCAATAATTACCAATGCATCCGGCGGCAGATAATCGAAGATTCTGCCAGCATGTGGATAAAGTTGTGGGATGTTGAACTCTGAAAGGGTGGGCTCAATATCGGTGTCTGAAGGTTGGAGGTATTCACGCGCAGGGGTTATCAAAAGGCGTTCTTTTTGATTGGTTGTGCGCTGGGTGCTGGGATCAAATTGGCGCAGCGTGTCGATCTCGTCACCAAAGAACTCGATGCGAGCTGGAAATTGTTCGGCCGGAGGCCAGATATCCAGGATGCCGCCTCGCCTGGCAAATTGCCCGGATTCGGTGACTGTGGTGACCGGTTCGTATCCCAGGCTGACCCAATGTTGAATCAAGGGATCGATTGAAATGATTTGCCCGATTTTTAGCGTTTGGCTGGCTTTGATGAAATCTCTTCTTGGTAAAGTGCGTGTCATTACTGCGCGGGCAGGTGCGATGATGATAGGGGCGAGCTGATCTTCGAATAAATCTTTGGCCCCAGGAATATGGATGCCAGCCAGAGTGGAGAGTACCACTAAACGATCGCGGCGAGTGCTGGGGCCCCAGGGCGCATTCTCGTAGAATAATGGCCCTGGTTCAGGGAAGATTAGGCGGGATCTATCGGGAGCCCAGAAGGCAAGTTCATCTGATAAAGTCAGGGCATGATCACTGCGATGGGTCAAGAAGAGAATGGGCGATTGAAGAGCATTATGAATGGTTGTCAGAACTGGCAAACGCGCGGCGCGTTGTAATACCAGGTTGCTAATTGTTGATCGATCTTGAATAGCGCCCAAAATCTCCTGGAATGTCGGGAGTCTTTCAATGGTGTCGACGATTTGTGTGATCATTTGAGCAACAGTATTTGTCAGTCAGTCGCAATTATCGGTGGGTCAAGCTTATGGCTGATTATTCACTTGATTGAAACGATTCATGGCCGGGTCGATACCCTCGGTTGCATACATCAGGGCAGCATCTGCTGCTCGTTCCAGGAATATCTCCAGGGCCTCAGTCTGTGCTTTCGGAAAATCCTGTAAGACGTAATCTGGGGTTTGCATTCGGCCGGGAGGGCGGTCGATCCCTAGCCGTAGTCGCGGAAACTCTTCCGTGCCCAGGTGTTGAATAATCGATTTCATCCCTTTTTGCCCCGATGATCCGCCCGCGGGACGGAGCCGAATGGTTTCAAAGGACAAGTCGACATCATCGAATGCGATGAGCAAGTTTTCGTGGGATAGTTTATAAAAACGCATTAGGGCTCCAACCGATTGCCCTGAATTGTTCATATAAGTTTGCGGTTTAGCAAGAATGATCTTCTTTCCCAAGTAGCGTCCATCCGTGATTATCGCCTTGTGTTGGACGCGTTTGAATGATACCCCTAACTTTTCGGCGATCCGATCTACGAGCCTAAAACCAATGTTGTGTCGATTGTTGCTGAATTCGCGACCGGGATTACCAAGCCCGATGATTAGAATGGTATTCGATGATTGCTCATCAAGAGATTTTTGATCGCTTTTGTGTTTTCGTCGTAAGAAATTCATCTTTTGATTGATGATTTGATAGGAAAATGTTGTTGGATTGTGGCGGCTACCGAAAAGTCCGTCGGATTGAGATATAAAACCCAATTAACAAAAACACTACGGCTGCAACAATAGCTCCATACGTGAGGTTATTGGTGATATCCGAGGGAGAAATCTCAACGGGGTTCGAAGGCAGCGGCGTAGGGGTCGGCGGGTAGGGTGTTGAAGTCAGAGTTGGTGTGGCTGTGTTTTGGGCCGGGTCCTTTGTGGGGGTTAGCGTAGGAGTGCTAGTCTCGTTGGGTGAATAGTTTCGGACGCGAATATTTGGCACAATCAGGATAAATTCATCGCCGTTATCCAGATCGATGAGCAGGCGTACGTTGTACATGCCGTCTGTAATCGTGTTCGTATTCCATTTCGCGATGACTTCTTCGAAAATTGCGCTGTTCCCATCTGCGATCAAAAACCAGGTGTCAGTCGTATCATTAACATAGGCAAAACTTAAATTCCAGGCTTCCATCCCCTCCATATCGGTTGTTCCAAGGATGCTGAAATTGCCCTGAACGGCTTCACCGGCCAGGGGGTCGCTGATTCCCGCAATCGGTGGTTCTTCCTCCTGAGCCAGCGCTTGAAAACTGGTTCCAAGGGTCAGGATCACGAAAAAAATGCTCCAAAGTCCTCGCCACATAGCAATCTCTCAGTCTAACATGGAGGATTTCAGGGGTCAACTGGCACTTCCAATATTTATATGGTAGACTTGCGAAAATTCTTCCAATTATCACAATTTTTGGTAATTCTTATGACAAAGTCACGCACAGACCTGATGGTAGACCGCCTTCGAGAAATGCAAGCAGCTTCGCCTGAAATCGAAGCTTCTGCGGTGGTATCTGTCGATGGTTTGATTATGGCGTCTGCGCTGCCTGCTGAGGTTGAAGAAGACCGCGTTTCTGCCATGTCCGCAGCCATGTTGAGCTTAGGGGAACGGATTTCAAGTGAACTAAGCAGAGGGTCTTTAGACCAGGTCTACATTCATGGGGATCAAGGATACGTTTTGCTGGCCGCTGTCGGCGATGAAGCGGTGCTCACTGCGCTGGCACGCGAAGGTGCAAAACTGGGACTGGTATTTCTAGAGATGCGCCGAGCGGCTGCGGATTTGGAGAAAGTTGTCGGATAATGAGATGAGGACAGGGTTCTCTTAGATTAGTAAATTGTTGGGGAGGGCGGTAAGCTGCCCTCCCCGCTTCTTTTAATACAATGATTGTTATCGCTGTTCAATTGGCGGTTTGGGCGAAATCAAGCTGGCTGCCAGGAAATGGAGATTGAAAATGAAAACCAAATACATTTTCCTTACTGGTGGTGTGGTCAGTTCGGTTGGCAAAGGGGTAACAGCGGCTGCATTGGGCAGATTGTTAAAAGAACGTGGATTCAAAGTCTCCATTCAAAAATTAGATCCCTATATCAATGTCGATCCCGGCACAATGAGTCCCTACCAGCATGGTGAAGTTTATGTATTGGATGATGGTGCTGAGACAGACCTTGACTTAGGCCACTATGAACGCTTCGTCGACATCAGTCTGAATAAGGTTTGTAATGTGACCACGGGGCAAGTTTATGCAGAAGTTATCTCCAAGGAGCGCCGGGGTGACTACTTGGGGGGGACAATTCAAGTGATCCCTCATATTACCAACGAGATCAAACATCGCATTCACAAAGCAGCCAAAACTACTGGGGCGGAAATTGTTTTGGTCGAGGTTGGAGGGACGGTTGGCGATATTGAAGGATTGCCATTTTTGGAAGCGCTGCGACAAATGCGTGGGGATGTGGGTAAAAAGAATTCTTTTTACATCCATGTGACCTGGCTGCCACGCATCGGCGCAACTGGAGAGTTGAAGACAAAACCTACTCAGCATTCCGTACGTGAACTTCGCTCGATAGGTATTTCGCCTGATATGATCCTGGCTCGTTCAGATTATGAAGTCGATGAGGAATTGTGCGAAAAGATTGCACTCTTTTGTGATGTGGAACGCGATGCCGTTGTACCCATGGTTACGGCTGAATTGTTATATGAAATTCCGCTTTTACTCGAGCAAGCAAAGGTCGCTGAGATCATTCTTAAACGGTTGAAACTTGAATCGCGTTTGGAGCCTGATTGGCGTATTTGGCAGGAGTTGGTTCAAAACATGCGGCGGGAAAAGCCAAAGATCAAGATTGCCATTGTTGGAAAATACGTTGAGTTGCATGATGCCTATATGAGTGTCAGGGAGGCGACCCGTCATGCGGCTTTGTCACTTGGCTTGGAGGATGAGATACTCTGGATACATTCGTCTACTTTGGAGAAAGAACGGGGGGAGGAGTTGCTCCAGGGAGCCGATGGCATCATTGTTCCCGGAGGTTTTGGAGAGCGCGGAACCGAGGGTAAAATTTTGGCTGCACGATATGCCAGGGAAAACAAAATCCCCTATCTGGGTTTGTGCCTGGGCATGCAAATGATGGTTATCGAGTTTGCCCGACAGGTATTGAATAGTGATGACGTCAATTCGACGGAGTTCGATCCATCAACAAAACATCCAGTTATAGATTTGATGCCTGACCAGCTTCAACTCACAGATATGGGCGGCACCATGCGCCTGGGGTTGTATCCGTGTCAATTACAACCCGAATCTGTGGCGGCTGAAGCCTATGATGAAGAATATGTCGATGAGCGTCATCGGCATCGATTTGAATTTAAAAATTCCTACCGGCAGGAACTGGAAAAGGCTGGAATGTCATTTTCTGGCTTATCCCCTGACGGGCGCCTGGTAGAAATCGCTGAATTAAGCGATCACCCCTTCATGCTTGGTACACAGTTTCACCCTGAGTTTCTTTCACGGCCAACTCGCCCCCATCCATTGTTTGTCGGATTTCTGAAGGCAGTTCAACAAACAAAAGGAGATTAGCCTTCAAATCCGGTTGGGGCAACAGCATATACGCCTTTTAATTCTTTTGGAAGCATCGCTGCTATTGCGAACATCATGCGGTCGGTTAATGCTAAGGCCCCTTCATTGGGTTGAGGGTAAATTGGCTCACCGATTGAAACGTAGATTGTTGTACGTCGGGGGAATGATTTGAAAACACGTTGAGAGCCTTCAATGGCCATAGGGACGATGGGGCAATTGGCTTGGATTGCAAAGCGTGCAGCCCCAGTCTTGGCAGCTCGTAACCCTCGACCTCGAGTGCGGGTACCTTCGGGAAAAATTCCTAATACTTGATTGTGGTCCAATACCTTTTGAGCATGGCGTTTGGCCCATTCGTCCTTAGTTTTTCGATAAACCGGGAATGCCCCCCCTTTACGCATCACATAATCCATAATTGGGTTGCGGTGTAATTCCTCTTTGGCCATGAAAAAGATTGGGCGATCAATGCTGAGTTGCATCGGGAAGATGTCGTAGGTTGTGACGTGGTTGCAGGCCAGAATTACAGCCCCCTCCGCAGGCAAATTTTCATGCCCGGTTACTTTAACGCTAAGAATAAACCAGACCAGAGATTTCAGGATCGCCACTGTTGCACGGCGAGTGGGAGTCTCATGAAAATAGTATTGCTTTAGTTCGCGCGGATCCTGATCAGACAGTTCGCTTGTCATATGATTCCGATTTTATTTTGTGGAAACAATCACAATGCACTCCACGATTGAGCCAAGATGGATTATACTTGAGTTTTGGTGTCTGACGAAATAACAATTTGAT
>CAZVPR010000176.1:0-7516 GCA_964629085.1 uncultured Anaerolineales bacterium
TTTCAGGAGATAACGAATGGGTGATCCGATTAATCTGATTTCTCAGTGGTTTAACAACCTGTTATTAGGGTGGGGTTGGTCGCAGAATTTAGTTACGGTGATTTCTTATGCTATTGGAGCATTGGTCATCGTAATCTTGAGTCTCACAACCGTGATTGCCCTGATTTGGGTTGAAAGGAAAATCGCTGGCCGCTTACAAGACCGAACTGGTCCGAACCGGGCTGGTCCCAAGGGTATTTTTCAGCCCTTTGCTGATATGATCAAGATCTTCACGAAGGAGATCACTACACCAGCCGGGGCTGATAAAGTTGCCTTCAGTATTGCCCCCGTGTTGGCAGCCGCGTCTGTTTTGTTAATTTGGGCGGTAATTCCCTTTTCATCTACAGTCGTTGGTACGAATATCAACGTGGGAATTTTGTATATCGTCGCAGTTGGCTCAATTGGAATCGTTGCCGTCCTCATGGCAGGGTGGTCGTCGAATAATAAGTTTGCCCTGTTGGGAGCTTTTCGTGCTGTAGCGCAAATGATTTCCTATGAAGTGCCGATGGTTTTATCATTGCTTATCCCGGTTCTTCTGGCACGTTCTATGGGCATTGGCGACATCGTAGCAGCGCAGACTCCCTGGTTTATCATCGTAGCTCCTCTGGCTGCTTTGATCTTTTTGATTACCTCGATGGCTGAAGTTGGGCGCGCCCCCTTCGACTTAATCGAAGCAGAATCAGAAATTGTAGCTGGTTTCCATACTGAATATTCGGGGATGAATTTCGGCTGGATCTATGTTGCCGAGTTCTTGCATGTTTGGACGATTGGCGCGTTGATCGCCACCTTCTTCCTGGGTGGTTGGCGTGGTCCCGGCGCAGAAGCAGTGCCCCTTTTAGGCATTGTATATTTCTATATTAAAACCTTTATTGGCTATTTCACGATTACCTGGATCCGTCTTTCTCTGCCGCGCGTGCGCATTGATCAGATGATGGCTTTCAATTGGAAGTTCCTGACCCCGCTGGTGTTGGTGGTTTTGGTTGTCACCGCACTTGTTGACAAATTTCTCGAAATGGCCAGTGTGGAACGATGGGCTTATGTGTTGATAATGCTGGCAGCCAACTTGTTAATTGGTTGGGCCACCGTTCTTATTTTGCAGTGGGCGGAACCCAGGCGAGCCAAACAACGGGTGGAATTTGAATCACGTCCAGTTGCAGTCGCTCCTGAAATTGCTGACAACTGACAACTGGTAAATGATTACTAATTTTGGAGCGTGTTTATGAGTGGTCTTGAAATTATTTTTCTGATCGTGGCTGTGGTGACCCTGCTGGCGGCATTGATGGTGGTATCGACCCCCAATCTGGTGCACGCCGCTTTGTGGTTGATCCTGACCCTCTTTGGTGTGGCAGCCACCTTCGTATTGTTGCAATCACCCTTTCTAGCGGTCGTTCAGGTGGTTGTCTATATCGGGGCGATTGCCATACTGATGATCTTCGCCATCATGCTTACCCGCAGGGTGATGAAGGACAGCGGCCCACAAACCAATCCTAATTGGTGGCTGGCTGCGATCATCGGCTTGATCCTCTTTTTGGGGCTTGCGTTCGTCCTGATTAATTCTGGGGCTGCAGACATTACCCCGCAAACTTTGGCTTCTGATGCAGATACCATCAGTCAGTTAGGACAAGAGCTAGTCTCTCCCGATGCTTATGTCATTCCATTTGAATTGGCTTCGGTTTTGCTTCTGGCTGCGTTGATTGGTGCAATCGTCATCGCCTGGAATAGGCAGGAGGGCTAGAAATTATGATCCAACTTTCCTGGTACCTGATATTCGCTGCGGCACTTTTCTGCGTAGGATTGTACGGTGTCTTGGCCCGAAAAAATGCTATTGCCATTCTGATGGGTATCGAATTGATGCTCAATGCTGTAAACGTTAATCTGGTGGCTTTTTGGCGCTATGGCGATTTAGCCAGCATTGCCGGTCAGGCTTTTGCAATTATCGTTTTTGCTGTCGCTGCTGCCGAGGTGGCCGTTGGTTTAGCGCTGGTCATCTCGCTTTACCGCCGCCGTAAGACGGTTTCAGCGGATGAAATTAATTTGATGAGGTGGTAAACGATATGTCGATAGAAACCCTTATTTGGTTGATCCCCCTTCCGCCTCTACTGGCATTTTTCTTGATAGTGCTTTTTACTAATCGCAGTAAAGCGCTAAGCCATACGATTGCGGTTGGTGCTGCGCTGTTATCTTGGGCTGGTGCCATGATAGTTTTTTGGAACGCTCTCAAAGAAGGTGCTCATCATTTGGGCGAGCATCCCTTTGAGTCAGCCATCAACTGGCTGCCAACTGGCGCTACCTGGCTCAAGATTGGTGTGTTGATCGACCCGCTCAGCGCGACAGTGTTATTCTTCGTCGGCTGGACTGTGCTGATGATCTTCCTATATAGTGTTGGTTATCATAACTTCGGCCAGCCCAAGGGCGATCACGATCAGAAAGGTCTGCCCCCTCATGGAGCAACAGTCGAAGATGAGCACGGTCACAAACATACGGTGCCTTCCATCGAACCAATGTATGCACGCTTCTTCGCCTTCATCGGGTTGTTTGCGTTTGGCATGTACACTCTGGTGGTCTCCGACAATTTACTGACCCTGTTTGTGGGTTGGGAGATCATGGGTCTGTGTTCTTATCTGCTGATCGGTTTCTGGTACGGCAAACCCTCCGCCCGAGCGGCTATGATCAAGGCTTTCATCACCACTCGTGTTGGTGATGTTTTCATGCTATTGGGCATAGCTTACCTTTACTCCCAGGCTGGCACGCTAAACTATAGAGAAATATTCTTCAACGAAGAGTTCCTGGCTCATTTAGCTCATGAACCTTCGGGAATTTTTGGCCTCTCCGCAGCCGGATTAATCGGCATATTGCTTTTTATCGGTACGGTAGGCAAATCAGCCCAATTCCCACTGCACGTCTGGTTGCCCGACGCCATGGAAGGCCCCACGCCAGTTTCGGCCATGATCCACGCCGCCACGATGGTTTCGGCAGGCGTCTACATGATCATCCGTATGTTCCCGCTGCTATCCGCAGGCGCAGGTCATGGACATCTGACTTCGGCGATGACGGCCATGGCCTTTATTGGATCGTTTACAGCGCTGTTTGCGGCTACAATCGCCGTGGCGCAGAACGACATCAAGAGAGTTCTGGCCTATTCAACAATTTCTCAGTTGGGCTTTATGGTGGCTGCCCTGGGTATTGGTGCCTACGTTGCGGCTGCTTTCCACCTGGTCACTCATGCGTTCTTCAAAGCGCTCTTGTTCCTCGGTTCCGGTTCTGTCATTCACGGTGTTGAGCATGGCGTGCTGCACACCGATGATCACATTGATCCGCAGGACATGCTCAATATGGGCGGCCTGCGCAAGAAAATGCCGATCACCTTCTGGACATTCTTGATTGGCGGTTTCGCCCTTTCGGGTTTCCCCCTGGTTACGGCCGGCTTTTGGTCGAAGGATGAAATTTTCGCTGACGCCTTCGCTCATGACCACATCGTCGTGCTGGTCGTCCTGGCGATTGCCGCTTTCCTGACTGCGTTCTACACCATGCGCCAGATCACATTGTCCTTCTTTGGTGAACCCCGCACCAAAGCTGCCGAGCACGCTCACGAGACTCCCTGGACGATGACCACACCGCTGGTCATTCTGTCGGTCTTTGCCGTCGCTTTTGGCTGGGCCGGCATCCCCGAGGATTTCCTGGGCATGCACATCTGGCCCAAGAATATGTTCCACGGCATCGTGTACACGCTCACTGAGCACCAGCAACCGGCAGGCATCCATTTCAATTGGATTCCGCTGTTGATATCTCTAGGTGTTGCTTTGGGAGGTCTTTTGCTGGGCTGGCTGGTGTATCGGAGGTTTGAAGCCGGGCAAGAAGACCCGCTCAAGAAACCCTTGGGCCCGGTCTACACGTTGCTGCAGAATAAATACTACTTCGACGAGCTTTACGACGTCATTTTCATCAAACCAGCCGTCTGGTTCTCGGAAGTGTTTTCCTATCAATGGATGGACCGCGGCCTGATTGATGGATCGCTGCATGCTGTCGCCCGCGCTGTGCAGGCAATCGGTCGCTTCTTGCGCAATGTGATCGATTTCGCCATCAACTGGTTTGGCGATTTTGTCGGCGAATTGGTCAAGAAATTCGGAACGGCCATTCGTGTAATTCAAACTGGAAAAGTTCAGCAGTACATGGTCATCGCCCTGGTGGTGGCCTTCGGTACGCTGTTCTATTATTTGTACAACTTGATGATTCCTTAATCATAACCCTCACCCCAACCCCTTTCCCTAAGGGAGAGGAGCAGGCGTGAGGGAGGAGCAAAATATGGAATTTATCTCTCAAAATTTACTTACGCTGATCCTTTTCACTCCACTTTTTGCGGCGATTATGGTCGCGATCCTGCCCAGCGAACAAAAACAATTGCTTCGTTGGACAGCCTTCATCCTCAGTCTGATTCCGTTGACGCTCTCGATTTTCCTGTGGACGGCATTTGATGCTTCCCAAGAGGGTTTCCAGTTCGAGCAGCAACTCACCTGGTATGAGGCCATCAAATCTTCGTATCACCTGGGTGTGGATGGCATCTCACTAAGCATGGTGCTGCTGACCACGTTGCTAACACCCTTGTGTTTGCTGGCTTCCTTCAGTGTGGAAGACCGAGTCAAAGGCTACATGGCTCTCTTCTTGATGTTGGAGACCGGCATGTTGGGTGTATTCCTCTCCCTGGATTTGCTGCTGTTCTTCGTTTTCTGGGAGATTGGCTTGGTCCCGATGTATTTCCTGATCAACCAGTGGGGCAGCGAGAAAGGTGAGCGTGAATTGTGGGGCGGTCTCAAAGTCAAAGCCCGCACATATGCTTCCTTCAAGTTTATGATCTACACCATGGCTGGATCCTTGGGCCTCTTATTGGCCATCCAGTTGATGGGTGTCGTTGCCGGGACTTTCGACCTTCCGACCCTATTTGAAGTTTGGCCCAACATCACCGAATTGGCCAATATTCCGCCTTTTGGTCTTTCTTTGGAAGTGGTCAAGATTGCTGCCTTCTGGGTCTTTGTGATCGCCTTTGCGTTAAAAGTCCCTGTTTGGCCATTCCACACCTGGCTGCCTGATGCCCACACCGAAGCACCCACCGCAGGATCAATGATCCTGGCTGGAGTGTTGCTCAAGTTGGGTGCCTACGGCTTCTTGCGCCTGGTTATTCCGCTTTTCCCGGCAGAAGCTCGCCAATTCTCAGGCGTGATGGCCTTCCTAGCGGTGATGGCAATTGTTTTTGGGGCCTTCAGTTCCTTTGGTCAAAAAGATTTCAAACGCCTGGTAGCTTATTCATCGGTCAATCACATGGGCTTTGTATTGCTAGGCATCGCTGCGGCCGCCTTTGCCCAAGGCACAGAAAGCGGTACGATCGCCATGAACGGCGCTGTCTTACAGATGTTCAATCATGGTCTGTCAGCGGCCGGCATGTTCTTCTTGGTGGGAGTAATCTACGAACGCACGCACACCCGCAATTTGGATGATTTCGGCGGGCTGTTCCCCCTGGTTCCGGTCTACGGCGGCATTCTTATTTTCACCTCTATGGCTTCCTTGGGACTGCCTGGATTGAACGGCTTTGTTTCCGAATTTCTCGTTGTTCGAGGTGCCTGGGGTGTTGGCTGGGCATTCCCGGTGTTTACAGCTCTAGGTATGATTGGTCTGCTCTTCACCGGTGCTTACATTCTCAAAGGGATCAAGCAAGTTTTGCACGGTCCGCTCAACGAGCACTGGACTCACGGCGAGCACAGACTTACCGAGATCAATGTGCGTGAAATCTTTGTCATGGCCCCGCTAATGGTGCTGATGCTGTGGTTGGGTGTTTGGCCTGCCTGGCTTTTGGATGTCATCAACCGGGCAGTGGAGATGCTCTTTTAGTTGAGTAGTCAAATAGTCGTGTAGTCTTGTAGTTCATAAAACTACCAGACTAAAGGCAAAAGGACTACCCGACTAACCTGAGGTGACTTATGCAATTTCCGATACTTAGCGTTATAGTTTTCACCCCGATCATCAGCGGGCTATTGATCTTCCTCATGCCCGCGGAGCGCAAAACGGAGATCCGTATGACGGCTCTGGCCGCATCCGCCTTCGCTTTGCTGCTCTCGATCTGGGTCTATTTTACTTATGATATCGCCGCTGGTGGTTACCAATTTGTCGAGCAGTACAACTGGCTGCCGCAGTTAGGTATATCCTATTATGTCGGCGTGGATGGTATGAACACCCCCCTGGTTTTGCTGACTGGCGTGGTTATGTTTACTGGTGTGCTCATCTCTTGGGGCATTGACGACCGGCCGCGTGAATTCTTCGGTTTCCTCTTCATCTTGGCAACCGGTGTATTCGGCGTTTTTGTAGCCCTGGACATGTTCATGCTGTTCTTTTTTTACGAAATCGCCGTCTTCCCCATGTACCTGTTAATTGCCATTTGGGGTTGGAAGGAAACTCGCGAATACGCTGCCATGAAGCTGACCCTGTATCTGTTCATCGGCTCAGTGGTCGCCCTGGTCGGTGGTCTGGCGATGTTTTTCACTTCAGGATTGGGCACATTCGATATGATTGCCCTCGAAGGGGCAGGTTTCTCAGTGGCTTTCCAGAAATTCTGGTTCCCCTTCGTTTTTATGGGATTTGCGGTTCTGGGTGGTATCTGGCCGTTCCACAACTGGTCCCCGGATGGACACGTGGCAGCCCCCACGGCTGTCTCCATGTTCCACGCTGGTGTGCTGATGAAGCTGGGCGCTTTTGCTGCTCTGCGAGTAGGCATTATGCTCCTGCCTGAGGGCGCCAAATTCTGGATGCCATTTGTCATCCTGCTAACTGTGGTCAATGTGGTCTATGGTGCCTTCATCGCTTCGGTCCAAACTGACTTCAAATATGTGATTGGTTTCTCATCGGTCTCACACATGGGCCTCGTAGCGATGGGTTTTGCCACCCTCAACCGAGAAGGTATGATTGGTGCTGGGGTGCAGATGTTCTCGCACGGTGTGATGACGGCGCTCTTCTTTGCAGTTGTCGGTATGATTTACGACAGAGCCCATACCAGGCAAATACCTGAACTTGGCGGCTTTGCCAAGAAGATGCCGCTGGTGGCCATCGCCTTTGTGATCGGTGGCTTGGTCTCTATGGGCATGCCTGGTTTCTCTGGCTTTGTGGCCGAATTCCCTATCTTTATGGGTGTCTGGAAGTTCAGCCCCTGGATAGCCATCTTATCCGGGGTGTCAATCGTAATCACGGCCTCATATATCATCCGCATTATCACAGGCGTTTTCTTTGGAAAAATGCCTGAAAGTTATGCGGACCATATCCATGATGTCACCGTGCTGGACAAAGTGGCGCTGGTGCTCATCGCGATCATGTTGGTCGGTGTCGGCGTCTTCCCTTCGGTGATGGTGCCGTTGGTAGAATCTGGCGTTGACAACATTCTGCGCCTGCTGGGAGGTGCATAGTGGGTAGTATTACTTCAACTATGATGCTGGCAATT
>CAZVPR010000177.1:0-7380 GCA_964629085.1 uncultured Anaerolineales bacterium
AACTTTTGCTGTTTTGAGGAGGGTCTAGCACCCTTTTTGCAGTAGAGTCAGGGTAATAAAAGAAAATCCAGTCGAAACCGCTGATGCCCTTATCGAAGTTAATCAGACATCCGATAACGATACCTATCCCCAATATCCACCAGACAACGGGGAATAGATTTCCACTTCTCAAGGATTGGAATTTCTCTCTTATTTTTCCGCCTATCATTTCAACAAGAATACGTTCAATACCAACATCAAGGGCAAATAACGGATGATTTTTTTATATCGATAGCGACTTACGAACAAGATCAATGCTAAAACGAGGCCGCAAGAAAACCGCAATAAGCCACCCGGCTCTCGGAAAGTCGAAAAGGGCAAGAAGACGATGACCAGGGCATTCAAAGCAAGGCCCAAATCAATCAGCTCAATCTCACGCCCATAAACTTTCACCCCTACTACCCACAAACCCCAAAAGACGGGCAGCAGTATAAAGGGAGCGAACACCACCAGGCTGGCCAGAAGCAGCTTTGGGCTGTAGACACCAATGCGGAAGAGCCCCATCAACGGAACCCACTCGAAGGGAGTCGCCATATCCCCGCCCGAACCCAGGCCCAATGCCCCAAAGGTTCTCCACAGCCAAAACTGGAAAAATCCATAGGGCAGCAGAGTCATCAATCCTAAGCCAAACGCGCTCCGCCATTGGCGACGCCAGAGGTAAACAAGACCTTGCGCGGCCACAAATAATAATGTTACTTCTTTGGCAAACAAGGCCAGGCCGTAAAGTGCCCAGGCAAGGCCATGTTTTTCATCGTGTACCGCGATCAATGCCGCAACGATCAAGCCGTAGGCCAGGGGTTCGGGCAGATCCAAGCGCACCGCCAGGACAAAGCCAGCCCACAGCCCGTAGATCAAGGAATACCAGGGCGTGATGCCCCAACGCTTCAAGAGTGACGCTACACCCCAGGTCCCGAGTGTTTGAGCCATAATCCCAATGGCTGCCAGCGCCCATGGTAAAGCTTCAAGATTTCCAAAACTGAGCATGCGGGCCAACAAGGGCATCAAAATGCGCTGATAGCGATAGGCTGGCACATCCAGGTGCGTAGATACGCTTTCCGGCTGTAAATCCCTGGCGATATAGTATACAAATTGACCGTCGTAACCCGCAGTTCCATCTGGATCATTGAGGCTGTAGCGTGTGCCCAGGCGGGCCAAGGCAAGCGGATCGCCTGCGGCATTGGCTATCACCAGGGCTACTACTGCGCCAAGTAACAGAAAAGTTATCAGCGCTGGCGCCCACGTTTTATCCTTCAGCGTCATCTTCTATCTTACCCCATCCTGAACAATCAACACCTTTCAGATCACCATCAAATCCCATCTCTTCTGGGCGCACAGCGCGGGATAGGTCGTAGAAGATCTGATAATCACCGATTTTTTTCTCATCGAATGTCATTTCGAAACTAGTGAAGTATTCTCGCAAGCAACCGTTTAGATCAGGGTGATTGGTAGTGATGTACGCAATACGATCACTGTTCTCGACCAACTGCCGATAGGGCACGTAGCGATCGTCACGAAATGTGTAGCGAAAATCTGCATGATAAGGTAAGCGCGGCAGGAAGATGAGTTCCTCATCAGATTGAAATGCCAGCGGATAGGCCACCCAATAATTGGCGTAGCCATGTGACAAATTCTGCTCCCGCAGAAATTCCATCAACTCATCCATATAGGCATGATCTACTTGCGCAATCTGATCGAATTGCGTGGTAATCCCCGGTGGCAAGGTAGAGGCACTCTGGATCGTGCCCCAGAGGTTGAATACCAGGATCACCACGGCAATACTCCAAATCCAGCGACCGAATTCCTTAGCCCATTGGATGATCATCTCCGCGGCAAACAATGATAAAGGGATTGCCAAGGGAATAAAATAGCGGCCCGATGGATCCCCTCCAAAGGGCGTGAAAATAAAGCCCAGGGTCAGAACCCCCATCACGCCAAGCAGCAGCCCAGACCCGCGCCGATTAGAGCGCCCTTCCGCAAGACGGGTGAAAGCATGGAAGATCACTCCTGTCCAAAAGGTCAGCGCGATGGGAAGTAGAGGCATGGCCAACCAGCGGATCTCCCAAGAAGGGCGCAGGCCAAAGATCACGGTGCCGCCAAAAAGGAAGAACGTCCAGAAATGGTTCCAGATCTGCACCATCCAATTGGCTTGATCCACACCCGCGATGGCACCCCCTCGCAACTCCCAGAGCAATTGACCAAAACCGTGCTGCAAGGCATGTATCCACCAGGGCGTCGAACCAAACAAAACCCCCAGCAGGATCAAGGCGAACACCCCCCAAGTCCAGGCGGTGCGCAGCGTTGCAAAGAACTTCTTGCCGCGTCCTAGATAATACAGCAGAGCAATCCCCACAGGGATGCTGTAAACCAGGCTCAGCCCAAAGGCCCAAACACCCAGGCCAACCATAAATCCTAACAAAACCCAGTGCCAGTTGGGGATAGTTTGATCAGCGCGCAACTGGCCGATGAGATATAAGCCTTCCAAGAGGATCAAATTCCCCAATAGCAAAGCCTCGCCATAGCCCCCCAGAGAAACGGTCGTGTACAGCGTGACCACCACGGGCGGGATCGCCAGAAACCAGGCTGCTAATGCCCCAACTTTTCTAGAACCCAGGGCGGCTTCTCCCAGCTTGACCGTGGTAAGCAAAACACCTACAAAGAGTAGTCCTTGAACAAGTCGGATCACCCAAACGGATTCGCCAAAGAGCCAAAATCCGGCGGCTACCAACCAGGCATCCAGGCTGCCCATATAGGCCTGACCGTAGAAGAAGATCGGGCGCTCACCGTCCAAAATATGACGCGCCATCAAAGCGACTACAGCCTCGTCACTATTGAAGGGGATAGCTTCTTGAAGTAGCAACCACACCTTCAAGGCTACCGAGACGATCACCGCGCCGACGATGGTGATAATGTTTTGATATTTGCGACTTGCCTGATGATATCTATCGAGCATATAATTTGATCATGGGGTAGCCAGCCAACCGCGTTGGCGGCTCACGCCGTTTTCTTTTATATTTTTTTGCAGTTGCCCAACGCGGATGGGAAACTGCCCAGAACTACGAACTGCATTGTACACCATTTTCTATGAGCGATTCACACGATCAAGATAACAAAAAACAAACCAGATCAATCCAAATATTCGGCTTGATAATAGCCCTTCTTTTGGGTTCATTTGTGCGCTTTGTGCATGTGTTGACCATCGAGTATCCCCTCAATGACGGGGGCTTTTTCCTGGCCCTGATCGAGGATCTCCGCAAGAGCAGCACTATCCTACCCGCATTTACAAGCTACAACCAGTTCAATATCCCCTTCGCCTACCCACCTCTGGCAATTTTTATCACGGATATCTTATCGAGATTGCTTGGCATATCAGTTATCGATCTCATCCGACTCTTCCCCCCTTTCATAAGTTGTTTGACCATCCCTGCTTTTTACGTACTAGCACGCAGATTGCTGTCTTCTACGATTCAAGTGATCGCAGCAACCATCACCTTTGCGCTGCTGCCCACGGCCTTTGATTGGTTGATCGTCGGGGCAGGTTTGACTCGCTCCTTTGGATATCTCTTTGCCATCCTGACCCTGATCCAAATCCACTCCGTGTACACAGCGGACCGCAAACGGCACATACTGTGGGCAATCCTATTTGCCAGCCTGACGATCCTGAGTCATCCGGGGACTGCCTGGTTTGCTTTTTATAGTGGTGGGGTGTTGTTCCTATATTTCTTTAGATCTGGCGTACCTCGCAAAAGTGCGCCCCAACTCACTAACAATCTATCCGAAAATACGATTATAAGCCGGTTGAGGCTCTCGAAACCGGCGCCGGGCTTCGAGAACCTCAGCCCACAGCGCAATTTTCGGACAGTTTCTAAATCAACCTTCATCGTCCTGGGCACAGCCATCCTGACTTCACCTTGGTGGATCACAATGATTCGACGGCACGGGTTTAGTGTTTTTCTCTACCCCTATCAGACAGAATCATTCTCGATCTCAGCATTGGTCGCGCCGCTGTCTCTATTGTTCACCAATGAGCCCCTGGTTGATATTTTGGCCGTGATCGGTTTCCTGGGTTTATTAGTCAGCCTGCGCGAACGAAAATTCCTGATTCCCGCCTGGCTGGCCGCGGTATTCATCTTCGAGCCCAGGCTGAGCGCAGTGTATGCGGCGCTCCCTATGGCCATGCTTGTCGGAATTGGCCTGGACAAAGCTATCCTACCCCTGGTGAGCCGAAGCCAAGCGACAAACAGGATAGAAGGAAAGCTTCCCAAGATCACCCTTGGATTCCTGCTGTTCTACGCGCTGATCTCTGCATACATAGCTCCGCAGTACAACAGCCTTTCCCATGCGCAAGTCGACTCCATGGCGTGGATCCGTCAGCACACCTCAAAAGATTCAACCTTTCTCATCCTTACGGGAAACGAAAGTTATGGCAATGATTACACTAGCGAGTGGTTCCCCGCCTTCGGCCATCGGCACAGCCTGACAACGGTCCAAGGTCATGAATGGCTGCCAGATAAAGAATTTTCTCGCCGTGTTGCCCTACACGCCGAACTGCAAACGTACGTCAGCGCAGATGCAACCAGCCTGGAGAGTTGGGCGCAGGACAATCATCTCACCTTTTCGTACATCTTCATCGCCAAGAAAGCCTTGGCTGAGAATAAAATTCCCTTCGCCATATTCCAAGATTCATTGGAGAATTCATCCACATACGAACTCATCTTCGAAAATAGAGACACACTGATATTTGCTAAACACCCCTAACCCATCCGCGTCAATCTGCGTCCCCAAAAATGAAACTTCGACTACAAACTCTGATCCCAATAACAATTATTATTCTCGCCATCGCTGCTCGTTTGATCCCTGGCCCACGCACGGTTGACGACTCCTTCATCACATATCGATATGCACGCAATATCCTTGCTGGAGAGGGTTTCGTCTACAATCCCGGTGAGCAAGTGCTAGGCACCACCACGCCGCTCTACACACTCACAATGGTCGCACTCGGCGCGCTGATAGGTGGTACCGAAGCCAACTTTCCAGTAATTGCCCTAACCATCAACGCCCTGGCCGATGCCCTTACAGCATTGCTACTATGGAAGTTAGGCAAATCGCTGGGATACAAATACACTGGCGCAGCGGCTGCCCTGATTTGGGCTGTGGCCCCATTCAGCGTGACCTTCGCCATCGGCGGCCTGGAAACCAGCTTGTACGTGCTGCTGCTTACTTCAGCAATCTACACACACACAAAGAACCAGCACAAACGCACCGCCCTCCTCGCCGCCCTCAGTCTGCTCACCCGCCCCGACGCCTTACTCTTACTCGCCCCGTTGGGCTTTTCCCGTCTAATCTCACACCTCGCACCCCGCACCCCACACCCCACTTACCGCTCGACGCTCTCCCGAATCCGCGATTTACTCCCCGAATTGATAGTATTTGCCATTCCCACCGCGGCCTGGTTCACCTTCGCCGCCTTCTACTTCGGCAGCCCCATCCCCCATTCCATCCTGGCAAAATCCTTGGCCTATCGATTACCCCAAACTGCCGCGCTGGTGCGCCTGCTGCAGCACTACACGACCCCCTTCCTCGGTCACCTGACCTTCGGCATCCCTTGGATCGGCGTCGGTCTGATTGTTTATCCATTCTTTTTCATCATCGGCACGCGCGCTGCGTTGAGAGCAAACCAACAGCTTTGGCCCTGGGCGATATACCCCTGGTTCTATTTCGCCGTCTTTGCCATCGCCAACCCGCTCATCTTCCGTTGGTATCTGACACCCCCCTTACCAGCCTTGACATTTTTCATTCTGATTGGCATGGAGCATTTTATTAAAAATATCACCTCGAAGGTGGATGAGCGCGCGGGGGCTCAGGGCTGGCGCGCAAGAATTGGCACGGTACTACTCCCGCTGGTGATCCTATTTCCCCTGGCACTGACCACCCAAGGCTGGGTCTTGACCCCCGATCACGGTCCAACGAGACCAGCTCCTAAGATGGCCTGGTTCAAATTAGAGCTGCTCTACCGCGAAGCGGCGGAGATTCTCTCTAACGAAATTGGCGATGCGCCAGAAACACTTCCCGTGTTAGCCGCAGGGGATGTAGGAGTGTTGGGCTTCCACACCCCCACGCGCATCCTCGACACCGTAGGACTGAACTCTCCCCAATCGACCACGTATTACCCCCTCGATGTGTCGTTCTACGCCATCAACTACGCCATCCCCCCCAATCTAATCTTCGACCAACAGCCGGATTACATCATCATTTTGGAAGTGTATGGGCGCGAGGGGTTATTCAAGGATGCAAGATTTGAAGAAAGTTATACCCTTTTAGAAAAGATTTCCACGAACATCTATGGAAGTGATGGGATGTTGATCTTCAAAAAGACACCCTGATCAATGTATGAATTTCCCCATTGCACATGCAATGGGGTGGCGAAAGGCCGATAGGACCACAGCCTTTCGCTCATATGGATCCGACGGGATGCTAATCTACAAGAGAGTCCCCTGAATTTGCTTTTCACAAAAGACCCTAAAGGTCTCGGCTCCTTCACTGCACTCGGAGTGCTACGCAAAGACCTTTAGGGTCTAAAAAGTTAAAACTCACCCTGTTTATTTTGAATCTACATCAACAAGTACAGCCTTCACAGCCCGGCGGTAGAGATATGTTTCCGCTTCTGGGCTCCAGCTCTCGCATGTGAGCAGAGTCAACACATCGTATTCCGATGACTCTAATACGCCCATATCCTGAGGATCGACCTGGAGACTCTCGCGCACTTCGTAAATATATTGCTGACCAAAGGCATGAATGATTATCTGATCTCCATGTCGAAGGGTATGCAAATCGATAAAAGGGCCCGGATTGTTGTCGGCATCCCAGACATGAGCGGTGACAGCGGTATTGCCATCCCATGTTGGGAAGGCAGTCCCTTCAAGGTAACCAGCACCATCATCGAGCCAGGTCACATCCCAGCCCTGTTCGGTGAGGGGCACCCCCACGATGGGCAATTCCAAACCCAGGGACGGAATCTCAAGCCAAAGGTTATCCATCGAAGAAAGAGGTTGGAACTCAACAATCGAAAGATCGGTCACCACACCCGGTGCGAATCCAGTATCTGGGATTTGAGTCTCTCCTAACACAAATAGAGAGAACTGGCTGGTGCTACCACAAACGTAGCTCGAGGGCCCACTAACTTGCTGAAGCGCAGAAAAACTCGTCGACCCATCATGGCGATGGAAAACAAATTTCCCCGTCGTCGTTCTATCTACTGGCCTGATACATGCCATGACGGGCAAATCAAAATTCGGCATGGTTCAATTTGAACTAAACAGCACCTTTACAAAATAAAAGGAGCAA
>CAZVPR010000178.1:0-7354 GCA_964629085.1 uncultured Anaerolineales bacterium
CAAGGGCAGTTCCCGACAAGGGTTCTGCCCTACTTTTTGTCTAAACTTGAGTTAATTAATCAATTGCGTGTTATTCCCGTGTCAAACACGGAGATTATTCCTTATTTGTATTTCCGATCATCGTACCGACCAAAACCCCAATACCCGCGCCGATACCTACCCCAACGCCAATATTATCGAGTGCGACACCTATTGCGGTACCAATCCCAGCTCCAATTGCAATCCAAAATCCGAACTGTTTCCTTTGCATAACGATATTCTGACATAATAACACCGGGACTGGCCCGGCGTTTCAAACATGTAGCTGTAACATCTTTGGTATATTTTACCCTCGAATTATACCAAATGGGTCTAAATATTTTATTAGATTCAATGGTAAAATGCTTCGGTTTCGTACAAGATGCTTATGAACCGCACCCCCCTGGATACCAATCCTCGACAACAAAGCAGATCAATTCGCGCCGCACGAATCTACTCAAATATCTTCAGCCCCCCCAGCCTTTACGCAATCTTTGGATTTGTGATTGCTTGGCGGACGCTGCCATTTTGGGTTGGTTCTCTGCATGCTGCAATTTTTGGAATCCTTTCATCATTGCTGCCCATTCTATACATCGTTCATCTTCTTCGAACGGGGAAAATTACTGATCTGCATATCAGTAATCAAAACGAACGCCATATTCCCTACATTCTAGGCATCATCGGAGCGAGTTTAGCTCTTTTGATTCTTGTCCGATTACATACACATCCCTTGATGAAGTATTTTGTCATTGCCGATATTGCCGCTCTGTCACTTCTGGCGATATTGAACATTTTTTGGTTAGTCAGCGCCCATATGACCGGGATCAGTATTATTGTGACCTTTGCAGGTTTCGCGTTTGGCGTAAAGATTGGGTTGTTCCTCCTCCCAATTGTGGGAATAACCTTTGGCGTGCGTCTGTTTCTCAAACGGCATACAATTCCTGAGTTAATATCGGGCACCCTGCTCGGGGTCGTCATTGTTTCTGGGTTGGCCTATTTTGGAGCCTTTCGTTAATGTCTACGCAAAAACCCAATATTCTATTCATTGTATTAGACACACATCGTGTCGACCGTTTGGGTTGCTACGGCTATTCCCGAGGGACATCACCAAATCTAGACGCTTTTGCTGAAAGCGCGACTTTCTTTGAGAGGGCTGTCTCCCCAGCACAGTGGACAATCCCCTCACACGCCTCATTATTCAGTGGCGAATTTCCCAGTACGCACCGAACTGTGCAAGCCAACAGTGCTCTGAGCAAGGAATTTATTACCCTAGCAGAATATTTAGTCCAGGAAGGCTATCGCACTACAGGATTTTGCAATAATCCCCTGGTTGGCGTCCTCGATAACGGATTACGCCGAGGCTTCGAGAATTTCTATAATTATGGTGGTGCTTTAACCAATGCGCCATACGCGAATGGCTACGTTCCCAGAAAGATTGTGTCCGGCTTCCGAAAGGGTTATCATAAAGTTATCGAACGAATCGCCGCACCAATCCAACAGGCTGTCGCAGGTTCGCCGGAGATCTTCGATTTTGTGCTCAATCCAAAACTGGTTTCCTGGTGGACACGTTATGCAAATTTCAAGGGGGATGGGCCTGCTTCAATAGAGCACACTACTCAACATCTCCAATCCTCGGCAGATGGTCCTCAGTTCACATTCCTTAATTTGATGGGCACGCACCTGCCCTATACACCCCCAGAGAAATTCGTCCGTCAGTTTGCCCCCATTATCAACGATGATCCTGAGGCATCCGCATTTATGCGCGACTACAACACGCGCGCTTTCCACTGGCTTTTGCCAATGCAAGACCCTTACTCAGAACTCGAAGCGAAAACGCTCAGCGACATGTATGATGCCGAAGTGGCTTATCAGGACCACAAATTGGCTAAACTTTTAGCATTGCTGGACAAACCAGAAATCCGCGACAACACGTTGGTGATCATTGCCAGCGACCATGGAGAAATGCTTGGGGAACACAATCTCATGGGTCATGGTATCGGCCTGTATCAGGAGTTGATTCACGTCCCGATGATGATTCGCTTTCCCGGCCAGTCGGAGGGGCTCACTATTGAGCAACATGTATCAACGACCTACCTGTTCCACACGGTTTTAGAAGCGGCAGGGATTTCGGAGATAAAACCCTCATTTGCCCAACCGATCTCTATTACCGATTTCAGTCTTCGCAACATCGGTTCAACCACAAATTATGCTCCCAGGCGTGTTTTTAGTGAGGGGTACCCGCCCATGAATTTGATCCAGATCATCGAGCGGCATGAGCCGACGATCATGGATGCATTCAACTGCAAGGCAACCGTGTGGGCTGCCTATAAAGACGTTTTCAAATTGTTGCGAACAGAAGAAGTGCGGGACGAAATGTTTGATTTGAATATTGATCCCTTTGAAATGAATCAACGAAAAGATTTGCCCGAAAAGCTGAAACAATTGAAAGATCAACTAGAAGATCACCTGGTTTGGGCCATTTCCCGCTCGACGAAAGAACTTGACAACTTGACGACCAATCTGCACGATGAACATGTCTTGGAGCGAATGCGCAGCTTGGGGTATATCGAATAACAATTCAGGAGAAATTATGATCGATCCGATAATTTTTACACTCAACCTTGGCCGATTCGAACTGGCATTTCGTTGGTATGGATTACTGATTGCTCTTGGCGTAATCGCGGCTGCCTGGGTGACAGAAAAAGAGATTACACGGCGGGGCGGCAATTCGGAAGTTGTCTGGGATGCTCTGCTTTGGGTGCTGCCAGCCGCTGTGATTGGGGCTCGCTTGTGGTATGTGATCAACGATATCTTGGGCGGGAGTCGCACATTCATCGAGGAGCCAGGACGCATTATCCGCATCACTGAAGGTGGGATACACATTTTTGGGGCAATGTTATTCGGGTTGGTAACAGCATACTTCTTTGCCAAACGGAAAAAGGTCGATATTTTACTCCTGCTCGATTCGGTTGCGCCCGCGCTGCTGATTGGACAAGCAGTTGCCCGCCCGGCAAATTTCATAAATCAGGAACTTTACGGCCCGCCGACCGACCTGCCCTGGGGCATCTCCATCGATGCATTTCACCGATTAGCTCCCTGGAATAACCTCGACCTTTACCCCGAGGATTCAACCCGCTTCCACCCTGCCTTTGCCTATGAGATGATCTGGAATTTCATGGCAGCCGGTCTGATTCTGTGGATCACGCGAAAATTTGAAGATAAGATCAAACCTGGCGCTGCTTTCGCTGGTTGGTTAATTTTGGCAGGCGTTGGACGCGTGATCATTGAAGCCTTCCGCCCCGACCAGCCCCGCATTGGCGGTACTGACATGAGCTGGTCACGCTTGATTTATGCCATTATGGCTGTGATTGGCCTGATCTGGCTGCTAATCCGCTATGAAATCATCAAGCTGCCCTTCCTTTCTCCAGGGCCAGAAAAATATAAAACCCCTCGAAAGCCGAAGAAATCCATTAGGAAAAAGAGGAAATAGGAAACCAAAGAGCCGGGTTTATCTGAACTGAACCCGGCTTTTTTTGTGCCTGACAGTCAGACAAAACCCAGAAAACTCTAAATTTATCTGTCATTGCGAGCGCGCCGCGCCGCTTTGCACATCTTCGATGTGCGGCTCCACGAGCAGGCGTACCATCGGCAGGCGTGGTAATCTCATCCTAAGTTTTAGGTTGCCTCACCCTGCCAGAGGTTCGCACGCCTTTGGCGCATTAACGTCCGAACTCTTGTCCAACCTTGTGTTTGTGAAACTTGACATAGCCGCAATTTTCCAGTACCCTATAACCGACTGACCAGTCAGTTTAATATAGATGGAGTTTTTATGTCACCTCGCCCAGATGTGAGTGAAGAACGCAAAAATCAAATTCTGGATGCCGCAACGGACGTTTTCGTCCGCGAAGGGCTACACAAGGCACGCGTCGATGATATCGCCGAAAAGGCCGGCCTAAGTAAAGGTGCCCTTTACTGGTATTTCAAAAGTAAAGATGAAATTATCGTCGCCATTCTAGATAAACTTTTCGAAGGGGAATTTTCAGAACTTAAAGAATTGCAATTTGCGGAGGGATCGGTTGTCGAGCGACTAAACTTATTCGTAGAATCGACTTTGGAAGAAATTCGAGGGTGGCTTAAACTTGTCCCCATCGCATATGAATTCCTGGGGTTGGTCTTCCGTCAAAAAATCGTCAAGCGAGTTTTTCACAAATATTTCCGCGGCTATATTGATCTCATAACCGTTCTCATTCAACAAGGTATTGACAGCGGCGAATTTCGGGACATTGACGCTCAAGATGTCGCCATTACTATTGGAGCTATCATTGAAGGCACCATCCTTCTATGGGCCTATGACCCAGAAGCAGTCGATGTTGAAAAACACATTCGCGTCGGAATGGATATTTTCATCAAAGGGCTGACCATTAAGTGAGTATAGTGATATGAATAACACAACAATTCCCGATCCACCCCGTGGATTAAAAGCAATTCCCTGGCGGCTGCCTATCTGGTTGTATCGATTGAAATTAGGCAGAATGCTAGGACATCGATTATTGTTACTGCATCATATAGGACGCGTAAGCGGACTCCCCCGGCAGGCCGTCCTCGAAGTGGTCAAATTCGATAAAGAGACAAACACTCACTTTGTCGCTTCGGGATTTGGTGAAAAGGCCGATTGGTTCTTGAATATTATGGCTTCCCCCGAAGTCACAATCCAGGTTGCTGGAATTGAATTCCCAGTACGTGGGGAACGATTAAATCCGCAAGATGCGGAATCCATTTTTGCAGATTACCATCAACGCAACCCGAAAGCCCTGCAAGGATTATCTAAATTGATTGGCTACGAAATTAGCGACAACCAGACGGAAATGTTGGAATTTTTCACGAAAGAGATTCCCGTAATCGCCTTACGACCAACCTAATCGAATCAATCAGAAATGAAAGCGATGCAGTTAAACAGGATTTCGGATCTTCGCCAAAATCCCAATCCTTTGGATTTTTCCGAAATCCCGCTCCCGACACCGGCGCAAGGAGAAATTCTGATCAGGGTATCTGCTTGCGGCGTCTGTCACACAGAACTCGATGAGATTGAAGGTCGAACCCCTCCGCCAGAATTCCCCATCATCCCTGGACATCAAGTTGTAGGACACATTGAAGATATCAATGGAAATTCCAGACGCTTCCACACCGGAGATCGGGTGGGTGTTGCCTGGATTTACTCATCATGTGGTCTGTGCAATTTTTGCTTGAATGGGGATGAGAATCTTTGTGAGGAGTTCAAAGCCACCGGCCGTGATGCCCATGGGGGTTACGCAGAGTTCATGGTGGTGCCTGAAACTTCTGCATTTCCTATTCCCAAGGCCTTTTCAGATACTGAAGCCGCACCCTTACTTTGCGCCGGAGCTATTGGCTATCGTTCACTGCGATTGACCACCTTGAATGATGGCGGCAACCTGGGATTGACGGGTTTTGGCGGATCAGGACATCTAGTCCTAAAGATGGCAAAACATTTATACCCCAATTCTGATGTCTTTGTATTTGCCCGAAGTCCTGAGGAAAGAGAATTTGCCCTGGAACTAGGCGCGGTTTGGGCTGGCGACACAGCAGAAGAAGCTCCCACAAAACTTGACAGTATCATCGATACCACACCGGTTTGGAAACCAGTTGTTGAGGGCCTGAAAAACCTGGCCTCAGGCGGGCGCCTGGTAATCAATGCCATTCGTAAGGAAGATGCCGATAAAGAATACCTGCTGTTGTTGGATTACCCAAATCATCTTTGGATGGAAAAAGAAATCAAGAGCATCGCCAATGTCAGCCGCCGCGATGTCAGCGAATTTCTTGAGCTGGCCGCTACCATGGCAATCAAGCCGGAATACCAGGAATATTCCCTGGTTGAGGCCAATAAGGCTTTGCTAGAATTGAAGTCTGGAAAAATACGCGGCGCAAAAGTACTGCGAATAGATTAACAAAGGAGGTTGTTATGGGCAAAGAAGTTCTGTTATTCAAGAGTAAAGAACGCAAATCGCGGGCAGAGGTCAGCACATTTCTGCACCAATTGGCCGACAAACTTGACGAAGGCAAGGTCGTGCTTCGCCAGGGTGCTGAAGAAGTTGTACTAGAGCTGCCGCATAACCTGATCCTTGAAATTCAAGTGGAAGATGAAGACAAAAAAAGGAAAGGTTTGGAGCACAGCCTTGAAGTCGAAATCAAATGGTTTGATTCGGATGCTCCCGGTGGCCCCCTTGAATTAGGCTAAACTCACCTGGTAACAGGAAAAAACACTCTCTCGATTTTCTGAGAGAGTGTTTTTTGATCGAGAAATTTTTCTATTCTTCCTCAGCCCAGAGAGTTTGCTCCAGGAACACGAGGAATAGAGTCAAATCGTCGTAATCCGGTTCGATCAAAAGCGGCCCGTGGTCACTAGTACCCGCATAAAGCTGTAACACTTCAAGATACTCCCCAGCAGAGTTGCAGGTTGGCGCTGATTCGGCATCTTGTTCTCCAGCCAAACAATAGACAGGCACAGGCGGATCCATTTCACGAAGTGCTTGAACATCTTCGGAATAGACATTATCGTTATAGCTGCCAGGAGACCAGGAGTAGGCTCCCAGACATTGCATCAGCAACCCTACAGCCTCGTTGACAAGTTTACAGCCCGTGACAACAGCATCAGCGCCAATACTGCCTCCGCCGCCGACAACCTGGCCATACGGCTCATCTTCAAGAGCAGGCACGAAATTAATTGCAGCCACTTTTGTGTTGCTGGAGTCGGCACTTTCGCCAGTGAGCTGCGCCTCCATGGCTGCTGCGGTTTGGTAAGCAGCAACGGCATCCAAAGTCCAAACATGGCCAAAACCGCCGCCACCACTTTCGCCCCATCCGCGGAAATCGAATATAAATACTGCCAGGGATTCTCCTTCAGGCATGGGCGGGAACCAGGTTGGATCCCAATAGGGTTCGGGCCCTGGGGGTTCCGGGCACCCCTCCAAAACTGCAGGTTCCTCATCCAGGCGATTCTGCAACCAGGGAGCAATCCGGCACCAATCACGCTGATCTCCACCAGCCCAGTGCATCAAGACAACCACGGGGGAATTGGCATATTTTGACGGATAGTAGTATCCAACCAAATTCTTGCCATCTTCGGCTTGGAACTCCACCCGTACTGGATCAGCGGCCAATCCTGAATCTTCCGGCGGCTCCGCTTCCCCAGCCAGGGCTGAGAATGGGATAATTGCCAGCATAATTACAAAGCCAGCGACCAACAATAATTGTGTTTTTCTTTTCACTACTCTCCTCCTTTATATTTAGAGTTCACTAATTCCGCAACCACTTTATTATT
>CAZVPR010000179.1:0-7199 GCA_964629085.1 uncultured Anaerolineales bacterium
GAAAATCATTGCGCCTATTATAGCTGCCTTTCGGATTTATGCACCAAAGCCGTTGAATGGCACCACCGCGGGCACTGGTTACGACCAGGTTTATTCAAGTATCATGTGGTATACCGTAGGTGTTTTTGCTTTAAATAATGTCAATTTGGATCTCTCGCTGGGCTTCGCGCCTACCGTTGGGGATACTTTTTCCATTGTTGCTTTGCAGCATTCTGGCTCACAAATTACAGGCACTTTTAACGGCTTGGCGGAGGGTTCCACATTCTTGGTAGATGGTAATAAGAGTTTCAGTATTACTTATTCCGGTGGTGCCTTTGGCGATAGTATTATTCTCACGTATCTCGGCGCAGCACTGTTCTGGCAAGGCGACGGCGGCGACACCAATTGGAGCACCACGGCCAACTGGAATACCAAACAGGATGGGTCTGGCACAGATCAGTTACCGGGCAATGATAATGTGTTGGTTTTCGACACCAACACGACTGGCTTATCAAGCTATACGGCCAACAATGACATCAGCAATCTGATGGGGCTCGCCTTGCAGCTTACGGACGGAAATGTGGGAAATGACTTTACTCTCAGCGGTAATGAAGTCACTATAGGTGCAAGTGGCATCACCCACAGCCTGACCAGTGGTACGGCAACATCGATTAGCATGCCAATACGATTAGGCGCAGCAGCCAGCTTTATCAACAACTCCGGAACGTTGACGATTAGCGGCGATGCAGAGCTCAATGGCAATCAGCTAACAGTAGACGGGACAGGAGACACGACGTTCAGCGGGGCAGTCAACGGTAGTGGGAACCTGAGCAAACTGGGTAGTGGTACAGTGACCTTTGGCAATGCGGTGGGTGACACAACGGCGCTCACGAGCCTGACGGCCAATGCGGCTGGAGCAACGCGGGTGAACGGCGGTGCAGTCACGACTAGCGGCAACCAAACATATAGCGGCTCAGTCGTACTCGGTGCGAATGTAACGCTGACCGGCAGTACGGTAACATTCAACAGCACTCTCGATTCCGACAGTGGCAACACGCGCAACCTGACCATATCGGGCAATGCCGTCTTCAAAGGTGCTGTGGGCGATACAGATGCCCTGGGGGCGGTAGCGGTCAGCGGGACGACGACGATCAATGTGGGTACGGGGAATGACTTCACCCTGTCCAATGCAGGCAACAATTTCAGCGGAGCGGTGCTGGTGACCTCGGCCAAGAACGTCACACTGCGGGATACGAACACGCTGGATATGGGGGCTTCGACGATCAGCGGGAACCTCAGTTTGACGGCTGGCGTGATCACAGACAGTGGAGCCATCGTGGTAACGGGCACGACGACCCTGAGCGCATCGACGGGTGGTGCGCCGTTGTACGTCACCACCGATGACAACAAGGTATTGGTGCTGGACGGCAGCGCCAATGAGAGTTTGTTTACCAGTGGGAATCTGCTTGATCACCCGCGCGGCATTGCGGTGCGCAGTGATGGGGTTGTGTGGGTGGCCAGCACGGGGATTGTGGGTACTACCAATGAGAATGCTGAAGGCTTGATCAAGATCACCAATAACGGCTCGACCCAAACAAAATTAGTACCCAAACCCAATGTCAACGATATCACCGGTGTGGTGCTGTGGAACAATGGCAGCAATGTCAGCTATGTGCATGAGATCTGTGTCAACACCCGAAATGCTGACAGCGGTAGCAGCATGTTTGGAACCTGCAGCGGGCAGTACACTACGCTGCGGGGTCTGGCTGTGGATGATAATGATGTGCGATATTTCATGACCAATCCCGGGTCTTTCAATCGCCTGTACAAGATCACGGGAAACAGCACTGTGTCCATCGTGTCGCAAGATAGCGATCTGACCAATAGCAGCGCATTCCTGGAAGGGATTGCGGTCGACAACGCCGGATTTGCATACATAGCCGATTCGACCAACGACCGTATCTACAAAGTCAATCTGGCTGGCGGTGTTTCTTCGAATGTTTCCATCCTGAGTACGGGAAGCAATCTGGATGGACCTGTAGGATTGGCATACGATGACGCAGGTTTCCTGTATGTAGCCAGCGCCAATAACAACAAGATCGTCAAGGTCAACGCCAGCAATGGTGCGCAGACCGTGTTTGCCACCATTGCAGGAGGCACCAGCCCGCAGTATCTGGCCTTCCAGTCGGTGCCTGATCCAGATATCACGCTGGATCATGGGAGCAACAATTTTGGTGGTGCGGTATCGGTAACAGCGGCAAACAATGTGACCATCAGTGATGCCGACGATCTTTCTGTGGGGACATTCAACCTGGATGGCACCTTGACGCTGAACGCAGGGGGCGCGATCACAGATTCTAATGGGGCGACAAACAACGTCACCATCGCTGGGGGCTCAGCGGCCTTCAGCAGCGCTGGGGGGATTGGGACATCTGCTGACCCCATAGAGACCGCGGTGGCGGTGGTGGCTGGCAAGGCGACCACCTCGGGTGGCGTATTCATCACCAACAGCGGTGGTTTGCAGGTTGATATTGTAGGTGTCGTGGACGGCATCCTGGCTTCAGGTGGCGGGGTGATCGTGGTTGCCCAGAGTCCGCTGCGTGTCAGCCGCAGCGTGCGAGACAATGCCGGTGGGGATATCACGCTGACTGCGGCAGGCTCTACGACCAACGACAATTTGACCCTGGAGGCTGAAGTCAGTACGACCGGAGATGGGGGCATTAACTTGAATGCGGGCAACAACATCGTCATTGCGCAGGCTGGGCGGGTGACGGCGCCGGGCGCTGGAGCGATCAACTTCAATGCCGGGACGGGTGTGGCCAGCGGGGGTGTGGAGATCAACGGGCAGGTAAATGTGGGCACCGGGCTGGTGACGATCAACGCACCAGGGGGTGTCGCCTTCGGCGCAACGGGCAAGGTGACCACGGGTGGCGGCAATGTCGTGATCACTTCGCCAAATGGCGGTATTACCCAGGCAGTTGGTTCACAGATCAGCACTGGGGCTGGCGGGTTGGGAATCAATGTCAAGGGGCATGCTACCTTCTCCAGCACAACAAACAATGTTCACACCCTGGGGGCTACCCTAAGCGGTGCTGGCAGCAGCCTGACATATACCAATGCAGGTCCGCTGGTGATTGGCACGGTTGAAGCCATTGGCGGCATCACAACCAATAATGGTGCAGCGGATATCGAGAGCAGCGGGGGAATGACGGTATCCAACAATATCGCTACCGGCGGTGGGCGGCTGAGCTTGAAAGACAATACGGCAGATGTCAACCTGGGAACCAGCCAGATCGCTACTGGTGGCGGCAACGCCATCTTCCAGGCGCCCAATGGAGCGGTGACGCAGTCAGCGGGTGGATGGATCAATACCGGGAGTGGAGGCTTGGGTATCTCCGCCAGGGGTGGGGCGACCTTCCCGGGGAATAACAGAGTGGGTACCCTGGGTGTCAATTTGACGGGTGTGGGTCAGGTAGTGAACTTCAACAACGATGCCCCCTTGACCATAGGCACGGTAGAGACGATCGGTGGGATTACAACCAATGGCGGAGATGTCAAGCTCACCAGCCGAGGGAATATGTATGTCAATGCCGATATCCAGACCCAGGGAGGCCGAGTTCGCCTGAAGGATTGGACTGGCGGTCTGCACCTTGGACCCCATCGAATACGCAGTGGTGGCAAGAATGTGATCTTGGAAGCGCCTTTGGGTGATATCACCCAGGATGCAGCTGGGATCATCGATGCTGGCGGGGCTGGGCTGGGCATCACTGCCAGGGGCGATGTGCATCTGCCTGGGGCTAATAGCGTAGCCACGTTGGGAGCCACGCTGACGGGCGCTGGTTACGGGATGAGCTTCACCAACAGTGGTCCCTTGGTGATTGGAACGGTTGAGGGGATTGGCGGCATCACGACCAACAATGGTGCAGCGGATATCGAGAGCAGTGGGGGAATGACGGTGGCCAACAATATTGCCACGGGCGGTGGGCGTGTCAGCCTGAAAGACAATACGGCGGATGTTGACCTGGGAACCAGCCAGATCGTTACGGGTGGCGGCAATGCCATCTTCCAGGCACCTAATGGTGCGGTGACGCAGTTGGTTGGCGGTCTGATCGACACGGGCGGCGGTGGATTGGGCGTTGCGGCCCGAGGTCCGATGACGCTATCTGGCAGTCACAGTGGGGTTAGTACACTGGGCGTCAACCTGACAGGGGCGGGGTATGGGGTGACGTTCACCAATCCGGGTCCCCTGGTGATCGGCACCGTTGAGAGTATTGGCGGGGTCAGCACGAATAACGGTGATGTGGATATCGAGAGCAGTGGGGGACTGACGGTGACAGCGGCCATTTCCACCAGCGGAGGGCGCCTTAATCTGCTGGAGAACACCGCTGATATCAACTTGGGTACCAGCCAGATCAGCACGGGTGGTGGCAATGCCATCTTCCAGGTGCCTCATGGTGCAATATCACAATCGGTGGGAGGGTGGATTGATACCGGGGGTGGCGGTCTGGGGGTCTCAGCCCGGGGTGCGGCTACCTTCCTGGGAGATAACGTGGTGGCTACGCTGGGGGTAGAGCTGACGGGGGCAGGCTATGGGTTGACGTTTGTCAACACGGGGCCCTTGGAGATTGGCACGGTTGAGGCAATTGGTGGTGTGACGACGGTGGATGGGGATGTTTCGATCTCCACGACAGAAGATATGACCGTCAGTCAGCCCATCGATGTGGGGGTTGCGACAGTCGATCTGCAAGCTTCAGCCAGCGGCAGCAGGCTGACCATCAATGCCGATGTGACGGGAGATGCGGTTACCCTGGCTGCGGACATACGCGATATTGTCGCTGCGATTGTTGGGACGATCACGGAGCAATGGGGCAATCGGGATGGACTTGGTGGGGCTGGCACAACGACAGGAACAACCACGGGCGGAACTACGGGCTCAACTGGCTCCGCAGATGGAAGCGGATCGGGTTCGACCAATGGTGATGGTACAACAGGGCAGGCGTTTGTGGGCAATGTGGTGTTGAATATTCCGGAAGGGCAGCCGGTTTTCTTGCCTTCCTTGAGTGGTGTTACCCAGGCGGTTTCGATTGGGTTGTCTGGCGGTGGCGCAGTGACCTTCCCCACCACGATGAATGCCACAGTGAGTGTCAATTCGGGTACTGCGGCGGATCTGCCTGCTGAGTTGCCTGGGAATGACAGCTTCATTTCCAGTATCAATATCAACATCGAGCAAGGGGATCAGGGTTTGGGAGCCGACCAATTTGTGATGGCGTCCTTTGCGATCCCCTCGGATCTGGTGGGCAGTCCGGTTGAGTTATTGCATTGGAATCCAGATGCCAACGGCGGACAGGGTGGTTGGGAAGCGGTGCCGGAGTTCACGGTTACGCCGGATAACCAGGTTGAGGCGATGGTGAATTCTGGGGGGATGTACGTCTTGGCGGGCTGTGATCCCAATGCTGGTTGTGGTGGGAATGCGGTTGCCGGGACAAATGGCGTGATCCCCGCAACGGGCTTGGTTGAAGTTGCGCCTGGTCAGCAGGTTGATCTCAACACCGGAACGACGGAACCGGTGATCTTGAGTTTGGCTGGCAGTGGGCAGCAGGTGACTGTCGTGACGCCAGTGCCTGGGAGTATCAGCCTGGTACCTCAGGATGAGATCACACTGCCAGGATCGATCCCGCCCAATACCAATTACCTCTCTGGTTTGAATGTCAGTTTGTTCTCAGGAGATGGTTCCAATGGTGGTGTGTTGGGCGCAGGTGGATTGGTGATGGCGACCATGGATATCCCCGAGGATGCCACTGGTACCCTGGCCGTATTGAGTTGGAATCCTTTGCTCAATGGCGGTGCGGGCGGCTGGGTGGAAGTGCCCAATGCACAGATCAATGCCAATGGCCAGGTGGAGTTCCCGGTCTTCTTTGGGGGTACATTCGTGTTGGTGTCTCAATAACAGCCAATTCTCTAATTGTGTTTGTAGACTTGAGATTTGCAATTAATATTTACCATCTTGGTTCTCTGTGACCCCAGAGAACCTAACATTAAGGAGATTCAATGTCAAATTTTTTGCAGAAAGAATTCTATGGAAATACATTTTTGGAATGGCTTATTGCACTTCTGATTATTAGTGCATCCATTGTTGTTGGTAAGTTTATCTATTGGTTCTTAGGGCGTTTTATAAAGCGTCTCACGCACAAAACTAAAACAGAGTTAGATGACATCATTATCGATATGATTGAAGAACCGATCATTGCGATGATGGTGCTATTTGTTTTTCGTTATGCATTTGGGCGGTTAACATTTTCTGATGAAATTGTTCAGGGGTTTGGTAATGTGTTTACCTTTGCATCTGCACTAATTGTTGCCTGGTTGGTTTTGCGATTCTATGAAGCCTTACATAACCGTTACCTAACGAAATATGTATCAAAAACCGAAACCGATCTCGATGACCAGTTGTTGCCAATTATTAAATCAATAGTCAAATTTATCGTTGTTGCCTTGGGTATCATCGTTGGCCTGAACAACGCCGGTTATGATGTCGGGGCAATTTTAGCTGGGCTAGGTATTGGTGGGTTGGCTTTTGCTTTAGCCGCTCAAGATACAGTTTCCAATATTTTTGGGGGCATTACCATTTTTTTGCAACGACCCTTTTCTTTAGGAGACCGTATTAGCGTTAATGGTATTGAAGGCTATATTCGCCAGATTGGCTTGCGAAGTTCCAGGTTGCAAACACCCCCAGGTGAATGGATTATGGTTCCGAACAAAGTATTCATCGAAAGCGCGGTCCAAAATCTGGATGTAGGAAATTTTTATTTTCAAAAGAACACATACCATTTACATCGTGGTACTTCCATTGAACAAATAGAAGCCCTTCAGAATTTGCTCCGCCAATTTGGCGATGAACATGAAGATATTCTTTGGGCTTTACCCTCTCTGGAAATGGTTGGTGAATACTTCTTTGAGATTGCCTTTCTCTATGGCGTAAAAACATGGGCTCCTGGTCAAAAATATGCTGACCACTATCATAAAAACTCTGTTGTCAAGTCGGAAGTCAATATGGGTGTGCTAAAGATATTGGATGAGCACCAGATCAAGCTGGCTTTGCCGATGGGTGTGTGGGTGCAGGCAGATGAAAATGATACTTCTAATTTGCACAGCCAATAATCTTCGACCATTAGTGTGAAGTTATTGAGAAAAGAAGTTCATAGCACCTTCAAAACCGAGAC
>CAZVPR010000180.1:0-7094 GCA_964629085.1 uncultured Anaerolineales bacterium
GGTTCAGTTTGTGTAGATCTCGCTTTTTTGTTAATGCAGTCCTTTCAAGCGACACTTCGAATGAATACTTGTGACGTTTAGTTCTGTCATGCCATATGAAAGGGGATCTCTGCGGTAGAACTCCTCTTATCACTATAGCTGAACCTGATATGCCGCTAGGCAGTGCATTGGCTGACAATACTTGCCTAATTCTATGTACGGCCTACTCGAAGTAAACGTTGTCAATATAAAATGTTACAGGATCATCTATCCTATCTGGATCTTGCTCGGCCTGCGCAACAATGAAACACATGCTGCAGATTCTCTCAAGTTGGTTCACTGGAAGCTGGTTAAGCACTATTTCATATCGTTCCCAATTTTGATAAAGCGTGATATTGCGCTTTGTACCTTCCTTTGCTACAACAGGATATCTTAGGCTATCGCCATATGTATTCGTTGCGAGGGACCCCACCTTCCACTGGATCTTCTCACCACCGTGTTCACCCCGCAGATGAAACACCAGTTTCTTCTTCTCAAGTTGTCGCAAATCATAGTACCAACCGTAATTCTTTTTGCCCCACCAGCCCCCCGGCGGTTCGTTTCCTGGGACTCCCTGATCAAGGCCGGAAAAAAACCCAACCCCACACCAGTAAGGATCTTTCCATGTTACAGAAACTCTGATGCACTTATCTCCATCAAAAGGGTTGGATGTATGGTCTAACGTCATGTCCAGCATGCTCGATGCCTGCTTTGGCATGAACGCGTAAGGAAGAAAGGGAAGACCGTAAGGTGGGACTGGTTTGATATTATCTCCTCTGAGGGTCTTACCGTCCTTGTATACCCAGAATCGTCCTGCGTTATCGAAGTAAGGTTGAGCATCTCGAATGTCCAACTCTTCATTGTCTTGGGCACAGCATAGCCCGCACATGTACAGTCCGATCGTCATTGTCATGTATGTTAATGTGTTTATGTGTTTCATACGCTTGTCTCCTAATATTGGAGAATAGTTAATTCCTGGAAACCACTTATTTGTCCATAATCGCCAACAGAACATAACCTCCTTTCTTCACGAACATGGATTTTAAATGCCTTGGGAGTTCGATCATCCTAAGCCCTTCAAGATCATAACGGTTTTTTAAAGAAACTCACAATTCTGGATTGTTTAGGACTGGCCTGATTAGCATTGTCACGAAAATCATAAAGAGACAACTGCACATGCCCCACATCTTGTTCTTTCTTGAATACATATTGTATTGCTATTGCAGCTCCAGGATACTTCTTCAAAATGAACGAGTTCGTCGGATCTGCGTTATTAGCATCGGGCCGTTCCACTACCCGAATTTGACCACCTGCCTCCATTGGTTCGACCTTAAGCTGCCCAAGTATTAAGAACGCTGGGAAGAGATTCCTGAAGAACCAACCTCGCGCGGAAAGGTCTCTGACAACGACAATTGCTTCTGCTGTGGCAGTTTCTCCCCAAGGGACTTCGCGTATGTAGACCTCTGTAGGGCCCTCCAATGAAAGTGAACCAGGCATGAACAAAAACAACACAGTCATGAACACGTACAGTACCATAGACAGTACCAGGAACCAGCCGAGAGGCGTAAGCCAAGGGAGTATCATTGTTCTTGAGAAACGGATAAAAGACGTTGACCAAGTCGCAAAACGATGGCGCATATTCATAAGCCAAGTCTTTTCTTGCTTGGGAGGTGGAGTTTGGGGACTTTTCCTGGAGCCATTGTCGCCTTGCACACGCTTCAGTCTCTCAAGGAAATATTGAAGGAAAACCGCTAAGACAGGTGCGAGTATTATTGCGAATGCGGTGATCATCGCGGCTTTAATTGCTGGGTCCATTGCATATGCCTTTCTGGTCTTTCCTGGATGAAAAACTGCAGATTGTCGTTTATTTCATCTACATTATGCGGCAATATTGGGCTTGTAGTCCCCCAATAGGGATTATAACCATGCTCCGTGAAAATATACCAGGCCGTCGTGCCAACGTGTACACGGTTCAAAAGTTTCCAGTCCATTCCAGTTGTGACACCATCATGCGACGCTGCAACCATACCCTTACCATTATTATTTGATCCTGACGTTTGTGCCTTTTGAAGTTCAGAGATATACCCGTCAGCCTTGTCTGTTAGTCCATTCACCTGATAGGCAAGCGCCATCTGGGCAGTTCCTTCAAACCAGATTCCGTCATTATCAGTGTCATAATCAAATCCAGCGAACCCGTCGGCTTCGGTGTAGTGATAGATTTCCGCCCAAGAAAGCGCGGACTGTTGTCCGCTAAAAGCCATGGTCGCCAAGGCGTGTATATGTACGGGGATTACTTCATAGTTTGGCGTGCATTGATCATCAACTGTTCCTGCCCAATAAAGACTCTCACCGCTGTTCCACATGGCGTCGACAAATGCTATGGCATGAGTGGCCCTCTCTAGCCACTTACTGTCAGATGTTACTTCGTAGAGTCGCATGAAGGCCACATATGTAGTGATATTATGTTCGGTAGATTTCCACGTGATCTTCACTGCGTTTGGCTCCGAACCATGATATCCACCCGTATACCCTCCTGCGCATACTTCGTCCTTAGTCTCTTTATCGATCCATTCGCCAATAGTCTTTGCTGCTTCTAGGTATTGGGGGTTCTGGATTTCATCTGTTTGCTCGGAATATTCAAGAAGGGCAATCATGACCCATGCCAGGTGACCTGTATGAGTGCTGATTTGAGATGGGTCTTCAATCCACATATTCGAATGAGTGTCCCAGGATCCCGGAAGCCTTGTCTTTCTACTTGAGTAATCGTTCACGTCTCTGGGAAAATGCTCGCGCAAATCTCCGGAAATATACGCGTTTCTCAGCCTGCCATCTTGATAGAATCTATCATTATGCAAGGCATATACGAACGCATCTGCCAAGAGCGTTGCCCGCCTTAGATCATCTTCATTAGCTCTGGCTAGAAACGACAACAGCGCTACAGCATTATCATAGATAAATGCTGTATTCTCGATAGACTCCTTGCGGTCATTCGGATCACCTCCAGGCAAAACCTCATAGCTCCTAAGAAAACGCAATTCGTCAGAGCGAGCATGGTTGTATTTGATATCGTCGAGGTAAAACGTAGCTCCATTGGGATTGTTATGGTTATTGGTAACCCATCCGAACCCACCGATCACATAATTCAGATCTTTGGAAGCCACATTGACGGTATATTTCTGCCAATTGTGCGTTAGGGTGAGATACCCCGTGCTTGTCTGTGTCGATGAATCCGGATGAGACCCTCTGATACCACCCACGAAGAATTCCACCCTTTCTCCACCGTTCTCCCCTTTTGCCCAAAAAGTAAGTTCAGTGGCTCCACTTAAGTCATAGCCTGCATTGGGGATAGTACCCCAGTTATTCTCTGGTTCCTGCCAGTAAACACCTGCCCAATTTTGACCGCCGGTCCTGTAGGTGATTTTCATGCAGGTTGTACCAGAATGACAAGATTCCTCGCAATTAGGATCTATCCCAACTGCATCTATTTCACCCATAAAACCCGTAGGATAAAAGTGGTTTCCTCCACTGTTGAGATCGGCGTACACGTCAAATGAACTGTGATACTGGTCCATCACCTGGTACTCATGTTCGTAGGCTTTATCTACATCTGCATAGGTCGCGGGGATGGCACTGAACACACATATGCCTGCTAGAATGATGAGGGCACGTTCTGTAATAGATCCAATACTGATGTTTTCTTTTGGGCCCATGATGTCCTCCAAAGTATTATTCACCTGTTGTCTGGGTACCGTGCTTCTTTAGATCCCTTTTGTGCTCAAGGTGCCAAGGGTCTTTCACTCCGTTGGGATACATTGTTTTCTTGTGGCACCGTGTAACCTGTGCGCAGGTCATTTAATTCCGTCTCTCCAAGTTCTCAGAACTTCATGCATAACATGACGCATGAGCAATAAACATCTTTCACAAGAAAAATCATCTGTGTATTGTTCTTCACTTCTCAAAGCGAATGTCATCCAGATAGAAGGTGGTTCTTTTGGGATCATCAATCCAATCAGTGCTCCGGCAGAATCCACCAATTGTGTGTGTAAGATTACAGATCTGCCTTTGCAATGAGCCGTTGCGTCTTCCTTTCGTAGCGTGCTGTCTTGTCAGCCCCCACCATCACATATAGAATTTGGGTCTACAACGGTTATGATGATGTCAGGCGCACTCATGTTGTGAACCGAAGGGAGATTACGACTGAATACAAATTTATCGCCCACATAGACAAATGGTTCGAGTACATTGCGTGTACCCACTATGTTTTCATGGCAATACACTGTGGCCAATGCTGTGTCACAGTTGTACTCCTGCACGAACATGCTTCGGAAAGTGGCAAACGGTAAAAAAGCCGTGGCATAGTCAATACTAACACGAACAGCGGCAGCATTTCTGTCCACCGTTAGGGAGAGCTTTGCCCTGCCGCCGTCAGCATAGTGAAGCAACAGGCCCTTATCCAAGGTGTCGAAGGTAACATCACTAATCTCACACCAAGGTCGTTCGGACGGCACCGCAGGTCCAACAACAACAGATGCACCAAAGCACACAGAAGGTACTCCCCCTGGTGGATGTGGAATCAAGCGCAGGTTGCCATCTGCATAAATGACTAAGAATTGTGGCCAGGACGCTTCACCAAGGACCTTTCTGGAAACTGCGATATAATGAGCATTGTCAAACGTCTTTGAATCGCTCTCTACTCTGACCGACATTCCCCGGGGACGCCAGAATGATGACTCTCGGCACGCAACCAATACCCAAGCACCGTCATCATACATGATTCTGGTCTCGGGTGTGAACGTATAATCCTGCCCTGCTATTTGATTGCATTCAGTGAAATCGGGCAGACAAGTATAGGTTGTCACCGGATAATTCGGGTGAGCAGCCTCTATGATAAATTCATTGACATCACCAAATATGGGAATATTGACATTATCTTCTTCGGCACACACGGTAGTCATCGAGTTATTCGCTATATACGCATCCGCATGTACGAAACCGGTCAAAAGAAGCAGTATACACAAAACATGTGAGCTCTGAAGGTGATAGTGATCCCTATAAATACCATATAAAGATTGCATGGTTCCATCTCCTCTTCTTGTTGTCGGCTTTGCGAAATAACTAGATAAAAGTGCCCAGCTTTTTAAGCTTTTGGGGTCGCACTGTGGAATTGCCCTTCATTCTCATCTAAACCATTCACCTATGCTGACACCAATCCCAATCCGAAAATCATGATTAGGGACATTTCCGGGCGCATCATCCCGCCAATATTTCATGATTTCCATGTACTCAGCAAATACAACCAGTCGATTGATTTGCCATTCGCGCGGGAGCCAATCCAACGTTGGGGCAAATCGGATGCCCGCACCTCCCAACAGTCTATTCTCCCAGTAGTACTCCCTATTGTCCGTGAGAGAGCTTTCCAGCAGTAAGTATGGGGAGAACGCCGAAAGTAGTCCGGCATCCGGTACTCTGGTACCCAGACGGACAGAGTTCCCAAAGATTGTGGAATCATAATCCTTGTCGAATTCGTTGGCGGACTGCCAAAACAAACCACTCCATATCTCACTCCAGATAGGTCTTCGCAGGTCATGGGCGCCTCGCTGTCTCCAAAAATCCGCACCCGCTCGAACCTGCTCATTAGGTCGCCATTGGTTCTCAGTGCCAACGTAGTCTAATTTGTTGTGTTCAGCAAACAACCTTAAGGGGCCCAGCATCTGACCAAGCCAGCCAGTGTGTTGCTGCAAATCATCGTGACTAAATGGAAACATATGGAAGCCGTAGCCGGGTCCAGCCATCCAGGCGTTTTCCCATGCTTCTTTACGGTTACTATCCAGCCCTGCCAATCGTATGTAGGGGCCCCATGAGAAGTTGTTCCGGCCGGGTGGTAGCCAGAACTCCGCTCTCCCATCACCTTGAAAAAGGCCTGTGTTGTGATTGGACTCATAGAGGTTCGTAGTACGGTTCGTGAGCTCCATATTCGCAGAGATAGTCGTCCATTCAGGTAGCCCAAACATGCTATCTTCAGATGAGCCTAATTCTTCTGCATGGGCACCCCACGGCGGAGACATTAATACGACCAAAAATGTAAGGCAGGGCAATAGAAACCGTCTCATATCTCTCCTAAATACAATAGTACAATGCTTGGAAGGATACATGGAACATCACTGAGAACGATTAGCTGTTCTTTTTGCTTGCCCACGCCTGTGGAGCACGGCACCTAGCCCTGCGTAGCAGAGCTAGACTCCGTCCCCGTCGGGCGCAAAAAGATCCCTTTCCAGAGGCATCGGCGCCCCAAATACTGAACTGTAAAACCCAAGCCTGTTCGATAAGGAGCTACAAACGCCTCTCACGCAGTATGGGCAAAAAACTCCCGCACCTTCTGTTCATCTCGTTATTAAACTGTACTTTCCTTTGGACCTGTGGATCCAAATACAATTGTCTCCATTAATCTGGGTAGGTCAATTAAAAAGTCCGGGTTGTGGGAAAATAATTGGCCTTTTCGGCATCCGGCTTTCGGTTTTTACTTAGTTTTAACCACGAGGGGAGCAAAGAGAAGATTGAAGGGTGAAAGGGCTTTGGCAGCAGACCGACTTGATTTGGGTGAGCCTGCAACCAGTCGATATACCCGCGTCCCTGCAGCAAGGTCTTCACGCGGAGTCGTACACACGCCGGCATCAGAGAACAGGCTATCAGCGTTCAGATGTCAGCTATCAGCGAGTTTGAAGAGCACATTCTAATAGAAGCTGACAACTGACCGCTCCAAAGCAACTCCTGCCCAGTGTTGAATGCGCTAAAGCTGAGGTATGCCCCTTGCAGCATGCCAGACTCGGGCAATTTCCACGGTCTGTTTCTCAACTTTGATCCGGTAGACAATCCGGCAAGGTTTACGGATGACCTCTCGGATCTTGGGATCGCCAAACTCAGGCACAATCCGCCCGGATTGCGGAAAAGCGCTCAGATGCTCGACCGTTTGGAATACGCTCTTGGCAAAACAGACAGATACTTAGGACCGTGCATGAAATAAATCCCCGAATTTGGGGGCCAAGTGTGTGGTAGATTTGGCTGCGACGATTGAGTGG
>CAZVPR010000181.1:0-6893 GCA_964629085.1 uncultured Anaerolineales bacterium
AAGGTGGCTTTTTTGGTTTATTTTTGTCGGCAATTTCAAGGGTTATTGATTCGCCTCTATTACCTCGTTTCAACGAAATCCAGCTGCTTTCTTCGAACTGTCTGCTCTTGTAGTGCGCTCCTGGGGATTCATCGAACAGTGATAACTAGTGGTATGATTGACATAAGCTTTGTCCGCTCAGCAAGGGCAAATAGAGACAATGTCTAATAACTCTCAGGCATCTCACCAGTCGTTGCAAGACGAAATCGCGGCTAGGAAGCGCGTTGAAGCTGAGTTGAGTGAGAGCGAGGCTCAACTACACGAGCTTTCGCTGCGCTTGTTTCAGGCTCAGGAGAACGAACGCTCTCGCCTGGCCTATGAATTGCATGATGAGATTGGCCAGGACCTGACCATACTCAAGCTCAATTTGCAAACCTTGCTCAATACGTTTGCCAGGGATGCTGCCCTCGTTCCCAATATTGATCAGCGCTCGAAGTTGCTGGTAAAACTGACGAATTCCTATGATCTCTCAGAAAAACTACTCGAGCACGTTCGCGATCTTTCATTAAATTTACGTCCCACCATGCTGGACAACTTAGGTCTGGCACCAACTTTACGATGGTATTTGGGGCGGTTGACAGAGTCTACTAACCTCGAAGTCCAATTTCACGTACCGGATGATTTTGGTCGTTTGCCCTCGAATATGGAAACGGTTTTCTTTCGTGTCGCCCAGGAAGCAATCACGAATGTGATTCGGCATGCTCAGGCAAAAAATCTGTGGGTTCAGCTAGCCCGTCGGTCTGACTCGATTGAAATGCATATTACCGATGACGGCGTAGGGTTTGAGTTTTCATCCGACGAATCCGAAATATTTGTTGATGAAACTCTAGGATTAAGAGGTATGTCTCAACGGGCATCAATAATCAACGGTCAACTCGAGATCGAAACATCTCCGGACAAGGGTACTCGAGTTAGTTTAATTGCCATTGGTGGTCATGAAGATATTACTAGTTGATGACCACGCGTTATTCAGAGCAGGGCTGCGTGCTCTTATCGATGCTCAGCCAGACATGGCCGTCGTGGGTGAGGCAACTGATGGACGGGAGCTGTTGGAATGTGTCACCCAACTAAAACCTGATGTTGTCTTGTTGGACATTGTCATGCCAGGGTTCAATGGCATCGAAGCCATCCGACGCCTACGGGATCAAATGCCACATTCCCAAATCGTGGTAGTTTCAATGCATGCCACAGAGGAATATGTGGTCAGCGCGCTGCAGGCCGGCGCGCTCAGCTATTTGTTGAAAGACGCGCCGCCGAAAGAATTGATCAAAGCTATTCAAAGCGCACATAAGGGCGAGCAATATCTTTGCCCCCCGTTGACAGAGGAAGTCATCACAGCATATTTTGATCGCCTCGGGGACAAAGAAAACTTGATCGAGCGCCTCAGCCCGCGCGAGCGAGAAGTGCTCCAATTGGTAGCAGAAGGCCATTCAACTCAGGGTTGTGCTCAAATATTAGAAATTTCCCCAAAAACCGTCGAAACGTATCGTGCCAACTTGATGGATAAACTCGGTTTGTATGATGTCGCCTCGCTAACACGATTTGCCATCCGCGTGGGCCTGGTCACCAGCGACAAACTCGGTCCCTCGGGAATCTCCTGATATCCCCTTCCAACGATCATCAGTATAGTATTGATATGTCACCTGTTAAGATTCTACTGGTTGATGATAATCAGGATTTTCTTGATTCCACGCGAGATTATCTCGAAGATTTAGGAAATATCGAAATTGTTGGCACACTGACCAGTGGGGAAAAAGCCATAGACATTATCCAAAAACCGCTTCCTGATCTGATATTGCTCGATCTGGTTATGCCTGGGATCGACGGGTTAACTACTGCGAGGGTGATAAAAACATCCTTCCCAGAAGTACATATCATTCTATTGACGATGCACGATATCGATGAATATCGCGAGGCGGCCCGTGAAGCCGGGGCAGATGCCTATGTGGTCAAGTCAGAAATGTTCGATACCCTTCCCCCCCTGATTGAAGACATTAGGCAAACAGTTTCTGAGGAGGTACCAATGCTGAATATCTTGATTGTAGACGATTCACCAACAATGCGGAAAATGATCAAAACATCCTTGGGGCCTCTCAGGGCTGAGTTTGGGGAGGCCAGCAACGGGTTGGAAGCGATTGAAAAACTTTCAATACAGGCATACGACCTGATGACTCTGGATTTAAATATGCCGGATATGCACGGCCTGGAAGTTGCAAAATTTGTGCGTAACATTGAGGCCTATAGATCCCTACCAATTTTGATCATCTCAACCCGGAGTGATGAAGATACTCAAGAAACTGCCCACGAAATTGGGGCCAATTCATATCTGACAAAACCCTTCGAACCTGGGGAGCTTCTTGCGAAGGTGAAGGAGATGCTCTCCTCATGACCGAAGCCGAGAAGCCTTTTTCCCGCCAACAACTTGCTCAACAATATATTCCCGATTTTCTCGAAGAGAGCGACGAGCACCTGCGCAGCAGCGCCAAAAATCTGCTGTCACTCGAAAAGGCTATTCTCCAGCCAGATGATGGAGAGTATGAAATTTCTGGGCTGATTGATGATTTGCTGCGCTCTTTCCATACCCTGAAAGGGTTAACTGGCATTGTTGGCTTGAGGCCAGCGGCTGAAATCAGCCATGATATTGAATCAATCCTGGACAATGTGCGCTCGGGAAGAAGCGAAATCACCAATGGGATGATCGATAGTATGGTTAGAGGCACCCAAACTCTGGATAAAGTGATCTCCGCGCTGCGGGATGAAGATAAGCCTTTGCCAGATATTTCGCCCATGTTGGAAGAATTGGCTGTACACCTGCCAGAGACAAAAGAAACCTCGAGTGAAATGGCCCAAAACGAAAAAGCAGATGGGGAAGGTGCGGCCATCGCGAATGAAACTCAATCGATTTCTCAAAGCTTCGCGGAACTTCCCAAAGATATAGTTAGCAACATGGACGATAAAGACTGGCAGCTGGTCCGCACTGCAATTGATACGGGAAAATCACTCACCTTGGGAATTTTTACTCCATCAGAGGATAAAACTGGGCAGGGAATCACTGTCAACAGCATCCGCGAAGAACTACAGGAAGCCACGCACCTGATCAAGGTGATACCTTTGCTTACGGACGGGGAAGTGCGTTTTGCATTCCTGGTCAGCGTTGATCATGAGATTGATCCTGGAATATTTCCATCTCTTGTCTGGACGCCGATAGCAGTATCTCAGAGCGCCTCTGGCCGATCCGATCGCTCATCTTTTGGGGATTCTGAAGTTTCCCGAACAACATCCTCACTGCGGGTGGATATAAAACGCCTTGATGAATTAATGCATCTGGTGGGTGATTTAATTGTCAGCCGCTCGCGACTTATTGATGTATTGCCACAATTGAGCGGTGCTCCACAGGCAGCCCTCGAAACCCTTGAACAAACATCGAGTGGCATTGAACGGCAGCTGCGCTCCCTGCGTGAAGCTGTCATGCATGTACGCTTGGTGCCATTATCAGAAGTGTTCGATCGCATGCCTTTGGCCGTGCGCGACTTGGCACGCGATTCGGGTCATGAAGTGCAGCTTGAAATGCGTGGGGAAGAGACAGAGATTGACAAAGTTCTTGTAGAAAGATTGCACGACCCCTTGCTGCATTTAGTTCGCAATGCCATTACCCACGGTATCGAAACCCCAACGGAGCGAATAGCTGTGGATAAGCAGCCTGAAGGAGTGCTCAGATTGAGTGGGCGGCCTGAAGGCGACCATATCATCGTCAGTATTTCGGATGATGGGCGCGGAATAGATAAAGAGAAGATCGCTGCCAAAGCCCAGAAGCTGGGTTTGATTGGTGCACAAAAAAATGGCCAATCTCTCACCAATGAAGACGCGTTGGATTTGATGTGTCGCTCAGGTTTTACAACCAAGAAAGGTGTTGATCTGGGTTCTGGGCGCGGCGTTGGGATGGATGTTGTCCGCCGGATGGTGGATGCGGTTGGCGGCAGTATGAGCATGCAAACCACCCTCGGGGAGGGAACCTGCTTCGATTTACGCTTACCTCTAACAATGACCATCATCGATGCCCTGATTATTCGCCTGGGTGACGAGCGCTATGCTGTGCCACGTGGTGATGTTCATGAAGTCATTGAAATCAATCTGCAGGATGTTGTCCGCACCCAGCAGGGAGAACTCTTACCCTTTCGCGATGCTGCACTGCCGCTGCTTCGGTTGCACAATCTTTTCGGGCACAATGCTGACAAGATCAGCCCTCGCCTGCATGGATTGGTTAGCGGCGATAACGGTAGCAGTTTTGCCATTGTCATAGACCGTGTTATCGGCATCCGAGAAATTGTTGTTCATACCATTTCAGATGAGTTGATCGCCCAGCCAGGCATCACCGGGGCCACAGACCTTGGTGATGGAGAAGCGGTCTTAATCCTAGATCTGCACGGGCTGCGGCGCTTTGCCAGGGAAAAATTTAATAATGGAGGTAGCGCATGAGCAAACCTTATATCCTTTTCGAAGTTGCAGATACCACGTATGCCGTAAAATCCGATCAAGTGCAGCAAATGGAGATGATTGAAAAGATCACCAGTGTGCCAACACGCCCGATTTCGTAGAGGGGATCGTATATTTGCGAGGGCAAGTCGTCCCCGTGATTAACCTGAGACAACGTTTCGGATTTGATAAAGTGCCCTACGATATTCGTTCTCGGCTGATCGTGGTTAATCTCGATCAACGGGTGGTTGGTTTGGCCGTAGATTTAGGGCGCGAGTTTGTCTCCATCGACGAAGAGCAAATAGTACCCACACCCGAAGATATCAAGAAGGTCAATGCAGATTACCTCTCTGGTATGGTGATGATGGATGAGCGCCTGACATTGATACTCGATTTAAAAAATATTCTCAATTACCAAGAGATTGAAGAGATTCAACATAGTTAGTAAGGAGTGAACCATGGCTAACGCTTCTAAAACCACCACAAAAACTCGCAAGCGCTCACGAGCCAAAGTGCGCGGCAAAGATGAATTATTGCTGATCGCGGAACAAATTACCGCTGGCGCAGACGAACAAGTCACTTCGCTCGATGAAGCCCTGAACGCCAGCAATGAGTTGGCTGCCTCACTGAAAGAAACCACCGGGCAAGCTGAATCGATCAGCACTTCGGCTGAAGAGCTAAGCTCCAGTGTGAACGAAATGGCTGCCTCCATCGAAGAAGTTGCCGGTGTTGCCGAAGGCTTGAATGGCGAATTCTCTGATGCTTCTGCGGCGATCGAAGAGATGGCCAGTTCAATCCAAGCTGTGTCTGATCAGGCCACAGATACCGCAACATCCACAGAAGAAACCGCCGTTGCGATTCAGCAGGTGCAGGCTTCTGCCCGCAGTGTAACTAATGAAACCGAAGAACTGAATTCGGCTGTGGAAGAAAATGCTGCCGCCATCGAGGAAATGGCCACGTCCATTCGCGGCGTAGCTCAAAACGCCGATGATCTGGCAGTCTCAGCAGAGGAAACCGCTGCTTCGATCAACGAGTTAGCTGCTTCAGTTGAGGAAGTCAATGCCAGCTCCAAGCAAATGAGCAACTCTGTCGAAGATATCTCTGCCAGCATAGAAGAGCAGGCTGTTTCCATTAGCCAGGTCAGCGGTAACGCCCAAGAGATTACCCAGTCAGCCACCGACGCAGCCGCGGCTGTGCAAGAATTGGATGCCTCGGTTCGCTCAACGGCAGAAACTGCTCGAAAAGCAAACGAACTTGCCGGGCAGGCTGTCAAGGATTCACAGGGCGGCGGGGCAGTTGTTCAAGAGGCAATTGCTACCTACGCCAAAGTGCGCGATACGATCCAGAGTTCTAGTGTATCTATCCAAGATTTGGGCCGTCGTTCCGATGACATCGGGAGCATCATCGATACAATCAGCCTGATCGCCGAGCGCACCAACCTGCTTTCGCTTAACGCTTCCATCGAGGCAGCCCGTGCCGGAGAGGCCGGACGGGGATTCGCCGTCGTTGCTGAAGAGATCCGCAACCTGGCCGATCGCGCCGCTAAAGCTGCGGACGATGTAGCTGTTGTGGTACGAGATCTGCAAACGGCTACTCAAGAGGCTGTCGCAGCCACCAATGCCAACTTGAATGTTGCCGAGGAAGGTTCGCGGCAGGCTGATGAAGCTGGTGAGGGATTGAAAGCTATCCTCGGCGGAGTCGAAGAAGTAGTCGATTTTGTTGGGCAGATTTCTAGAGGCGCAGAAGATCAAATTGCCGCCAGCGAGAATGCCAGTCAGTCTGTTACCCAGGTTTCCACCCAAATCAGCCAGATATCTACTGCTGTGGTGACACAGGCAGATGTTTCCCAAGGGATTGTCAAATCGGTAACCGAACTGCGCAAAGCCAGCGCGGAGGTGAGCCAGGCTACGGGCGAGCAAGCCCGAGTCGCCAATGATATCGTCAAAGCCACACAAAGTGTTACCAGCCTGGCAACCCAGGTGACAGGCGCCACCAGCGAACAGGCCGTTTCAGCGGAACAGATTACCGCCAGTTTCAAATCTATTCGTCAGGGAGCACAGAACAACACAAAGGCAATGAAAGAACTCAGCTCCAGCGCCGAGCAGGTTGCGGCAGAAGCGGAAAATGTGCGCGGCATGATGACCCAGATCACCCGGGCAACTGGCAAACAGGCAGACAGCGCTCAAAGTGTGGTTGCCAATGTCAGATCCATGCGTCAGCAATCCGACCAGGTGGCGCGTGCCATGAATGAACAAAGTCGCGGGGCGGAAGACATCGTCAAAGCCACATCCAATGTTACCCGCCAGATCGCCCTGATCGCACGCGCCAACAAAGAGCATAGCATTGGAATCGAAACCAACCTGGCATCAATAATCGATATA
>CAZVPR010000182.1:0-6872 GCA_964629085.1 uncultured Anaerolineales bacterium
CTCTGAATTTGGCAAATGCCTTGCCTTCAGTCGTCTGCTAAACAAAACTCAGGTTGATAGATTATCGAGATTTCCCAAATATGTGTTTCGGAACAGCACTAGGCATATCAAGACGTAGTGGTAACCTTTGATCCAGAGAAAAGACAGTTTGTGTTTGAGCAAGTACGCTCGAAAACAAGAAAAGGAAAAAGCCAGCCCAAGTTAGAGCCAATACGACGAGATGTCAATAATCTATCCGTGGAAGATATAACTGGCTTTCCTGAAGCATTCGATGAATTGACACCTCGCCAACTGACGTTCCCAATGTGGATGTGTTATCCACACCAGGAGGCATGACTTTCTGCTATGATTGATAAGGTATGAGATTATGCAATATAACAGCAGGCGACCCGGCTGGCGCCGGCGGGTACGCGGAGCGATAAGTCAGATTATCGTATAAGATAGAGTTAGTCGAAAAGCAAAACCACCGGGCACGTGAAGCCCCGTTTGGGCTGCGAAAAGAATAACGAGGTATTGCAAAATCAGAAATTGGAACGTTGGGAGAAATAATGAAAAAAGTAGAACTTGGGAACACCGGGGAATTGGTGAGCAAATTGTGTTTAGGTGCAATGTATTTTGGAACCAAACAAAATCAGGATGAATCATTTAACTTATTGGATCAGTATTTCGATGAGGGGGGAAATTTCATAGATACAGCAAACATTTATGCCCATTGGGTGCCCAATGGAAAAGGTGGGGAGAGCGAAAGATGCTTGGGGCAATGGATAAAATCGCGCGGGTGTCGCAATAAGGTATTCATAGCTACCAAAGTTGGATTTCCATATCAAGAAGTGCCGCGATCACTGAAGGCTGAAATCATTGAAGAAGAATGCAATAAGAGTCTTCAACGAATGGGATTAGAGACAATAGATCTCTATTATGCACATAATGATGAACGAGGAACACCAATCGAAGAAACGCTAGAAGCATTTCATCGGTTAGTGCAAGCCGGGAAGGTACGCTACATCGGTGCTAGCAATTACTTAGCATGGCGACTAGAAGAAGCAAGATTTGCTTCCCAACAAAATGGTTGGCCAACATATCAATGTGTACAGCAGCGTCACACATATATTCGAAAGAAACACGGGGAAACATTTGATCCTCAGGTTGCAGTGAATGATGATTTGCTAGATTATTGTCGGAATCGAAAAATCACATTGCTGGCATATTCAGCTTTACTGAGTGGGGCATACACACGGAAGGATAGACAGATTGATGAAAAATACAATAGCAAGGATACGGAAAAACGGCTAGAAACATTGCTATCAGTAGCAACGGAAATCAGTAGAACTCCCAATCAGGTCATATTGGCCTGGATGCTGGGGAGTGATCCAGCAGTACTTCCCTTGATAGCAGCAAGCACAAAAGGACAAATGGAAGAGAATATAGAAGCGTTAACCATTGAACTGACAAATGAGCAGGTGATACGACTAAATGAAGCAGGCTAACTCCGCTTACGCACTTCATGCCCCGGTGGGGGCGACCCTATCTGCTTCGCTCCTAGGGCAAATGTATATCAGGTTTAGGCGAGCGATGGATTTATTGAGAACACGAACCACCCTTGGCTCGTGCTTCGCTCGATGCATCGGGTGTACTGTTGGCAAGTTGGGAGAAGTGCCTGCCTGCGGCACGGCGCCCCCGGCAAGTGAAGCCCCGTTGGGTTGCTAAAGGGTATTATTGCAGGAAATTGTAAATTTTTGGCAGAGTGAAATGTTATGGCACAAGTATTTGGTGACAGCGGGGCATGGGTTTTTGTTTGCAATGAATTGAAACAAAAGGGGTTCCATCCGGAAGAGCTATCAGATATAGCTAACTTTCTCAGTATCGAGAAAAAAAAGTTGGCATCCGAAGAGGAGTTGGAAACGGAATTACTAGAAAAAGAATCTACAAGATTATCAATGCAGATGTCTGATCTAGCTAAAAAGTATCAGCTTGTTGTTATTGAATCAAAAGAAAAAATAAGCGGTCAAATTAAAACCTGCAAGTTGAAAATAAAGCAATTTCAAGAACCAACCAGTTTTTTCAAGAAGATATTGAGAAAATTGCAAATTGCAAAGGAAAGAAGAGAAATAAGGGCGATACAAAAAAGAGGTGAAAACTATTTCAAACAACTTGGGAATAAGAAAATCTCTTTGGAAGCCAAGTTAGAACGAGTTCATCAGCAAAATCAGCTACAGATTAAAAGTAACGTTAAACACACAAAGCGCAATATCAAGGTTTTAGAGAAAGCATTATCTTCCCCCGAATATTTTGGTGCAATAGCTGAAAGAAAGCTAATCGAAAAACTATCGAAATTGCCCGATGATTATTATGTTCTCAACGATGTTAGACTTGCTTTAGAAAAAGCGATGCGTTTTGATGAAAAATGGAGACAATCTGCGCAAATTGATACAATGGTAATTTCTCCCAGTGGAATATTCATCATTGAAGTCAAGAATTGGAGCAAAACTTTCAAAGATGAGAATTACTATCACGATCCATTCGATCAGGTGAAATGGGCTGCTTATCTGTGTTACAAACAAACACAAACAAAAACGCGAGAAATTATTGCCCATACCGGGAATATTCCCCAAAAACCACAGGAGAGTTATGCTAAGGTACTTCACCTAAACGAAGTAAATAAGTATATTTTGTGGTTCCAAGATAGATCACTTAACAAAGATGAAATAGCCACATTGGCAGGAGAGATAAGAACACTAAACAATCAGTCTTCCTCCTTCATTTTGTAGAGTGAGAAGGCAATTATCACAAATCAAAATGGAGAGAGCAACCCACCCCGCTTGCACGCTATGTCGCAGGCACACCTACGGTGGGCGCGCACAACTTCAGAAGACCTTGCTTTGCACGCCTGTGGCGGGTCAGCGAGCAACCCGGCTGGCGCCAGCGATGCCCGCGTACGCTATCGCTCAGGAGGTGCTTCGCATACCCAGGGCGAAAAGTCAAATTATCGTATAAGATAGAGATAGTCGAAAAGGTAAGGCGCCGGGCGCCTAAAGCCAACGTTAGATGCTTTTTGAAATAATCGTATGAATGCAAATCAAGAAGAGTACAGAATTGAATCAATTCCAAAAATGCGAAGATTTGCATTAGATGCAGGTCAGCTTGGGAGAAAACGGCATATCGTTCATGGGTTAATTGAAGTTGATATCACAGAAGTAAGAAATTATATTGTTGAACACAAAAAGAGGACTGGAGAGAGATTATCTTTTACCGCTTATCTAATTCACTGTTTGAGTGAAGCAATTCAACCAAATCCGCATTTACACGCATATCGAAATTGGCGCAATCAACTTGTTATTTTTGAAGATATAAATATCAACACAATGATAGAAACCGACAGAGATGGGAAGAAAATACCCATTCCTCATGTCTTTAAGGCAACAAATCGAAAATCATATTTAGATATCCATAAGGAAATTCGAGCAACACAAAAGAGACCGAGACAAACGCTTGAGTCGAAATTCATGGAAGGGTTTCTATTTCTGCCAGGGTTGATTCGTCGTTTGTTCTATTGGGTGGTGATGAGAATTCCACAGCTCTTCCGAAAATATTCCAGTTCAGTCATGGTGACGGCAGTGGGAATGTTTGGGGATGGGGGAGGATGGGGGATTACAATGGCGAATGTAACGCTAACAGTGACGGTGGGCGGTATTGCGAAGAAGCCAGGGGTAGTAGAAGATAGAATTGAAATTCGAGAATACCTTGACCTCACAATCAGCGTGGATCATGATGTAGTGGATGGCGCTCCGATGGTGAGATTTGTAAATCGTTTTCGAGAGCTAATTGAGAATGGTCATGGTTTATTATGACCGACATCTAAGCCCGCTTGCAGGAGACCCTATCCCATACACTCCTAGGGCAAATGAGGTCGCAAAGGAATGCTCCCTCGTTTTCGAGAGAACGAGCCACCCTTGGCTTGTGTTGTCCTTCGCTACGAAAGGCAGGGTGAAAAGTCAAATTAGCGTATAAGATAGAGATAGACGAAAAGGGAAAACGCCGGGAGGCAGTGTTGAGTTTAGTTCATTAGATCTGGGCCAAGGTGAATTCGGGCTTGCTCCACCGGGTGCCTGAAGCCCTCGCAGGGGTGCCTATTTAGTCTATTGATCAAAAAAATATGTTAAATAGAATTAATGTGGTATCAATTCAATCACCAACCGAGGATGACACTTGTGAGAAAATTGCTCAATACCTAGGAATTCAATTAGGTATTCCAACTGAATTTGTTAAAGATGCAACCTGGCAAGAACGAGAGCGATTACTTGATACACAACAAGCCCAGGTTGGTTGGATATGCGGATTGCCATATGTTCAGAAAGTGGAAAATGTTCCATCACCCATTGAATTGTTGGTGGCTCCAGTAATGAAAAATCCCCGCTATCATCAGAAACCGATCTATTTTTCTGATGTAATAGTCCATCAGGAAAGTGAATATCAAAGTTTTAGTGATTTGCAAGAAGCGATTTGGGCAATAAATGAGCCTAATTCGCAATCGGGGTGCAATGTGACGCGCTATCATTTAGCCAAATTGGGAGAAGATGGCGGGTATTTTGGAAAAATTGTAGAGGCAGGTTCGCATGTGAGAGCAATAGAAATGGTAATGGAGCGTGAAATAGATGCAAGTGCGATAGACAGCACTGTGCTTGAAAGAGAGTTAGAGACAAAGCCTCATCTGAGAGCAAACTTACGAGTAATTGAAGTATTAGGACCAAGCCCAGCGCCACCATGGGTGGTCACTAAAAATGTGCGCCTAGAGATGCGAGAAGCAATCCGCAAAGTATTTTTGGAAATGCATAAAACAAGAAACGGGAAGGCAATCTTAGAGCTAGGGTATATTGCGAGAATGGAACTAGTCAGTGCCCAGGATTATGATGTTATCCGGGAAATGGCGTTTTTGGCGGAGAAGGTTGTTTGGAAATGAGTTGACACCCAACTCTGCTTGCACGCTATGCCGCAGGCACATCTACGGGTGGCGCGCACACTTTCAGTGGGCCTTGCTTTGCACGCCTGTGGCGGGCCAGCAAGCGACTGGGCGGATATCCCCGACTCTCCTATCGGGGTGGGAGACCCTTTCCACTTCGCTCCTAGGGCAAATGTGGACGCAAAGGAATGCTCCCTCGTTTTCGAGGGTACGCGCCACCCTTGGCTTGTGCTGCGCACAATGCATCGGGTGTGCTGCCAGGGCGAAACGCCGGGTGCAGAGTTGAGTTCATTTCAGTGGTTTTTGACAAATAGTGGAATTGGATTGCACCGCAGAACGCCTAATCCTCCGTTAGCTTACGAATATCATGAAAAATCTGAAATTTAATACAAACAATGGAAGGTATCATAAATGTCAGTTTCAGAGTACGGTGTGAATGTTGGTATTATGATCGAAGGTCAGGAGCACATGAGTTGGGAGAAATTCCTGGGATTGGCGATCAAAGTCGAGCAACTGGGTTTTGACTGCCTTTTCCGTTCAGACCATCTCACAGCACTCGCCGGAGAAATGGATCGCCAGTCTCTGGCTTTATGGCCATCACTTACTGCCCTAGCGATGCAGACTGAACGGATTCGCTTTGGCCCACTGGTTTGTCCGATGACATTCAGGCATCCAGCGATGCTTGCCAAAATGGCAGCCTCGATCAGTGTGCTATCGGGCGGTCGGCTTGACCTGGGCATTGGGGCAGGATGGTTCCAGAGAGAGCACGAGATATTTGGGATTGATTTCCCCCGCTATAGCACCAGATTGAAGATGCTGGACGAGGGGGCTGTGGTGATACGTTCATTGTTTGGGGGTGATCCAGCAAGCTTCTCCGGAGAGTTTTTCCATCTAGCGGATGCAGAAACGTATCCCAAGCCACAAACCTTGGCTATCATCATGGGGGGCAAGGGAGAGAAAACCCTGAAACTGGTTGCTCGCCATGCGGATGAATGGAACTGCTCTTATGTCGGTGTCGATGTTTTCCGAGAGAAATCACGCCAGCTTGATGAAAATTGTTCTGCTATCGGTCGTGAGCCGTCGACCTTGCGTCGTTCATTGATGATTCCGTATGTTATCGGGCGCCATCAAAGCGAAGCGCAGGAGTGTATCAATGCCCACAGAAGAATGTTCTTTGATTTGCCTGAAGATTTACCTGCCTGGCATCGTGCTGGCTTTATTGGGGGTACGCCACAGCAGGTTCTTGATCAGATGATGGATTTTGTCGAAGCTGGTATTACGCGGTTCATGTTGCAGCATAACGATTTGAGTGATTTCGATTCGCTGGAAATGCTAGCTAAAAGTGTGTTGCCCAAGATCGGATAACTATGCCTGCTAAAGCCACGACAAAATAAGCTTGAAGGCTCGGAGATAGTGAGTGAGAAGAAGGAAAGTATTTAAACCAACCCCACTTGGTGCGGACTTGAGTGAAGAAAGTACGATCCCGCCTTCGGCGCCCCCAGCGCCTAAAGCTTCCGTTAGTTTGCTTTCGTTTGTTGGGTTAGGCAACTTTTGTGAATTTACCCAGTATTGCGTAAGCCCGAAGCAATACCATTAATCGTCAGCACTATGATATTCTGTAGTTCCTCAGCCTGGGGGCTAGTCTGATCCTGTATAGCACGGAGGCGATGAAGTGTTTCAACCTGAATATAGTTCAGCGGATCGATATATGGGTTGCGTAGCTGGATAGAGCGTTGTGAATCTGGTTCATTGTCGAGGAGACTGATATTCCCAGAGATTGCTAGGATTCGTTCTTTCGTCAACTCGTATTCGCAGTGGATTGCATGATAGAAGTCATTTGCAAGTTCCTGATCATCAACGAGGGAGAGATACAGTTTGGCGATTTCCAAATCAGCTTTTTGCAATGACATTTCTG
>CAZVPR010000183.1:0-6766 GCA_964629085.1 uncultured Anaerolineales bacterium
ACTCCCCAAAACAATCTCTCATTGTATCTCTGCGGTATATTTTCATTTGGAGGCAATACATGGTCGAATACCCCCCAGAACCATTCCGTATCAAAGTCGTCGAACCCATTACCATGATCGACCGCCAGCAGCGTGAGGCTGCAATATTGCGCACAGGCTACAATCCCTTTGGCCTGAAAGCTGATGAAGTCTTCATCGATTTGCTGACCGACTCCGGCACCGGATCAATGAGCCAGCACCAGTGGGCCGCCATCATGGAAGGTGATGAATCCTACGCCGGAGCGCGATCGTACCACCGCTTATCGGAGGCCATGAAAGATATCTTTGGCTTCCGATTTTTTGTGCCCACACACCAGGGCCGGGCAGCAGAGAACATACTCTGCGCCGTGGCACTCAAAGATGGGCAATTTGTACCCTCTAATATGCACTTCGACACCACTGAGGGCAACATCCGCGCCCGCGGCGGGCGACCCACAAATCTGGTCATAGATGAGGCTTTCAACCCCAGCTCGCGGCATCCCTTCAAGGGTAATATGGACATCAAGAAGCTACGCTCCTTCATCGATGAGGTTGGTGTGAAGAATGTCCCCTTCGGCATGATTACCATTACCAACAACGCCGGGGGCGGTCAGCCGGTTTCGATGGAGAATCTCAAAGCAACGGCGGCGGTGTATAAAGAGCACGGCATCCCCTTCTTCATCGATGCCTGCCGCTTCGCCGAGAATGCCTATTTCATCAAACTGCGCGAAGAAGGCTATGCCGATAAAAGCACGCTCGAAATCGCCCAGGAGACTTTCTCCCTGGCCGACGGCGCAACCATGAGCGCCAAAAAAGATGCCATTGTCAACATCGGCGGCTTCCTGGCTGTGAACGATGAAGCCATCTTCCAGAACGTTCGCAATGAACTGATCCTTAGGGAAGGGTTCCCCACCTATGGCGGCCTGGCCGGACGTGATCTGGACGCGATGGCCGTAGGCTTGCGAGAAGGTCTGGATGAAGATTACCTGGCCTATCGTCTGGGCCAAACCGAATATCTGGGTGAAAAACTGCTCGAAGTGGGCATTCCCATCATCGAACCGCCGGGAGGGCACGCTGTATATATTGATGCTGGCGGCTTGTTGCCCCACATTCCTGCGGAGCAATTTCCTGGGCAGGCGCTCGCCGTAGAACTCTACCTCGAGGGGGGCATCCGCGGTGTGGAGCTAGGCTCTGTTGCCTTTGGGTATACTGATCCCGACTCTGGCGTGATGGTGCACCCACGAATGGAGCTGGTGCGTCTGGCCATCCCACGGCGGGTATACACCCAAACCCACATGGACTACATTGTCAAAGCTTTTGCTAAAATAAAAGAACGCAAAGATCAAATCAAGGGTTACCGCATCACCTATGCCCCGGAGCTGCTGAGACACTTCACCGCCCAATTCGAGCCTATTCCATGATTTTGCATTAGCAAAAATTCGACATACACCAGGTGTATAATATTTTCTATGACTGAGAAACATTCGAGAATTGCTGATTAACAGAAATTGGAGGTTGAAAATGTCCCCGGAGAAGAAAAAATATCGCTTAGTGACTCGCAGTGACATGGATGGACTGGTCAGTGCCGTACTGATCAAAGAACTGGATATGCTCAGCACAATCAAATTCGTGCATCCTAAAGATGTCCAGGATGGTAAAGTCGATTTAGGCCCCGAGGATATCACTACCAACCTGCCTTATATGGATAGTGTCCATCTGGCTTTCGATCACCATGCCAGCGAAACCCTACGCGTTGAAGCTCAAAATGACAATCACATCATTGATCCAGAGGCACCTTCTGCAGCACGTGTGGTTTATGAATACTTTGGAGGTAAGGACACCTTCCCTAGTATCTCGCAAGAAATGATGAGCGCAGTGGATAAAGCAGATTCGGCTCAGTACACCGAAGAGGATATCCTCAACCCTCAGGGTTGGGAACTACTCAGCTTTATGATGGATGCCCGAACGGGTCTCGGTCGTTTTCGCGATTTTCGCATCTCAAACTATGATCTGATGATGGATCTGATCGATTATTGTCGCGACCATTCAATCAACGATATCTTGAAACTACCTGATGTACAGGAACGCACAAATTTATATTTTGAACATGCTGAGCCGTTCAAAAATCAAATCAAGCGCTGTTCTACCATACATGGCAAACTGGTTGTCTTGGACCTACGAGATGAAGAAATCATTTATTCGGGTAACCGTTTTATGATATACGCGCTTTACCCAGAGTGCAATATATCTATGCACGTCATCTGGGGATTTAAAAAACAAAATACTGCCTTTGCGGTGGGCAAATCGATCATCGATCGTTCATCTCAAGTTAATGTTGGTGAACTGATGCTCAAATACGGCGGCGGTGGTCACGTTGCTGCAGGCACTTGCCAAATTGATAATGATAAGGCGGAAAAATTCAAAGCCGAACTCATCAAGGCGCTATCTAAATAAACAAATCATATCCCAAAAAAATTGCATGAAGGATCTCAGTAATACTTCGTGATCCTTCATGTTCTTAGTGGATCAATAAAGAAAATTATGACAACAACAAAAAGGATTATCACAGCCGAAGACCTATACAAATTCAAATTAGTTTCGTACCCAAAAATCTCACCAGATGGAGAGTATGTCGTCTATGCGCAACAACGCGTAGATGTGGATACGGAAAAGAAGTACAGCAATTTGTGGGTTGCGCCATCCAGCGGAGGCGAACCCATCCAGTTTACTTATGGCAATCAGGTCGATGTCAAACCTATCTGGTCACCAGATGGGTCACGGATAGCTTTCGTCTCCAACCGCGGGGACGAGAAACAACCCCAGGTTTATTTGATCCCCCTAGCAGGGGGCGAGGCTCGCCCACTGACCAGCCTGAAGGGCGAAATCGAAATCCTGGAATGGTCTCCCGATGGCTCCAAGCTTGTGCTGCAATTCCGCGAAAAAGACGCCGAAGCCATTGAGCGACAGGAAGATGAAAAGAAACAGAAACTGGGTATTGTAGAACGACATTACGATCGGCCATTTTATAAATTCGACGGTTATGGCTTTCTGCCCCATGAGCGCAAACACATTTGGGTGGTCGACGCCGAAACAGGTGAAGCGCTACAACTCACCGCCAGTGAAGTGTTCGACGATCTGCAACCCGGCTGGTCACCGGATAGTCAGTGGATCGCCTACGTTTCCAACCATAACGAAAAGCCCGATTTAAAGTATCATGACGATGATATTTTCGTGGTCGCAGCCAAAGGCGGCAAACCGCGCAAGATCGTGGCTCCTCAAGGATACAAACAATTCCCGACATTTTCCCCAGATGGCAAATGGATTGCTTACTATGGACGCGAAGGCCTAGGCGATTGGTGGAAGAATCTAAACGTTTGGGTCGTTCCTTTTGACGGTTCATCCCCCGCTCAAAATTTGACTTCCGATTTGGCCTTCACCACCGATCAAGCCGCCATCAACGACCTAAATTTTAGCGCCGCATTGTTGACACCCCCAGTCTGGTCGCCTGACGGGGACAAGCTTTATTTCCCGGTTTGCAAACACGGCAGCGAATTATTGATGTCCGTCGATGTCTCCAGCAAGAAACTGGATACTCTCATCGACGAAAAAGGCGTTGTCGGCGGTTTCAGCTTCGATCGTGAGCATCACAAAGTGGCCTATTTCTTCGGGACAATGAAAGACCCCGGCCAAAATTGGGTGCGCGATCTTGGGAAGCAAGAATCTCGCCAAATCACGAAGATCAACTCATGGTTACAGAATGTAAATCTTGGCGAAGTCGAGGAAGTCTGGTTCAAGGGACGTAACAATAACGACCTTCAGGGGTGGATTTTGAAACCCCCTGGCTTTGACTCCTCCCAGACCTACCCATCGCTCATGGAAATCCACGGCGGACCTTTGGCACAGTACTCTGAATTTTTCATGCACGAATTCTATTATTTGGCCGCTCAAGGATATGTTGTCTATTTCAGCAATCCACGCGGCGGACAGGGCTATGGCGAAGACCATGCCGGTGCTATCGCGGATGATTGGGGTGGTGCCGATTATGCAGATTTGATGCTTTGGGCCGATCATCTGACTTCTCAACCGTATATCGATTCTAATCGCATGGGTGTCACAGGCGGAAGCTATGGCGGTTATATGACCTTGTGGATCATCGGTCACACGCACCAATTCAAGTCTGCCGTGGCGCAGCGCGTGGTCAGCAACTTCGTCAGCATGTGGGGGTCCAGCGATTTGAACTGGATCTTCCAACAGGTCTTGGGAAATAAGTCGCCCATCGAAGATATCGACAAAGCCTGGAAACACTCGCCAATGATGCACATTGGCAACGCTAAAACGCCTACACTGATCATCCACAGCGAGAATGACCATCGCTGTCCAATCGAGCAGGGCGAACAGGCTTTTGTAGCTTTACAATCTGTTGGTGTTGATTCTGAAATGGTGCGTTTCCCTGACGAACCACATGGCCTTTCACGCACCGGCCGCACGGACCGACGTATCTCACGCCTCAATCACATTCTGCGCTGGATGGATAAATACCTGAAGTAATCTCAAAACAGTAGGGATACTGCTGTGCCGGGTCCCTACTGTTAATTTCCCCTCTTTATACTTAATTTAGCAATTTCATAGTGAAATATCATGTTTGGGCTTGACATCTGAATAAATATTCGCTATGATATATGTTACCGGTCACATGACCGGTAACATTGTCTAGCGAGAGAATTCTTCGACAGGCAGAGATACTAAATTGGCCCGAAACCGTGTAACGATCAGAGATGTCGCTTCCCTGGCTGGTGTGTCCCACCAGACCGTCTCGCGTGTGATTAATAATAGCGACCGTGTCACACCTGAAACCCGTCAGCGAGTCGAGGCCGCTATCGAGGAATTGGGTTACAGACCCAGTCGATTGGCACAAAGCCTGGTTACGCAAAAAACCCGCACGGTGGGTTTGGTGGTTGCCGATATAACCAATCCCTTCTTCTTTGAAGTTGCCCGCGGTGTTCAAGATGCAGCCTTGGAACAGGGCTATAACGTTTTTGTCTGTAACACAGACGATAACCCACAAGGCGAGAAAAACATTCTAAACCTGCTGGCCGCTCAAGAGGTAGATGGGGTGATCATGGCTACAGCCAGTTCCAGCGATGAAGAATTACTCGCCTTCGCCAACAATTACAAACCCTTCGTTATCATCAACCGAGAAATCGACCATCCCAAAGCCAGTATCGTCAATGTAGATATATGCAAAGGGGCCAAGCTGGCGATAGAGCATTTGATTGAACGCGGACACCAAAGAATTGGCATGCTGACCCATGAGGGACACGATCCCAATGCAGTCAGGCGTGTTCTTGGTTACCGGGAAACTCTGTTGAATCACAACATTACCCCTGAAGATGACTGGTTGATCCTGACCCCCCCTAATCTGCGGGGGGGGTATGAAGCCACCCAACAACTATTATCGAATAACCCCAGAGTAACAGCAATTTTTACATACAACGACCTTATGGCCATTGGCGCGTTGCGTAGCTGCCATGATATGGGTCTGAAGGTTCCGGATGATTGTGCCATCATGGGATTTGACGACATTAAATTTTCCGCCATGCAAAACCCTGCTTTGAGTTCGATCCAATATGGCAAATATGATATTGGTCAAATGGCAATGACACGTCTGCTAAAAATTATCGAGGAGCCCAATGAAGTGTATCAACTAATCAGTGTGGATGTCGAACTTGTAATACGTGAATCTACTTGATTTTTTTCCCAACGGATGTTACCGGTCACATTTGTGCACTGAAGCTGCTTAGATGGAAAAACCATCGGGCTGATTATTCACTGAAAGGAGGTGGTGCCCAACAAAACAATACTACATAAATCTCTTTTACTATTTTGTTTCAAAAATATTCAACTATACTTGGAGAAGATCAAATGACACACAAACGAATTTTATTGCTGCTTTCCTTACTGCTGGTAGCTTCCCTGGTTTTCGGGACAGTCGGCATTGGAGCAGCTCAAGATGAAGAAATCGTTTTGCGCTGGCGCACTCGCCCAGACAATCAGGAAGAAGCCGATGTTTATCAAGGCATCAGCGACAGCCTGGAACTCGAAGGCATCACCCTGGAATACGAGCCCGGTGGTTCTGAGACTGCCAGCTACCAGGATGTACTCAAGACTGAATTAGCCTCCGGTACCGCCCCAGACGTCTTCTGGATCCCTGGAACCGATGTTGCTGATTTCGCCACCCGCGGCCTGATCCTTGATATGCGCGACATGGCTGACGCCACCGAGGGCTACGCCGACGCAGATTTCTACCCCGGTCCCATGTTCCACCTGACCTTTAACCCCGAATCCGGGAATACCGGCGAGACACTCTGGGGTCTACCCCGTGACGTTTCCACCTTCGCTCTCTACCTCAACCTCGACCTGCTGGCCGAAGCTGGCGTTGATGATCCTCGCGATCTGGAAGCTGCTGGCGAATGGACTTGGGAAGCTTTCGCTGAAGTTGCTGAAGCTGTTTCCGCCCTTGGCGATGATGTCCAGGGCTATGGTGCTAGCGCCTGGTGGGGTCCTTACGGCGTGTGGATGAACGCAGCTGGTGGTGGATTCTTCACCGAGAACCGCGATGGCTGTGCCCTCGACACTCCTGAAGCTTTGACTGGTCTGCAATTTGCTCAGGACCTGCAACTCTCTGGCTCTGCTGTTCCTTACGGCGAAGATGCCGAACCTCCTTTCCGCTCCGGCAACCTGGGTATGT
>CAZVPR010000184.1:0-6308 GCA_964629085.1 uncultured Anaerolineales bacterium
CTTATCTTCGAAAGCGATTACCCAGCCAATTTACCCCAAATTGAAGGCGATGGGGTCAAGTTAACTCAAGCAGTTCTAAACCTACTGAGCAATGCCATAAAATATAACCACCCTGGGGGCAAAGTAAAACTCGGCGCAACCGCAGATTCCGAATTCATCCATATCACCGTCCAGGATACTGGTATCGGCATTCCGGAAAAATATCAGGGCAAAATGTTTAGTAAGTTTTTTCGCGTGCCTGGGTCAGAACATTACGCCCAGGGCACGGGACTTGGACTGACAATCGTATATCGGATCATTGAAGGGCACAACGGGAAAATCGAATTCGAGAGCGAGGTCGCCAAAGGATCGGCCTTCACCATACATTTACCCCTTGAGATCTAAGGTTTCAAAAGAACTTTCAAAACTCCGGCTCTTGCTGCTTTATCGAAGGCCTCGACCCCATCCTTTAGAGAATAACTTCCATCAAGCAAAGTGAGCGGGTCAACCCATCCTTTTTCGAGGTATCGCAAAGCTAGATCAAAGGGGCCACAGCGCGAGCCAATCAGATTGATTTCATCCACCACAATGGAAGACATATTAATTTTCATTTCACTGGTATACGTGCTTTTCAACACGATGGTTCCCCGCGGTCGAACTGACTTTCTGGCGATTTTGAAGCCCTCTGGAGACCCGCTGGCTTCAACAACAATATCTGCTCTTCCAGGTTTGATTTGACTTTGAACGATACACTCAATTCCAGTTGATTGCAGAATATTTCTCGATTTTTCATTTCTCGCCAAAACCTGCATTTTACACCCAGTATGGGCGAGGCTCTGGGCGATGAGCTGGCCTAAACGACCTGCACCGACCACCAAGACATGATCAGTTGGGCGAAATTGAATTTGGATTTGGATTTCAAGCGCGGCGGCCAGAGGTTCAGCAAAAACGGCGACCTCATCAGGAATTGAATCCGGCACGCGGTGAAGGTTTTCGGTGGGCAGAGTGAAGTATTCACTGAAGGCGCCAGCTCTATTTTTGATGCCGAGAACGGTGCGTTGCAAACAATGTGTTGTATTTCCAATTGTGCAGGATGAACATTGGCCACAAACAATGTTGATTTCCCCAACCACACGCTGCCCCACCCAGGAAGGATCGGCAGGGCAAGCGACTACCTCGCCGACAAATTCGTGTCCTGGCACCCCCTTAAAGGGATAATACCCTTTTACTAGCTCCAGATCAGTGCTGCAAATCCCCGCTAATTTCATCCGGATCAACGCTTCATTCGTATCTGGAATAGGTTCCGAGAGATCGCTGCGGAATCTTAAAGTCTTACTTTCAAGCCACAAAGCATGCATAGATCAACTAAAAATTTGGGTCCATTTTTCTGATTCTGCAAATATTTCGAAGGCTTCGATGGCAGATTTCTTGCCGCGCACTTTGATCGGTTTTAACCTCCGATAGAAATATTTACCATCCAATGCATGCAAGGTTTCGGCATCTACAAATAAGCGGTTGGGACGAGCAAAATTCTGAATTCGATGGGCCATATTAACCGTTTCGCCTAACACAGTAAGCTCAACACGTTGGTCGTTCCCTACATATCCAACAACCGCCTGCCCAGTTGTGATTCCAATACCCACTTGAATTTTCGTTAAATTTCCCTCTATTTGAAATGTCACTTTTGAAAGAATTGCCAGCCCAGTTTTTACTGCAGTAATCTCCTTCTTTTCTTGATCCCCCAGCATGCCAAAAATGGCCATAACGCCATCACCATGATAACGCACCATGCCACCATTATCGAATACGATCTCGGTGACCGTAGCGTAGTAAGCATTCAACAAATCTCCAAATTGCCTTGTGCCCAATTTTTCGGCAAGCAGGGTTGATTTTTCCACATCAGCAAATAGAACCGAAACATCCCTTTCAACCAGTTCTGGAAGTCCACTATTATTTTCATATTCCCCTATTAAGTATTCTGCCTCTTTGGGGGAAACAAAGCGCTGTAAAGCTTGGCGTAGATTTTGCTCCCGGCGAACTTGATCGATCAAATGCATGCGCTCTATGGTTAAGGCTGCCTGATGACTGATGGCAGTGGCAACCTGCAAATCACTCTCATCAAATAAGGTGCTCTCGGGATCCGTCTTACACAAATAGATCAATGCAAGCACCTGGTTATTGCTGATTACGGGGATACACATTGCCGCGCTCACCCCTAGAATTAAGGCGGAAGCCCCTCTAAGGCCAATTTCGTCTGGGATTACAACCGCTGAGTGCTGTTGAATTGCCGTTGCTGCGATCGTCTGAGGAAATCCATATTCGGCTAGCTGGTCAAATTGGTCGGCCAGAATGATCTTGCACTTATCTGCACCCAGGGCTTTTTTCGTCAACTCGGCCACTTCTGTCAGGGCAACATCCAGTTCAGTGATGACATTTAAGCGTTCGGCAACTTCGTACAACACCACCGCCTGATAATCAATGGCTTCCAATACTTGATCGCGGGAAAACAGATGTGTCCCCGAAATTGAGCTTTCCTTTGCATCCGTCCCTCGATGTAGAATTTTTAGACTCGAGCCGCCGATGCGAATCACATCCCGAGATTTTAGGACAATACTTTCAGTCAGGCGCTTTCGGTTGACAAAAGTACCATTGGTGCTGCCCGAGTCTGTAATAGATACTCTTTGGCGGTCAGGGATAAATATGATTTCCGCGTGTCGACGAGATGCAGACTCATCGTCAATGATGATATCGCTGTCAGAATAGCGACCAATTGAGTTCTTGCCAGGGTTCAGCACGTAATAAAACGGCTTTTTCCCAGAGACCCGGACGATAAGCACCCACTCGGACATTTTTATTCAGCGCGCTCCTTTTCTGCCAAATTGACGTTCGAGCAAATCCACGGAAAGATGAATCATGGTTGGCCGACCATGGGGACAGGTGCGCGGCGAACTGCTGGCCTCAAGGTCAGCAAGAAGTTTTTGTTGCTCTTCACTAGAAAGGACCTGACCAGCTTTGACCGCAGCCCGTTTGCAAACCCGGGCGATTATTTTATCCTCGATGCGGTCTTTTAATGGCGTTTCATCCTCTTCAAAATCTTCGACTACCACCCGTATTGCTGCTACAGGATCCATACCTGCCAATATTTGTGGGATGGATCGCACCAGAAATGAGCCCTGCCCGAATGGTTCCACATTGAATCCCAATTTTGAAAGCAAATTCAATTGACCCTCCAACAAACTTGCATTAGCCAACGACAATTCGACAGTTTCTGGCTCCAACAATTGCTGGGCAGGAATATCATCGCCTTGTTGCGACAGAAATCGCTCATAAAGAACTCGCTCATGCGCGGCGTGCTGGTCGATGAGATATAGTCCATCGGGGCCTTCGGCAATCAAATAGGTCGCCGCGACCTGACCCACCAGGCGCAGCAACGGCATCGAGACTTCGGGCAACTGAGCTTGTTTAGGTTCGCTTTCTAGAGAAAGGCTCGGGTCCACAGAAGATTCAGCGTTCATCTCCCAGGCCGGGTCAATCTCTTTTTGAGCAGAATCACGCCAAACTCCAGCTGCACTTGGTGTACTCCAGCGAACATTTTCACCAAAACCGGATACTTCCGGAACGGGGGTGTGTGCCATCAAGGCATTTCTCACCGCTCGCCCTACTCCCCGAAATATCTCATCCTGCTTCCGGAATCGAACCTCAGATTTTGCAGGATGAACATTGACATCCACCTCCCCAGGTGACATGGTCAAAAAAATCGTTCCCATGGGAAAGCGCCCTACCATAAGCAACGTGTGGTAGGCTCTGACAAATGAGGCTGTCAGTGCAGCATCCCGAACCGGCCGCCCATTGGCAAAGAACAATATTCCTGTCCGGTTCGAGCGCGTCACTGAAGTTGGGCTGATAAAGCCCGTAATTTCTAAGTCTTCAAATTGGGCGGTTACAGACATCATCTTACGGGCAATATCGGCATCATAAATCCTGGCCAAAATCTCCCGGCGATCGCCGTTTCCAGAGGTCTGGAAAACCTGGCGTTTATCCTGTTTCAAAGCAAAACGCACCTGAGGATAGGCCAGCGCGTAGCGATTGAGCAATTCGACAATTTTCCGACGCTCGGTGCGCTCAGATTTCAAAAATTTCAATCGGGCCGGGACATTGAAAAAGAGATTTTCAACACGGATAACCGTACCGGCGGCGGCGCCTAATGGCTGAACGTTTCCCACGCTGCCACCGTCAACAATGAGGTGGGAACCCATTTCAGCATCTCGTGGTCGAGTGGTAATAGTCAGATGTGATACCGATCCAATGGAAGCCAGGGCCTCGCCACGAAATCCCAACGTTGCGATTTTCGAAAGGTCACCTGCCGTTTCCAACTTGCTTGTCGCATGCCGAGCCACGGCCAAGGGCAATTCATCGGTTGGAATACCTGATCCATCATCAGATACTTCGATCAAGTCTTTCCCGGCACCAGCAATCTCAACAGCGATAAATTTCGCGCCCGCGTCCAACGAATTTTCGACCAATTCTTTGACCACAGATGCCGGTCTTTCAACAACTTCACCAGCAGCAATTTGAGACGCAACATCATCCGAAAGAATCTTAATGGGCATAATGTTCTCCTGAACAAATTATAGTCTATACTTACTAACCTTCGGACAAAAATTCGGACATTGCTGCGCCGTAGGCCGGCACGCAATGATAGGATATTTTTGCTTGGTTTTCCTTTTGTCCGAACTATCGTCTGAACTTCAGTATCCTTACCCTTGCCATGACTTGAATAAAAAGTAAAATTCGACTATGACAATCTCTACCGTCTTCTTCGACCTTGACTCCACCCTCTACCCCGAATCTTGTGGTCTTTGGCAAAAAATTCGGGAGCGCATCGACTTATACATGCACGAGCGCATGAACCTTCCCTGGGGTGAAATCCCGCAATTGCGCCATGAATACTTCACCAAATTTGGGACTACGCTCAAAGGATTGCAAGCTAATTTCAATATCGATCCGCAAGATTATCTCGATTTCGTTCATGATTTGCCCTTGGCAGAATATCTTACTCAAGATGATAAATTGCGAGAAATGATCCTGAGCATCCACAAACGGCGCTGGATTTTGACCAATTCAGATGATGCCCACGTTCAGCGGGTTTTGTCTTTTTTGGAGATCAGCGATTGCTTCGAGGGGATCATTGATATTTACGCCTTGGAGCCTTTTTGCAAACCCCAAAGGGAAGCCTTCCAAAAAGCCCTGGAAATTGCGGGGATCGCAGACCCCCAAGTTTGCGCCTTTCTCGATGATTCTGCCGATAATATTACTGCGGCCAAGAATGCTGGCTTCTTCACCGTTCTGGTCGGCCAGGAAAACCACCACCCCCACGCTGACCGGGCTCTGATCGATATTCTAAATTTGCCTACAATTGCTCCTGAACTATGGGAGTAGGCGATTCACTATGAAAAACAAATGCATCTCTCTCGAAGAAGCTGCCGCCATCGTCGGCGTGGGCGATATGCTCGCCTTGGGTGGCATGACCCTCTACCGCCGTCCCATGGCTTTCTCGAAAGCGCTGGTGAGGCGATTCCTGAAAGAAGGGCAACCCAAGGATTTGACTTTGCTTGCCTTTACTGCCGGCCTGGAGAGCGATTTGCTGGTCGGAGCGGGAATGATCCAGCGCGTGCGCAGCTGTTACTTCGGGCTGGAGATCTTCGGTTTAGCGCCGATGTTCACATACTATGCCAACCGTGGGGAAATAGAAATTGTCGAGGAAACAGAAGCCAGCCTGGCGTTCGGTCTCCGGGCTCAAATGGCCGGGATCAACTTCATGCCAGGTCGTGGTTGGTTAGGTACAGACCTGCCCAAACTGCGTCCAGATGTTCGCAGGATACAAGATCCCTATTCAGAAGAAGAATTGATGGCCTTCCCAGCCATTCAACCTGATGTGGCCGTGATCCACGCCTTACGCGCCGATGAAGCTGGCAACGCTCAAATCGGCAAAAATAAAGGCGTAGATGAAGAGCTGATGATGACGGCCAAAACTGTCATCGTAACCGCTGAGGAGATCGTTCCTCAACTCGACCGGGCCGATTTGGTTGCCCCTCTTGTTCACCACATTGTCCATGCACCCGGCGGGGCGGCTCCAACTTCTTGTCATCCGCTTTACTCGCTGGATGGTGAGGCTATCCTGGCCTACACCGAACAGGTCAGCGATCCGCAATCTTGGGGGAAATATTTTGGTTTGCTCGAACCCTGAACTATTCTGAAAATTGCATATAACCCTTTTACACCCCTTTTATATTACACTAATCTTGCTATGGTACATTTGACCTTAAAAA
>CAZVPR010000185.1:0-6285 GCA_964629085.1 uncultured Anaerolineales bacterium
CATCTGTGAGCATGCCTTTTAATCTCGATTCCACATTTTCCAAATGCTGCCACATGGCCTTGCGGGCTGCCAGAGGGTCGCGGGCGCGCAGTGCTGCAAAAATCTTTTGAAGATCATCAACACTTTGCGGGACCACACCATCCAGACGCCCGGTACGGGTGCGGCTGGCCAGGCCTAACTGGTAAATCGATTCCATAAAACGCAATAATATGGGGTTGTTAGCGATGCTCACGATCCACAAGTGGAATTCGTGGTCGGCGTTCAAAAAAGCTTCAGGATCTTCTCTCACCCGCTCGGCTTCTTCAAGGGCTGATTCGAGAATGGCAATTTCCGCATCGGAGATGCGCTGGGCGGCCAACTCGGCGATTCCACTCTCAATTACTTTTCGGGTTTCAAATAGATCCAAAATGGAAGAATCATCGATGGAAAAAACGAACTCCAGGTGCTCCAAGAGTTTGGTTGGCTCCAGCTCCGTGACAAAGGTACCAGCTCCCTGACGAATTTCGATAATATTCATCAGCGACAATGCTCGCAGCGCTTCGCGCAAAACGGGGCGTCCCACGCCCATCGTCGCAGCCAGCTCACGTTCTGGCGGCAGTTTATCGCCAGGGCGCAGCTTATCCTCACGAATCATTTGCTTTATCCGCTCTGCGATTTGATCGGATAGGGATTCTTTTTGGACAGTTCCAAAATCAGACATAGGTAGATCGATGAAAGGTAAGATGGTAACTTGGCAAAATGGTCTTACCAATATATAATCGGATATATAATATCATATTGAGCGATATTGTCAACAATAAAGCCGCTCGTTTCGGCAAACATTTGCTCAAAATCATCAAAATATCTGGCAATCTCTGATGGCACCAAGCGGACAAACAAAGGAAGCAGTACCATGTTTGAGAATTCAAGAAACCACCCTGAGGTAGTCGAATGGAAATAACCGACGTCCAAATCCACATCTGTCAACATCAATCCAAAATGACACAAGATCAATTGAAAGGGGATAAATCAGAGCTGGAGTTCTTGGTCATGCGATTGAAAACCAATGAAGGTATCGAGGGGCATTCCTTTGGTTTTGCCGGGCGCGGCGCGAAAATGGCCGGACAGATTGCCGCCACGACCATCAAGCCCTTTTTGATGGGCAGAGATCCACTATATCGTGAAGCGTTATGGCACGAAAGTCGAGTCAATGATCGCTGGTGGGGACATACACCCATCTATTGTTACGGACCCTTTGATATCGCTTTGTGGGATATTGTGGCAAAGAAAGCCGGGTTGCCGCTCTACAAACTTCTGGGCGCCTACCGGGATAAGGTGCCAGTGTATGCCAGTTCTCTGTTGCATCCAACCCCAGAAGAGTATGCCCATGAAGCACTCCAATGCAAAGAACGCGGGCTTCATGGCTATAAACTGCATCCCCCAGGCGACTATAACTTTGATTTAGAAGCCTACAAGGCCTGCCGTAAGGCAGTGGGCGATGACTTCATTCTTATGGCCGATCCGGTGGCCGCATACAACCATGAACAGGCATTGCGCATGGGTCGTGAGCTTGAAAAGTTGAACTATTATTGGCTGGAAGAACCCCTTTACGATGTGGATTTTCTGGGGTTGCAAAAACTGACCGCCAAGTTGGACATTCCCATATGCGGCACAGAAGTGATCGCCGGAAGCCATTACTCGGCAGCATTTTGCATTCGTGAAGGGATCGTTGACATGGTCCGCACCGATGTATCCTGGAAGGGTGGCGTAACGGCCGTGATGAAAACGGCACATCTGGCTGAATCCTTCGGCGTGCAATGTGAACTGCATACGACGATTTATCATCCCCTGGAACTCGTCAATTTACATTGTGCTTGCGCCATGAAAAACTGTGAGTTCTTTGAAATATTGTGGCCTTCAGACATGTATAGTTTCGGGCTAAAGAAACCCATATTTATCGATGAGTTTGGATATGCCCACGTACCCGATGCTCCTGGTATGGGCATTGAACTTGACTGGGATTTTATTCACGACGCGACCATAGAAATTTTGTAGGAGATTAGGTATGAGTATTCCAACGCTGGAAATAATAGAACGGTTTGAAAAGATTTATACCGGTGCGATATCAGATATTTTGGATGAGCGTGGAGAAGTTAACTTCGGATTGCCGCATACGCTACAACCGCTTGTGCCGGGTCAGCGCCTGACCGGTACAGCCATGCCGATCTTGGGCAAGCAAAGCATCAACAAAGATCCGGATGAAGTCTATATCCCATTGCTAAAAATGCTGGGGGATATCAAGCCCGGGCAGGTCATCGTCACCCAGGCGTACGATCGAGTATCCGCCCATCTGGGTGAGCTTAGCGCAGAAACGGCTAAATACCGCGGCTGCCGAGGCGCGGTCATTTATGGTGGCATCCGAGATACGGATTATATGATCGACCTGGGCTTTCCCGCATTTTCACTCTATAGAACGCCGTTGGATGTGCTGGGACGCTGGGAAATTGTTGATTATAACTGTGAGGTTGTGATCGAAGGTGCTCGGGTTCGCCCCGGTGATTTCATTGTCGGGGACCGCGATGGTGTGCTGGTCATTCGGGGTGAAATTGCCGAGGAGGTTTTGTTGGAATCGGAGGAAGTGGTTGCCACTGAGAACCTGGTGCGAAAATCGATCCTGGAAGGGGTCCATCCGGTAAAAGCCTATGAAACCTACGGTCGATTCTAACGAAGGATATTTCTCATGATCAAATGCTTTCAAATTCACAACGCTGATAACACTGCCGTGCTGCTGGCGGATTCCAAAGCTGGAGATTCGGTCGAGTTGATTGGCGCGTTGGAACAGTTAACTATCACTTTGCGGAAAGACATCCCCTATGGCCATAAAGTAGCTTTAGCAGAAATTCCGAAAGGTGAGGCTGTAACTAAATATGGCATATGTATTGGCCATAGCACGCAGACAATTAAGGATGGCGATTGGGTGCATCTTCATAACTGCGCCAGCGCTTTCGATGAACGATCGAGCACATTAGATGTCAACACCGGGGCCGTTACGGATACGGTTTATGAGTGAAAAGGGGTCTAGTGCTATGGTGTCAGGTAAAGAAAATCTTCTGACACGACAACAGCTGATAAAAAGGATTGAGCTTTTTGGGAGCATTTTATGTCCACAACAGAAAACACATGGCAAGCATATTTACGTCAGGATGGCCGCAAGGGTATTCGTAATCTGATCCTGGTGATTTACACCGTCGAATGCGCTCAACATGTCGCCCACCTGATTGCCCAGGGCGAGCCAGATACGCATGTGATTGGATTTCCCGGTTGTTACGATAACCAATATGCCATTCGATTGATGCTCGCATTGGCGCGTCATCCAAATATTGGGGCCGTTCTATCCGTGGGGCTTGGCTGCGAATATACTCAGCCGGCCAAAATTGCTGAAGTAGTGGAACAGTCCGGCCGTCCAGCAGATTGGTTCTACATTCAACATGCTGGGGGCACGGCGAAAAGTGTAACCAAAGGAAAAGCGATCCTGGCCCAATTACGGCAGAAAATGGAAGCTTCCACTCAAAAAGTTCCCATGACCCTGCAAGACCTGGTGATCGGCGCGGAATGCGGTGGATCTGATGCCACATCGGGGATTGCCGGGAATCCAGTTGTGGGGGCTTTTTATGACCTTTTGGTCGATGCTGGAGGCACCGCAATTTTCGAAGAGATAGTTGAAATGTTAGGGTTGAAAGATATCATCATGGATCGCGCGGCAACGCCAGAAGTAAAACCACAATTGGAAGAAACCTATCACAAGGCCGAATGGTATTGCAAAGAAGTACGTCAATATTCAGTCGCACCCGGAAATTTTGCGGGTGGATTGACCACGATCGAAGACAAGAGCATGGGCGCCTTCATCAAAGGGGGTTCCCGTCCCATTCAAGGCGTGATCAAAGTTGGAGAACGTCCTGCGCACACCGGTCTTTGGATACTGGATAGTGTCCCAGATCCGCACTTCATGCAGTTTGGCTATACCAATCCCAACGATACTGAGGGCATCATGGATTTAATTGCCAGCGGCGCGCATATCATATTATTTATCACCGGGCGCGGCAGTGTCATCGGGGCACCCATCGCGCCGCTGATCAAAATCACGGGGAATAGCCGAACCTTCCAGCACATGGAAGGCGATATGGATTTCGACGCCAGCCGAATCTTGACAGGTGAACTCACAATAGGGGAGGCTGCCCATGAATTGCGACAAATGGTTGAAAGTGTAGCTTCTGGCCAGGGGACGAAATCAGAAGCCTTGGGTCATCGCGAGTATTTTGTGATGTATAAACACCAGGACACCCCAACTTTGGTCAATGGGTGTCGGGTATGAAGGTTCGGCTTCCATAAAGTCGAAGTTAGGCAGAATCAAAATCATTGTTCTTGACACCATTAGTGTGTCGCGCTATTATTTTGTGAATGATTAAATCCTTTTCTGACAAAGACACTGAAAATCTATTTCGAGGGCAAAAACCGCGAAAGTTACCCAATACTATTTGGAGGCGTGGAACGAGAAAAATGCTTATCGTTCATGCAGCCACTGATTTATCAGAACTACGAGTTCCGCCAGGAAATCGATTAGAAAAGTTAAGTGGAGATCGAAAAGGAGAATACAGCATCCGCATAAATAATCAATGGAGAATATGTTTTATTTGGCGTGATGGTCATGCATATCAGGTTGAGATTACAGATTACCATTCATAAATTGTTGAGGCAAAAATGACGACAAGAGAAATAAATCCGATACATCCGGGAGAAATCTTATTAGAAGAATTCTTAAATCCAATGGAGATTACACAGTATCGATTGGCAAAAGATATCAACGTTGATCCGCGCAGAATTAATGAAATTGTTCATGGAAAACGTTCAATAACTGCTGACACTGCATTTCGGCTTGGGCGCTATTTTGGCATGTCCCCCCAATTTTGGCTCAATCTTCAATCACATTATGATCTTGAAGTGTTGGAAATGGACTTTGGTGGCAAAATTGAGAAGGAAGTGAAAATACTGTCATGAAATGTCGAGAGTGTTAGAAAGATCAATCTGCCTAACTCCGCTTGCATGCGAGCTAGCTGGCGCCGGCGGGTACGCGGGGCGAAAAGTAAATTTTTGTATAATTTAAAGTTAGTCGAACAGCAATAACCCAAAGCAAAAACCCAGGGTGGCAGTGTTTAGCTCAAATCAATGGTTTTGGGAAAAAGGTGTTCGGGAGTTGCACCGGCGGGCGCTTGAAACCCGAATTCTGGTGACTAAATGTAGCAACAATGCAAAACAGGTTTGCATAGATTGAATCTTCCAGAGGCAATCCTGTTGTTTTGAGTAAAGGGTGGATAATTCCGTGGTGAAGTCTTATTGAATCTCCTCAGGTCGCACGGAACGATTCTCATTCGCTGAAAGATAAGCAGCGTTAACCACCCGCAGCGTATCCAGGTTGTCTCGGGTGTTGCTGAAGGGGATACCGTCGATTTCAATCGCTTCCATCAAGCTGGCCATGGGGCCGGCGAAGGCATCGGGAATCCACATTTCATCGAGTTCGATTTCAATCGGATCACTGCCTTTAAATGTGTAAACAAACGTGTCGGGGCGGCCTTCGGGATAGTTGTACATCAGACCAATGGTCCCATTGATCGCGCCTCCAGTACCTAAAAAGCGGAACGTCGCGAACGTTTCGGCATGGATGTTGTAGTGATTGACCGAGACCATGGCTTGCAAGCCGCTGGGATAATCGAGCACAGTGATGGTCTTGGTTTCACCTTGCACTGCATCCTGGTCTGCGAAACGTGCATGGCGGCTCGTGACCCATTTTGGGGTGCGAAATAGCGAACGCATGGTATCGAGATAATGGATGCTGTGGTACATCACTTCCAGTTGGGGCGCGGAAGCCAGCCAGGGCCAAAGGTGCCAATGGGTTTCGCAGCTGACCTGGATCTGGGCATCGGTAGGAATGCCGATGAAGCCGCGGTTGATAAGATCGCGAGCAGCGGCAATGCCTGCGTCCCAACGCATCTGGTGATTGACCGCTTGTTTGACCCCTGCTTCTTCGGCCAGTTCTACAATGCGGACAGCATCTGAGAAATTATCAGCCAATGGTTTTTGGCACAGCATATGCTTGCCAGCAGCAACCACCTTTTCGACAATTTCTAACTGCGCCCAAGGGGGCACGGCGATATCCACAATTTCTACATCCGGATCCGCGATCAACGCCTCGACGGATTCGTGTACCTTGGGAATGTCGAATTCTGCAGCCAGCGAATCGGCAGCTTCTTT
>CAZVPR010000186.1:0-6192 GCA_964629085.1 uncultured Anaerolineales bacterium
GTGCAGTCATTTGCCTGGACGGTTCCACTGATGGAGCCGCCCATTAAGGGGCAATGGGCACTGTGGGCAATCCGTCAATTAACCCATGTGGCGTTGCCGGAAGAGGTCTTTTTCAGGGGGTATCTGCTAAGTACGATACTGCTCTTTTGCCAGAAGTGCAGATGTTTGGAACCCAAGACAAGGCAGATAGTCGCTATTGTAGGATCGGCTTTGATCTTTGGCGTTTTCCATGCGATTGTCTGGGAGAGTGGCTTTGCTCTCTTGACATTCTTTCCAGGTGCGGTGATGGGATGGCTGTTCTTGAGAACGAAATCCCTGATTGTACCGGTGCTTTTTCACGCGATGGCCAATATTGGCTATGGCATTGCAGTTTCAATTATGTTCTAATTAGGGGTTAAGGAGGCGTGAAGGGTGAAGAAACTGAAACTCTTGGCCTGCGAAAGCCTCTCTCATCAGGCCAAGACCTGTTAGCTATGAAACGATATCAGAAACAATCGGTTCGGATGATGTGGCTGGTGAACTTGGGCCTGATTCTTGCGCTCGTTTATGTGGCGAAGACACTTGTTACACCGCACCCGACAGAAGAGCCGTCTGTCGGAAGCAAGACTGGATTTTCAACGGATAGAGGTGTGAAAGAGAAGGCTCTTCCTGCTTTGCACGATGTGAATAACACGCTGATTTTGGAGAGGAACATCTTTGGCGAAGGCCCCCAGGGTAATCAGAAGGTTTTGAAAACACCGGCCGGTAGCAAACACAAGATATCACAACTGGCTTTGGCTCAACTTGGGATTAAGCTTTTGGGCACGGTTGCTGGTGATCAGACGGTTTCGTTCGCAGTACTGGAAGACTCCAAGACAGGCCAGCAGGATATCTATCGGATAGGCGACACCATTCAAGAGGCGCGCCTGGAAGAGATTCTGCCCAATCGTGTTGTTGTCGTTTTTCAGGGAGAGCATTGCACATTAGATGTTGCCTTGACTGACGGGCGGACCATGCCGGAAGATGGCGTTGTAGCGCAGAGCACCGAGCAACCCGTTCCTGCCCCGGCACAGAGCAGAGACGTCCTGAAGATGACATCTCCCTCCAAACGCATGGTCAATACGGTAGTCTCAGGCAACAGTATCCAGCGTTTTGAATATGGTCTCCGAGGTCTTGCTCTGGAGCCCAACCTGGAAGGGCCGGGAAGTTTGAAAGCTACAAGCATGCTAAGAATGCCTGTAGCACGTCTGGCTGGGCTAAAGGATGATACGAAGCTGCGTTTTGATTTCCCATCCTCTGATTCATGGGATGTGGATAAATTCCCATGGTTTGGGGCGCGTAGCCAAGGCTATACGATGGGTACTCCAGTTGGGGAAGATGGCTTTGCGGAGAATTGGAAGACTACCTTTCCTGATGTCCTCCGTGGTGAGGCCGCGCCCATGGCTTCTCGTTCCTTCTGGCAGAATTCGGGCTCTGAGCATCAACGGGGTGAGGAGATGTTGTTGGGCAATCAAAAAGGTCTTCTGGAGCAGCTTGACTATGATTATGGCAGGCGACAGCAACTTGATCCTCCAGGGGCTTGCGGATTCTATCTATCCATCCCAGTTCCTTGACGATGTCAACCGTGTACTTGAAACTCTTGGCCTGTGAGAGCCGCTTTCATCAGGCTAGAATTTGGTGAGACCTATGAAACGATATCAGAGACAATCGATCAAACTCATGTGGCTGGCGAATATAGGCTTGCTCTGTGCGTTTGGCTATGTGGTCAGGACATTTCTTGTGTCGGAGCAGACGGCAGAGCCATCAACGGGGCCAGAGATCGTGCATTCAGCTAACGGTAGTGCAGGGACGACACATGCTCAGAGTGATGTGAATAGCACGCTGATTCTGGAAAGGAATATCTTCGGGAAAGGTCTGCAAGCCAATGACGGGGCTCCAAAAACCCAGGTAGATGATAAACACAAAGTGGCCCAGTCGGCATTGGCTCAACTTGGGATCAAGCTGCTAGGTACAGTAGCAGGCGATCAGGCGGTTTCATTCGCAGTACTGGAAGATGCAAAAACGGACAAGCAGGATATCTACCGCGTAGGGGATATGATTCAAGGGGCACGCCTGGAAAAGATCCTGCCCAACCGTGCTGTTGTCGTTTTCCAGGGAGAGCGTTTCACATTGGATGTCGTGCCGACTGAGAGCCGGGCGACATCGGATAATCAGGCCGTGGTGGCACGGGCCGCCAAGCCGCCTGTTCCTGTGCCGGTGCAGGGGAACATCAAGGATGTCTTGATAACGACATCTCCCGCCGAATGCCTGGTCAATACGATAGCTTCGACCAGTAGCGTGCAGCGCTTGGGCCAGGGGCTGCGAGGTCTTACTCTGGAGCCCAACCGGGAAGGACCTGGAGGTTTGAAGGTGTCAGGCGTGTCAAAATCACCTGTAGCGCGCATGGTCGGGCTGCGGGATGGTGATGTGATTCGCATGATCAATGGGCAGTCAGTAGGCAAGCTAAGCAAGGCGGCCCAAGTGTTAAGGAAGGCAAGAAGTTTGGGGCGAGCTGAACTCAGGCTTACCCGTGGCCAAAAAGAGAGGACTTTGGCTTTGCGTCCGAGTGCATGGTGAGGTGAGATATTTGACGAACAGACGATTGATTACCAGGACAGGGATTGTCATTGCTTTACTCGGCTTGGGGATTCAGGGGCATGCCTCGGGGAACAATATAGGTGCCCTCGAAGAGGGAGTGTTACGGCCCAAGATGCCTCTGCTGGACCGCCCGGAGGCTGCGAATAAACTCATTTCGGTTGATCTGAACCGAGTGGATATTCGCATATTCATCAAAACGGTTAGTCAGCTTACCGGTGTCAACTTCTTTGTGGATGACAAGGTAAAAGGCAATGTAACCTTGATGTCGCCGACACAGGTCCGGGTGGCGGATGTGTATCGTATTCTGGAATCGGTCCTGGATGCGCATGGCTATTCAGCCGTTGTTTCCGGGGATATGGTGAAGATAGTGCCTCGGGCCGTGGCTGCCAAGGGCAATCATCCTATTCAGGTCGGTGCAGATCCATCGACCATCGCAGTCGAAGATTGGCTGGTTACCCAAATCATACCGCTTCAGTTTGTTAGTGTGACACAGGTGAATGCCGTTGTTTCCTCATTGACATCGACCGGTGGGCAGGCAACCGTGTTTCCGGAATCCAATACTGTCATTATTACAGATACCTCTTCGAGTATTCATCGGATTGCGCGAATCCTCAAAGAATTGGATGTGGAAAAGCCGCCGGAGTATATTCAGCACATGCCTCTCAAGTATGCCTCTGCTGAACACCTAAGTACGCAAATCACGGGGATCATTCAGCGGAGCCAGATCCGCCCTGCTGGGGTAAATAAACGTCTTACCGCCGAAGCAGGCAATGGTCCACTGAGAATTCTTGCCGACGACAGGACGAATTCCCTCATCGTTATGGCCACTGAAGAAGATTTGCAGACCGTGCAAACGCTGGTTGAGTATTTGGATATAGAGAGTCCCCTGGAAGCGGGTTATGTCCATGTCATCTTCCTCAAGCACGCCGAAGCCATAGAAATGGAAAAATCAGTGTCTGCGGCCTTGGGAAGAATCAGCGCTACCGTGGGTCGCGAGGGAAGAGAGTCATTCCAGATTACGGCGGATGAAAGCACCAATTCATTGATTGTCATTGCACAGCCCCAGGATTACAAGATCGTCGAGAACATGGTGAAAGAACTGGACGTGATCAGAGAACAGGTCCTGGTGGAATTTAAGATTGTGGAAGTCAGCACAAACGTCTTAAAGGAATTGGGGATTGACTGGGCCACACTGGATGAGGCCGTGGCTGATAGTGTGAGGGGATTTGCAGGCACAAGCTTTGGGCCTCGGCTGGAGGCTTCTACCGGTGATATCGAAGGGCTTTCTGTTGGGGCATATAAGCAAGTAGGCGGTGAAACCAAAATAGGTGCGATCCTCAAGGCCCTGGAAAGGACCTCGGGTGTCAATGTGCTTTCAACGCCCAGCATACTGACCTCGAATCATCGAGAAGCCAAGATCGTTGTTGGTCAAAATGTGCCGTATGTGCGTCAGTCTCGCGTCACTGAATTCGATCCCTCCACACCAACCGCGATTCGCACATTTGACTTTAAAGACGTGGGTGTTGAATTGACTGTCACGCCCCATGTCAGTGCCGGTGGTTTTGTGCGTCTGGAGATCGATACGACCTTTAGTAAACTTATAGAAGGATCTACAGGTCTGAGTAATGAAACGCCAACCACGGCCCAACGTAAGGCGACGACAATCATCTCTATTATGAGTGACACCACAGTGGTTATTGGCGGACTCATCCAAGACGACACGGAGACGGTGGTGGAAAAAGTGCCGATCCTGGGGGATCTACCCCTGGTGGGTGTGTTGTTCCGGGCGGAAAGAGAACGTGTACAGAAGACCAATCTGTTGCTTTTTATTACGCCCAAGGTTTTGGCGGATGAGACAAGTTTGACGCAGATGACTGAAGACAAGCAGCAAGAGCATTTGAGTACTTCGGGTAATCCCCCCCCTGTTTCCCCGGCTGATCAGGCATTGCCGGATCAAGAGAGAACGAAGCATGATTGAACAGCCTGATCCAAAACGCCTGGGAGATATCCTAAAACAAACCACATCTCTTACTGATAAGGCATTATCTCATTGCCTGGCATTGCAGCCCCAGCAAGATCCTTACCGACGAATTGGTCAGATCCTGGTTGAAGAAGCCCTGGTGGATGACGCAGATATTGCCGCTGCCCTGGCCAAGCAATTCGGTTATTCTTTCTTGGACCAAGTACCCAAAGAGGGAATTGAAAAGGGGGCATTCCAGAAGCTCCCCATAAGATTTCTCAAGAAACACAATATCCTGCCCTTTGCCCGTCAGGACGGTGGAGTCAGTATTGCCGTGGCAGATCCTCTGGATATGTTGGCCATTGATTCTGTTGTGACTCTGTTCGGCAGGCTCTGTAAGAAATATGTGTGCATCGCTTCGATTATTGAAGAAGGATTGAGCCATTACCATTTTCAAGACAGTGCGGCACAGTCTGATGCGATGGGGATATTGGATGCGGATGGGCGTTTTTCTGATATTAGCCAGGGTACGGATACAGAAGACCTTCTTGATGGCGTTGGTGATGCCCCCCTTATACGCCTGGTGAACAAGTTTCTGTTCTTGGCTACCCAAGCACGCGCAAGTGATATTCATATTGAACCCTATGAGCAGGAAATAAAGATACGTTTCCGCATTGACGGTGTGCTGCACACTCACTCGAAGATCCCCAAACGATTTTTTCCGTCACTGGTGTCCCGCTTGAAGATCATGGCCAAACTCAACATTGCGGAACGTCGGCTCCCCCAGGACGGGCGCAGCCGGATCAAGATTGGGGACCGGGAAATAGATATTCGGGTTTCTACGATTCCTGTCTCTGGAGGTGAACGCATTGTCCTGCGTCTATTGGATGAGTCGGGTTCTGAATTCGGTTTGGGGAAATTGGGTTTTGAGCCGGACACAGAGAAGCAGTTCAGTAAGCTGATCCATAGACCCCATGGCATTGTGCTCCTGACCGGTCCAACGGGAAGCGGCAAGACCACGACTCTCTATGGGGCGCTGACGGAGTTGAATTCCGACAACCGTAATATTTTGACTGTGGAAGATCCTATCGAGTACCGCATTCCCGGCATTGGACAAATGCAGATAAAGCCTAAAATCGACCTTACTTTTGCCAACTGTCTCCGTCATATTTTACGGCAAGATCCGGATGTCATCATGGTGGGTGAGATCCGGGACCTGGAAACGGCGCGTATAGCCATTCAATCCGCCTTAACGGGTCATCTGGTTTTGAGTACCCTGCACACCAATGACTCGGCCAGTGCCGTGACCCGACTGATTGATATGGGTATAGAATCCTATCTGGTATGTTCGTCTGTGCTTGCGATTATGGCTCAAAGACTTGTACGCCGGGTGTGTCCTGAATGCCAATCCGATATTGAAAAAGTGACCGATACGAATACGGACAAGCCATTGGGTCAACATAGTACAGAGAAGCCGGTGTGTGCGTTGTGCAGCGGTACGGGTTTCAGAGGGCGACTGGGTATTTTTGAGTTATTGCCCATTGATGATGACATCCGAGGCATGATCATGAGTGACTCTCAGGTCCATGTGCTCAAACAGGCCGCCATTGACAAGG
>CAZVPR010000187.1:0-6171 GCA_964629085.1 uncultured Anaerolineales bacterium
GCCGCTATCATTGTGGTTCACAACCACCCCAGTGGTGATCCATCCCCCAGCCCTGATGATATTGTCATCACCCGCGCCATAATCGAAGCCGGCAGGCTACTCGATATTGAAGTTTTGGATCATCTGATTATCGGCCGGGGGAGTTGGATTTCGTTAAAGGAGCAAAAGTTGGGGTTTGGTTGAAAAGACATTCCGAGCCGCCGTTGTTGAAGGTAAGCCACGGTATACAGACTTTAGACGAGCGAGGAATCCTAGATCCAGCGCTAACAACTGGCTTATTGAATTACTAAAGTTTGAATATGAACGGGTTCGGAATGTCAAATTCAAGCCCTGGTTTTTATGCCGTTCGGCGAATGCGGAACTGCTTGAACTCCCCTGATGCCAGTAGCCACTGATCAGTTACCTTTGATGTAGTATTCGACCGAGGGCCACGTTGGATAATTTGCAAGAGCAGATCAAGATTTTCCTGATCTGCTTCGGCTATGACCTCGACGGTTCCATCCCAGCGGTTACGAACCCAGCCCGTGAGATCAAGTTTAATCGCATTTTCCATCACGAAATAACGAAATCCAACCCCTTGAACACGACCCTCGACGCGGGCATGTAAACGCCTGTGCTGTTGTGTGGTCATATCTTGCTCCTATTTTATACTCCCCATATATATAACCGAAAGGAAACAGAGGTTTGGATAAGTACTTTATTTGTCATTTCGAGCTGCAATGCGGCGAGATATCCCTGGAAATGTAGTTGAACAACCAAGGTTTTAGGGATTCTTCACCTCCTGGGGGAGTTCAGTATGACCAACCAGACAAAAATCCCTGTTATCCAATACTCAGGTTAAAGTAACGATCTAACTATTTTTTCTGCGTCGTAAAATGATATCGACAACGAATAATCCAACAGATGGCGTCAAAACTACCAGAAAGATCAACATCCAGGGAAAAAGGCCAGCCAGCGAAGCGCGGATGGGATTCTCGTTGAAGGTTGCCTGCCGCCAACTGCGCTCAAGGTCCAAAAGATTTTTGTCAAAAACGGTTTCAACCCCTTTGTTGCAATCCAACCCGTTGGCATAGGCCTCAACCAATGATTCAAGACTGCTATTGCCAAACTCTCCCTGAAGGAACCAGGCAAAGGAGGCCGATTCTGCGTAGGCAAGCAGAAAATTGTTCGCATCTGTCGGGAAATAATTGCATAGATCCTCAAAATGTAAGAGCAGATCTTGCTCATACGCTTTTTCAAGTAATAATGGATAATCCGGGTTGGGGAAAAGCTCGACTATCGAGGCTAAACCTTCGTTTAGCCAACTGGGTAAATTATTGTAATTTTCACCCAGTTTTTGATACAACATGACATGGGCTAATTCGTGGGGAATTTGCCTTTTGATCTCCAAGGATTGTGATGGTCCAGGAGGAATGGATACCAATACCACTTTGGATTCCAGGTTTGCATGCCCGGCGATCCAACCAGCATTTTGCCCAGAAAGTTTGAGAGTATCTCGCATTTCCTGCGCGCTGGCATAAACATAAATTGCGACTCCTTGGGCAGTTGGGACCTCAATTTGATTGCGGAGCCGTGCCAAGCCCTCGTAGGCCGCGTTGATTATGGCTTGACCAAATTCATCATTCCCTTGGTACCAAAAAATCTTAAATTCTTCTGTTTGAACAGTTTGCCACGGGAAACGATTGTCCGTGTATTCGAAGGAGAATTCCTGACTGGATGCAATATCTCCATTTTCAAACTTGATCTGGAACCAGTAAACGACTGTTGAAAATACCGGCAATGGATTTTGTTCCAGGTCTAACGAATAGATCAGGCTGGGTGGGGATGTTTTGGCTATTTGTTCGATTATCTGCCCTTGTTGACCCTCGGGTTGCAGAAAAATGGTAATCGTTTGGATTGGCGTTTCAGAGCTGATATCAGCCTCAATGGACAGAGTCCCGCCAAAACTGTAGTCTACCTGAGGTTGACTAACTTGGATTTCTGTCTGACCTCGCGCGGGCTGGCTGATCCCCAAACATATACTAACTATGAAGATGGCCGTAAGGATACGGCGCATTTTTATGCTCCTAAATAGGCTAATAACGGCGTCAAAGTTAATGGGCTGAGTATTGTTGTGATGAAAACAACGGAAGTGACAAAGGCTGGTTTAACGTTGTACTCCGTTGCAAGAACTGTGCTGAGCACGGCCGTGGGCATCGATGCTTCAATGATACCAGCATTATACGCCATCCCCTGTAATCCGAAGAGACCAGCGGTGCTGAGCGCCAGGGCTGCTCCACCGAGTAAGCGCAAACCAGTCGCCAGACTGATGGCCCGTATATCCCACGAGCGTTGATTATGCTGAAGCTGCAAGCCCAACAAAACTATCATGCCAGGGATCGCCGCATCGGCGAGGATATTGACCGAACGCGCCACGGGCATAGGTAAGCTCCAGCCCGATAAGTTAAATAGAACCGCCAGAACTACAGCATATGCCGTGGGGACTTTGGTCAATTGCAACAGGGATTTCTTCAGGTTCGTAGAGCCCATCGAAGCAATCATCACGCCGATGGTGTAAGTGAAGATAGCTGTGGTTGCAAAATATAATCCTGCATATGCCAGGGCTTCCTCACCAAAAGCAAATAAGTTCAGTGACATACCGTAATTACCAGCATTTGGGGATATCGCTAAAATGATAATTGCCACAAACAATTTTCGTTCCAACTTGAAAAGCTTGCCCAACGCGAATGCAATTAAGCCCATGACGATAAACTGCGCCGCGGCATAGGCCATAATGCGAAAAATTGCATCATTTTGGAGTTGGCTTGTAATGAGCAGGTTGAATATCAGACAGGGGCTGAACAGGTAGAAAACAACTCTGGAAAGCGCTTTCGGGTCTACGTGCAGTAGTTTCCCTACCAGGTAGCCAACACCGGCAACTAATAATATAGGAAATAGGTTGTTGAGGAAGAGTGTGGGGAGTGAATTCAACGTGGGCTTCTATGTTTGTTGGTTAGAAATCTAAAAGGTCATCGTCGTCGTCAGTAAATTCGAGCAAACCAAATAATTCCATATCTTCATTGAAGATCAGGTTATCAATGGCATCTTGCAAGAGGCTGGTTTCTTCCTGATCACGCGTGACCTTCATTTGTTTTTCCAGACTCTCCCTGATGCCTTCCCCCCCAATTTGAGAGAGAGACCAGGCCGCGGCCATGCGTATATCTGCCTCGGTGTCATCCAGGAGATCCAGAAGATGATTGACGGCATCCCGAATTTCCAATTCGCCTGCGGAGCGAGCTGCTTCGAAGCGGATTGCGGGAGATTGGTGTTGGAGCGTATCAATTACTTTCGGTGACCAGCGCGAATCACATGTACGGCCCATGGCAAACAGAGCGCTGACTAACCAATCCTGCTCCTGGGATTGATAGGCTTTTTCTATGAGTTGGGGGATTTCTTTACGATTGGCGTAGCCGAGAGCCTCTAGAGCCCGACGACGAACGTCGCGATCATCTTTCCCTTGGGTTACTCGTAATAAGCAATCGACAATCTTTTCTTTTATGCCAGTGGGGATTTCTTCGATTTCTCCCAGGTATATGAATTTCCCTAATGTCGAGGCGCAAACTGCACGAACATTGATGTCGCTGTCTTGCTCCAGCATTTCGAGTATCTGGGGGATCAAATCGACCGGTTCGTACATGAACATGGGACGCACGGCCAGAAAGCGAACCCGGGGGTCTTCATCGTCGATGGCCACCCTGCAGATATGTTCAAATGAAAGCAGAAAGTTATCATCTGCGAGTTGCTCGATATCCTCCAAGAGTGTACGTCGGCGCCAGTCAGGTATCTGGGGCCATACTTCTTTGATCCTGGTGGCGTCCTCGCCTTCGAGGTCGGAGAGACGGAATAAATATGCCGGATCAAAAGTGGTATCGGCATCAAGCAGAGCGTTTAAGACGTTCTCGAACGGTTCTTCCGAGGGAATTGGGGCGTTCATCAGGGGATTTGCACAGGATTGGTAAAGTCGAGCAGGTTGATGTATATGAACAGCGCGATCAGGGCAGTGATGCTAATCATGTTGATTACGTTCTGCCAATGAACGGGAATTCGGCGGCGAACGATGATTTCCGGCAAGGTGAAGATGATACGACCACCATCCAGGCCGGGGATGGGCATCAAGTTCAGAGCGCCTAATGAAATGGTGATGGAGGCGAAGAATTGCAGCACGTTCAGGTTGATGTTTGATTCGGGTACGGGCGATTCTCGCTCGCTTACGTTCTGGTAAATATCGTACATGCCTTTATAACCCACCGGACGGGCCAATTCGGGGTCGATGGCGCCGCGCATGACCTGACCGGGCAATGTCGCCAGCAGTAAGGCATGGGAGTAGGTCGCCTGTGCGCCCAGAGGCATGGCCTCTAACAAGCCAATGGACATCATCGGGTTGCTCATAATAATCCCAATCGCGCCTTCCCCTTCGGGGGGATTTTCCCTGGGAACAAGGCTGTACTCGAAACTGCCCTCACCACGCTGAACGGAGATATCGATATCCTGTCCTAAATTAGCATATATCGTATCGCGCAGTTTTTCGGTACCATCGATATCTTCCCCTGCAGCAATGGTGATGATGTCTCCAGCCAATAAACCTGCTTCTTCCGCCGGAGACCCTTGGGCAACTTCAACGACCTGAACGCGAGTGAAATCTGGGGCACCAGTTTGTGTGAACATGATGGCATAGATCAAGACTCCCACAAGCAGATTCATCAGAGGGCCGGCAAAGTAGATCAGCAGACGCTGCCAGGGACCGGCTGCGTGCAGGCTGCCGGGTTCTTCCAAATTGTCGGGGTTTGCTTCGCCTTTCATGCGCACAAACCCGCCTAACGGAAGCCAGTTGAGCGAATATTTGGTGCCGCGTAGTTCGAACAAAGTAAGAATGCGGGGCGGAAAGCCAATGCCAAATTCTTCTACATCTACCTTAACCAGGCGTGCAGCAATGAAGTGGCCGATCTCATGAATGATGATTAACGTTGCCAGGGCAACGATCAATTGTAGTATCGTAGACATTTTTCCTTACCTTTAATTTTTTATAGCAGATATGAGATTATATCTTGTCTCGAATGGGGGTGGTAGGGAGCAGGGACGATCTAACACGTTTCTAATTTATCTGAAAAAGTGCTTCAAGAAGTTCAACTTCTAATAATCCTTTTTCCTTTCTAAACAAATCAAGAATCGCAAGCAGCAGATATTTTTGGACTATAAAATCAGCCGGGTTGGGCCACCGGGGTGTGCAATGAGGACATTAGTGACACCGGGGATATCCTGGAGTTTTGAGTTTACCTGTTCCAGATAGGCACTTTCGCAGATTACGTGCACATTGGGGCCGGCGTCGATGGTGTAGCAAACGGAGATGCCCTGGCTGCGCCAGGTGCGCACGGCGTGCATGATGGCTAACGTGGCGGGCTGCCAGTAGATCAGCCTGGGCGAAGAGGTGATCATGATGGCGTGCATCATGTTGGTGTCGTGTTCGCAAATTTCTGCAAAAGCTTGGAAATCTTTTGTAAGAATGGCTTTTCGACAGATTTCCAGATGATTGGGTATTTGTGTCACGCGAGCATTTTGGAGCGGGCTGCTGCTGGCCAGCGCGTGACCCTCAACAGAGCCGGTGGCCTTATGCGCTTGGCTAACGATAGCTACACAGTCGAAAAGATCCCAATGATCTTTAGGGGCGATGGAAAAGGCAAAGGAGTTGTCATCTTTGTCACCAGCCTGCCACTCGACAAATCCGGCCGGGATCGAACGAGATGCTGACCCTGACTCGCGCCGAGCCAGGCGAGAGAGTTCTAATTCGTTGAGCGATAAACCTGCTGCTGCGGCGGATGCCAGAGCCAGGGCAGCAAATGCAGATGCCGAGGAGGCGATGCCGGTGCCCATGGGAAAATTGTTTTCGCTTTCGACGCATGCAAATAAGTGCATTCCCGCTAGATTTCTTACATGGGTAAGCATATTCGAAACACGCTGAAGCGGTTTACCGGAGAGATTTTCTCCCTCCAGGATAAGTTGATCGCAATCCAGGTTTTCATCGAATGTGACCTGAGTGCGGGTATATAGCCCCTCCAAATTCATCGAAATAGAGCCATTGGAAGGGATACGCAGCTCCTGATCGCGATTGCCCCAATACTTAATGAAAGCGATGTT
>CAZVPR010000188.1:0-6106 GCA_964629085.1 uncultured Anaerolineales bacterium
CCAACGCCGAGAAGGTAGCGGCTGCTTTCCGCATTATCCTCTCCGATAAGAACATCAAAGCGGTATTGATCAACATCTTTGGCGGCATCACCCGCGGCGACGAGGTCGCCCGCGGCATCCTGGCCGCCATGGAAGAAGTCAAACCCGACGTACCCATGGTGGTGCGCCTGGTAGGCACTAACGCCGAAAAAGGCCGCCAACTGCTGGCCGACGCCGATATGATCACCGCAGAAACCCTGGCCGACGCTGCCAAGAAATCCGTTGCGGCTGCAAAGGGAGGCAAATAATGAGCATCTTCGTTGACAAAAATACCCGCCTGATTGGACAGGGCATCACTGGCCGAGAAGGTCTTTTCCACGCTCAAAGAATGCTGACCTACGGCACCCAGGTGGTCGCTGGTGTGACTCCTGGAAAGGGCGGCGAATGGATTATGGACGGAAAGGTACCCGTTTTCGACTCGGTCAAAATTGCCAAAGAAGCCACCGAGGCCAATGCTACCGTGATCTTCGTTCCCTCCCGCTTCGCGGCCGACGCCATGTTCGAAGCAGCCGATGCAGGCATCGAATTAATCGTCTGTATTGCCGAAGGCATCCCGGTTCTGGATATGATGCGAGTGCGCAATTATCTCGATCAGAAAGGCGTCCGGCTGGTGGGCCCCAACTGCCCCGGCCTGCTTACTCCTGGTGAGGCTAAGGTGGGCATCATTCCTGGCGAAATCGCTATTCCCGGTGACGTAGGCGTAGTTTCGCGCTCCGGCACGCTGACCTATGAAGTGCTCTATGCCCTCAAACAGTTGGGGATGGGTGTCAGCACCTGTGTGGGCATCGGTGGCGACCCCATCAACGGCACCAACTTCATCGACTGCTTGAGCATGTTCGAAGACGACCCCAAGACCAGCAAAGTCGTCATGATCGGTGAGATCGGCGGCACCGACGAAGAGCAAGCGGCTGAATTCATCGCTAACCACATGACCAAACCTGTGGCAGGTTTTATCGCTGGACAGACTGCCCCTCCCGGCAAGCGCATGGGCCACGCTGGGGCTATTGTGCAGGGCGGCACCGGATTGGCTGCGGACAAGATCAAAGCGTTAGAAGCTGCCGGTGTGCGCGTTGCCAAACACCCCGAGGAAATTCCTGAATTGCTGCAAGATTAGGATTGATATCCGTAGCTGCGGCTCATGAGTCGCAGCTACTTTTTTCATTTCATTTATAGTAGGGACACGATGCCGCCGTGTCCCTACTGTTAAAAAAGAAACCCGGATTACGCATTGTGAATCCGGGTTCCTCGTTTTGGATGTCTAATACTTTTACATGTGCTTAGAAACGTATGACACGACTTCGTTCACGGTGGTAATCTTCTGGGCATCTTCGTCGGAAATTTCACTGCCGAAAGCTTCTTCGAACTCCATGATCAATTCGACCAGGTCGAGAGAATCGGCTTCGAGATCCTCACGAAAACGTGATTCGGGTTTAATTTCTGCCTCTTCGATATCCAGCAACTCAGCGATAATTGCGCGTACTTTTTCAAAAACTTCGTCAGACATGGTAAATCCTCCTCAGGAGATTATTTGGCCAACCATTATTTTGGCCTTCTTTTTTGATTGCTGCGGCAATTTTACAGTCCATTTCCGGCTCCTGTCAAGCCAAGTTGACAGGCCTGATTCCGGCTGGTAAGATTGCCTCACTCCAAAGGAACACTGTTCAATGAAAAAAGTTACGCAAACTGGTTCCCGAAAAGCAGACCACATTCGCATAAACTTAGAAGAAGATGTTCGTTCCGGCCTGACCACTGGGCTGGAACGTTATTATTTTGTGCACCAGGCGCTCCCTGAGGTCAACCTGGAGGAAGTGGATACCGGCCTGGCGATTTTTGGACACCATTTACAGGCCCCCATCCTAATTTCATCGATGACTGGTGGCACCGAAGAAGCCGGAATCATCAACTGGGTATTGGCGAAGGCCGCCCAGGAAACCGGTATCGCCATGGGATTAGGATCCCAGCGAAATGCCATTGAACACCCCGAAACGGCATCCACTTTCCGTGTGCGCGAGGTCGCCCCGGATATTCTTTTATTCGCAAATTTAGGCGCAGTTCAACTAAATTATGGCTACAGCGCAGCTAAGTGCCAGCAAGCAGTTGATATGGTTGAAGCGGACGCCCTGATCCTGCACTTGAACCCGCTCCAGGAAGCCGTGCAACCGGAGGGGGATACCCGCTTTGCAGGTTTACTTGCAAAGATAGAAGATGTCTGCAAAGCCCTGACCGTACCGGTGATTGCCAAAGAGGTCGGCTGGGGCATCTCCGAAAAGACCGCCCGCCAGTTGGCCAACGCCGGTGTGGCAGCCATCGATATAGCTGGCGCTGGAGGCACATCCTGGTCGCAGGTGGAAATGCACCGCGCTCAAAATAGCAGTCAGAGCCGTCTGGCAGCGGCCTTCCTCGATTGGGGTATTCCCACTGCCGATTCGATCCAGCAGGTTCGCCGGGCAGCCCCAGGCATACCTATTTTCGCCTCCGGCGGTTTGCGCACCGGTCTGGAGATCGCCAAGTGCATCTCCCTGGGGGCTTCCATGGGAGGCATGGCGGGGCCTTTCATCAAGGCGGCCGACCAATCCCTGGAAGAAACGGTGCAAACAATCCAGGAAATCAAACGCGAGATTCAAGTCACAATGTTTGCAACGGGAAGCAAAACGCTGCATGACTTGAAGGAAAACGAATTGATCAAACGAGAAGAGTGAACCCTCCCCATGCCACTGCAAGAATTCATCGATCTGTATACGCCTGAAATCGAAGCTGAACTGGCCCGAAACGTCGAGTTGGCCAAAGATCCGCATTATGCTGAATTGCATCAGATGCTGACGTATCATATGGGCTGGACGGGCGAAGGGGCAGGGCTCAAGGCACGCGGCAAACGCGTGCGTCCCTTGTTGGTGTTATTGAGCTGTGCCGCGGCTGGCTGTGAGTGGACAGATGCCCTTCCGGCGGCAGCCGCCGTTGAACTGGTGCACAACTTCTCGCTGATTCACGATGATATCGAAGATAACTCTGACCTCCGGCGCGGCCGTCCCACGGTTTGGAAAATATGGGGGCTGGCCCAGGCCATCAATGCCGGCGATACTATGTTCACATTGGCGCATATGGCCCTCCTGGAAATGGAGAAGAATTCAAATCCCCCCAATACGCTCAGAGCTTCCCAATTACTTCAGCAGACCTGTTTGCGATTGACCCAGGGTCAATACTTGGATATCTCCTATGAAGACCGGGATGACCTCAAGATTGAGCATTACTGGCCCATGGTGCGCGGCAAAACCGCCGCCCTGCTGGCAGCCTGCACCGAACTGGGGGCAATTGTGGCGGACGCTGATGACGAAATCCGCACATGCTATCGAAATTTCGGGCGCGATCTGGGCCTGGCCTTCCAGGCACTGGATGATTATCTTGGAATTTGGGGGGATGCTGACCAGACAGGCAAATCTACATCCAGTGATCTACTAGAAGGCAAGAAATCTTTGCCAGTATTATTCGGGCTCGATCAAAAAGGGGATTTTGCCAAACGCTGGCTCCAGGGGCCCCTTACGGTCGATGAGGTGCCTGCTATGGCTGCACAACTGGATGCCGAAGGCGGGCGTGTCTACACGCAGCAAGAAGCGGACTGTTATACCCAATCTGCGCTAGGCGCATTAGAGCAGGCCTCGCCCAAGGGGAAGGCCGGGGAAGCACTCTCTGAGTTAGCCAATCGGCTGCTCAAGAGGAAGGCCTGATACCTACTCCCCAAGCAAATCCGCCAGCACATAAGGTACAGCTTCCACCAGATCATAACCGGCTTCTTCGCTGTTCACAAAAATCACAAACCCCACATCTAAGTCAGGCATAAATCCGATCACACTGGCAAAATCATCATAGGCTCCAGTGTGTGTGATGATATTTATGCTATTGTATATAAAATTTTCCCAACCCATGGCGTAGTTTTCTAAATATGACACCCAGGTTTCGGCTAGATTTTTTACCGAAACCACCCTATTTCCATTGGGCGCTACCCCATTGTTTAGCTGTGTGCTGACATAATAGCCCATTTCGATGACATTGGCTTTGAGAGAGCCTGCTGGAGCCAAAGGATCACCATCGATATCGTATGTGTCCGTCCGGCGAGCTTTTCCCGACCGGGATACTGAATAGGAATAAGAGAAATTGTCACTCGATTGGGCCTCGCTGATCGATAATGTGGCGGAATTCATGCCTATTGGGCCAAGAATTCTCTCCTCCAGCAAGTGAGCATATCCATCATAAAGGCTTTGCTCAGCTCCGCCCGCCGCCAGAACTCCCAAATAGCCGGCCAACGATGCCGATAGATTGCTGTATTCAAATGCTTCGCCCGGATCGGCGAATAATCTAGTCTGGCTGGCAACCATCAGCACATCGGCGGCAGGAGCATCGAAATCCAAATCATCTTCAGCATAATCGGGGATGCCCGCCCGCATGCTCAACAAATGGCGCATGCTGACCAGCTGTGAGGCAAGTTCATCCGAAAAAGAAAAACCTGGTACCAGAGTGGTGATCGGCGTATCCCAATCGAACCAGCCATCATCGACCAGCGCAGCAACCAGCATGGCCGTCATCGATTTGTGCGTCGAACCAATATGAAAGAGGGTTTCTGGGGTGACAGGTGCGCCTGTTTCTACGTTGCGGAGACCGTACCCTTCAGCAAATACAATTCCCTGCGAATCAACAACCGCCATTGCCAGGCCGGGTATATGTTCCTGCTGCATCGTTTCTAAAATTTGTTTTTCAAATTCTGACAACCAGGGCGATTCATCGGCCCGGACTCCGATTCCAACAGGCACCAGTGCAACCAACAATCCAATCACCAACAAAAAAGATAATTTCCTCATACAAATCTCCTGAACACCTGGTTACCCAATAAGCGGCCTTTGTTTGTCAGGCGCAAACGTCCAGCATACCATTCAAGAAGCGCCAAAGCGACCAAGTCATCAATCTCTTTGGTAAAAATCTCATCCATTGATGCTCCAAACCTGGCTTCAAAGCCTGCCTTGGAGACACCCTCTTGCGTCAGGCGCAAACCCATCATCATGGTTTCGGTCATCTCGCGTTCCCGAGCGATTTGTTCGATAGTCGCTGTCACCGGGGTTTTGGGAAATTTGAACTCATCGAATTCTTCAACCCGCCAGCGCTGAATGTATTCCCTGGGAGAAAGTATATTGCTCACCCTGAAACCGTTGACGAAGCCATGTGCCCCGGCTCCGAGGCCCAAATAGGGCTGGTTGCGCCAGTATTGCAGATTGTGCTGACTGGCCAACTCCATCGAACCCCTGGCCCAGTTGGAAATTTCATACTGCTGGAACCCAGCCTGTTCTAGCTTTTCGGCGGCCAATTCGTACATATCGGCGGCCAGGTCAGGGTCAGGCTCCGGGACCAGGCCTCGGTTGAACCAGGCTCCTAGGGGAGTGCCCGGCTCAATGGTGAGGGCATAAAGTGAGAAATGCTCTGGGGCTAAGCTCAAAGCCAAATCAAGGCTGCCCCCCCAAACTGCAGGCAATTGTTCTGGCAAACCAAAAATCAAATCCAAACTGAGGTTTTTGAATCCGGAAATCCTGGCCCTTTTCACAGCTTCCAAAACATTCCCAAAGGTGTGCTGGCGTTCCAGGAAAGCCAACTCACGCGGCTGGGCCGACTGCATCCCCAAGCTAAGACGATTGAAACCGATTTGGAATAAGTCGTTCAAGTAGCGTTGTGTCAGCCTTCCCGGATTGGCTTCCAAAGTGATTTCTGCCAATGGATCGATATCAAATGAAGAGTGCAACGCTTGCAATATTTTGTTCAATTCATCGTGAGGCACCAACGATGGTGTTCCGCCCCCAAAAAAAACCGTATGCACCGGCAAACTTTGATCAAAACCTTCTCCCCAAAACTTGATTTCCTCAATGAGAGCATCACAATAGGTTGGAATTAGGTCTTCGATCCGAGCATAAGTATTGAAATCGCAATAATTGCAGCGATGCCGGCAGAAGGGGATGTGCAGGTAGATACTGTAAGATTGCATTGCTGGCAGTATACCAGGATTAGATGGACAGTTGGTTGTTTGGTTAGT
>CAZVPR010000189.1:0-5993 GCA_964629085.1 uncultured Anaerolineales bacterium
CCCCAGCATATGCCAGTGAGGACGCCCCCCCTGACCACAGTCAGTTCCCTCAGCTACAAGCTGAGTTTGCAACTGGTCCTGAGGTCACTGCGGCTTGCCTAGAATGCCATGAAGAATCTGGCACAGAAGTTATGGCAACCACACACTGGACCTGGGAATATGAAACCGAGGACGGACAGCAACTTGGTAAGAATAACGTGATCAACAACTACTGCGTTGCTGTGGCTTCCAACTGGCCTCGGTGCACCAGCTGTCACGTTGGCTATGGCTACTCCAACCCTGAGGCGTTTGCTGAAATGGGTGAGGGTGCTGTTGACTGTCTGGTTTGCCACGATACCACAGGTACCTACAAGAAGTTCCCCGCGGGTGCCGGCCACCCTGCATATGAAGAGAAAGTTTTCCCTGCAGGTCCCGGTGAACCTTACGGAAAACCCTGGACTCCAGTTGATCTGGCTGTTGTTGCCCAGAGTGTCGGTGCGCCAACTCGTGCTAATTGTGGCTCCTGCCACTTCACTGGTGGTGGTGGCCCCAACGTTAAGCACGGCGACCTGGATGTCTCTATGGTCAACCCAAGCTTTGAAGTTGACGTTCACATGGATGCAGAAGGCTTGAACTTTAGCTGTCAGGCCTGCCATACCACTGAAGCGCACGCTGTTGCCGGTGGTCACTATGAATATGATCTGGCTGGCGAAACGGCTCTCAAAACCTGCCAGACCTGCCACACCGAAACAACTCATGAGAATGAGATGTTGAACACCCACACTGCCCGCGTGGCCTGCCAAACCTGTCACATCCCCACCTATGCCAAAGAGCAATACACCAAGACATATTGGGATTGGTCTACGGCCGGTGAACTGAAAGACGGCGAAGGCGACTTCGAAGGCCGCAAAGTCTGGCTTGTCAAGAAAGACGACAATGGCAATAAAGTTTATATGTCCCCCAAAGGTACTTTCGAATGGGGAGTAGGCCTGACCCCAGACTATATGTGGTTCAACGGCGACGCAACCTTCATCACCTTGGATGATGAGTTCGATCCCGAGACGGTTGTTTCTATAAACGTTCTGCATGGTGATAAAGATGACGAAACCGCAGTGATTTTCCCCATGAAATCATTCTACGCGGTCCAGCCATACGATGCCGGAACCAACAAACTGGTTGTCCCCAACCTGTTCCCCACCAATCCTGAGACTGCCTACTGGAAAAATTGGGACTGGAGCCTTGCTGCTCAAGGTGGACAGGCTGTTGTTGGTCGTGAATTCAGCGGCGAACTCGGCTGGGTCGAAACTGTCATGTATTGGCCTCTTACTCACCAAGTATCCTCCGCTGACCAGGCTCTGCAATGTGAAGCCTGTCACAGCGAAGAAAGCGTCCTTGACTTCCTCGCTTTGGGATATTCAGAAGAAGACGCTGCCAAACTGCAGAGCTTCCCACCGGAAGAATAGCATTACGCAACACCAGTAATCAGTACATACTTTAATTTGTGCGTTTTCCAGATCCTTCCTGGTGCGCCAACAGCCCTCTTTCGAGAGGGCTGTTGTTTTTACCACAAAGGCGAAATCATTACGCCATTTGTGGCACGATAATTCATTAGAATTGGCGTAAGTGTATTCATATTACTCTCGCCACCACGGGTTATGCGTGTTAGGGCGATTTCCTGGGTGGAAATTTTCTGTATTCATTTCAACTTCCAGGCAATTTATTATTTTCTCGCCATCCTGGATCAGGCGAAACACATCCTAAGGATGATAAGAGCCAGGGGCAGCGTGTTAGGGCAAGGCCCATTCGCCCGCTCGCCATCCCGGCTCCTGAGAACCAGGGTGGCGCTCAAGATCGAAATTTTCTCATCTTTAGTAATCAAACAATCGATGTAATTGGGGATACAAGAGCATTTTTGTCTTATTACATACATCACCCCACCCTTGTGACATAAATAACTATCAGAGATATTTCCGGTTATGTTATATTTTTCACGGATCGACTTATATGCATAGGCGCATATCTTGATAATTGAAGGCATTTATAAACCAATCAAGGAAATCAAAAATGAGTGATCTACGAGCAGAAATAAACAGACTCCATGCCAATATTTGTAGCGGTCTTGCAGATCCAACCAGAATCCTTATTCTATATACACTTCGTGATCGCCCCCATCATGTAAGTGAATTGGCCGAAGACCTTGAACTCCCCCAACCTACAGTTTCTCGACATCTCAAAGTTCTACGTGAACGCCAAATGGTTATTGCCGAACGTGAGGGGCAATCCGTGAACTACTCTTTGGCAGATGACCGTATTATCGAAGCAATGGATCTACTGCGTGCTGTATTGGCCAGTCGGCTACAAGATCAGGGCGATTTGGCAGAATCCGTAAATCAAAACTTGTAAAACCTTCTACACAGGAGAAATTTTATGAAAACCTTTCTCATTCTCGGGGCCGGCACCGGCGGCACTATGGTCGCCAACAAAATGGCCCACGAACTTGACCCCCAAGAATGGCGTATTGTTATCGTTGATAAGTTCGAAACCCATTACTATCAACCAGGCTTTCTTTTCATACCCTTTGGGATTTATTCTCCGAATGATGTCATTAAACCAAAGCGGGATTTCATTCCACACAATGTCGAATACATACTTTCTGATATCGAGTTGATTGAACCCAACAAGAATCGCGTTGTGCTCTCAAAAGAGAACAAAGTTATAAACTACGATTATATAGTGATCGCGACGGGTACTCAAATCCATCCAGATGAGACTGAGGGCATGCTTGAAGATGGTTGGCATGAAAACAAGTTCGACTTCTACACCATCGAGGGCGCTACAGCCCTGAGCCGTTTCTTGAAATTCTGGAAGGGTGGCCGCATGGTGGTCAACGTTACCGAAATGCCCATCAAATGCCCCGTGGCTCCGCTGGAATTCTTATTCCTGGCAGACTGGTTCTTCCACGAGAGGGGTATGCGAGATGACGTTGAGCTTATCTATGCAACACCTCTTGACGGCGCTTTTACCAAGCCCCGTGCTTCAGCAATTCTTGGTGATATGCTTGATCAAAAAGGCATCAAGCTGGTACCCGATTTCAACATTGGCAGCGTCGACAATGACGCCCAAAAGATCGTATCTTGGGACGAACAAGAAGTTGAGTATGACCTTTTTGTCACGGTCCCCACAAATATGGGCGCGGATGTAATTGATCGCTCTGGGATGGGCGATGAGCTCAATTATATCGAAATCGACAAGCACACCCTACAATCTGACAAATGGGAAAATGTCTGGGTAATCGGTGATGCTGGAAATGCACCAACATCCAAAGCGGGCTCGGTCGCTCACTTCATGCTGGATGTCCTTATAGAGAATATCCTGCGCCACATAGAAGGGTTAGAGCCACAACCCAAATACGACGGTCATGCCAATTGCTACATTGAATCAGGCTTCGAGAAAGGCATCCTGATCGATTTCAACTATGATGTCGAGCCGCTGCCCGGAAAATTCCCGCTGCCCGGCTTTGGACCATTCTCACTACTCAAAGAATCGGAAGCCAATCATTGGGGCAAGATGGCATTCCGTTGGATTTACTGGAACATCTTGCTCAAAGGTGGCGAAATGCCCTTTGAATCCCAGATGTCCATGGCTGGAAAGTGGGCCTAAAGGAGTGACTTATGGCTGAAGATTTGGCCCTGCTCCACCAAAAAGTTGACACGCTTACCGAACAGGTAGCTATGCTGACAGCTCACGCAGAAGTTCAACAGCGTCGACAGCGCGAGTTCGATGAACTCAAAAACGATGCCATCCCTATCGTCAATCATATGATTAAGTTGAGCATCGATGAAATGGCAGACATCGGCACAGAATTCGAGATTGAAGGCGTGCTCTTTTTGCTCAAGCGAGTGGTTCGCAATACTCACATGTTGTTGGCCATGTTTGACAAGCTGGAAGCCGTAATGGGGTTAACCGACGAGATCGATCTCCTGGGTCAGCAGGTGTTCAACTACACTGTCGAGCAATTAGATCAATTTGAAAGAGATGGTTATTTCGACTTTGCCCGTGAGGGGTGGCGCATCGTTGAACGGGTCGTGACAGAATTCTCTGAAGAAGATGTACGCGCACTTGGAGATAACATCGTCACCATTCTCAACACTGTCCGCAAAATGACCCAACCCGAAATCATGTCCCTGGCAAATAACGCCGTAGGTGCTATTCAGGAAGATTTCCCTGAAACCGAAAAGGTATCCACCTGGACCTTGCTGCGTGAGCTTGGAAACCCCAAAGTACGCCGCGGCATGGCCCGGATGATCAATTTACTCAAGGCGCTTGACGATCAAGCAAATTAATCCAACCAAATCAAAGTATTAGAAGGAGTAAAAAATGTCTATCTTAGAAAGTGTTTCTCTCAATGAAGAAGGCTTCATGACAAACTCGGCTGAATGGACCAAAGAAATTGCGGTTGAGATGGCCTTACAGGAAGGCATCAGTGATCTGACTGAAGATCATTGGAAAGTCATTGACTTCTGCCGCTCAAATGCAGAAAAATCTGGCGCTGCCCCCACTTTGCGCCAGATCACTAAGGGTACAGGCATCAACACCAAACAACTGTTCGCCCTCTACCCCAAAGGACCTGCCAAGAAAGTTGCTAAGATCTCCGGCCTGGGAAAACCCGAAGGCTGCGTATAATCTGCAATTCAACCTATTAAAAAGGAAAAAAAATGACAGACAAAAATCGCCACATAGCTTTTATTTGTTCCAAAGGGGATCTAGACATGGCCTATCCCGCGCTGGTTATGGGTTGGGCAGCCCTGGGTAATGGTATCGATATAACCATCTTCTTCACCTTCTGGGGCATGGATATCATCAATAAGAATCGTCAGAAACGCCTGGAGTTGTCACCCGTAGGCAAAACCAGCATGAAAATGAGCATGATGGGTCTGCCCACTGGAAATTTGGGCATCCCCAATATCATGAGCATTATTCCCGGTATGACTGCTTTCACAAGCTGGTTCATGAAAAGGAAAATAGCAGAAGTTCATGCACCCCCCGTTGACGAATACCTAGAAATGTTGGTTGATGCCGGTGCAAATCTGTACGCCTGCAAGATGTCGGTTGATATGTTCGGACACACCATGGACGACTATGTCGATGGCGTCCAAGATATTGTCACCGCCGGCGATTTCATGGATATGACCGAAGGTGCTCAAATCGTTTTCATTTAGCACAAAAACAATTAATCGAAAAAGCCTCGACGCAGAAATTTGTCGAGGCTTTTATCATTTTAAATCCAATTCTTACACTTCTTCAATTGTTTCATCGTCAGAAAGTTCTTGCTCTTCATCCGCCATACCCGAGGCAATGTGGAATTCGCTTGGGCTCTCCCCCTCCTCAAAACCGGCTAAAACGAACACCGCATTGGTGACATTTGTACCAGGATTTCGCCATTGATGTTTCAACTCAGCGGCAAAAATCAAGGTATCCCCAGGATTCAAATTGAAATGTTGGTTTTCGACCTGGTACTCCAACTGACCCCGCAAACACATCACAAATTCATGACCAGAATGGGCCATGGGAAATCGCCCGCTATTGGCTCCACTTTCCAGGGTCAGCATAAAGGGCTCAACCAAACCAGAAAAATGTTCTCCTCCCAATCCTTCCCATAACCCTCTATGAAATGGGATGCGTGTGCGTGCATTAGCTTTTAGAAAAACAATATCATTTTGAGGCGACTCTGTGCGGAAGAAACTGGTAATAGGAACTTCCATTGCCTCAGCCAACTTGTAAAGTGTACTCACTGAAGGAGAAGATTTTCCACGCTCTATCATGCTCAATGCGTTGGCAGACAATCCACTCATGCGGGCCAAAGCTCGCATAGATAAATTGCGTTCTTCTCGTAATTCACGCAACCGCCCACCGACATCTATTGAAACTGCATTATTGTCAAACGGCTCCATAATTCTTGCCTCCGATCTTTCTCTTGCGTATGAAAATGCAAAAACATGTCTTTATATTGTACC
>CAZVPR010000190.1:0-5967 GCA_964629085.1 uncultured Anaerolineales bacterium
GGATCTGTTTTGCAGTGAGGCCATCATCCAGGGCGTCTTGAGTCAGGTCTGCAATAACATCCAGGTTGCCTTCAATTACAGCGGTAGAAATTTCAGATAAGATTTCACTCATTATTCTTCCTCCAAAAAGAATATTTATAAATATTGTTTAATGGTTTGGTGAAACTCTTCAATATGGGTTTTCATTCTGTATTCTGCTTTTTCCGCATCTCCATTCTCGACTGCCTCCAGAATTTCCAGATGAGCTTCGATATCTATGTCCTCAGGCTTGGCATAATTTATTGCCAGATACCAGATGCGGAGCGAAAGGTTATAAAAATGCTCCAGTTCTTTGAGCAAAAATTTGTTGTGAGCAGCTTCAGTGATTAGCGCATGAAATTTATGATCGATCAATATTAGCGCTTCTTGATCATTAGGATCTGCTTGGGCATAATCATGCGCTAAACATCTCAGCTTTGATAATTGGTTTTGGGTGATTCTTTGGGTTGCCAGCCGAGCTGCCAGGGATTCCAGTTCCATGCGTACTTCAAATATTTGAGTCAAATCGGTCACCGCGATATCTGCCACATACATCCCCCGACGTGGCGTCACGGTGACCAGGTTTTCCGCCTGAAGTTGTTTGATGGCCTCCCGAATTGGCGTTCTACCCAAATCTAACTCCTCCATCAGTTGGGCTTCGCTGATGACGGAGCCAGGTGCCATTTTTGTTTTTATGATGTTGCCTTTGATTTGAGTATAGGCTATCTCGGCATCGGTAGGTTTCATAACTCAGCTTTCAGCCTGCTCTTTCTGGCGCTTGCGATAGGCCTGGATCCAGGCCATACCATATTCGTCGCGCCCCATGGAAAGATCAGCGGCTTTGATTGCAATGTTGATTTCAGATTCGAGCGGGTTGGTTATGGGGCAGGTCAGGCCAGCATGAATGGCCATGGCGATAAAGGTGGAGTTAATGTATTTGCGGTCAGGCATGCCAAATGAAATGTTGCTTGCGCCCATGGTGATATTGACACCAAATTCGGCCACGATCATTTCGATAGCGTTCATGGCAATCAAGCCGGCTGTGTGATCGGAACCCATGGTCAGCGCCAGGGGATCGATGACGATATCTTCGGCGGGAACTCCCAGTTTGCCGGCACGCTCGATGATCTTGGCTGCGACTTTGAGACGATCTTCGGCCGTGGGGGGGATGCCATCATCGTCCATACACAAACCGATTACTGCTGCCCCATATTCCTTCACCAAGGGGAGTACAGCCTCCAAGGATCTTTCTTCTCCATTGACGGAATTGATCAGCGCTTTGCCTGCATACATCGCCAGGGCCCCCTCCAGTGCTTCGGGGTCGGCTGTGTCAATGCAAAGAGGCACATCGACTGTCTCAATCACAGTGGTCATAACCTGCTTGAGCAGTTCGGGTTCATCGGCTCCAGGAACACCAGCATTGACATCCAGGATTGTTGCCCCGGCTTCAACCTGTTTCAAAGCATCCTGCCGGACAATGTCGAAATCTCCAGCCTGGAGCGCTTTCAGCATCAATTTTCGTCCGGTTGGGTTGATCCGTTCGCCGATGATAACCGTAGCCTTCTCACGGTTGATCTCAACGGTTTGCCCCTTGGTAGAGACAACAGTAGTCAAATTTTCTGCCATATATTCACCTCATTAGGGCTTGGTTTTTGTGATGGTGGACACTAGCTAGTATATCACAGATATATCAGTTAGAAAGAAATTTTAAGATGGAATCAAAATATATTTTTTGATGATGAGGAGTTACGCAGTTCGCATCCCGCCCTTACAGGATGCTTCGCGAGGGGGTCCCGCCGAAGGCGTATCGAAGGGTGTTAATGGGAGAAAATTGACCCTTCGATACGTCTCTGGCTACCCTTCAACGAGCTCAGGACAGCGCTCAGGATGCAATTTGCCCGGAAAAATTTCTCAACTGTGTAACTCCTGTGATTAAATTGGAAGCATGACTCGAGACTTACCCTCGACGTATGACTTCAGTTGATTGGCGGTCACGGTATCCAAATAAGGCATTTGATGACTCTCGATTAATTCAGCCACACGTTGACTCGCCCGAGCCGTTGCATCTTGGTTCCCATTGGCTGCCCAAGCTTCAAGACTGTTTCGATTGGCGATGTCTGGCTGCCAGAATTCTGTGCGACAGCGCTCTAAAGTATGATCCTCTCCCAAGAAATGGCCGTCCGCGCCTACTTTGGCGATGACATCGAAACCGAGTGTTTCTTCGGTCACTTCAATCCCACCAAGGTATTTTTTCAACATTCCGACCATCTCATCATCCAGGACAAACTTCTCGAAGGAGAATGCCATGTAAGAATTGAGGATACCCGCAGAGTGAAGAACAAAATCGATGCCGCAGTTGATTGCGGTTAGAAGGCTAAACATGGACTCAAATCCTGATTGCGCATCGCTGGTGCAGGAATCAGTCAGCGCACCACCGCCGCGGCAGGGCAGGCCATAAAAGCGCGCCATTTGGGCATGGGCGCTGGTAAAGAGCGAAAGTTCTGGGCCGCCAATTGCCAAATCACCAGTGCGCATGTCGATATTGGTGGAAGTCGAACCAAAAATCACCGGTGTACCAGGGCGAACTAATTGTGCCAGGACAATCCCCGCCAGGATTTCCGCGGATTGTTGAGCCAGCACACCGGCCATTGTGATTGGACCAGTTGAGCCAGCCATGACCAGCGTCGAGATCAAAAGCGGCTGATTGTGCTGCGCATAGACAACAATCGCTTCGATCATGTCCACACTATAAGCTAACGGACTGAGAGGGTTGACAACTCCCAGGGTCACCGGATCGGACAAATGCTCACCGAACAATATTTTTGCCATGTCCATCGTATAGCTTGATCCACGATGGCCATCTGTGCACCCTATGAATGCTTTGTCGGAAAAAAACATCCCCGCCAATAACATTTCCAAATAGACCTGTTCGGAGGGGATGTCGACTGGCATAACCATTTGATATCCATTCAAGTCTTGATTGGGCAAAATTTGGGCCAGACGCACGGCGTTTTGGTAGTCAGCTAATGTTGCGTCCCGTTTTCCCGAGGCTGCCGGGGTTGTTTCAACTAAAAAGGGCGATCCCAATCCTGGAGCGAAAACAGGCCTTCCGCTCCCGATGGATACATCCCGGTCTGGGTTTCTGGCGTTGATCGTAAAGGTGGAAGGCACCGACTTTATTGCCTCCATAACCTGGCCCTCGGAAAAGAAAACTTTTTGACCTTCATTTTTGAATCCGTGGCTAATGAAAATATCCAGCGCTTCATCGGAAGGGAATTGAATTCCCACTTCTGTCAATAAGCGCATGCTTGTATTATGAATGGCTTCGATGTCCGTTGGAGTTAGGAATTCGGTTTTTGTTTTTAACATACTTTTTGTGATGAAATATTTTTGAAGAGAAAATTTACTAGCTGCCCGTCAGTATCCATTTTGTTCACGGATTTCACGGAAAAACACGGATATTGATTTAAGACCTTTTCAATAATCCGTGCTGCCGAAGGCACGCCTGAGGCAATCAGTGTCAATCCATGTCCAATCCGAAGGAGAAAATTCCGAAATGCCCTGCCTGCTTGCAGCGGGGATAGGAATTTTCAGGGTTTAATAGCTGTGTTTTATGCACGCACTTTCTTTTTCTCTGGATCGTAAAAAGGAATGTTTTCCACTGTTGCAGTGCATTCGAAATCGTCCGCAACCACTTTGAGTTCAGTGCCTGTTGCCGCGGCATCTGGCCGCAGGTGCACTAATGCCAGTGATTTGTTCATGCGGTGTGACCATACCGGACTGTTTACAACTCCGACTTCTTGATCCGCCCGCAACAACTTTTCGCCGCCGCCAAGCGCATCGCTATGATTCACGACCACCCCAACTCCCAAAAAATGTTCTTTGCCTTTGGCTGAGAATAGCGCTTCTTTACCGCGGAATTTCCCCTTGCTTTGACTGACTGTAAAACCGAGCCCGACCTCCCAGGGGGTATGCTCCGCAGTCATATCATAGCCGAAGAAAAGGAGAGCAGCCTCCACACGCACCTTGTCAAGAGCACCGAATGAGCAAGGCATAATGCCTTCAGCCCTCCCACGGCCGAGAATATTGTCCCAAATGTCACAGGCTGCCGATCCATCAACGAAAATTTCATAACCGCGTTCACCGGTATAGCCTGTTCGTGAAATGCGGCATTTAAGTCCAAATAATTCGGTTGGGGCGTGGTGGAAATATTTTATCGGGGCTAGATCTAGTGGCGTCTGTGCATTCAGAAAGCCCAATGCCTTGGGCCCTTGCAAAGAAATATTATGCAAATTCTCATCCAGCTCAATGTCGACATTCAGCCCAGCGGCTGATTCTTGCATCCTTTCCATGCTTTCACCGCTACCATGACAAAGCAACCATTCATCTCCACCATTGTTGGCAATGATTGCATCATCGCAAACGGTGCCCTGCTCAGTCAGGATTGCACCGTAGGTTGATCTCCCGGGGTAAATTTTCGTCATGTTGCGAGTGATGACATGGTCTACCACTTTTTCAGCATCTGGCCCGCGCAAATAAATTTTTTTGAGCGGTGTCATATCAAAAAGGCCAGCAGCTTCTCGGATGGCATCGTGTTCGTCATTGGGATTGGAGTCATAACTCCATGCTGTTCCCATGCCATTCCAATCCTCGAGCCCAGATCCTAATTCACGGTGACGCGATGCTAGAGCAGAAGTTCGAGTTAGTTCAGTCATAAAAAATCCTCCAATCAATATATTGACGATACTTGATGCCGATAGCCGATTGCATGTTTTGGCTCTTTGGACTTTCCGAAATATAGATTCTAGCAACCGGGTTTTTTCAGGAAATTTGCTCAAGCCTGACATTTTGGCAAGAGTATTTATCCAAATTGCTTGAGTTTTACCCAAAAAACTCGGTTTCTTTGGCGTGTCTTCATCGAATTCACATAAAGCGTACTTTATAATATATATGAAAAGTTTCTATATCACAAACTAGAGCATTTGAACCTGGTGTTCAAAATAATTAAACGACAGCATGCATTTCAAATCTTATAATTCGTTGCGTATGTTTTCGGTGGTAGCTTGCCATAAAAGCTTTACTTCTGCAGCTTGCGAACTGAACTTGACTAAAGGGGCAATAAGTTACCAGATCAAGCAGTTGGAAAACGAACTTGGCTTTAAGCTATTTGTTCGCCAACACGAGGGAATTGCCCTGACGGAAAAGGGGGAAAATTTATGGCATGCCTCTCGCCTTGTCTTCCAGGAATTGGAACAGAAGATTGCCAGTCTTCAGGATATTGAATCAGAATTTATCACGATTGGTATGTCTACTTATTTTGCCTCGCGATGGTTATCCCCGCGGTTGATGATCTTTTTGGATAATCATCCCAAAATTAAATTGCGCATACAGCCAGTGATTGGAATTATTGACCTTCGAACGGAAGGCCTTGATTTGGCAATTCGATGGGGCAAGGGTGAATGGAAGGATCTCAAAACAGAGCTGTTGTTTCGGTGCCCGGCCATCGCAACAGCCGGAGTTAACATTGCTAAACGAATCGACGAGGATGGTCTAGATGTGGCCCTGCCAAAACTGACTCTTCTTCATGACCGTGAGGGAAGTGATGCCTGGTATGATTGGCATGAGGCAACGGGACTGCCTTATCACCCTGGACGCGATTCTCTGGTCATTCCAGATCCAAACGTTCGCGTTCAGGCGGTTATTGATGGGCAGGGAGTAGCCTTATATGATTCCCTGGTTTCTGCTGAAATTAGGGGTGGCCAATTGGTTCAAATTTCTGATGTTGAGCTCGATGATTATGGGTATTACCTGTGTTATCCCAGAGATTCTCTTAATCACTCTGCCCTGAAAGCTTTTCGAGACTGGATTCTAAATGTCGATTGAAAGGGAGGGAGTAGGGAGTGGTGTATTTCGTGGTGACAGGACAGCATCCCAAGCGCCGTCCTGAGC
>CAZVPR010000191.1:0-5930 GCA_964629085.1 uncultured Anaerolineales bacterium
AGAGTACAATCCCTCGAGGCAATACGATATCTGGTGCAAAGAAGAAAAAGAATCCCAAATATACAAACACAACAATAGCGTGAGTTCCCAAAAGAGCGGGTAACGCTCTTACAAAATCAAAAATCCGCGTGGGCTTATAAAAGCTATTAATCAATGCTGCAATTATCCACATCAACGAGAGAAATATAAACCAATAATAGAATTCACCAAGATATTTGAGATCGAAAATTATATGATTGCGGTTGGCATGTAGCCAAAGAGCAAAAAATGTTGCACATTTACTAAGGATTAAATCAACAATCAATAACATTACAACCCGTTCTTTTCTTCGAAACATTGTATATATCATTTATATTTTTCTCTCCTCATTCGTGAATTCTCAGCTAGAAACACAATAATTTTGATTCGCGCCATTACCAAATAATGTTGAATTCATCGTTTCTAGATAAGCTCTCATCGCGAATATTCCGAAATCACATTATCAAGAATATCCAAATACTGTTTCGCGGTTTGGTGTCGAGACAAATTTTCCACCACATATCTTTGTCCATTTTCACCCAATTTCTTTCGCAACTTAGAGTCACTAAACAGCAAAAGCGCTGCTTCAACGAGAGCGTTCGGATCTTCAGGAGGGATGTATATCCCAGCTTGCGCCACCTCCAAAATTTTTCGAGCTTGCCCATCAACGCCAAGGATTACAGGCCGGCCGCAAGCAAGGAACTCCAACATTTTGGTTGGAATTACAGTTTTGAAGATATCTCTCTTTTTAAGCAACACCATACATACATCTGATGCTCGAATAATAGACGGTATCTTGTGTCGAGGTTGGGAATCTAAAAATACAACATTGCTCAGATTACTTTTTTCTGCCTCGGCAACAAGGTTTTTCTTTTCGGCGCCTTCGCCTACAAATATAATCACAATCTCGTGGCATACTTCATTAAGCAATGCTGCAGCCCTAAGAGCTGTTCCCAAACCGTGTGCAAAGCCATGCGTACCAATATAAGATAGTACAAACTTGCCCTCGACCCCAAGTTTTGCTCTAGTTTTCTCTATGCCATTATTTGAAGCGAAGAAATCAGTTTCAATACCATTTTGAACAATGGATATTTTTTCAACTGAAGTCTCCAGATTTTCAATCAGGTAACTCTTGAAGGCTGAGGTTACCACGACAATATGATCTGAAGAACGGTACAAAAAACTTGCTATCTTGCGTAGGGCTCTAATCAGCAAGGTCTCATCGCTGCCAACATCTGAGGCAACAATTGAATCTGGCCAAATATCTCGAACTTCGAGCACAAATGGGACCCGTTTGAACTTTCCCAACAACCAACCCACCATTCCAACTAACAATTGCGGTGTAGTCGCAACGATCGCATCCGGTTTGTTTAAAAACATGCCGGTGAAACTTGCAGAAATCCAAAAAGATGCATAATTGAATATTCGTTCATATGACTTTCGATTGGGAAACGGCATTAACCACGTTCGGATAACCTCCACTCCACCAACCATTTCACGATAAATCAACCGTCTGAACTTGGTTCGATAACCCGGGTGCAGTTTGCCAGTCGGGTGATTAGGAAAACCCGTTAAAACAGTAACGCGATGTCCCGCTTTTACCCAATGATTGGCAAGCTCCGATACACGAGCCGAAGGAGCACCCATCTCTGGTGGAAAGTACTGAGAAATATATAGAATTTGCATCTGCTAGTAATAGAAAATTTTGAATATTGCCTTATAGCTCAATGATAGAGATCTTTTGAACAAGCTTGATTGGTATTCCTCCCACTTATCAGCATACTGTTGAAAAACTTTAATCCCCGTGATCATGAATAGCACATGCAATTGAACAATATGTAATTTATGATAAAAAGGACTGGCGATCATTTTCAACAAGGTGCCTGAATGTTCATACAGTGACCAATAGCCTATATCAAAATCTTCCAAGTTGGCTTCTAAAGTTCGAATTGCCTCATCAAACAATATTTTTGCTCTTGATTCACCAGTTGCAAGATAGAAATCGTAAATCCCCCAACTGGCCCATATGAAACCATTAAGTATGTGTGTAGGTGCTACTGGCGAAATAATATATTCCTCAAACCAGGTAAAACCATTTTCGTCTTGATAACTCACACCACCTTCCTCGATATTTCGCAGGAATGGTTCAAAGGCTTGCTGAGCAGCTTGCAGATATTTGATTTCTTCAGTGTCCTGATAGGCACGTACTAACAGTGAAATCCCTTGTCCCTGAGCCAATGCAGAATACCAAGGAGCTTTCAGCAACACCCGATACTCCCAATCAAAGTGATGATTCCATACCCACAGACCCGCCGGGTTCAGTTCCTGATTTTCAACGAGCCAGTTTGCAGCGGACAAAAATTTTTTAAAAGATTCATCATTCCCCGTTTGACAGAAGAGATTGTAATTCCCAAGTCCATACTGCGCAATTGCAATAGGATTGTATTGCAAACCCAAAGTACCATGGTAATCAAGCATGGGAATGCCAGCCCCGTCAAAATGACCAGTGTAAACTGCTTTTCCAAAAAATGGCATATAGTATTCGCCAAGTTCCCCCGCATGGAGATTTTTATTGATTTCCGGGCCTGTATGCCAAAAAGTCAGTTGGCTTTTTGTTGGCAAAAAATAGGCGGCAATAACTCGCCAGAGATATTTAATCCTTCTTAACATTGACCATATCCGATAAATTAATTTCTACAATTAATCCTTTCCATTAAATTTCTTCGAAAGCGAATCATGTCTTAAGCTAATTTGGCAATATTCATTCCTGCTGATTTAGTTTTTCTCATATATTTTTTTCAAACAATTGCCCCCTAAGTCTCAAACTTCGCAGAAAGATTTACAGATTCATTCGATTGTTTCTTTAGTGCAATATATTTAACCTCGATCATAAATCGATAACAAAAACCATGCAACACATGGTAAATAAACCCCGCTTTTCCATCCAATATCCCCAATCGAATGAAATATACATAAATGAAATATACAAATGGGCGCACGAGTGCTGGAACCAATGGGTTCCATATCTTCTCTCGTATCCATCGTTTTCTTTCAGGCTGGGTCCCAAACAGCTTGGCCAATGAATCAGAGTTACTTGTCTGATCAGCATCAACATATTCCTGAGCTTCAAGAGATGCATATCTGTTATGCTTTTTGATCCAGTCCGAAATCGTCTTCAGATCAACATGTAGCAGATCTCCACTAATCTTCTGAGTTTCACCATCAACTTCTAAGTGCTCATTGACACGCCTGGGATTTGAACACGCATTTTTGTGTTTGACCAACCTTAGGATCCAAACCGGGTACATTCCTCCGCGGCGCAACCATCTCCCCATCCAGTAAAATCGTCGGTTTATATAGTAACCATTTATATTGCTTGTGGGTTCAGATAACTGTTTCGTGATTTCTGTTTTCAACTCATCGGAAACCAGTTCATCGGCGTCCAGGAAAAGCATCCACTCTGTGCGATACGGCAATTCTCGCAGTGCCCACTCTCGCTGAGCGGCATAATTCTCGAAGGGATGCTGAAAAACAGTCGCGCCAGCTTTTTCAGCGATTTCGCAGGTTCGATCTTCAGAATATGAATCTAGGACAAATACCTGATCCGCCCAACTATGGACGTTTTGAATAGCCCGAAGAATATGCTCTCCTTCATTGAATGTCAGTATGACAACGGTTAACATAGATACTTAGAATCCTTATTGAACTTCCATGGACAGTATTATCATAAAATGGAATATATGTTGGTGATATTTTTTCATTTTCATCCAAAATATCATTCACGTTTATTTTATTCTTGAACACCTTTTTTGGAGAACTAAAATTTTGGCACTTGGTTAAGTCTTATTTTTATATAATTCAATTGAATATGCCAAAATGAATATTGAAAGTATCTCTTCCGAAATTTCATTAGCTTGTATGGGAGCAAAAAAATCAATAGTGACTAGCATCCCGATAAAATAAAAAATAACACCAAAAATATTAAATTCAGACGGGGGCAAATATGGGGCAATATAGTGGAACCATTTAGTTCTCGACAATATGTCTTCAACACGATCTATATTTAGCAATGTCCACCCCAGTAGGAAGTAAACAAAGGCGTAAATTGGATCTATTATTGGGTTAAAAAGATTGTGGAGATTCGTTTCACCTTGATAATTATATTCGCTGAGAATTTCTGGGGTGTTCCACCCGAAAATTCTTTGTCCCCAGCTAATCTCCTCCATTCCGAAAATAATAAAAACTAGTGCGAGAATTAGTAGGAATTTCTGGTTTTTGGTTCCTTGCTTGACAAGTTTTATCAGGATCATTATCGCTGCCAATACACTAAATATCATTGTAAGCCATTCAAAAATACCGTCCTCGATATAAAGATTAGTTGTTCTCGATAATAAGGCATATAGCAATAAGAAAATCAATGCTAATAAAATAAGTGCCCTAATATGCATATTTAATTTGCTATTTTTCAGTTGCTTTAGTTTCCACAAAACAATGCGGTAATCAAGAACCAGGAGTGCAGCACAGGTTATGAATACTGTTACAACAAGTGAATACACTCTAACATAAGCACAAGAGTAACAATCTATATTTTGATCTGGGGAAATATTTTTTTCAATGAAATTAATGAAATCATGAAATGCGAAGATTTCAAAAAATCGCACCCCCAGCAACATTATAAGTGTTGCAGCCACTCCAGCGACAAGGATCTTTTTTTTCATAAATTGATTGAGATAATCATAATTTAGCGAAGCTCTTGAGTGCGATTCGGTTTCTTAGGCTATTTCACTAGTTCGGTCTACAAGTTATGAATGGAGAACGTACGCCTGATTGAAATCCTAAAATCTACTTTCATGGATTGCAATTACGTTATGATTAATAATATCCACATTTGGAGACTGATTCGGTAATGGTGATTTTGCATTAAAAATGCAATACCCTTGCTCTGCGAGAGCCTTGCTCACAAACTCTCGATTATGTTTTTTCACTTCCAACATCCAAATCGGTTTATATGATAGTGTATTCGTAGCGCCCAAAAGTACCTTATCCTCATGTCCTTCTACATCGCATTTAATGACATCGGGCGGACCAAAATTTATCAATAGATTATCTAATGTCAGGGTTGGAACAATTGATTCAGTTATCGTAGCCCAATTTGGGTGCCAAGAATTTGAGTTCAAGCTTGATGATCGGCCTGTAGCTTCATCTTTGAATAATACTGCTTTTCCTACCATGTCACTAACCGCTTCCTGCACAACTCTCACGTTTTTGAGTTGGTTGTACTTAATGTTCTTCTTAATCCACTTAGCATTCTCCAAATCAGGCTCAACGGCAATTACCTTACTAGCCCATTTTGAAAATAGTATTGTGTAATATCCAATGTTTGCGCCAATGTCCCAGACAGTATCAGTTCTGTTGATAAGTTGCCTAAGATTTTCAGTAATTTGTGGTTCTATTACGACATATTTTTTCACAAAAAGATTCAGGTGCATTCCGATTGGGAAAAATAACCTAAATTCCGAATCCGGAGAAGGGTATACACGGTATGAAGTGCTTTGGCGAAACAAAAGCCATAGAATTTTTCGGAAAATCGAATTAACACTGATGTTAGATTGACCCTGCATTTGATTGAAATTGTTAGAAGATACTTAGAAGCTTGTGTGCGTAATGGTTCCAGTCAAAACTTTCAGACCTCAATGAAGCAAATAACTTATTGTTATTCAAAAGAGCAATATTATTTATTAATTGAGCAACAGCACTCGCTAAATTAACTGGGTCAAATGTATTGAAATATATCCCCGCATCACCACACACTTCGCGATTTACCGCTGTATCTGCCGCGACAACAGGTAATCCGGATGCCATTGCCTCAACCATGGGATGTCCAAAGGATTCGGTAAAAGATGGAAATACAA
>CAZVPR010000192.1:0-5923 GCA_964629085.1 uncultured Anaerolineales bacterium
AAACGAAAATACAATATTTTGATTGCCGTATTGCTGTTTGCTCTCGTCGCTTTGGTTGCCTCAACCAGTTTCGCCAGCGATTTCTATTCTGAGGGCGATGGTAGCGGCGCCGAGTATGTCAAGTCTGAGACTTGCTCTCAGTGTCACGGTGACATCTATGAAGTATTCATGTTATCCGGACATCCTTATAAATTGAATAAGGTAGTTGACGGCCAACCCCCAACGTATCCATTCTCGGAAGTAACTGAACTCCCTGAGGGTTACACTTGGGATGACATTTCATATGTCATTGGTGGTTATAATTGGAAATATCGTCTCATCGACCTGGAAGGCTTTATTATCACTGGGCCTCCAGGAACCCGTGGCGACGCCGATGCTGCCGAAGGTTTCCTTGGCCAATACAATTTTGCTAACCCAGTGGTTGGTAATGAGGCGGGTTGGGTAGCTTACCATGCCGGCGAAGAAAAACCCTACACATGTGGTACCTGCCACACTACGGGATATTCTGGCTGGCCTCCTGATGCCCGTCAGGATGACTTGCCTGGTTTGGTCGGTACCTGGTCCGAAGGCGGCATCCAATGTGAAGCCTGTCACGGACCTGGAAGTTTGCACGCTGCAAATCCCCATGGCGTCGCAATGGAAGTAGATCGCACTTCCGATCTCTGTGGTGAATGCCATGAGCGTGGCGCACAAGAGTCCGTCAATGCCAGCAAGGGCTTCATCAAACATCACGAGCAGTATGAAGAACTCTTCCAGAGCAAGCACATCACCATCGATTGTGTGGTCTGCCACGACCCGCATGCTGGAGTTGTAGCGCTGCGAAACGCCGAAGAAGGCACCCCCACTACCCGCACACAGTGTGAGAACTGCCACTTCCAAGAGGCAAAATATCAGGATTCTGATGTGCACCCAGCTGTGGCCGCTTGTATTGACTGCCACATGCCGCGCGTCACCAAGAGCGCAGTGGGCAACGCCGAGATGTTCACCGGTGACATCCGCACACATTTGATGGCTATCGATGCTACTCAAATCGGACAATTCTCAGAAGATGGCTCTGAAGCCCTTTCGCAATTGGGCCTAGACTTCGCCTGCCGAAGTTGCCATGTTGAGGGCGGTTCCGCTTCAGTCAAGACAGATGAGGAACTGATCGATAAGGCCTATGGTTATCACGATCGGCCTGAATCACCCTAAAAGTAGTTTTTGTTAGGCTCCAACGCGGGCTGGACGGTTTATCGTTCCATCCCGCGTTTTCTTTGTAAGTTGGCATTATTATCTATTAGCCTGGACTTGAGAAAATCATCATAAAATCTGATGATTTATGGGCTCGAAAACGACGTTCCACCCCTGATTTATAAGTATTGTTTGTGCTATACTAGCCGCATTATTGAGTATTGTTATACCTAAACAGAGAACACGGATCATAAAACAGGGGCAAAATGAGAGCGTGGTTCTTATTGTTAGGAGGATGTCTTGAACCGAAAGTCAATTTTTCTTTTTGGCGTGATCATCGCATTTTTGATTTTGGCACCCCCCCTAAGTGTTGCCCATGCTGATGAAGATACGCCTGCCGCAACGGATGCTGCCTGCCTGGCATGTCATGACAGTCCAGGTATGCGCACAACTCTTGAATCTGGAGAACCGCTTTATGTAGCGGTTGACAGTGTTACCCATTCGACCTCTGTTCACGGAAGAAATGAGGTCACTTGTGTAGATTGCCATATGGATATCGAGGGCTACCCTCACCGGGAAATACCGGCCATCACACGCCGAGAATATACTCTGGAAATGTATCAGCTTTGCGAACAGTGCCATGCCGATAATTACAAAGCTACCTTAGACGGCACCCATCAAATAACACTGGCCGAAGGCAACCCGGAAGCAGCAGTATGTACAGATTGCCACGGGATACACAACATCCAAGAGCCAGAACCACCCCGCAGCAACCTACCCAAAATGTGTGAACGCTGCCACTCGGAGATCTACCGTGCTTACGAATTCAGTGTGCACGGCACTGCGCTGATTGGAGAAGGCAACCCTGACGTACCAACCTGCACGGATTGTCATGGTGTGCATAACTTGCAAGGTCCCTCTATAGAGAACGCCTTCCATCTCTTCTCACCACAAATTTGCGCAGACTGCCATGCCGACGCAGATATGATGGCGCGTTATGATGTCAGCACAGATGTTTTCGAATCCTATATTTCTGACTTCCACGGCACAACCGTGGTACTCTTCGAGAAGATCGCCCCCGATCAAGAAACCAATAAGCCGGTTTGCATCGACTGTCATGGGGTCCATGATATGCGCAAGAGCAGCGACCCGGAAAGCCAGGTGATGAAAGAAAACTTACTGGTTACGTGCCAAAAATGTCACCCGGATGCGACAACAAATTTCCCAACCTCTTGGTTGGGGCATTATGTCCCCAGCGCCGAAGACGCTCCGTTGGTGTTCTTCGTCGATCTTTTCTATAAAATTGTCATTCCAGTTACTATTGGAGGCATGCTCGTGTATATTGGTAGCGATGTTCTCCATAAAATCACTTCGAAGCGAGGAGGTAAAAATGGCTGAAGAACGTAAGTACCTCCGCTTCACAATTTCGGATCGCATCGAACACTGGGTTCAAATGGCCAGTTTCACAGTGCTCGGATTTACCGGTTTAATACAAAAATTCTCCGAGGCCGAAATCTCAGTTGCTCTGATCGCCTTTTTAGGCGGCATTGAAGCCGTTCGCATCATCCATCGCATCGCTTCGATTGGTTTGATGTTGGGAACTATTTATCACCTGGGCGCAGCTGGGTATAAGTATTATGTTAAACGATCTCGCATTACGATGCTGCCTACGCTTCGGGACGTCACAAACGCTTGGGGGATTTTCCTCTACAACCTGAAGATGAGGAAAAGCAAGCCTCAACAAGGGCGTTTTACATTTGATGAAAAATTCGAATATTGGGCTTTTGTTTGGGGTACAGTAGTAATGGGATTGACCGGCTTCATGCTGTGGAATCCTATTGTTACGGCCAAAATTCTCCCTGGCATCTTTATCCCTGCAGCCAAAGCGGCTCACAGTGGTGAAGCGTTGCTTGCAGTTTTAGCAATTGCCATCTGGCATTTCTACAATGTGCACATCAAACATCTCAACAAAAGTATGTTCACCGGGTATCTCAGTGAACATGAGATGGTGGAAGAACATCCTATTGAGCTTGCCGATATCAAAGCTGGCATTGCCGAAATTCCCCAGGACCCTGCTGAAGTTGCCAAACGAAAACGCATTTTCTTTCCTGTTTACAGCGTTTTCGCCGTTGGTATGCTTGTTGGGGTGTATTTCTTCGTACGTGGCGAGGAAACTGCTGTAACAACAGTACCACCGGCTGAAACTATTGTTGTATTCGCACCATTGACACCGACCCCCTTGCCCACCCCCATTCCCACCCCCACGCCACAGCCGACGCCCGAAGTAGCAGAAGCAGCAGAAATTTCCTGGGATACAGCGGTGCTGCCACTCGTTGAAGAAAAATGCATTGCCTGCCATGGACCTGCAGCTATGGGTGGGCTGGATCTTTCCAGTCTCGAAAGCGCCATCATTGGAGGCGACTCAGGCCCCGCGGTCGTTCCCGGTGACCCAGATGGCAGTTCGATCGTCACTCGACAAACTTCAGGAGATCATCCTGGCCAGTTCTCGCAAGAGGATATAGATTTAGTGGCAGAATGGATCAATGCTGGTGCTCCAAAGAATGCTGAATCTCCAGCAAATGTACAATCAGGAGACATCACCTGGAATGCGGCAATACTTTCCATTGTCGAAGAGAAGTGCGCTGCCTGTCACGGACCCGCCGCGATGGGCGAGCTTGATCTCACCAGCCTCGAAAAAGCGCTGGCTGGCGGCGCTTCCGGTCCCTCAGTTGTACCTGGTGACCCAAATGCCAGTCTGATCATCACACGCCAGATTACGGGCGATCACCCTGGACTATTCTCGCAGGATGAAATCGATTTGGTCACCGAGTGGGTCAACGCCGGCGCGCCAGAAGAGTAAATTTTAATTGACGAGATTTATAGGCACTCCAAACGAGTGCCTTTTTCTTTTAAGGGTTCTGATATAATCCTTTTTTAGACAAAAACGGTTATCTTAGTTTTGTGATATTTGCTTATCCCCACATCATAGGAGAAATGCTAATATGAAACGATTTCTAAAATGGCTCAAACGTTTCTTTTTACCGCCTGAAGGAACTCCCCTTTGGCAGCGCATCTTACCTTATGCTGTGCTGGGGCTGTTAACGATACTAGTTTTGATATCCGGGGCATTTGCCTGGGAATATACCAATTCTCCTGAATTTTGCGGGACAGCATGTCATACCATGCCGCCGGAATATACGTCCTATTTGACATCACCTCATGCTCGAGTGGAATGCGTAGATTGTCATATCGGCGAAGGATTCATCACCACTAGAATCACGCGCAAAGCCGGAGACGCAAAACACATCATAAGTTTACTATTCAAAGACTATGAATTCCCCATCGAAGCTCATAAAATGCGCCCTTCGAGAGATACCTGCGAATTATGCCACTTCCCTGCGAAATTCTCGGATGACAGTTTACGAGAGATCAAACAGTTTTCGAATGACGTCGAGAACACACCACAATCCATTTATTTGGTGATGAAAACAGGGGGAGGTTCCGCTCGCCTCGGTCTGGGACGCGGCATCCATTGGCATATCGAAAACCCGGTTTATTACTTTGCTGCTGATGAAGATCATCAGGAGATCCCCTACGTTCAGGTTGTTTCTGAAAATGGAGAAGTGACAGAGTTTTTTGATATCGAAGCCGAAATTGATCCAGATGATATCGCGACCGAGAACCTGCAAGAAATGGATTGCATTACTTGCCATAATCGTGTTACACATCTGGTAATACCTCCCGAAGACACAGTCGACCAACTTTTGCAGCACGGACAAATTTCCACATCAATTCCCGAAATTCGCCGGGTTGGCGTAGAGATATTGTATGGTCCCTATGAGACCTCAAAGAAAGGCTTAGAAGGCATCGCAGGAATTGTTGACTTTTACGAAGCTAACTATCCCCAGTTTTTTGAAAATAATCCCGAATTGCTCGAACAAGCTGTGAATTCACTTCAGCAGGCTTATTCACAAAGCGTTTATCCGGAACAAAAGTCGGACTGGGATTCTCATCCCAATAATATTGGACACGAATTCTCTCCGGGTTGTTTCCGCTGCCACGATGGCAAACATCTCAATGATCTGGATGAAGCCATCCGACTGGAATGCAATGTTTGTCACTCTATTCCGGTGGTCGCCGGTACCACAGATTTTGTTGCCGAGATCGAGATTAGCCGCGGGCCGGAACCTGAATCCCATCTCAATCCAAACTGGATCAGTTTGCATCGGGATGTCTTTGATCCAACCTGCGAAAACTGTCACACCACCGAAGACCCTGGGGATATTAGCAACACATCCTTCTGCTCGAATAGTGCCTGCCACGGCAATGTTTGGGAATATGCCGGTTTCGATGCGCCAGCACTCCGGGCGGTGTTGATAGAACAATTGCCGCCTCCCGTTGAAGAGCAAACGGAAAATCCTGGCGAGGGTGCTCTGACATTTGGTGGAACAATCGGCTCCTTGTTAGAAGTACAATGTGGAAGCTGCCACGGAGAGGGTGGAATTGGCGGTTTGGAATTGACATCGTATAACGGAGTAATTTCTGGGGGAGGTAGCGGTGAAGTTCTTAATTTCGATGACCCCGCAAACAGCCTTTTGATCACCAAACAAACTGGGGAGCAGGCTCACTTTGGTCAATTCAATGCTGAAGAGTTGGAACTGGTCATTCAGTGGATCGTGGATGGAGCCCCAGAATAAAGATAATCACTCTAAATGGAATAACGCCCCGATCATGGCTATTTGATCGGGGCGTT
>CAZVPR010000193.1:0-5904 GCA_964629085.1 uncultured Anaerolineales bacterium
GCTGCTTGGTCTGCCCCAGCGCGGCCTCCGAGTTGAAGCTGATATTGCGGAAAACGCCCTGCAGCTTTTCCACGTTGGCCTCTTCAATGGCAGCCAGAGCCATATCGATGATCTCCCCCAGGTTGGTCTCGTTGCGCTGCTCGTAGAGCGAGTAGAAATCCGTGCCCTCGGGGAGCTTGAACTTTTCGCGATCCATGCGGCGGCGCAGCCTGTCCTCACCATCACCATACTTTTCTTTGTACTGCTCATAGTGGTCCAGCCATACATCGGAAATGTATTTGACGAATAACATCACAAGGATGTAGTTCTTATACTCAGAAGGATCTACTGTGCCGCGGAAGGTGTCACAAGCTTTCCACAGGATGGCGTTGATTTCGTCTTGGGAGATTTGGGAAGGGTTTGTCATAAAACTTTGTTAATCCTCAATGTACATATCTTCATCTTCTAGTGAACTGTTCAATGAGGCTTCAACAAGATCACCATACCTCATTGATTGTCCACAGGATTCACACTCAAAATATTGTTGGTCAACTTTTCGTTGAATTGAATTCTCAAGGGGGGCGATTAAGGCTGATCCGCAGGTGAGACAACGAAAAGCTTCAATTCTTTCACTTAGGTAACTTGGTTCCCAAGTGATTTTTGCAAGTGCAACCAGACAATTTCTTCGCCGCTCTTCAAAAAATTCTGATGTATCTAACATCGTTTGCCAAGATTCGGTCCCCAACAATTCTCTTGGGTTGTTATTTAATTCCTTTTTAACAAAATCACGAATTACAATAAATGTACTTGATATTACAGATAGGATAGCATCTTTAATATCAGTAGAGTAGTAATGTTCAATATTGTTACGGATTTTTTGTATATCCTTGACCCGTTTCCAGTCAACTTCTACCCCTAGTTTTTTAAACCTTTCCTCGATTTGGTAAGTATTGACCGTATTATTCCCTACACCAATGAATTTAATATTTTGTTTCTCTAATATTGGGGATACCTTTGATTTTATCAACACTTCATTGGAGTCGTCTGGGGATAAGCGCAATAGTTTCTCTTTGAACAATAAGAGTAATCCAGCATACAAATTGCGAATCGCGGAGATAATACGTTTTTCGTCACCAGTTTTATAATCTTCTATTCCTAACTGAATTGATGCTATGGCGTGTTCTAAAAGTTTGCCAGGTTCTGGACGAATATAGCGAGGTAAATTTAGATTCCAGTTGTTAGCAGCAATTTCTGGAATTGAAACAATTCTTGCTGCCCCAGGAACGTCTCGATAGAAATCATACAAACCTAGTATTTGATTTAGATGGTCGTGATTTATGGTATTACTTCGAACATTTTTTTCAAATAAGGTTGCAGCGTTAATGAGAAGAATTTTACCTTTCCGAGAAGACATTTTTTGGGATCGCAATACAAGTATATTGATAGGAATACCTGTAAAATACATTAAACTCGGGCCTAAACTAATAACTGCCTCTAAAAATTCATTTTCGATAATGTATCTCCTGATTTCACTTTCTACTCCCTCTCGAAATAATACCCCAGCGGGGACAATAATTGCCGCTCTACCATTACTTTCTTTCATTGATGCAATAATGTGTTGAATCCAGGCAAAATCCCCGCACTTTTTTGGTGGCAAACCTCCAAAGTTTCGTCTATATTTATCATTTTCCCATTCTTCATATCCCCAATGCCTCATCGCAAATGGTGGATTGGATATCACCACATCAAATTTCATAAGATGGCTATTTTCAATAAATAGAGGGTTCCGTAGAGTATCTCCCAACCTAATATCTACTGATTCAACTCCATGTAAAAGCGCATTCATAATTGCTATTGATCGAGTTGAGCCGTTTATTTCTTGACCAAATATTGCACATTTGTTGGTGCCTGCATTGTTTGCACATCTTAGGAGAAGAGATCCGGAGCCGCAGGCCGGATCGTAGATTGTCTCGCCACAACGGGGTTCCACTATTTTTGCAAGTAATTCAGAGATCACAATTGGGGTGAAAAAATCTCCTCCCTGCCTACCTGCTTTGAAGGAAATTTCATCAACCAACCTGGATACCAAGTTACCAACCAAGTTAGGATCGGTGATGCGACGAAAATCCAGATCAGGATCTTCGAAGATTGCTACCAGATTTGAAAGATTAGCTTGCATCCCCTTGCCACGACCAAGTTTATCGGCATCATTGAAATCGACGGTGTCGATAACACCTTGAAGGTTATTGGCAGCAGCCAACTTCCCGATGATTTTGTTCATCTTGTCGCCGATTTCTTTGCTACCCTTGAGCGCAACCATATCTGCAAAGCTGCTGCCTTCGGGCACCACGATCAACGGGTTCTCCTGCCCGGCGTGTTTATCCGAGACGTATTTGACGAACAGCAGCACCAGCACATAGTCTTTGTACTGGGATGCGTCCATTCCGCCACGTAGTTCATCGCAACTTTTCCATATCGATGAATAAAGCTCAGATTTATTTTGGGGCATATTATCTTATTTCCTAATTTGATACTAGTTGCGTAATACTCAGTCGAGTTTGTTAGAACAATCTACTCCTTTCCAGAGTGTGTTGTATAAATAAGATATGTTTGAACACTAAAATCCTATTGTGCGGTTTGGCCAGAGAAACGAATATACTCTTTTATCTACATTCCTTGATAGTTATTGGGGATGAAGGATAATCGATATCACTAATCTGGTGAGGTCAACATCAAGTATCCTTGATATGCTGGATGAATGCGGTGTTCGTATGCATTTAATAATTGGACTCCAGGAACAACTAAATCACTTTGCATATCCATCATATACTTAAATGGTGACTCGTCATCACTTCGAAAGCCTAAAAAGCCGAAATCGAATAGAATCGTTAACACTCTCGCAGCATCGCGCGATCCAAGAAGTGGCATAGTCGAAAACTCTCCATCCATAACCTCGGATTCACCCAAAATCTTGGTTTGAATAAACATCTCTAGTTTTCCCTTGGAGAAAACTGCTGGTTTGCGACGAAATACCTTGGCAATAAGATTAGCTACATCCCCAAATTGGATGCTGTAATCTCGATTAAGAAGGAATAGCTTTTCTTGTGAATACCGATTCTCTTGTGACTTTATATCATCAAGAGAAATTTTTCGAGAGTTTGCGGATTGTTTAGCCAAATTACCAAATATAACTAAATCGCGAGGCCCACTATTCGATCGTTCCAGCATATAATTTATTGAAGATAGGATGTCATTCTTCCTTCCAGCAAACGTTCGTCCTAAGCTTCTCCATGGTACTTCTTCTTCTTCATCCACTCCCACGGCTACTCTGCTTCTAATTGCCATCATCTCAGTTAATTCTCTTGATCCCCATCTTAAAACAATCGTTGCTTCCTCGCCATACTTATCATAGTTGCGGCCATGCTCAAAGAATAAGCTATATGCACCAGCCTTAAGGAAAACAAGGCAGTGTAGCAAATTGCCAAAAACGCTGTTGATATCAACAGCAGCAGCGATTAAACCTTCGATAAACTCATAATTTTTATCTGAGCCTGGAAATATTTCATCTACATCGTCGACTAAAATGTATCCCCGACGCTCAGAAAGGCATGGGCTCAAAATATCGCAAAATTGCTCTAGAGAAAACTGACTGAGTGATCTTTGTCCCAACTTTAGTAGCTCTCCAACATCAAGGTCTAAACTGATTCCATCCGAACCCGCTGATACATTTGTATTTCCGAGAATTGTCTCAGCCAACGAGCGAAGTTTGCTTATTGCTCCAGGGAGAGCTTTTTGCGCATCATCCGAGAACATTTCTTTATTCTTAGTTATCAAATGGGTTAATTTTGATAAAAAGTGAACAATCAACAAGCTTCGAAAGTATGATGATTGTTTAGAAACATTTTCGACCGAAAAACCATCTGAAATATCTAAAGTCCACCCAATTCCAAATTGAAGTTGATTGTATTCAATAACTTTGCATATTGCAGTTTTTCCCGATCCTTTAACCCCTACAACAATACATGCACCTTGAGCTTTCTCTTCTGTTTTAAGCCGATCCAACTCATCCGGTTGTTGATAATATTGGACTAGTTGTTTTGGGTCTTCTTGCCCAGCGTCACGTTTACCGAAAAACGATTCGTATGGCATAAGGCACCTCTATGATGAATATATTTTCCGAATTCTTCCAGAAAGTAGTCCACAACGTTGAAGGAGATATAGCAGACGTCTGAATTCATCTTCTGATATGGGTAAATTTCTAGATATGACCAGAGTTTGAAATAATGTCTGAGCATCTGGAATTGCGGGGCGTTGGATAGAAGCTATTTGGTCCTGAATATCATTAAAAGGAAGGCCGACAGTTACACGCAAGTATCTTACTATTTGAGAGCCAAGTTGGGTTGAATAGTTGTCTCCAGTTAGAGCATTTCTCCCAACTTCATTTATACGGCATACTCGCTGATTTTCAATATCTATCATTCCAAGAGAGTGCATATATCTAATGAGTCGCCGAATGGATGCTTCTGAACAGTATGATTTAACAGTTTGGTCCGAACCCTCAGGGCGGCGCCAAATTGCAAATGATTCAAATTCGTTCTCATTAATTTGGCGTGCAAGGTCAAAAATATCTTGTTCTTCAACATGATTTAATGTCGAAAGAACATCATAGATTTTGGAGTATGTACTGTGTGGCATGGGACCAGCCCCTTTCGTGGAATGCTATCAATAATTCCACAATAACAGAGAAAGAACAAAAGACCGCTCGCAATAGTGCACGAGCGGCTCTCCATGTGTTATCATCAAGTCGCCACGCGCCCCACCGCGTGAGCCATCGCCGGGAGTGGCCAACCACTGCCCGGCATTTATTATTTTGTGCCTTTATTATAGCCTACGATTATGCCCCCCTCAACCGGAACCGGAATTTAACAATTCCCATGGAATCTGTTTTCTATGCAAGTCTTGCTACAGCCTCCTCCAAATCCTGCTCACTTGGCGTGATATAGACTCGCGTAGTATTGAGATTACTGTGCCCCAACAATTTCGCCACCTTCTCCAACGAAACCCCTTCATCGATCAGCGATTTGGCAAAAGTATGCCTAAGGGTATGCGGTGTGACTGCCCCATCTAACCCGGCAACGTCCGCAATCCGCTTGATGGCCCGCTGTACGGACCGCGCTCTCATCGGTCCGCCTTGCATGGTGAGAAACAGATGATCGCACTCTGACGGCGGTCTGTACTTGATCCATTCCCGGAGAATATCCCGTGCGGGTTTGCTCAAAGGAATTGTGCGCTGCTTGAAGCCCTTGCCATTCACGGTGACATGTCCTTTGCGGGGGCTGATCTGGACATCGTCCATGGTCAGCTTACAAACCTCATGCACCCGCAGCCCGGTATAAGTCAAAATGATCACAATCGCTGTATCGCGCAGACGATACAACCACATCCTGGGTAAACGCTCTTTGGCCATGGCCAGATCATCTTTGGCAGCACGAAGCAGGGCATTGCGCTGGTTTTTATCAAGCCATTTCGGTGCCAGCAAAACACTATCCAGACCACGAATGTGCAGCCCCGGGTTATGATCAATCATTTCCATCTCGACACCCCATTTGCCCAAGGCGATGATCGATGCCAGGCGGCGATTGATGGTGCTGGGCTTCAATCCACGTCGTACCATGGCCTGGCGGAAGGCTTGAATATCACCGGGTCCATAGGCGCTCATCGTGAAGGGCTGCTCGGTGTTCATTTCAAACCAGCGGGCGAAATAGCGGGTGTCATGTAGATAGCCAGTGATGCTGATCGGCGAATAATCTTTTGATTTCAAGTAGTCTTCGAAGCGTGTGAACAGTTGCATGTCGATCTCCTTTTTTCTCATTTTTCGTTGGGGAACTTCCAGGTATTCATGCTGCGCATACCGAAATTGAGCAG
>CAZVPR010000194.1:0-5836 GCA_964629085.1 uncultured Anaerolineales bacterium
AACGGCCTTGAACGATTCCCAGCGTGGGAAGGTAGCAGCAGAATTTGTTTTCTTGGAACTGGGCATAAAAAAGGCTGCCACGCTAAATGATGGTGATGCTTTCACCAAAGGGCTGACAGACGTCTTCGAAAAAGAGTTTGTTGCCCTGGGAGGAGAAATTGTTTTTAAAACAACCATCAACAAAGGGGATTCAGATATGCAACCTTATCTAGAAGGAATAGCGATCGCCGAGGCTGAATTTCTCCTTTTTGCACTTTTTCAACCTGAAGGGGATCATCTCGTCGTTCAAGCTGCTCAAACACCGGCATTAGATAATCTGAAATTCATGAGTGTGGGATTATTCCTGGATTCCTTTCTGGAAGCTATTGGTGAATCTGGCAAGGGCATGTATTTTATTGGCCATGCCCCCATTGTTAGCAATCAATCAGATCAAATTTATGAGGCTTACACTGCCCAATTTGGCGAGCATCCCTTCGGAGATAGTTTTGTGACCGGATATGACGCGGCAACATTGCTCATTGATGCAATGGAATCTGTTGCAATTCAAGAAGATGATGGAAGCCTACAGATCGGGCGAAAAGCTTTGCGTGACCATCTTTATTCTACAAGTGACTATGAAGGAATCAGCGGAAAGCTCAGTTGTGACAAATTTGGAGATTGCGGAGCGGGGAGTTTCAGCATTTTCCGTCTGGACGATCCATCAGCAGGTCTGGAAGGCTTAAGACAAAACTTGATTTACCCCTGATCGGAGTTGGAATGCAGCGACAATTTCCTTGGAGCCCCTGGTGGCAACGCCTTAATATTAAATCGAAATTCAGGTTTGCATTCAGTGTTTTGTTATTCTTGATGGCGCTGATTGCTGCAATTAGTATTCTCGCGCTTATGGAAAACCGCCGAAGGACTGAGGTCGTCATCGTGACGAGCACCGAAATTCAACGATTAGTGCTCGAGATGGATAATCATCTCGAAAGCGCTCGTCGCCTTGAATTGGATTTCTTTAATAAGTTCCCCGAGTTGGGTTTTATCGAAGCGGAAGAAACCTACCTTCAACCAGCCCTTGATCACGTAGCAAAAGGGATTGCTGTAAGCGAAGACCTCCAAAATTACCTTTCTCAATCCACATTAGGAGAAGCCTGGCGAGAAAGTCAGGTCAATCTCTATTTATACTTGTCCACTGCGAATCGACATTCAGTAATTGTTGAAGAGGCCAATTATTTATTGGCTGAACTAGCCGATGAGGACAGCGGACTTTTAATCCAATTCGAAGATAAAGCTCAGGATTTAGAAGATATCATCCGCTCTTCGAATAATCAGGAATTGCTGAAAGCATTCCTTGAAATGCGGATATTTGAAAAAGAATATTTAGTTGAGCGCAAACGGCCAATCATGCAATCTGCAATCAATAACGCCACGGAATTGGCCGAACTCATTAATGAAACATCTGCCTTTACACAACCTCAGAAATCAAAAGCAATAACTCACCTAGACGAATATCTCACATTAGCCAAGGATATTTTGCAAATTGATGTAGAAATCCGCTCCAAGCTTAATGAATTTGACCTGCAAACCGAAGTATTTGATCAGGTGACCAATGAACTAGTCCTGTTAACCAACAATGAAATCCAACAGGCTCGAGAAGGAATTTACCGCTCCAATACGCTGGCAATCCTTCTGGTGGTGATAATCTCTGGTTTGGGAGTGATCGTGGCGTTGATCACAATCCGAAGATTGAACCAAAGCATTACTGGCAATATCATTAGCCTGACACATTCTGCCCTAGAAATGCAAGCTGGCAACTTAGATCATAGAGTCCAAATCCAAAGTAAAGATGAATTTGAAATTCTGGCAGAAAGCTTCAATAACATGGCTGGTCAAATCAGCAACCTGGTGGGGGGGCTGGAACGAGAAGTGGAAATACGAACCCAAGAATTGCTTATTGAAAAGAATAGAGCTCAGCATTACCTGGACGTTGCTGGGGTCTTGATCATCACTTTGGATGTGCATCAAAACATCACTCTGATCAACAAAAAAGGATGTAAGGTTTTAGGAGGGCAGGAAAAAGACATTCTGGGATTGAATTGGTTTGATAACTTCATCCTACCAGAACAGGTGGTCGAAGTTAAAGGAGTCTTTAACCAGATCATAGACGGTGGTATACGGGCGGTTGAATATTATGAATATTCCATTGTCCGCATGGATGGTGAGGAAAGACTAATCGCCTGGCATAATTCAATTCTCAAAGATGACAATGACAATATCATTGGTCTTTTGAGTTCTGGGGAAGACATTACCGTACGCCAACAAGCAGTAATCTCACAACAAGAAGCCTACGAACAGGTGATTTCGCGGCAGGCCGCAGTGCTAAACTTAACTGAGGATTTGCGTATCGAAATTGCTGAACGCATTAATGCAGAAAATACCATTAAGCGGCAAAATCAATTCTTGATCGCTTTGCAAACAACAACTTTAGAACTGCTATCGGAACTCGATCTAAGCACCCTGTTAAAGAATATCGTTACCCGAGCAGCACAAATCATGGATACGGAAGCCGGCTATCTAGAGCTGGTCGATCAATTATCAGGAAAACTAATTCCCCAGGTAGGGATTGGCGCGCTGTCCGAATCACTTGAGCATATCTCACAACCTGGGGAAGGCATTGCAGGATCAGTCTGGAAAACAGGGGAACCTATAATTATTGAGAATTATGACCAATGGCCCGATCGAGTGGAAAATTTCAGTTCAAACTCCATTAGATCCATTATCGGAGTTCCTCTGCTCATTGGTACGGATGTAATTGGAGTCTTAGGTCTGGCACATCCCTTTGATTCAGATAAATCCTTCGATCAAGAAACGGTTGACTATATGACTCAATTTGCGCATTTGGCAAGTATCGCTATTGAAAACGCTCGTCTATTTTCTGCTGCAAAAAAGGAGTTAGAAGGTCGCCAGCAAACTGAAAGGGAACGTGAACAACTCGTTGTCGAGTTAGAAACCAAGAATCGTGAACTTGAATCATTTGTTTATACGGTATCACATGATCTAAAATCTCCGCTTGTTTCTATCAGTGGTTTTTCAAGTAATCTTTTAAAGCGTTACCAGGAACAATTGGACGACCGTGGTAAACACTACTTACAGAGGCTCCAAGCGAATGTTAAGCATATGGAAGACTTGATTACTGTGTTGCTTGAACTCTCGCGCATCGGTCGAGTCGTTGGTGAATTGACTCCTTTCCCCGTAGAATCACTATTAGAAGATATTGTTAAAACTCTCTCAGGAGAAATCGGAAAATCAAAAGCAGAACTCACCATAACACATCCATTGCCCACTGTCTGGGCCGATCGTGTTCGACTAGGTCAGGTATTCTCTAACCTGCTAGATAACTCAATAAAGTTCAGGGATAAGGATCGGCATTTGAAAATCGAAATCGGTTGCCAGGAAATTGAACTTGATTTTCTCTTTTATGTACGGGATAATGGAATGGGAATTGACCCTCGTTATTCCGAAAAAATATTCCTCCCCTTCCAAAAGTTAAACCAGGAGAGTGAAGGATTGGGCATTGGCATGGCATTGGCTTCACGAATTGTCGAATTTCATGGGGGGCGCATCTGGTTTGATTCTACGCCGGGTGAAGGAACCACATTCTTCTTTACACTTCAGAATAAAAATTCAGAAAGAAATAAGGGGCAAGGCTATGAGTAACACACCCGTCGAAATCTTATTAATTGAAGACAATCCAGATCATATTGAGCTAACGCTGGAAGCATTGGAAAATAATGGCGTAGCTAACACCATACGTGTAATAAATGATGGTCAAGGGGCGCTGGATTACCTTTTCCAAAAAGATCCTTACCAGGATGCCCAAAAACCAGGATTAATTCTCCTGGATATCAACCTACCCAAAATTGACGGAATTGAGGTCTTGCGCCAAATAAAAAGCCATCCTGACTTGAGATCAATCCCCGTAATCATGCTGACTACATCGGGAACAGATCAAGATATATCAAAAAGCTATCAGAATGGCGCCAACAGTTATATTATCAAACCGGTTGATTTCGATAAATTTCGATTAGCAATCCGGGAATTAAAAATGTACTGGTTGGTCAGCAATCAATTACCAGAGTAAAGGACTCATTTATGAAAATTTTGATCGTGGAAGACAATTTTGATCACCAAGAATTAATGACCTTTGCCCTAAAAGATCATGACACATCATGGACCATGGAAGCAGTAGGCTCCAGCAATGATCTAATCGATCGATTAGATCATTTAGACGGTTATGGATTAGTAATTCTAGATTACAGCCTTCCCGGTGAAGATGGACTCGAATTGTTGCACCAAATCAAGCAGCGCGAGGATCCGCCTCCCGTGATAATGGTTACAGGTCGCGGCGATGAAGAAACTGCCGTCTCAGTTATGAAAGCCGGTGCTTTCGATTATTTAATCAAAGGGAACGACTACCTTACCAGGTTGCCAATAATGGCAAAAAGAGCAGTAGATGCTCATCAACTGATAATTGATCGTCAGTTTGCGGAAGAAGAATTAAGAAAAAGTGAACAAAGGTACCGACATCTCGTTGAGAAAGCTCCAACTGGAATCTTGTCTACCGATTTGGATGGGAACATTCAAGAAGTCAACCCCAGGCTATTGGAGATATTGGGCTCACCCTCAGCAGAGGAAACCAAAAAGATCAACCTATTTGATTTCAATCCATTGAAAGAAGCAGGAGTAACGGAAATATTCAAAAAGTGCATTGAGACTGGTCAATCATTAGATGCCTCACACCCTTACACATCAAAGTGGGGAAAAACTAGCTTCTTGCGTTACCATCTTAGCCCCATACACGATATGGATGAAAACATTATTGGTGTTCAAGCGAATGTTATTGACATATCTAAACGGATGGAAGCTCAGATTGAATTAGAAAAGCTTAACGAAGAACTAGAAGAACGAGTTTTAGAACGTACACGAGACCTAGAAACTTTAGTCAGCGCTATGGCTGGGAGAGAAGTGCGAATGGCTGAGTTGAAAAAGGTGATTAAAAAGTTGCGAAAACAACTTCAAGATGAAGGACATGATCCAATTGCGGACGACCCGCTAAATAATCCAGATTATTTTGTTGACAATGATAATTGACGGATTGAGGGATTCGACTATACTTAATTCGAACCTAATCTCGCGCATCCATGTCATTATCTGACCCTATTCCCTACCTGCATGATCTTTCTGGAAACAAACACCTGCTTTCTAGCAACGATAATTTTTTGGGCCGCTCATCGGACAATCATATCGTAATCGCCAGTAAGCGCGTATCGCGCCAACATGCTCGTATCTGGAGGGAAGGTCGCTCTTGGATGTTGGATGATCTCAGTAGTGCCAATGGAACATTTTTAAATCAAGAGCGAGTGTTAGCTCCCATAGTTTTGCGTGATGGGGATAAAATCACAGTTGGCGATGTGGATTTCAATTATTTTGATCCTGAAGCCACAATTAGAGATGATCTCTTTCCTGAATTAGAAATTGATGTGTCTGGGGGTGTGGTGCGTGTAGACCGACAGGCTGTATCTTTGTCTCCCAAGGAATTTTCACTGATCAATTACCTCTATGAACACTTGGGTGAAGTCTGCTCGAAAGATGATATCAGCAAAGCTGTTTGGCCAGAATATCAGGGGGAAGTCTATGATTATCAGATCGAAAATTTGATCCGCCGCTTGCGAACAAAGCTCGAGCCAGATCCAGCGAATCCAATCATTCTGCTTACAATTCGTGGGTTGGGGTATAAACTTATCACCCGGCTTTGACCCTTTCAGTGTAAAATATTTTTCGGAATTACATAGCT
>CAZVPR010000195.1:0-5747 GCA_964629085.1 uncultured Anaerolineales bacterium
TTTGCGAGTGCATAAAAGGGAATCAATATCAAGGCGGTCCAACCCCGCGTTAAGGTGTAGTCTTTCATAATCTCATGCCCCCTAAGACATAACAAAAAGTCATGCCCCCAGCACCTTGACAACCAAAGAGCAAAAAGGGTATTCCTTTCAAGAAAAGGAAGGGAGCCATGCCAGCGAGACAAGCGACAAGCCTGGCCCAACGTCGCCAAATGCTGCGTTTGGTAGAAGAGGGATACACATATGAAGAAGTAGCCCAACAGGTTGGAGTATCATTCTGGACAGCCAGAAAGTGGATAAGACTAGGTAAGAAGGAAGGGAAGGAGAACCTGGCAAGCCGATATGGACGGCCAACGAGGGGACCCTTAGGCGAGTTTGATCCCAAACTACGGTATAGGGTGTTGAGAATGAAACTTGAGCACCCGAAATGGGGGGCAGAGTATGTTGTGAAAAAGCTGAAAGAAGATCGATGGCTGAAGGGAAAGAAGCTGCCCAGTGCAATGACGATCTGGCGATATTGGAGCAGCTTTGGCAATCGATTGTACAAAAAGCGAGACCCCCAAAGGTCGGAAATCAAGCCATCGGAGATACCGCATGGTGTGTGGCAAATGGATGCCAAGGAGTCGATGCAGATCCCAGGAATAGGGTTGGTGAGTTTCAACCAGGCTAGAGATGAGTATGGACGAGTGACGGTAATGCATCGGGTACATGCAGAACCAGAGCGTGCCAGACAATTAGCCCGACTGACAAGTGAGACTGCATTTCAGGACTGTCGGGTGGCATTCACGGAATGGGGTATGCCAAAGGCAATCCAGACGGATCGAGATACGATTTACGTGGACTGTGGCCAAAGCCCCTTTCCCAATCGGATCGTGCTCTGGTGGGTGGGGCTGGGGATCGAACATCGCCTGATCCCGCGTAGAACACCCAAGCGCAACGGGACTGTGGAGCGCAGTCATCGTACGCTGATGGAGAGAACGCTAGAAAACCAGGAGTTTGAAAATGCTGAAGAACTCCAGAAGCGCGTGGACGAAGACTGGCATGAACTCAACTTCGAATGTCCATCAAGAGCCAAAGGCTGCAATGGAAAGCCACCTATCGAAGCTCATCCCGAATTGCTCGATCCAGAGAGACCCTATCGGCCCGAATGGGAATTGGAACTGTTCGATCTCAAACGAGTGGATGAATACCTGGCTGAGTTCACCTGGTATCGAAGAACAACCTCGGTGGGGCAATTGCGCATGCGCAAAGTGCGCTACAGTTTGGGCTATGCCTGGGCCTATCAAGATGTAGCTGTGACCTTTGATCCAGGGAAGTGCCAGTTTGTATTCGAGCAAATTCGATCCAAGACGCGCAAGGGAAAGGCCCAGCCAAAATTAGAGCCGATACGACGAGATGTAAAAAACCTTTCAGTTGAAGATATTACTGGCCTGCCCGAAGCGCTAGAAGAATTGACGCCCCGCCAGTTGATGTTTCCCAGGTGGATGTCTCATCCCCAACTCGATTTTTCTGTCCAGGAGGCATGACTTTCTGCTATGATTGAAGAGGCATGAGATTAAGAAAGATAACAGCAGGCGACCCGGCTTCGCCGGCGGGTTAAGAGAGTACGATCCACCTTGCGCTCACTTCGTGATGCTTCAGGTGTCCTGCGCACCTTCGTGCTGCGGAGCGGGCGAAAAAATCAGGTTTGGGCAGCGATTGGAGTTATCGAGAACACGAACCACCCTTAGCTCGTGCTCCGCACGATGCACCGGGTGTGCCTGCGGCAAGCCGGGTGAAGTGCCCGCCTATGGCGCGCCCGGCACGTGAAGCCCCCGTTGGGTGGCGTCCATATCATAAAATTTGTAATATGATTGAGATTGCTAATTACTATGTCTGAAACTTTACTAACAACGATATTGGGAATTATAGGAGTATTATTGTCAGGGACTATAAGCTTTGTACTAGGTCAAGGAGCTGAAAGGAAAAGGCAATCATTAATTACTCGTTCAGAGATGCTTGCTCCGATTGATGAATGGCTTAAGGGTGCCGAAAAGATGGTTGGCATTTTGTCAGACACATTGAGTTCGATAGTTCTAAATGCTCCCCAACCAGTTCATTATGACTTTGATGAGCGCCGAAAAGCATCAAATTTCATGAGCGAGAAAACAAATGAAGTAATGGGAATTATCGCTTCAGGAAGCCTAAAAACAAGAAAGACAAGGCAACTCGCAAAAGAATTGAGTCAAGTAATTTTGACATTAGATAAGTTGATAAAATTTGAGTTACTGCCACGAGAAAGTGAAATTATTGGACGCTCGAATGCTGGAGTGTTGACTGAAAAATTTTTGATTGAAACTGGTGAGAAAAAGCTCCAAATTGACTCGTTATTGCAAAAAGCTTATTCATTGCTTTCCCAGATCAAGACATCTTTGACCTAGTGATCCTTATTGGATGGTGAAACTTTGAAATACCGAATGGAACTTCGCATAGATTTTTATCAACAAGACGAAGCTTCACTGTTTTTGGAGTCCAATACACCTGGCGATCTGCAAAAATATTATGAAGTTTTGCTGTTTGTTGGATTTGCCCTTCGTCAACTTAAGAATCTTGGTCGGATTCAAGTAGCTCTAGCCACAGCAAATCTTCTCACTATTATCGGTGATGAAATAAAACAATTAGTTGAATATTCTGGTCCTGATTTCCCAACAATCGTAGACTATCGCGGGAATCCCGGTCGCAAGAGATTCTTAGTAGTCTTAGATGTGGAAAACGAAAAAGTAGGGATGTCAGTTTATCCAAAAGGGTTTGGTATTTTGGGTCGTGGAATAAACTACTATGTGCCTAATACGGTTCTTCTATTAATTCGTTTCTTGGTAAACAGAAATATTGATAATGAGTTGGCTCTAAAAAGATTATCGTTAGCAGCAAAAATGTGTGGCAACTTGGTCATCGAGAAGAAATTATCAACGTTTGATTATATGAGTTATGCGCGAGCAATTACCGAAGAGGTCATGAAATTCAATAGCTAATATTATCCCTGGCGTTTCTCAATTTTGCGGAAAATGAATCTTTCATTTTAATGCCCCCCAACCTCGCTTGCATGCGACCCGTCTGGCAGCCGGAGGGTTAAGAGAGTACGATCCACCTTGCGCTCACTTTGTGATGCTTCAGGTGTCCTGCGCACTTTCGTGCTACGGAGCGGGCGAAAAATTCGGGTTTGGGCAGCGATTGGAGTTATCGAGAACACGAACCACCCTTAGCTCGTGCTCCGCACGATGCATCGGGTGTGCCTGCGGCAAGCCAGTTGAAGTGCCCGCCTATGGCGCCCCCGGCACGTGAAGCCCCCGTTATGTGGTCTTGACTGAAATAAAATGATTATTCAATTTTGACTCGATTTCTCCCAGCTTCTTTCGCTCGATAAAGAGCTTTGTCAGCGCGGGCAAGGATTTGATCTAAAGGTTCTATTTCCATAGAAAGTGCTGCGACACCCATGCTGATTGTCACTGTGATGGATTGATTCTCAAAAATAATTTCTTGGCCGGCAACTAAGGTACGTATTTCATTTGCGACGTGATTAGCATCAGAGCTATCAACCTCAGGCAAGAGAATAAAAAACTCATCACCACCATATCTCGCAATTACATCCGTTTGACGAAGTTTTTCTTGGCATACTAAGGCAATAGTTTTCAAAACTTGATCCCCGGCCTGATGTCCGTATGTATCATTTATACGCTTAAAATGATCAATATCGAACATAATTATGGAGAATGCCTTAGTTGTTCGCCTCGAGCGCATTATTTCTTTGTCGGCAAGTTCCAAAAAGTGCCGTCGATTGTGGAGACCCGTTAGTGAATCTGTAATAGCTAACCTACGAAGTTCCTCTTCAGCAGCATTGCGTTTATTGATTTCGTTTTCAAGAAGCAATCTTTGTTCTCGAAGGTTATTTTCAGCCCATTTTTGTTCAGAAATATCGTAGGTATATACGGTTAATCCGGCAATATCCCCATTTTCACAATAATAAGGAATTCGATCGATCTTGTTGTAATATGTATTTCCGTCCGGGGCTTCAAAAATATCTAGTCTTCCAAGGTCAGGCTGGCCACTAATGATGACTTGCATATCCAATTCATGATAAAACTGGGCATCTTCCTTATGAGTGAAATAATCAAACAATGTTTTTCCAATATATGCTTCAAGTGGAAACCTTAGATTTTCTTTGGCCGTTTTATTCAAAGAAACAAGTTTCAACTCTTTATCAAAGTGCCATATTTGAGTAGTTGAAGTGTCAAGGATGTGTTGCAAATAGTGATTGCGTTTCAATAATTCTCTTTCGGTTTGCTTATGGAGTTCGAGTTCTTTTGTTAATTTAGCATTTGTAATAGTGCCAAATGTTTCCGATAAGTTTTTCAATGTCTTTTTCATTTGGCTCAGTATATTTGGCATAGCTCATCTCCAAGCAACACTCTGCGAAGTAAATTATAATGAATAAAATATACCAAAATTAGAAGTAAATAACCACATAACCTCGCTTGCAGACGACTGGGGGTTTAGGAGTACGATCCAACTTGCGCTCACTTTGTGATGCTTCAGGCGTCCTGCGTACTTTCGTGCTGCGGAGCGGGCGAAAAGTCAGTTTTGGGCAGCGATTGGAGTTATCGAGAACACGAACCACCCTTAGCTCGTGCTCCGCACGATGCACCGGGTGTGCCTGCGGCAAGCGAGTTGAAGTGCCCGCCTATGGCGCCCCCAGCGCCTGAAGCCCCCGTTGGGTTTCTACTAGCTAGGACTTTCGCTGTAAGACGAAAAACACCATTATATTTTGCACTCCACAATCTAAACTTTACCCCAAAGAAAAATGTCATGAAAGAATCAATCGATAATAATTTGACTACAGAAGAATTAAGAGAAAAATTATTTAATGAAGCAAGGGAAATGATATGGTACGAAAGAAAGCAAAAGTTGCTTTCAACGCGAGTGGGAAAATGGCTGAAAAACGTCTGGTCATATGTTGGGTGGGATGATTACTTAGCAGTTTTATTGATGGTAATTGGCGTTTTAGGTTATATTGATGGCCCACTTCCCTATATGCCAGAGTGGGATAGCTTTTATGTGGATATTAGGGCTGAAGTATTAGGGATAGGTTTGTCGGTTTTGATTATCGGCAATGCTGTAGACGTTATCTCAAGAGATCAAGAAAAAAGGCGGCTTGTTTTACAAGCAGGTAGTAACAATAATGTGTTTGCTATAGAGGCACTAAGACAATTAAGAGCAAAAGGGTGGCTTAAAACTGGTGCATTGAGAGGAGCTCGGTTAGGTGGAGCAAATTTGAATAATGCTAAATTGAATCATGCTGATTTACGAGGTGCTGATTTTTATAGGGCAGTCCTGCGTGGAGCTAACTTAGAACATTGTGATCTTCGTGGAGCTTCCTTGCATAGTGCAAACCTAACAAACGCAAATCTGAATGACGCCAACCTTAGCGATACATATTTGTATCATACAGAAATGCGAGGGGTACAATATAACAAAAATACCATTTGGCCCGAAAAATTTGACCCAGAAGTATCTTGTAGTAACGAGGTTAGATACGTTAGAAAGGCGCTAGTCTGAATGGCACCTTGCTGAGCGCTGTAAGTCTGTATCATATAGAGATACAAGATGTACACGATATGTGAAAAGGCGATTTAAGTCGAATCTAATGATCAACGAAACCTAACCCCGCTTGCAAGTGACTGGGGTTTAGAGAGTACGAACCACCTTGCGCTCAC
>CAZVPR010000196.1:0-1334 GCA_964629085.1 uncultured Anaerolineales bacterium
TTGTAATCATACGAAATCAGACGGGGTTCTTTTCTTGCTAACTGCTGGATAAGAACTGCTTGATTAGCTAACTGAAATGCTCGTAATACCAAAGGATTTGATCTAAGATAACTCAAACCTTCTCGCATACGGTTTGCACAGTCGCTACAATTAGCTAGGTGTTCTTCTGCAGTCTGCTGTAAGTATTTGGGTAGGTTTGCAATTTGGGCGCGCTTTTTAGCAATCCAGTCTTCATACAATTCAATTACTCGTACTAGATCATCAAAGCCATCTTGACCAGAAACCAAACCAGCCAATGGAGCCATGGCAACTTTTATTGGATTGCCCTCATCATCTTCTATTTCTGGAGTTGTACTAGGAGCTTCAAACACCGGCAAGCATTCAGCCATCACTCGACTGGTTCTGCCATCATTATCTTTTTCTCCCCAATCAGCCGCACAACCATGGCCAACAGCATAGACTTGATGATTTCTGTAGAGAAGCGAGAGAGACTTTTCCTCATCATCTAAAATATCAATCGGAGCTTCTGGATAAGGGAGAATAAGATTTCTCTCATTTTGAGACACAATCTTGACGTTAAAGGAGCATTGAAAAAGGCATAGCTCATCGTGGCGACCACTGCCAGGTTCAGTTCGGTTTACTAAACAAACAGTGATTAGTTTTTCACGTGGATTATCATTATTGGAATTTGGACGAGTATATAACTCAACCATCAGATCAATAGGACCACAATTTTCTTCAGGCTGCAATTTTTTTCCCAGCTTCCCAGCAGGGGTGGCAAAAATTGCTTCAGCATCAAATTCTTTTACAAGCGAAATCGGTGTGCGCAACCACCAAGTTGGAGTGAATTTGTCAATATGAACTTTGATTGGCTCATACCGCCCAAGTGAAGCCTCAACAACAACTTTTGAACCGGAGGGTATATTTGCTAAAAAACTAATACCCATGCTGCTTGGACGGTAGGTATTGGTGGCCGCAAGATCTAGATCACTTGCCCCATCATCAAAATTATTATCTCTATCTAAGCCTTTTTCAAGATCCGCAGCTCCTTCTTGCGTTAAAGCGCTTTCTTTGCGTGGGACTTCTTCCTCGCTACGGTTTAGTAGGCCGATTGCCGAATTGCCAGCATCTTCAGCTGTATCGTCTGCTATCAATTGCCAGGGATACAATACACCAATACCATACCGTTTTGTTGGCGAATCACGTTGTAAAATTTCTTGTCCATTCCCTTTTTGCTTCCAAGGGCCATATGAATCAGTGGATATCTCAAAGCTTATGCTAGTCGAGCAATCAAGTTCTTTCCCTTGTGGCGAAGGTCCAACCAATTCTTCCTT
>CAZVPR010000196.1:1434-5728 GCA_964629085.1 uncultured Anaerolineales bacterium
TGGATTGAACCATACCTAATCTGCTTATCTGATTGATTTTCAAAGCTACTAAATCTCATCCCGCTTGATGGTCTAATCAGGTTCGCTATCGCTTTATCTTGTGCTTTTGTCGACAAAACAACTATGTCAGAATTTGCAAATCCGTCTCGCTTCAGCTTTTGCAACGCCTGCAAAAGGCGTTGCTTTTGGTCTTCCTCACTAGTGTAATAGATAATTTCGGGCTCCGCACCATCATCCGCGCGCAGAATTTTTAAGTACTCTGGATTTAAATTGCCCAGCAAATGTACTAAAGTGGCTATTCTTGGAGTGTTACGGCAATTTACACGCAGTGTATACTGAGGCGCATTGCCCAATCGTGTAAAAAGCACTTCACCTATGCGAAACTCAATATTTGCATTAAAGATTGCTTGTTTCTCAAAATCACCAAAGAACTTCCATTTCCCTGCGCTTAGTCCTCCTTTCAAACTCAAATCTATAAAATCAAAGTAATTATTTCGCAGCAAATCTTGAGTTTCGTCCACAATGATTTCATCGTAAAGATATTTTTCTGTAGTATCGCTTATTAACTTATCAATCGCCTTTTGGGGTAGCTCTTCTTGCCAGAAGTAGCTAGAGAGCGTTTCTCCATGAAAGTTGGTTCCTGCAACAGCTAGCATATGTTTATGCAGGGTTCCTACTGATAATCCTGGTTGGATTGCAAATGTTTCTTCTTCAAGGTGATGACCTAATAATCTATTAAAGCAAAGGAAGAGAACGCGATTTCCTGCTACACAACTCCTTCTGGCTGCTTCAATAGCAAGTATTGTTTTGCCTGTGCCTGCTGGACCGCTGAAAACTACACGGGGATTTGCTTCCATAGCATCCAGAGCAAAAAATTGTTCTTCAGTGTAATGTTTGATGTCTTGTCCCAAACGGTCAAGTTTTTTGCGAGGTGGCTCGTAAATCTCAAAATCTGGGCGGAGTATCTTTGCAATTTGCTCACACCGGGGTGTGGTTGGTTCATTGCTTGACTCACCAAACCAAAAAACTCCTTTTTCTTTGAGAAATTTCCTTGCTTCCTCAAGTACATTATTAATTAACAAGCTTGTGGGCATTCTTCTAAACCCACTACTATCGATTACCTGCCAATGGTGCCACTCCCCTGAGCTTATATCAAATTCCAGATAGGGAAATATTACGGCTGACCAATAGGGAATGCTGCTCAGACTTTGATCTTTTTTGAGCAACCGCTCTCTTATACTATGCATAGCTTCAGAAGCTTGTTTAAACGGACCGCGTTTATCGGGCTTGGGGTTACTACCGTAATACCATAGCCCATCTTCCCTCCTTATCCTTGAAGTAGCCTTTACTTCCAGACATAAAACCCCTTTGTGAGGAACAATGATCACAAAATCTGCTTCACCTGCCACGCGTTTAACATGCTCAGTTATATCTAACGAGTGCAATACAATCCAGTCTTTTGTGTTTGGGTCATTAGCAAGCCGCCGGAATATTTCTTTCTCACCAGGGCTGGGATTACCTGCATAGATTTGAGCCGGTATCATCCGCGCCATAGCTGACCTTCTAATTTTACAGGTTGTCCGATACGGGAATATGGAACTTCAAGAGTTTCAGGCAATACGCTTTCAACCCGAAAAGCAGTGAGTCCCCCTTCATCATCGCCGGACAACTTGAAATCCATTTTCCCTTGTTTTTGCAATATTTCCATATCAATATCTTTAACGTGTTCAAGTAACAGATTGCGTATTTCAAAGCCAGCTTTGAGATGGGCGCGGTTTATCCGCTTCATCATGGACCAGTATTCTTGGGCGACACTCTCTAAGCCAACAAGTTTCATTATAGCCAAGAAATTACTATATTTCCGTGTACATATGCTCCTGGGAGACATCCAATTGCGAACGTTCATTTCGTTTGCAATATTTGATCCGTGATCAAGTAGATCAATGCTCGTTTTTAACAGCCCGTGTGTTTTCGCATACCTTCGTAGTAGTTCTTTCCAATGTTTTTGGTGCTCACGAGCTTGTAGAGCTTGGTTACCCATAATTTTGTTGGCAATAGGTACAATATAATCGCCCCCACCGCTGGTTCTAACCAAAATAAACATACCCGGTGCTATTTCATTTCCCAAAATGCGGACAATGCGCTTATCAGTGTCTTCGTCTGGATCAATTGCCAGGGTTTTTGCCCCATCACTTGCGTCAATGAGCACAACCCAACCATCCTCTAAAAAAATGCATTTAGTGTCAATATTTTCATATTCGTCCCAGTCATCACCGGTTATTTTTAGGGTAGATAGCACAGATGATGCCTCATCAACGATTAGTAGGAGGCTTTCAGGGGAAATATCATTCCAACGGCTATCAGTAGCATGTTCCTCAACAGTAATGTATTTTCTACTTGAAGCTCCAGAAGATTTATGCGGGTTTGCAAATACATTTTGGGGTTTCCATGTGTCTACGATCCAATCAAAAACCAAGACATCAATCTGATTAGCGCGCGGAGCAGTAAAAATACTCTCAGAATACCAACGTGTTGGGCCAATAACAAGAAGCCGGTCATAACATGTTAGATTTTTAAGTTGTAATGGGTGAATAAGACATAACCTTGGAAGGTTAAACCCAGAAACAAGTTCTTCAACGGGAGAGATCAAACGTGATTCTTTTATTACCCAGGCGACGTTCTGATTAACATCTGATAATTCCAGTAATTTTTCTAGAAGCGGATCTTTGGGATTATCAAGTAGCTCTCTAAGCAAATCTATTATTGAAAAAGCTGGTTGGGCTAAATCAGGGTACATTTTTTGGCAAAACCTCAGGTGATATTTCAACTCACTAATAATTGTTGATATTCTCTCAAAACGATATTCTTTGGGTAATGGAGCAGCGCAAAGACAAAAACGTAGATGCTTCAACTGAGATAAATATCTTCTCCAGTAATCTTCATTTGCCAACTCTTCGAGTTTTGAAATAAAACTATTGAGACTAACACAGAATTCTCCCAAAGCACGATATTCGATTCTGTGCTTAGTAATTGTAGTGGATGCACTTTTTTTGTACACAGTGGCAACGTCTTCAAAATGGGTGTTCATTAGACATTATCCCTGTATAGCATCATTTCAATGCCGTTAGGAATTCTTATTGGAAATTTAAATTTGCCAGCTAAACGATGGGCATAATTTTGATTTATCAAATCAACGGAGTCGCTAAACTGGCGCTCCGTTCTATCTAACAATACAACTTGATGCGCAGCAGGCCACTTGTAGCCAAGTTTTATGTAAGCCATCGCTCCATCAAAAACAACTATGATGGGGGGGGCTTGTCTACCTATTACTTTCTCCGGAGTAATGTTCACTGATGATATACACTGGCTACGATATGCTTTTGTCGTATTAGAGAATTGACGTACACGAAGAATATCTTGTAAGCATCCAATAGCATCTGTATCATATTCGGACATTTTGCAGCTAAATATTACTGCGCCTACCTCATGATTAATTACCGTTTTTTTTCCAATGAGAAGTACTTCAAATGAACTATCCAGAATGTGCTTCTGGGCCAACTCTTTTCCAAGACAGGATTGGAGAAACTCAGAAGGAGATTCTGCCAAGTAACCTTTTGATTGGTACCTAGGTAACCTAACTTTATCACGCCTAGCTACCAATATTCGTGATGCATATTGATCTATGGGAAAACCTTGCTCTTCAGACTTGCCAGTACGAATGATAATCAGTTGCTTGCCATAATACTCCCTAAAACCTTTAACGATTCCAGGGTGTTTCCTATTATCGTCTTTACGTATGTATACTTGTGTACCTGGTTCTAGATCACTAATACTCTGTTTGCTACTAGAATACCCATTATTTGCTCTTGCAATTTCAATTCCGGTGGTTACTAAGCTGCTAGCAAAAACACGTGCTGGAATTGCTAACCCAATGACAACGCGATGGCTGTCATTGGGAATTTCAGCCAATTGGTAACCTACCCTCATAAAGAAATAGGCCCACTCCGGTAAAAGCTTATTTCTATTGTCTGACAGGTAGTAGAGTCGTGGTAGATTTTCGGACATTGATGATAGATTTCATAAAATGAGCCAGAAGAAATGAATAGTTAGATATATCATTCTTTCTTTCACAATGTTTTCCAACGCTATCCTTGGCACATTTGTACAATGGCCCAACTTAATATTCCCTTTTCTTCCAAATTCAGCAGATCACGATTTCAGAATTCGTTAGCCAAATATGTGTAAAAATACCCAAGATTTGGCCTAAATCAAACATTTTCCCACATAAATCGAT
>CAZVPR010000197.1:0-1866 GCA_964629085.1 uncultured Anaerolineales bacterium
GTGTCCAACGTACTTGCCCATCGGGCGGGTCGCTGCATACTAAGGCAATCAAATGCGCTTCAACTTCTCCATCGATCTTGGGTTTTCCAGCCCGTTTTGCCCTTCCTAAAAAGTTACTTTTTTTCGTCGATTTGAGCGATTGTCTCTCTATATGCACAAAACTTAGGCTAGATAATGGATTATTATGCTTTTTTTGATGGAATTGAGAAACTGGTATACTAAGGGTATTGCAATTTAGTATTATTTATTGTATATTTAATTTATCAACACAAATACAATGAAAATCCAACCATTCAGATGATATTTCCCTCCGAATCATTCATTATCGAGAGGGGGAGAATCAATTATGAACACGATCACAACATCACCATGGGGTGGAAATGAACAACAATACTAACTCTTTGGCAGGCATGAGAGGCTTCACTATCGTGTGGTTCGGCCAGATTATTTCCATGCTGGGAACAGCCATGAGCAATTTTGCTTTAACGTTATGGGCTTATGAAATAACTGGGAAAGCTACCCCATTGGCAATGATCGGTTTCTTTTTTATTACGCCAATGGTTTTACTGGGGCCCTTTGTGGGAACAATCGTTGATCGCAGCAATCGGAAATTAATGATGATGTTGAGCGACCTTGCCGCTGCGTTGACTATGCTAGTCGTTCTTTTGCTCTATTTTTCGAACAATTTACAGATCTGGCATCTCTATATTTCTGCGACTGTGACGGGCATCTTCCAGGGTTTTCAATGGCCCGCCTATTCCGCGGCGATTTCATTGATGCTGCCAAAGGAACAATATGGGCGTGCAGACGGAATGTTAGAACTTGCAGGAAATGCATCAATGGTTGTGGCTCCCCTTCTTGCAGGGGCACTCATCAGCCCAATTGGCGTGGGTGGCATACTCATTGCTGATTTAGTATCAGCCGTTTTTGCAATTGCTACATTGTTGGTAATTCACATCCCCCAACCGCAGAAAAGCACTGCTGGAATTGAAGGGGAGGGGGCGTTTCATAAAGAGGCCGCCTACGGATTTAAATATATTTTCGCAAGGCCCAGTCTTGTGGGTTTACAGGTAGTATTCCTGTTTGCGAATTTTTTCAACCTCTTAGGCTTTGCAGTTTTTGCACCCATGATTTTGGCGCGCACTGGTAACAATGAACTGATATTTGGGAGTGTAGAATCTATAGGGGCTGTTGGTGGAGTTCTTGGTGGTTTAGCCATGACCGTTTGGGGTGGGTTCCAACGCAGGATACATGGGGTTTTATTGGGATGGATGATAGCCGGTTTTTTTGGACAAGCCCTTACCGGGCTGGGTAGATCCCTGCCGATTTGGGGCATTGGTGTTTTCATTGTGACATTTTGCGGCCCGATATTGAATGCTTCCAATCAGGCGCTTTGGCAAGCCAAGGTGCCTCCAGATATTCAGGGGCGTGTTTTTTCCACTCGCCGGCTGATTGCTTGGTTTGCCTCTCCGATTGCCCACCTTTTGGCTGGGCCCCTGGCAGATAACCTCATGGAGCCCGCCATGGCCCCGAACGGAAAGCTCGCGCCCATCTTCAGTTGGCTGGTAGGTACTGGAACGGGCGCTGGAATTTCATTAATGCTATTTTTTACGGGTTTGATGATGGGTTTCACAAGCATCGCCGGGTATCTCTTTTCCACGATCCGCCGGGTTGAGAAGCTTCTCCCCGATCATGACGAACAGGATATGGAAATAGCAGCTTCAAGTGGTTCAGATTAGTCAAAAAAATTAATTTCTTAAGGAAAGGAAGGTGTAAAACAAATACCAGACATCCAAAATACGCACAAAGTTTTCCCGTCAAACAAAATTACTAAGGAGAATTAAAATGTCCAACTACTATGCAAAC
>CAZVPR010000197.1:1966-5670 GCA_964629085.1 uncultured Anaerolineales bacterium
GCGGCAATGGCGGTTACATTTGGAGCCATCGCGCCGGTGCCATTGGCGGCAGATAAAAAGGAAATTGAATTTCCAATACAAGTCAATAAGATACATACAAAGTTCCCGTCAAACAAAATTACTAAGGAGAATTAAAATGTCCAACTACTATGCAAACGAACAGGTCGAAGTACAGGGCGGCAATGGCGGTTACATTTGGAGCCATCGCGCCGGTGCCATTGGCGGCAGATAGAGCAGATATTGAAACAACGAAGCATATTCCCAATTGAATAAAACAAAACTATTGATCTAGGGTGATTATTTCTTGTGGATTCACTAGAATCAAATGTTTTGCGCGTCAAGAGTAAACAATAATAATTTGTCAAGAATTCTCAACCGTACATCTGTTAAAATGAAACCAGATTACACGGATTCAACGGATTTAAGCTGATAAAAAGAAAAATCCCTGAAAATCCGCCCGATTCGTGTCATCCGCGTTCTATTTTCGAGTCACAGGATGTAAATGTCTGGTAGAGAATTCAAGAACAGCTTGAACATTATTTATCACGGATTTCCTTTGTAGGATTTCCTGATCATTACCCAAAATATTCGTGAAATCCGAGCCATTCAATTCCATTGGTGATTTTTCTTTCCCCGTTCATTTATTCAATCTTCTGTTGCCTCATACTGAATAATAAAAGTTTTGGGAAGATTCAAATATAATTAGATAAGAGAAGACGAAATAATGAGGCAAAACCCTGATAATTCCTATCTCCACGGCAATGCCGGTGGCACGCAGAGCGACCTACGGGGTACGCCTTAGTCGTGCAAGCAGAATAAAAGGTTATGTCCATCTATTGCCCATCGTGCGGAGGCGAAATCCCAGCCGAGTATAAATTTTGTGGATTATGTGGCCAATCTATTGAGCTCAGGTCTCCGGGCCGCTCAAAAGAGATGCAACAAATTCGCGACCGCAGCGCGCGCAGGCAAGTGACGGTGTTATTTGCGGACCTGGTGAATTTCACGCGTGCGGCGGAGAATGTTGACCCTGAAATCATTTACCGCACGATCAGAAATTCGCTAGAACAGCTCGCAAAAATTATTAGAAGGCTAGGGGGGCGTGTCGACCGTTATTATGGGGATGGATTCCTGGCTACCTTCGGCATTCCAAAGGCTCATGAAGACGATCACCTGCGAGCTTTAAAAGCAGCAATCGAAATGCAAGATCAAATGACAACCTTGCAAGCACAGCCCAGGCAAGAATTGAACTGGGAAATGCAATTGCGGATAGGGATCAATGTCGGGTCGGTAATCAAGGGTAATTTAGACACAGGATCGATACAGGACAGCAGCATCTTTGGTCATGCAGTCAATCTCGCTAATCGCTTGCAAGCCGCGGCTCGGCCGGGTACCGTCCTGGTCAGTGAATCGGTATATTTAAAATCGCGCTCTAGGTTTGGCTTCCATGATCCGGTAAGCCTGCAATTGAAAGGGATCGACAAGGTCATCGTAGCCTATGAATTAAAAAGCCAACTATCCAATCCCGATCCTGGCCGGGGATTAAAGGGTCGATCGGCGCCGTTCATTGGCCGCAACTATGAATATGATCAATTAGTAACGGGGTTGGAACAACTCCAACTTGAGCGTCGTGGATTAATTGCGCTTATCACTGGTGAGGCTGGAATTGGAAAATCTCGCCTGGTTGAAGAGGTCTTGCCTACCAATTCCCAGACCGTCAAGGTTGTGAGAGGTCAAGGCTCACCCCTGGACTCATCCAGCTATGGCTTTATATTAAACTTATTGAATCAACTCAAGCAAATTGGACTAGATAACAAAATAGAAACAGGAGAGAGTTTCACCAATCGCACAATCGAATTTCAAGATCGAAACAGTGTCAATCCTCAAGAACATCAGCGCCGAATCATTGCTCAAACCAGAAATTTGATCAGTAGCATCGCCAAGCGACATCCTCTAATCATGCTATTTGACGATATCCAATGGATCGATAAATCTTCCATGGAAGTGGTCTCCCATTGCATAGACCTTACCAAAGATTTGCCGTTATCGTTGCTTTTTGTAGCGCGTTCATCCTTTCTCGAAAAGCTTCCAGATTACCTTAGTCAGGAAGGGCATGGTTCCACCGATATTTACAAGCATATTCATCTTCGATCCCTTCCCTCAAAAGAATGCAATCTCCTAGTTGATACCCTATTGCCCGAAATATTGCTTCCATTTTCATTAAAGGATGAAATCTATCAGCGTTCTGGGGGAAATCCACTATTTGTCGAGGAGTTAATCCGTTCCCTACTCGATGAAGCTGAGTTCCAAAAAACCGATCATCCACGCAAACTGATCGACCAATGGCAGGAATCCATCAAAGAGATTCCAACAACGGTAAATGGGCTTTTACTGAATCGCTACGACCGCCAACCTGAAGAGCTAAAGATCATTTTGGATATGGCCTCCGTAATCGGCCAAAATTTTCATATTGCCTTATTATCGTCAATTCTCAACAACCCAACAACAGAACTACAAGTCCATATTGACAGGCTAGAGCAAGCAGATTTGCTGCGCAGGTCAAAAGGATATAGCCCAACAACATGTTCCTTTCGACACGCCTTATTACAAGAGGTGATTTACGACACCATCTTATTTGAAGACCGAAAACTACTCCACGGAAAAGTTGCTGAAACATTAAAATTTTCGGCTGACGAATATTATAGCAATCCCTATGCAATTATCGGCTACCATTTGGAAAATTGTGGCTCAATTGAGGCCATTGAGTTTCTCCTCCAGGCAGCTATTCAAGCAGCAAATCATTACGCTAATGATGAAGCCATTTCCTACTATCAACGCATCCAAAAACTAATCCTTCCTGGTGAATATCAAACAGCGACAAATATTGATGTAGCTCTTGGTCTGGGCCAAGTTTTGGTTCGAGTTGGAAAATCTGATCTCGCCCAGGCACAACTAATCAGAGCTTTAGATTCCACACAGACTTCCCCACTTTCCAATTATCGCTTGGGCGATATCCACTACCTACTTGGCCGAGCACACTATGAACAAGGCATGTTGCATGAGGCTCTAGAAAACTTCGAAACCGCACGTCAGTTAATTGAGAAATTCCCGAAGGAAAGTCAATTGTTCAGCCAAACAGATACTGAGCGAGAAATTGGATGGATTTTCTGGCAGCAAGGCAGGTTGCGGAAAGCCCTAACCCACGCAGAAAAAGCGCTTAGTTTGGCCCAAAAAGCAGAGGATTTGGATGCCGAGGGCAGCGCCTACAAATTACTTTCTTCGATAAATTATCTCCATGGGCAAACCAAAAAATCGATTGAATATGGCAAGAAATCGCTGCGTATTCGGGAACAACTTGGTGATATCTGGAAAGCGACATCCACCCAAACCACATTAGGCTATTTCTACCATCAAATCGGGCAATGGCCTCTGGCGGAACAAATATTGCGCCAGGCAATATATGTGCAGAAAGAAATCGGCGACTATTACCTTTTAGCAAGTAGTTGGAGCAATCTTGGTTTGCTGCTTCTAGACAAAGGAACAATTGATGAAGCTCTGGATTGCATGAATGAATCCCTGGAGATAATCACCAGGCAAGATTTGCCCATCTCCATGGCTACCGTATTTTATATAAACCGCGGTATCGCCCACCTAAGGATAGAAGATCTTGATTTAGCCTACCAAGATTTCGAACAGGCCCTTGTTAG
>CAZVPR010000198.1:0-5625 GCA_964629085.1 uncultured Anaerolineales bacterium
CAGTATTGGTCACGAATATCGGCAAATCGTTCTTAGATTCCCTGAGGGAACAATGCCCCCCCCAATGTACAGCGACCACCCCCGAGTGAGGCAGGGGAAATCTGCTCTTTGGATTGAAGCAACAACCTCGGATGATGAACTTCCGCAAATGATGATCAAAATCCTAAACCGATTGATCGATCAACAATAATTCCCATTAGTTGTAAAACTGAATATTGTCTGTTATCGCGAGCGCGCCACGCCGCTTTGTGCATCTTCGATGTGCGGCTCTACGAGCAGGCCGGCCAGCTCAGGGGTTCGCAATGTCATGTCCGAACTTGAAATATTGCAGCTTGACTCGTCTGCCTTGGTTTTCTATACTCAAATTGCTTGATATAAGATTTCCAGCGGAGGTAGAAATGGGCAAAAACATTCTTCTTGTATCGTTTTATCTGGTTTTCATATCCTATATGTTGGCATGTTCAAATCAGGAAATGGAAAGCTCCCAACCGGAAATTGGGTTAGATTCACCAATCAAAGTCGATGACAAAGCTGTTACCGTCTTGGACGCCAGCATTCGCAACAGTATGCAAACGCATTACTTAATGACCTACCCAGCTGAATCGCATGTTTTCTACCGCATAACAATAAAAGTCGATGATCCCGCATCCACGCCAGATGAATTGCTGGCTTGGGGAACATCAAATTTCCAGTTGATACAGGATGAAAATATGTACGCAGTTGCAGAGGCTCAACGAATTATTGAACAAGATCAAGTCAACTACAAGGCAGAAGAGGCTGTAAGCTTTTTGAATATCTATTTCTTCGAAGTGCCTGATGACGCAAATTTCAGCGAATTTCTCCTGGACTTGCCCGACGATCAAAGAATCCCCATCGGGCAGATCGTCGAAATCCCGGAAATGGTTTCCGAAGACAAGATCGATTTACACGCCGTAGAGGCTGGGGGGTCGCAGAACAGCGCCAGTGCTTATCACGCCACCGTCAGTGGAGGGCAATTGAACGTAGCAAGTGCTTCACACGCCACAGTGGCCGGGGGGCGAGAAAACGCGGCCACATATTTTTATGCTACTATCAGTGGCGGCTACGCCAACACAACTACAGCCCGCGACACGGTGATTAGTGGTGGCAGCCGAAATTCAGTCAGTGCTGCTTATGGAACCGTGGGGGGTGGTATCCAAAACAACGCCGAAGCCCCCAATACGACGATTGCTGGAGGCGCTTACAACACTGCCTCCGATGATTTCGCCACCGTTGCCGGGGGAACACGCAATATCGCTAGTGGCTTCAATTCTGTGATTGGAGGTGGGGCTGGAAATTTGTCATCCTCTGATCAATCTTCAGTTTCTGGCGGGCTGGGCAACCATGCCCTGGGGCCATATACGACCATAGGGGGTGGTCATGGAAATGTTGCCAGCGGCGATTATGCTTCTATTCCGGGAGGGTTTCAAAACCAGGCCGAGGGCGAATTCAGTCTTGCTGCCGGCAATCAGGCGATCATCAATGAAGATCATGCTGGTGTGTTTTTATTCGCCGACTCACAAAATTTTGAGTTTCACTCCCAGGTGGAGAATGAATTTGCCTTGCGTGCTACGGGCGGTGTTCGCCTGATCACCGGCATCGATGAGCAGGGCAATCCTACCATCGGAGCGATTCTCCCGTCCGGTAGCGGCTCCTGGTCAACGCTGAGCGATGAAAATCACAAAGAGAATATTTTCCCTGTTGATCCTGATCAAATCCTGGAATCCATCGCGAGGTTACCCATTTCCAGTTGGCGTTACAAAGGTCAAGATGCTTCGGTGGTCCATATCGGCCCCATGTCGCAGGATTTCTATCGGGCATTTGGTTTGGGAGAAGACGAAAATCATATTAGTACTGTTGATGCTGACGGGGTTGCGCTGGCAAGCATTCAAGCCCTATACAAAATATCAAAAGAACAAGAAGGCATTATTCATTCCCAACAATCACAAATAGAGTCACTGGAAAACCGATTGCAATCCCTTGAAAAGGCCAATTTGACCAATCAGTGGATACTCTTTTTAGCTGCGATTTGTCTTTTTGGGAGCTGTGGAATAACCTTCAAAAACCGATCATCCAGAATGGTAAATGAGTGACATTCTGGCGTTCTCCTGGGTTACCAATATCACCTTTTTGTTGGATTTTATCCGTGGATGATTGACATATCGAAATCACAGGATATACTGGCGATATATCAGTTTTCGATATAAACATTTTTTGATTCCATACATGCGAATCCCACAGACATTTCATTATCCCGCTTTTTAATTCGAAAGGAGCACCCTACCTATGTCTTTGTTCTCCCCCCCACGGTATCAGGCCCCGTTCAAGCCTTATCGCCAAGATGATTTGACTCCATTTATGAAGGTGTTCACGGCTGGCGAAGGCCTCATGAAAGGCATCCTTTTTGGCTGTCGAATGTGCGGCAACTGCATTCTTCAGGAAACGGCATTTATTTGCCCTATGACCTGTCCCAAGGGATTGCGCAATGGACTTTGTGGTGGCGCTACTCCCGAAGAATGCGAGGTCGACGCTTCCCGCCCCTGCACCTGGTACAAGATCTACGACCGGGCCGAAAAAATGGGCCGGAAAGAAAAACTATTGGAAATCAACGCTCCTCTAGACGGATCCCGCGTCGGCCGCGAAACCTGGCTGGATGTCGTCAAGGTCTGGCGTGAAACCGAAGATAGCCCCAAACTGTCTGAATACTTCTCCGATCGGGAGAAATTCAACGAAGGTTGGGAGAAGGTGTTCTACAACGTCCGGCAGCCGGAATGGTGGCAGGGCGATAGTGAATATCATCCCCCGGCATATGATGAGCCCATCTCCTTGCTCGAAGCAAATCTGGCGACAGGAGAATTCACCTGCACAGCAGAAATCGCTCCCCCACTGAGTGTGTCCACCGAGTCGATCTGCAAGAAATCTGGCTGGCTGTGTGATTATGTTCCCGCCGCTAACTTCACGGATAATGCCTCCGCCTCCGCACGAATGGGCAGCCTCTCCTCCAGCAAGATATGTCTGGATTCAGGCCTAGAACCCGTTATGCAACTTCAGGCCAGAGATCGAACCCGCATCGTCCTTGAATCAGACGCCATGGGTGCCGCCGGATTAGGCATCAAGAATATCCTCTGCCTTTCAGGCGACCATCACCGTTTCGGTCCTATGCCGATGACCAAACCCGATCAATTCGATATGGACGCAGTCCAGCTGCTTTGGATGCTGCGCCGCATGCGAGATGATGGAAGATATCTGGATGGCCGCAATATCAAATACCGCCCCGAATTCTTCCTGGGCGCAGCCGGTTCACCCTTTGGTGCCCCACCCAAATTCGAGGCTATCCGCGCCGAGAAGAAAATCAACGCCGGTGCCCAGTTCATCCAGACCCAGCCCATCTTCGATTACGAAGGCTTCCTGGATTGGCTCGAAGCGCTAGACAAACGCAACCTACTCGATAAAGTTTATGTCCTGGCGGGCATGATCCCTCTCAAGAGCGCCCGCGCCGCCCATTTCATGGCCAATGATGTCCCCGGAGTTTCCATCCCAGCCGACATTGTCGAGCGCATGGATGCGGCAGGCGACAAAGATGGTCAGATGGAAGAGGGTGTCGCTATCGCTCTGGAAATGATCGATAAACTCAAGAATACTCCAGGCATCAACGGAATCCACTTCATGGCCGTTCATTGGGAAATCATCGTACCTCGCTTGATGGATGAAGGGGGCCTGCCCAAATTCAAGATCAAAGAACTCCCCATCAAGAAAGAAGCCGTTGTAAACTAACCGAAAAACAAAGTTTAGATTTTCAAGCGCTGATCCTCTAATCGTCCACTAAAGCAGGATCAGCGCTTTTTTATGTATACTTGCTGAGAATTTCCCTTCAGGAGTACTCATGAGTTCAAGACGAAGAAAGCGACGAGAAAACCCCAGAGAACGCCGACGCGCCCGGGCAGAGAAAATCGAAAAAATGCTGCAACCTGTTCATAAATTACCCGTTTATGAATTGTTGGATAACGATGGGGTTGAACTAATTCATCAAAAATCGCTGGAAATTCTGGCTGAAGTGGGCATTGATTTCTACCTCGAAGAGGCTCACCAGATTCTTCAAGATCATTCTGTCAAAATGCAGGGGGACACAGCTTTCTTTGATCCAGATGCAGTTTTGGATTATGTGGCTAAGGCACCTAGTCAGTTCACACAATTGGCTCGAAACCCGGAAAATAACATGATCATTGGTGATGATCGCATGGTTTTCGCCCCAGTTTACGGCCCGCCCTTCGTCCACGACCTGCAGCGAGGCCGTCGCGAAGCCACCCTGGAAGATTTCCAAAACTTCATCAAATTAGCCTACCTGAGTCCCTACATTCACCACTCCGGCGGCACCATCGTCGAGCCGACAGACATCCCTGACCAAACCCGTCACCTGGATATGCTCTTTAGCCATACTAAGTACAGCGATAAAGCTTTCATGGGTTCCGTGATGTCAGCCGAGAACGCCCAGGACAGCGTCAAAATGGCGGAAATAGTTTTTGGTGAAGATGTCATGCACCAGAAACCGGCCCTGATCTCGCTGATCAACATCAGCAGCCCGCGCCGCCTCGATGATCGCATGCTCGAAGCGCTGACCGTATATGCCAAAGCACGCCAGGCGGTTATCATCACACCATTTATCCTCTCTGGTGCCATGGCCCCCGTCTCCATAGCAGGAACCCTGATCCAGCAAAATGCGGAAGCCTTAGCGGGCATTGCCTATGCGCAAATGATAGAGCCCGGCACACCGGTGGTTTACGGCTCATTCATGACCAATGTCGACCTGAACAGCGGCGCGCCCATGTTTGGCACTCCTGAGAGTCAATTGGCGCTGGTTGCCAGTGCCCAAATGGCCCGCCGTTACAACCTACCCTTCCGCAGCGGTGGTATGTTCGCTAGCGCTAAAATCCCTGATGCTCAGGCAGCTTATGAATCTGTGATGACTATGCTACCTACAGTGCAGGCTCGGGTGAATATTGTGCTCCATGCGGCAGGTTGGCTTGAAAACGGCTTGACGGCCAGCTACGAAAAATTTATCATGGACTGTGAGTTGCTGGGCATGTTCCATACCTTTCTGAAAGGCATAGATCTTTCGGAGCAGGCTTTGGCTATGAATTCATTGCGAGAGGTGCCTGCCGGTGGACATCATCTCGGCACGGAACACACCCTCCAAAACTTCGAAACCGCTTTCTTCAAATCAAAACTCTTCAATTATGATGATGCTGAAAAATGGATGCTGGATGGAAGTCAGGCCGCCGACCAGGTTGCCGCTCAAAAGGTAAAACAACTTTTGGCGGGATACCAGCCCCCAGAGCTTGACTCTGCAATTGAGGCAGAGCTGAACAAGTTCATAGCAACACGCAAAGACGAGATCACCGCTACTTAGGGGAATTAAAATCAAGTAGCATTCTTTTTGCTCGACGCAAAACAGGACTCCTGCTGAAGGTCTGGCTGGTTTCTTGGTTTATTAATGTATGATGATAATTCAGGGTAGCATTTGCATTTTGTCAACACAATTTGGACAATATTCATTATAATACCCATATTGAGCCAAAAAGGAGGCTGGCGGTATGAGCGAACGACGGA
>CAZVPR010000199.1:0-5609 GCA_964629085.1 uncultured Anaerolineales bacterium
GGGCTAGGAAAGTGTGAAGAGTGAGGTGTGAAGGGTGAAATTGGCTGACGCCGTGATTTCAGCATCCTTCCACTTCGCACGTCGTTCTTTTTTTACTGCTTCCTGCCTCAGACTTTTTACTTTCGGCTCTGCCGGGGCCTACACCTGCCACATCACTGTCCTTTTTGCTGTTTCTGTTTCAGCCTGCGAAGATACTTGAGATCTTCCATGTCCTTGGGGCGGCCAGCAGCCTGCTTCATCTTTATCAAATCATCCAGAGATGCAAACCAGATCAAATTGTCGCCGAACTTGGCACTTGTCTTGTTTGCCCAGATGCGATCAAAAGTGACGCCCTTTACAAATGGGTGAATGTCCGTTTCAACTAGATATTGTCGGATAAGCACCTTTTTGGTTAGGAGATCGTCGATCGAAATATCAGAAACATCGTAACCAAACTCACTCAAGGCTTTGAGAACACGTTTGGCATTATTTGCTTCCGGCTTGATGAACAGATCAATGTCCAGTGTCGCTCTAGAATATCCGTGTACGGGAAATGCTGTCGCACCAATAACGACAAATCTCACCTTATGATCTCTTAATAACTTCAGTCGTTTTTTGACTTCCATGTTGTTTGAGGAGAGACATCATTTCTTGGTTTTTCCGCAACATCATTTGAAATCTTTCACGAATAGTCAAGGATGCCAAATAGTCCAGTTCAAAATCAACTTCTTGACTCTCGTTCGATTTACTCAATTTCAATATGGCCATAGCAGGTATCCATACTAACCGGTGACTCACATATTTGTGACGAATTTCATTATACATCAACTACAATGGGCAAATCAAGGACTGTAAGGGGGGGGGGCGCCAAAAGATAATCTCACACCCGTTCGCTATGCTAACTTGAGACACTGAGGCACGGAGAACAACGGGAAAGACCAGAAGTTTCGAAACTAAGAAATTTTGAAGCTTGGAAGCCTTGAAACCACTAATTTCCACTAATCTACACTAACGGAGTTGAAATCCAACTCTTGCACGCTTTGGGGGGCTTCGCTGAGTCAGGCCGGGGCTTCGCCGGGGCCCTTAAGTTATAAGTTTAGGTTTTTGACACAGATTCTACGGGTTGATTCTAACCACTAATCATAACGCTGCGCTTTTGTTATTCGTTATTGTGCTCGCGGTGCTCGCCGTTATTGCCCGGTGAAAGATGCTTTCACGGGCCAAGGCCTGGTGAAAAAGACTTTCACGGGCCAAGGGTTATTCGTTAATGGGAGGCTGCGCTCGTTTTTCGGGATTCAGGCAAGGGCTTACCGTATCATGCGACGTTCAAGTAGCTCCTGCATGTCCCTTCGCCCGTCTAAAACGCAATAGATGAATACCTTCTTTCCCTCAATCAGATAAACGATTCGATAAGTCTTAAAGTGTATTTCTAAGTAGTCCAATACCCCCAATCGTTCTAGTTCGGGAGGAATGTGTCCAATTCTGGGTAACTCAACTAGACTTTGACAGGCTTCTTGAATTCTCTCTAACACATAATCAGCACTTTTTTGACTATCATTCGCCAGAATGAATCGATAGATATCCCAAAGATCCTCTTCAGCCTCGGAGACCATCAAGACTTGGTATTTCATGATTATGCCTGTGTCCTTGCCTTGATATCACTGAATGCTTTGTTGAGTGGCTTACATTTGTTAGCTTCAATGCTCTTTTTGCTCTGGGCTAATATCTTTAGAAAGGCCAGACTTTCTTGGGTTTGCTCGTAGGTTGCAATGTCTTGTACGACAGCTTTGGCTTCACCATTTTGTGTGATAACCACCGTCCCATGGTTGGCAAAAAGGTCTCGGATTAATTTGGCAGCATGGGCCTTGAGATAGCTAATCGGTTTAATGCTTGCGCTGAGTTTCATAGTCTGGACTCCTTTTTGGTCTTAATTTAGTCCATATTTGGTCCGATTGCAAATTTTTTCTATGTGTTATGCTGCTGAAAGAGAGGAGGATTCGAGAGGCGATCCGAAAAGCCAAGGCTGAAAGCTGAGATTACTCCTTTCCACTTCTTTCCTCGACTCTTCACTCTTTTTTTGTTCTGGGTAACCACTGATCGTGGCGCTGCGCTTTCGTTATTTGTATTGGTTAGCTTACGAGTTTCCTTGGTTATGAGCTGGACAACACGCCTGGCTTGAAAAGGCGAGTCCTTTTCAATGAACGAACCGATTTCCTCAATCTGCTCAACGGCTTTTTCGGTCCATATCAGTTCAGCCATTTCGCAAGCCTTTGCTCCGCTTCAATATGCGTAAGAGTTCGTCCATCTTCAATATCTTTTTCACCTTGCTCTATGCACTGGAGAACATATAACTGATATTGAATTTCATCCAAGGTTGCCTCATTGGGCATGCGAGATATGACCTCACAGGCTTTTTCCTTCTCAAGTATTGGTTTGTTTGGTTCTGTGTTAATGCAGATTAGCCTGCTGTGGTATGTCTATTGTCTTAGCCTGGTGAAAAAAACTTTCACGGGCCAAGGGTGTTAAGTAAATCACAATCGACCGTCAACTGTACTCTTATCGAGAATCGACTTAATGTCATACAATACCATATTGGTTTTACTACATCGATTGAACTGCAATTCTTTGAACTGGTCATGGGCAACTGCAAGGACGACTGTGTCGTAACGGTTTTCCAGTGTGCCATAATACCAGGTGTGGCAAGCGGTAAGAGGTCGATGGTTAGGGAAAAGCACAAAAACGGCTCGAGAGTCCTCCAAATCTGACGGTCGATTTGTTTTCTGCAGATTATGCTGTTTTGACATGAGGATAGTCTATTAGCTTTTTGTCCTGGGTTACCAGCGTAATGTCATGAATTCTTGCAGTAGCAGTGATGATTTGATCCGCTGGATCACGATGAAATGAATCAGGTAGCTGAGTCGATTCAACGGCAATCTCAGGCGTTAGAGGTAGCAACTGAATGTTGGGATAATTGGTTGCTTGCTCCATCCATTCTTGAAGTGTTACAGGCAAAGTTAAACGACTGTATTCAACCAGCTTTGCTACTTCCCAACAGGAAATTATGCTAACACCCAGCTTGTTGCTCTCTTCTATAAAATTCAAATGGGCCTGCAGCAAAGCATCGCTTCCATGTACCCACCATATCCATATGTGTGTGTCCAGGATGATCAATTGAGGGGCTCCCAATCTTGTTCTGCAACAGGTTCAAAAGGCATTCTGTATTGAATTGCTTTGCCACGCAAAGGATATTTGCCGGTCCCAGCGGGTTGGGCGTGCTTTAGAATCACAACATCGACCTGTTGCCCTTCGTGGAAGGGCAAATCGGTTAATTCTAGCTTTTTGTCTTTCAATACAGAAGTGGTTATGTGATACGCAAACATGTCTACGTTCTCCTTAATCAACTCATCCTAAGAATCTTTACCCAATATGTCATTTCATGATAAGTGTAACCTTCTGGATTGTCAACCTTTAGTACCTGCCTTCGTTGTAGCCTCCGTTATTCGATCACAACCAGTGTTTATCGCGCGCCTGTTCGCTGTGCTCACTCAAGACGCTAAGGCGCAAAGGTCCAAAAACAGGTTTTACTCTTGGCGGCTTTGCGCCTTTGCGCGAGATTGTTCTTAACCACTAATCTTCACTGATTTGCACTAACAGGAAAGACGAGAAGCTTCGAAGCTAAGAAGTTTAGAAGCTCGGAAGCCTGGAAACCGCTCATCTGCACTGATTGACACTAAGGACCATGCACGCAATAACTTCCCGTTTTGACGCTCAATTGCACGGCATCTTTGGCTGCTCCTCAATCGTGGAATCCTCAACGTAGAACAGCTACGCTTCCGGTTCCACTCAATCGTCGCAACCAAATCTACCACACACTTGGACCCCAAATTCGGGAATTTATTGCGTGCACGGTCCTAATGACAGATAATCTCACACTCGTTCGCTTTGCTCACTTGAGGCACAGAGACACTGAGAAAGACATTGAACCACAAATGACACTAATTGACACGAATAGAATAAGGAGCAATGCTGGTCTTATGGTTGGCGCGTTGTTCCTAAGTTATATACAGCTCTTACACGCTGCGCGTGCCAGTCGGGTTCCGACTGGGTGAGACTTCGTTAGGGTTTGTTTTTCAAACTGAGAAGCGTGCCCCGTGAAGTAAGTGTGAAATCAACCGCTAATCGTATCTGGCAATCACCTTGATTCACTATGCGGCTACTACTTCACAGGGCGCGTTTGAACACTAACCCTTCCTTGTTCACGAGCTTCCTGCTTATTACCGATAACTGGAGAGCCTTTGGAGTCCTCGGGGCTTCGCCAGCAGGGGCTTCGCCAGGGGGGCTTCGCCAGGGGGGGCTTCGCCAGGGGGCTTCGCCAGGGTCAACCCTTAAAAAGTAAATTCACGCTGTTCGGTATTCGGGATTTGGTATTCGGGAACTTCACTAGTTTAAATCAGGAACAAACAACCAGCACGTGTATTATTGAAGATTCTGAATGTCGCTCTCTAACACTTTGATCTTATTCTCTACAATGTCCCATAGTATCTCACGTTCAAGTACATCATAACCGTGGGCTAGTATGTTGCGAAGGCCGATGATATTGTGCACATCTTGTATGAGTTCGGCACAGGTCGGATAATCCCTTCGTAATCTTGCCAACGCTTCTCCGATAATCTCGAGTTCTCTCTCAACAATAAGCTGCAATCCGCGATCTTCCTGGAAATCATGAAAGGTTTTGCCATGACAGAAATCTAGAAGTTCCTCAGCAGCCAGCAAGATATCTTCTTATAGCTTGTGAGGATCATGCGGCATAAATAAGCCTCTTAGTTTTGTTAAGTTCTTGCCGAAAGATGCTGTTACGGATACTAGGGAGACAAACAAGGTCCACCGTTCGCTCCAGTAACCGTTCCATATCCCTCTTGAAGCCAAAATACTGGTTAAAGCTGCCAGCGACACCAGCCCGGGAAAACACGACAGCCAAGTCTATATCACTCTTTGGGTCAAAACTTAGATTTAGCGCCGAGCCAAACAAATACAATTCCTTAACATTGTACGTTTGGCAGAGGGTCGCAATTGCAGTTTGTTTTTGATCTACTACCATTGCCATGACAATTAATTCCTTTTAAAACACATACGATCCCATATGAAGATTTCTGCTCTTCTGGGAGCCAAACATCTGCATCAATAGGGATTAAATTATACCTGCCAAAACGCCCGTTTCAAGAGGAAAATTGAGGCGCTTCCAGGGTCAGACCCGTCGTTAGTCGTTTTTGCTTTTGTTTCATTGTTCTTGGTACGGATTGCTTTTGACCACAGATCTTGGTTATTTGTTATTGCCCGGTGAAAGAGGCTTTCACGGGCCAAGACCCGGTGAAAAAAGAACTTTCACGGGCCAAGGGTTATTGGGGTAACTGTTATTTCTTGCTGGCTGCATTCTTCAAGTACTTCATGTAACCGTTGAGTAATCTCACTGCTTCGCTTACGTGCTTTCTGCTTTCTGAGAGTAATTCAGCAGAGAGTATTCCCTCGTCGTGTGCAGTTATTAAATGATCGAGGACTTCCCAGCAGGCACCGCGCCTGTTGGAGCAAAACTTGGGATTATCCATATAATGGAAACGACCGTAGCCCTCAGC
>CAZVPR010000200.1:0-5570 GCA_964629085.1 uncultured Anaerolineales bacterium
GCCAGGGAAACGCCAAGTATGCCGATATCTTGTCCGCCGCGAATCTCCCAGGTTGCAAGGATTTCTCGGTAATCAATTCCAGCATTCTGAATGCTGCGTATTAAACTATCTTCGTTTTGTCGATTTATAATTTCATGTGCAGAATTGAGCGGGATATTAAATTCATTCGTGTGGATATGCGTTGTGCTCAAAGGCTTGCCATTAAAATCATAGAGTGAAACATGGGCAAATGAATTTTCTTGTCCCAATATGTTTTCTCTAGTATCTAATACAATGTTGTTTAATCTTTTTCCCACCATTGCTGCTCCGATGAATGAATTTTTTTCATCGAAAATTGGTCCAGCAATATAAAGATAATCTCCAAATGGAGCAAAAACTAAGCCGCTAAACTTGTCACCATGATCATCACTTTGTTGATTTAGCACGTTTTTGATAAATTCGTATTCTAAAAAAATATTGTCGTTTTTAAAATATTCATAATCTTCTCGTTTTCCCTCTGGATTATGCCTAAGCGATAGAATCGTATATCCTTTAGGATTTATTATTTCAATCGCGTCTTCTCGATTATTGATTGCGATACCGATGAGCATATTTCTAAGAGTTTCAGCATCTTCGTTTTCAACAGCATCAGATAATCCCTCAGAAAAGGTGACCAGACGTAAAGTCTTTAATCGATTTGTTTCTTCTTCGACCATCCAGGCTGAAGATAATTGGCCCACCTCAATGAGATTATTGATAAAACGCTCTTCGATTGCATCGAGTGCTACTCTGCTTACGATATACCCAGCTCCCATAGCCAAAAGCAAAGCTAATATCATATAGGGAAAGATGATTTTCATCCGAACGGGAACGCGTACTCTTGGAATCGCGGTTTGGATGCTGCGGCTGGCTTGTTCGGTCTCATCATCCATTTGATCCAAATTTTCAAGTGCCAGTTTCACCCTGGACTGATTGAAAGGAGCTCTCAGAAATAATTGAACACCGTACTCTTTTACTTCGAGTTCTCGTGAAAGATCGGGAAATCGATTAGAGATAATAATTCGAATTTCTGGATAATTATCTTGAACAAATGCTAGAAGTGAAGTTAATAGATGTTGGGGTAAATGCAAATCAAGAATTACGACATCGGGCTTGTTAGACTCAATGAATTCAGGAGCACTTTCAATTTCACAAATTGATGCATTCGAATTGCCTAGTTGATGAATTATCCCAACTAGATTTTGTGCAAATTCGATCTCGTCTTGTACTACAAGGAATTTCATCTAGATTTTCGCTGATAAAATTGCGGGGAACTAATATTTGATCATATCCGTATGAGTTTATATCACGAAAAATATATTCATGTAAATAGCAGAACTTAATTATATTGTAATTAATGGTTTAGATTGAGTTTTCAAATTTGTTAGTTTATTAATCCAGGAGCACAATTTCATCGATGAGGCTTGAGAAAACTGTCATTGATGTATGGTAATATTGTTGTAAATGAATCCGAAACTATAATCAAATCTTTAATTGTGAAGAACCCTATCTATAATCAACAGCTTTTAGAAGCATCTCCTGAGGCAATGATAATCCTTGATCAAAAAGGGAATATTATTCAAGCGAATACTCAGGCAGACTCGCTATTTGGTTATAAGAATGGTGAATTAGTTGGTCTGGGCGTTGAAGAACTTGTTCCCCAAAGATTTGCAAAAAAACATACTATTCTTAGGAGAAAGTACAGCAAGCACCCAACATCCAGACAAATGAACTCAGAGCAAAGTTTTTCAGGGAAGCGGAAAGATGACTCCGAGTTTTTCGCCGATATTTCTCTTCGTCCTTTCGAGGAAAATAACGAAAAATTTGTCATTGCTTCAATTCGAAATATTACTCACCATATTGAAATTCAAGCTGAATTAGCGCAAAAGGTGTCCCAATTGGAGGCTCTCCATGATATAGGGGTAGCAATTTCATCAGCTCAAGGGCTAGACTATTTGTTAAAGTTAATTGTCGATCAGGCTGTTGACCTCGTAAATGCTTCAAGTTGTTCTGTTTTGATGCCAGATGGCGAATCAGGTGAATTGATATTTAGGGCAGCGGTTGATGATATCGTAGGGATGGTAGTACCACCAGGTAGGGGAATTGCTGCCAGAGTGCTCAAAAGTGGAGTTCCAGAAGTTGTCAATGATGCCCCAAATGACCCCGATTATTATGCGATGGTTGAGGTAGAAACCCAAATTATTATTGAAACGATCCTGGTTGTCCCATTGCTAGTGGATGATCGTGCTATTGGAGTTTTATCTGCGGTCAACAAAAAAGAAGGTGAATTTACGCAAGCGGATGCTGAATTTCTACTTACTCTGGCAAGTCACGCAGCAATTTCAATTCAAAATGCTCGTTTATACGAAAAAATCCAACGGGATTCTCAACAACTGGGAACAGAGGTAGCTAAACGAACAGAAGCTTTGCGGGCATCTCAATCCGCGCTCAAATTACGGAACCTGGAATTGAATCGGTTATATAGGGCTTCAGACACCCTGTTTTTTAGTAGCGCGCCGAATTTAGAAGACGTGGGACTCAAAATTGTTGAAGCCGTATCAGCCGAATTTAGTAAATCAAATTGTAGTTTATTGGTCGTAGTACCTGGGGATAATGAATTAAAACGAGTTGCAGTGCTTGGGTCTTATGCGGAGGAAGTATCCAAAGGCAAACTCACCCTGGATGGATCCGGATTAGTACCTAAAGCGATTCGAACGGGAAAACTAGCTAATGTTCCTGATGTTCGAAAGAGTCCAGATTATGTTGCCAATTGGAAAGCTGCCAGGTCTGAACTAGCAATTCCCTTAAAAACCGGGGATCAAGTAATTGGGGTTATTGATGTTCAGAGTAAAGAAGTCAATGCTTTTGGAGCAGATGATATTAGACTGATCACAATTTTTGCTGAAAGAGCGGCACTGGCGTTGGAAAGCGTTCGGCTTTTTGATGCAGAACGTCAGCGACGTAAAGAAGCAGAAACACTAAGACAGGCCAGCGCAGTAGTTGCCGCGACTTTGCATCAAGAAATAGCTATTGATGAAATTTTGATTCAACTAGCTCGCGTGATACCTTATGATAGTGCATCTGTACAGTTGCTTGTGGATGGATATTTAGAGATCGTTGGTGGCCGGGGTTGGGCAGATTTAAGTGAAGTTGTTGGAATTCGTTTCCCAGTTCCGGGTGATAATCCCAATACTGAAGTGATTAAAACGAAATCCGCTGTTATTCATTTGAATACTCCAGCAAAATTCCCTGTATTTCTTGATGAGCCTCATAGTCATATCCGTTCTTGGCTCGGGGTTCCTCTGATTGTGCGTGATCGAGTAATTGGAATGTTGGCGCTTGATAGTGAGAATGAGAATTTCTATAAACTGGAGCACACCCGATTGGCAACTGCTTTTGCCGACCAGGTTGCCATAGCAATCGACAATGCTCAATTATTTGAGCAAACTCAGTCTACATTGGCAGAAACTCAAATGCTTTATCGAATTGCTCATTCAATTATCGGCACCGAAAACTTAACAGATTTGTTACAAATAATCGTTAATAACATTGCTGATTATTTGCCCGCAGATCGAGTTTCCTTGATTACATTTGACTCAAAGCAACGTGAGATAAAAGAATATGTGCGCGGAGGGGCAGGCAAAGAAAAATCATTGGACATTAATTTTGATGAGTTGTGGGATGGATTAAGCGGTTGGGTTATCCGTGAATTAAAACCCGCGTTGTCACCCAAGGGGATAAATGATAATCGTGAAGGTGCTCAAGTTCAAAAACGTCGTCAAGAAACTGAGTGCGGTTCAATAATAGTTGTTCCATTAATTCACCGCGAAGAGGTAATGGGAACTTTGACTGTTATTAATAAATGTGAGCAAGTGGATTTTTCTTGGCGAGAAGTTGAATTATTAGAGACGATTGCCAGCCAGGCCGCAATTGCCATTGAGAATGCCCGCTTATTTGAAGAAATTCAATGGTTAGCCACAACAGATGAACTTCTTGGAATTAACAATCGACGCCATCTCTTTGAATTGGGGCGTCGTGAAGTTGAGCGAGCTCGTCGCTATAAACATCCGTTGTCTGCTATCATGCTGGATATCGATCATTTTAAGAAAATTAACGATTCGCATGGACATGGAGTGGGTGATCAAGTTTTACGTCAAATTGCCCAAGGGTGTTTACAAAGTGTCCGCGAATTTGATATCTTGGGGCGTTATGGTGGTGAAGAATTCGCAATTGTATTGCCTGAAACTGAGCGGTTGAAAGCCCAGAAAACAGCCGAACGTTTGCGGGTTAGTATAGAACAGCAGCCTATCAATACAACCGCCGGTGCACTATCCGTTACGATTAGCTTAGGGGTTGCTTTACTGCAGGATGGCATGACCGATTTGGCCAGTCTGCTAGATGCAGCAGATTCGGCCCTTTACCTGGCTAAACAATCTGGTCGTAATCGAGTGGAGGTAAATGAATAGAGCATAGATCTATTGGCTAAAGTTAGACGGATACCAAATTCGGAGTTTATTTTCAGACCCCACGCCCACCGCGATTTTCCCATTTAATAGTTGAACAGCCCCGATATTTGTGGAGATGATTCCCCCAGCAGGAATATTGTAAACTACTTCGGCACCGGTTTCCGTTCGCCTGATGCCACCAAGTTCGGAATAATTCTGATATGGAACTAATAATTCGACTTGGCCATCCCCATCGAAATCTCCCGCGACCGCCATGTCCAGATTGCGTGAACCAATGCGGTGTGATGAATACCCGCTGACTTGCGCAACTATTTCTAACTGCCCACCTTGCCATTGGAAAAATTCCACAACACCGCCAATATGAGGAGTCAATACGTCGACTAACTCCATTTCTCCATTGGGCCCAAAGGGAGCCACAGCTATTTGATGTCTCCAGCGGTAGCCTAAACCTATAGCAGCGCTTTTGCCAATAATCTCGCCGGTTTCATTGAAAACAACCAGTCGTGCCCCCTGGATTGAATCACTAAGAGTAATCACGATTTCACGTTCCCCATCTCCATTCCAGTCTGCCCAAATTGGGGCGACACCTTCAATGACTTGCCCTTCGGGGACTGAAAAACTGTGGACACTTTCTGCCTCTCCCGAAGTGGCTATTTGGGTGATGCTCGTGGCTTCGATTTGATCCCCTAATACGCCATGAGTATATGCATCGGTTGGCCCTGTGAGAACCAGCAAACGATCAGCATGATCACTAAGGATGCGCCCGTCGGGCAGCGAGTTGATGGGAAATGATTTTTGGATATTGCCGGATTGGTCGGATAATGCCAGTGAACCATTATTATGTACGAAAGCCAGTGTTTCTGAATTTGAGAGGGGAATTGGGTGTGTGGTTTTAGATGGATTGACCCCAAGGACCGCGATTAGCGATGCATTATTCATATTGATTTTTAAAACCGGTGGTTGACCTGGTTCAAGTTGCTTCGGTGAAATATGAAATGGTTCTGCTCCCTGAGAATCAACACAAAAAGCTTGGACGCGTCCATCACGGTAAACGACTGCCCAAAGGCTGGCATCGCCTTTAGGGAC
>CAZVPR010000201.1:0-5489 GCA_964629085.1 uncultured Anaerolineales bacterium
AGCGCGTTAACGCTCGTCTTTTCTACCCCTCAAGATGATCCGGATCGGTGTCCCTACAAACGGATATTCATCACGAATCTGGTTCTCAATGAAGCGCACATAAGTAAAATGAGCTAAGTCGGGATCATTGACATGCAGCACAAATGTGGGGGGCGCGTTGGTGACTTGAGAACCAAAGAAAATTTTCAGGTGTTTGCCCGCTTTGGATGGCGGCGGATGGCGATCCAAGGCATCCCGCAAAAGTCGATTCAACTTGCCCGTAGAGATACGCACCAGGCGCTCTTCTTCAACTTGCAAAGCCGTAGGCAAAATCTTGTGGATGCGTTGACCGGATTTCGCTGAAACGAAGAGTACGGGCACATAATCTAAGAAATTCAACTCCTGGCGTACATGCCAGGAATACTCATCCATAGTATATGTATCTTTGGGAATTGCATCCCACTTATTCACGACGACCACCACACTCTTCCAGGCTTTGACCACATGACCAGCAATATGCGCATCCTGCAAAGTTACCCCTTGCTCGGCATCAACCAATAATAAAGCCACATGAGATCGCCGGATTGCCTGCATCGAGCGCAGCACGCTGTACTTCTCTACCCCAGGATCAACCTTGCCACGCCGCCGAATGCCAGCCGTATCGATCAAGGTTATCGGCGTGCCATGGAAAGTGAGGCGCGTGTCGATGGCGTCGCGAGTCGTACCAGCAATGGGGCTGACAATTGCTCGATCCTGCCCGACCAGTCGATTGAGCAGCGTAGACTTGCCCACATTGGGTTTACCCACAATGGAGATTTTTACCGAGTCATCTTCTTCACTTTCATCAACCCATGACTTGAATGTGTCAATCAAAGCATCCAACAGGTCGCCAGTGCCTTTGCCATGCAGCGCAGAGGTGGGAAAGGGATCACCCATACCCAACTCATAAAATTGATATACATTGTCACGATCGGCCTGGTTTTCACATTTATTTACTACCAATAAGATTGGCGGCCAGGGTTGGCCGTCTTTTTCACGCTGAAACCGCCGCAAGATTTGGGCAATTTCCTCATCCGCGGGCGTGACACCATCTTGCACCGTGGTGAGAAACAATATGGCGTCGGCCTCATTGATGGCAATCTCAGCTTGATTGCGAATATCCTGGATAAATTGCGCCGATCCAATCGAAAGGGGATCGCGTTTCTTGCCGGGGCTGACTTGCGTTGGGTCGATACCTCCCGTATCGATGATATCGAATATGTAGCCGCCCCAATCGACTTCAGCCAACAAGCGGTCGCGGGTAGTGCCCGGAATATCATCGACAACTGCCAGTCGCTCTTGCGCCAGCCGGTTGAATAACGTGCTTTTGCCTACGTTGGGACGCCCCACTAAGGCAACTACTGGTTTTGCCATAAATTCATTCCATTAAGGGTGATTTGGTGTCGGCGTTGGTTCTTCCGTTGGGGTCGGTGTGGGCGTTGGTTCCTCAGTGGGAGTCGGTTCCAGCGTTGGAGTTGGCAATTCCAACCTAATGATTTCTACTTCAAGGGTTTCTGGAGAAATCGCCTCCGCTTGTATTCGTTCAGGCAAGATATTAACTACCGGTGCAAGTTGGTAGATGCCTTCTTCGAGATCAGTCACATCGACGACGACGCGTACATCCGTCTCGATCATAGATTCCAATTCAGGCAAGGGACCAAATAGAATCACCTCAATGGTTTCAGGGGCAACGTTGGCCAGGAACTCCGGCAGTACTCCAATGATCTCGACCTGACGAAGGATTTTGACATTACCTTCCATAGCAGCAATGCCAACCTGAACTAACACGTTGGGATCACCGATTGCAGATACTCCCTCGGGCAAGTTCAAAGCAACACTGGTCTCAATATCATCAACAGCATCGGTCAACATCAATGGGTCTGTCTCCACAAAACCAGGTAACTGATCAATGATAGACGGATCAGCTGAGAATACCATAATATTGGGGGGCGACACCGAGATACTGGTCTGGCGATAGCCATCCGCTACTTGACCCATGGTAAGCACTTTGATAACCATATTTCGATACCCGCCACGCAGGGTAATAGGCTGTACTACGGTAATTTCATTCGGGTTTAAAATTACATCTGCGACGATATTATCATTCTCATCCACCGCGACTAGTTTCAAGTTGCGCTCAATGGTTTCTTCTGCACCAACGATACTTAATGTTGTCTTCACGGCCACAATCTGATCCACCTGAGACGCCCGCCCTGACACTGTAACACGATCATGGCTCCATTCTACTTCTTCAGCCTGATACCCTAAGGTTGGTTCACCCATAACATTCGCCTGGATATCCAAATTACGCGAAACTAAACCCTCAAGGGTCTGCTCCGTTGAGGCTGGATTGATGTTGATTACCCGGATTGGTCGTAGTTGTGAAGCAATTTGATATTGAAAGGAAAGTAAATGCGTGCCTGCTTCCAGTCCGGAAACATCTACCCAAGCCTTTAACACCCCACTTTCAACGTCAATTTGATCGAGAATGCTGCGAGGCGCAAGTAATGTCAGTTCTAATTCATCTGGAATTTCGCTAATGAGTTCCAGATCAGATCCCAAACCAACAATTTCTATGGGGATTAGGAAGGATGCTTCTTCGCTAGGATCGTCCGAATTTACTGCTGACACCCAGACTATGACTGCCATAATGAATGCCAACAAAAAGGTACCTATGTTTCTTCCAAACCAACGCGGCAAACGAAGATTCACGGACGCCCCTCCCAACGACTGGATGTTATTTCAGGGAAGAGCTGGGTGAGCATTGCTACCAGTGGGTTCTTGCTCCTGACGGGATGGAAAAATGTACGTAGGATAGTTTTTAATCTTTCGCCGGTGAGGTTGCTGATCATGCGGCCGCGATGTGTAATCGTAATAACTCCGGTTTCTTCAGAAACAACTACGGCAACTGCATCCCCTACTTCGGAAGTACCTAATGCAGCCCGGTGTCTCAACCCCATCTTTCGCTCTGGGGTAGTTGTTAAACTCCCACTCGTGGAGAGTGGCATGACGCAAGAAGCTGCTAGAGCATTGTTTCCCTTCAAGATCACCGCACCATCATGTAATGGTGTATTCGGGAAAAAAATTTGCAGCAACAACTCCGGAGTAACCTGTGCATCGAGAGGGACACCTGTGTCCACGTATTCTTGCATGTTATCTGAACGTTGCAAGACAATCAGCGCGCCATGTTTCCGATCAGATAAACGTGTGACAGCACTGACCAGATCATCGATGACATCGTCAGTTTGATCATATCCAGCTGAAACCAAAGCACTAGTTCTACCGAGACGTTCCAGGGCGCGCCGTATCTCTGGTGCAAAGATCACCGGCACAGCTAGAAATATTGCCGGGAGAGAATTGCTGACCAACCATGAAAAAGCTGGAAACAAATCCAAACTTGATAAGATTCCCAGTAAAGCAATTAGAACAAGCCCACCCCTTAAAAGTGTAATCGCTTGTGTATCCCGTAAAACAAGCAGCAATACAAAAAAAATCGACGTTACTAACAAAATGTCGATGACATCTAACCAGTTTACGCGCTCGAAAATAAAAAGGAAATAATCCATCACTCAACTTACAAACACTACAATTTCAGGTAATTGTTTACACTGGCCGTAAGACACGATCCTTTCGTAACTGCTTGAAATAAAGCACTGTTCCGGGAGGCATCGATTCCATGGCAGCCTCCTGCCAGGCTCTTACACTCAAATCCTTCACTGTCCGAGCTGAATAATCGAGTTCTTTCCAGATATCATTATGCCGAGCTAATTCTGGAGACAAGAACAAGAGCGCAGCTTCACATAACAATTCTTTTGAGGCTATCTCAACAGCTATCATCATCGCTTGAACCGCATCAGGCACTTGGATATCATCACTAACTAACACTTCATCAATTCGAACGACCAGGTTTTCCACCTGCCACCCGACTAAGCCTATAATCATATCTTGTGCTTTTAGCAACAAGAACGCTTTTTCTCCAAAGGCAGCCATTACTTCATTTCTATCCATCTTACGCTCATTATCAGTCGTGCGTGTAATGAATTCGGCAATATCAGCTGCTTCTCCTGGACCAGCCCGGTGGACAGTCAGATCACCAGTTTCGGCTGCCTTGACTTCTGTAGGTACAACTTTCGCCGGAATGTTACTCTGCCAAGCCGCTAATACTTGGACCCAAGTATCTTCAAAAGAGCCGTCATTATTAATAACAACATTCGCCGCAGAAAGTTTTTCAGATTGAGCACCTTGAGCAGAAATTCGTTCTTGAGCCGCTTCCTGGCTCATTTCGCGTCGCTGCATCAAGCGATTCAGCCGAGTCTGCTCCGAAGCATCTGTTACCCAGATCTCATCACAATAACGGTGCAGTTCACCTTCCAGAAGCTTGATAGCTTCAATTACGATCACCTTTGGTTTCGCACGCCGGACCAAGATATCGATAGCCTGACGGACCAAAGGGTGAATGATGGCTTCCAAAGAAGCCATAGCCTCGGGATTTGGAAAGACCAAAGTACCCAATTTTTCCCTATCAATTTGACCATCAGAACCCACAATCCAATTTCCAAAGGTGTCTACAACCGCCTGATAGCCCGGTGCCCCCTTCATTATCGTCCTATGACTCAACGTGTCCGCATCGATGCCATAAGCCCCTAAATGTTCCATCATCTTTCGAACAACGCTCTTCCCTGTGGCTATATTCCCGGTAAGACCTACGACATATTTACCTGACCATGCACTCATATTTTCTTCTCACAGGTGTGGATTGGATCAATATCATATTTACTACACGAGCACACCCATTTTAGCCGGGGCAGGTCAGAATGTAAAGTAGTCTTAAAGAAAAACACCCAAGTCGAGGAGACTGAGGTGGCCTAGAAAGGGCAGATGGAGAAAGGGGAAAATTCTCCTTTTTCTCACCCTGGTTTCTGATCTTCTAGTTTATATCAAATTTGAACATTTAAAAGAATAACTACAATAACTCAGTGGATTTACCTGGAAAGTTTCCAAATAAGCCACTATTAAATCATGAAAGTAACAGCATGATTAGATAACAAACCAAGTAAATCACAACAATTGTGATGAACAAGCGAGTTACACGCAGTCTCAAGATTCCCAATTGTTTACCTTCGCGCAGAAAACTTTCATTAAACATCACCCACCCCAACCAGATTATGCCCAAGATCAACCAAAACAAACGGCTCAATGCGTAAACTGAGCCGGTATTCCATCCAATAGGTCGGAGGTCTGGGTTATTAACAACGACGACGGCGATGGCAATTATTGTAGCATGCACTTGAAATAAGGTCAGTGTTATCAATACAGCAGATATCACCCAAAAAATTGGATAACCAAGATTGCTATATACTGATCTCAACCATTTCGTCATTTATTCCCTCAATTGCCTTGCACATAACGCAAGGCGGTCTCTGCCATAATGGCTGCTCCTATAGGCAAGGCGTCTTCATCAATATCAAATT
>CAZVPR010000202.1:0-5430 GCA_964629085.1 uncultured Anaerolineales bacterium
GGTTTCATTTTTGGTGCAATATGCTATTTGGGTTTGGGGAGAGATTCTTGGCTCGAAATAGAAATTAGAAACAAATTCGAAAACCAGTTCATAGAAAATAGAAAAATGGTGTAAAATTAAACGTAATACAATATAACGATCGATAGGAGATTTGTATGGACGTAGTGACGGTATCGCCAAAATATCAAGTTGTAATCCCCAAAAAGGTGCGTAAAGCACTCAAAATAACGCCTGGCCAAAAGGTTCGAGTTGTAATGTATGAGAATAGAATCCAGATGATTCCCATTGTGCCTATGAAAGCAATTCGAGGGTTTGTAAAAGGCATAGATACAAGTGTTGAAAGGGAATCGGATAGAGTATGAATGTTGTAGATTCGAGTGGATGGTTGGAATATTTTGCTGATGGGCCAAATGCCGATTTTTTTGCACCAGCAATTGAAAAAACCGAAGAACTTGTAATTCCAACAATAAGCATATTTGAAGTATTTAAACGAATACTTCAACAGCGTGGAGAAGATGCTGCATTACAAGCAATTGTAGCCATGCAGGAAGGGGAAGTAGTTGAATTAGATTCAACAATAGCAATTAACGCTGCAAAACTGTCTACAACATTGAAAATCCCGATGGCGGATAGCATAATATTAGAGACAGCAAGAGCTAATAGTGCAATGGTGTGGACTCAGGATGCAGATTTCAAGGGACTCGAAGACATTCAATTTATTGAGAAGCCATAAAAATACTTGGTTTTACTATGGGTGAAACCTAGCCCAGCTTGCACTTGACCGGGCTGCACCCGAGGGTACGCGACGCGATTTTTGATGTTTGGTTATGAGCAAAGATTGTCCAGGGTTGAAAATGCCCGGCAAGTGAAGCCAACGTTGGGTGGCATATCGGATGGCAATAGAGGGGATGTATAGCAAGTGAATAAAGGGAAAATGGAGAAAGGAGCGAAAAATGTTGAATACACCAGGAATTCGAAGGGAAACGCGGTATGGGATCCCTGCGGCAGATTTAGTGCTAATCAATAGGCACTATGTATTGGGATATTCGTATTATTTTCGGCAGGCAAAATGGGCATTAGAAATTGTTGACCCTGATAAGGAAAACATGGAAAGAGCCGATAACTTTCGTCCAGATTATCGAGTTCCAGAAATGTATCGAGCGGATTTAGCGGACTACAAAGGTTCAGGATATGATCGAGGTCATCTTGTGTCGAGTGCGAACCAAAAAGAAACCGAAATACAAAACAGTGAAACATTTTTGCTCTCGAACATGTCACCACAAGTGCCAAATTTCAATCGTCAAATATGGAAACGATTAGAAGAAGCAGTCAGAGCTCTTAATGACAATAAAAGGGTATTGGAGACATATGTAATCAGTGGTCCAATTTTCTATTTTGATAAGGAAGTAAAAATGATGGGAGCGGAGGATGAAAATGGAGTTACACTGCCGATACCCCATGCGTATTTCAAATCCGTACTTACAGAGAATGATAGGGGAACATTACATATGTGGTCATTCATAATGGATAATGAAGCATCGGATAAAACGTTGGACACATTTTTAGTGCCTACAATAAAGATTGAACAATATGCTGGGATCTTTTTGTGGGAACGATTGGTGGGCACGAAAATAACCCGTGAGAAAAAACGAGTCAGAAAAATATGGAAGCATTAAGAGTTTAGAGCATGGTGCACCCAACCCCGCTTGTAGGCGACTGGGGGTTTAGAGAGTACGATCCACCTTGCGCTCACTTTGTGATGCTTCAGGTGTCCTGCGCACTTTCGTGCTACGGAGCGGGCGAAAAATTCGGGTTTGGGCAGCGATTGGAGTTATCGAGAACACGAACCACCCTTAGCTCGTGCTCCGCACGATGCATCGGGTGTGCCTGCGGCAAGCCGGGTGAAGTGCCCGCCTATGGCGCCCCAAGCCGCACACGCCCCCGTTGTGCAGCGCTTTCTTCATCAAGGTAGTATGTGACAATACTTATTATGGCAAAGTTGAAACTTGATCTACATGACTTTTATAATCGTGGAGAATTGATTGAAAAAGAGTTAAACCGAGTTATCCATGAAGCGGTCGATAAACGCATAAAACTTGTTGAAATAATTCCAGGAAAGGGGAGCGGGCAATTGAAGAAACGAGTTATACGCTTTCTGAATCAGAAGCATATTCGAAGCTTGTACCATCGTTTTGAGAAAGACGATAAAAACTATGGAAGAATATTTGTCCACTTTCGTTATTAATATTTTCCATGTGCAAGTGTTTTGAAATGAAGGAACATTCCTATGAAGAGCATAAAAGTTAGCCGGATAGTCTTGAGATTTCATGGAAGTTTTCTGATTGTTTTGACAACGCTCTTGATTATCGCTTCGATTATAGGAACTTTTCGTGGGGTAGGTATCTTTTCCTGGCTCCAGCCGATACCATTAGTTCATGTTGGGCTGTTTCAAGCATACTCCCTTATGATGGTAATAGGGGTAGTTTTGTGGATTGGCTCTTTTTGGGAAATAACGTGGGTATGGGATCTAATTGGACTCTTGGCTCATGTGCCACCTCTTTTAGCAAGTTTCATTTTCGCTGATGCAATTTCGAAAATAGACTTACCCTCATCCGTCCCACTCCACAGCTTTTTTATTCTCTTGGAACTTGTAACAATATTCTATATTCGAGTCTCAAAAACTGGTCATTCTATCGAGGCATGTTGAGAATTGAAGTATCTGAGTATGTGAATTATAACCAATGGTGCTGCCCAACCCCGCTTGCAGGTGACTGGGGTTTAGAGAGTACGATCCACCTTGCGCTCACTTTGTGATGCTTCAGGTGTCCTTCGCACTTTCGTGCTACGGAGCGGGCGAAAAAATCAGGTTTGGGCAAATGATGGAGTTATCGAGAACACGAACCACCCTTAGCTCGTGCTCCGCACGATGCATCGGGTGTGCCTGCGGCAAGCCGCGTGACTTGCCAAGTTCCCAAGCCGCACACGCCCTTGTTGGACGGAACAAAGAATAAGCAAATGGCAATAAAAGCATTGTTGAGCGCACAGGAAAATTCGCCTCTTGGATTAGAGAAATGGCTGAAAAAGAGAGAGGACATTATTAGGCGGTTCAAAGAAAACATTGGCACGCCTGAAATTCCTAGGAACACTCGTGAAATCGAAATGCTTGAAACAACCCAGTGCGATAAATATAAAAGGCATAAAATACGCTACATCGTAGGTGACAATGAGGAAATTCGTGCTTACCTGTTAGTTCCCAATGAAGCACCAGTATTAGCCCCGGCGATAGTAGCCATGCACCAAACCAACGATTATGGGAAGGATGAAGTTGCAGGGATAAATGGATATAGAGACTTTGCGTATGGACATGAGCTTGCGACACGAGGCTATATTGTTCTTGCTCCTGATTGTTTAACCGCTGGAGAAAGAGTGTATCCTGGTAAGAGTAGATTTGACTCAAACCCTTTTTACGAAAAGTATCCGAACTGGTCGATGGTGGGAAAAGATATCGAAGATTCAATGGCTGCCGTTGATGTGCTTTTCTCGCTTGATAATGTGAATATGAATAGAATCGGTGTGATTGGACATTCACATGGGGGAAGTAATGCAATTTTTGCTATGGCTTTAGATGATAGAGTGTCAGTTGGAGTCAGCAATTGCGGAATGTCTGTAATCTCTGAAGAAGAAAAACGCTTAGAATGGTCAGCAGAAGAAGGGTACATCTACTTCCCTACACTAAGAAAATTTTTACTACAAGGAAAAGAACTCCCATTTGATATTCACGAGGTAGCAGCATTAATTGCGCCAAGGCCATGGCTGAACATATCAGCATATCATGATAGAACATTAGGGAATCAAGAGTTTTTAGCCGAAGTAGGAATTCAATTCAACCATGTATATAGGTTGTATGAGAGACAAAATCATTTCTCCTATTTTATGCATGGCAACGATCATTCATTTCCGAAATATGCGAGAGTGTTAGCTTATGAATGGATGGATAAATTTATGAAATCGTAGGAAAGTTCCATCCAACCCCGCTGGCAGGCGACTGGGGGTTTAGAGAGTACGATCCACCTTGCGCTCACTTCGTGATGCTTCAGGTGTCCTTCGCACTTTCGTGCTACGGAGCGGGCGAAAAAATCAAGTTTGGGCAAAGGTTGGAGTTATCGAGAACACGAACCACCCTTAGCTCGTGCTACGCACGAGGCATCGGGGGTGCCTGCGGCAAGCCGGGTGAAGTGCCCGCCTATGGCGCCCCCGGCACGTGAAGCCCCCGTTGTGTGGCAAATTTGAAAATGATATCCCAGGAGAAAAAAATGAAATTCAGTAATCTAGGACGAAGTGGTTTATTAGTAAGTGATCTTTGTTTAGGCACTATGATATTTGGAGAAGAAAGTCCTCGGGGTACTTCACCAGATGAAGCAGAGAAAATTATACATCGCTATATTGATGCGGGTGGTAATTATATAGATACAGCAAACGCATATGCAGCTGGTCGTTCAGAAGAAATTGTAGGTCGAGCGATCAAAGCAAATCGACAAAATATAGTAATTGCAACGAAAGTACGTTTCCCATTGGAAAAAGGTCCCAATAACCAAGGATTATCGAGAGCCCATATCATAATGGCAGTAGAAGCTAGTTTGCGACGGTTAGATACTGACTATATCGATCTTTATTACATGCACCTTTGGGATCCTATCACGCCTATCGAAGAATCACTACGAACAATGGATGATTTGGTGAAGTCAGGGAAAGTGAGATATATTGGAGTATCGAATTTTAAAGCATGGCAACTAATGAAAACCTTAGCTGTGAGTGATGGAAATTCATTGAATCGAATTGTAGCTGGCCAGTATCAATATAGTTTGGTCAAGCGAGATATTGAGTATGAATTTCTCGACTTGTGTATTAGCGAAGGTGTCGGAATCCATCCTTGGGGGCCATTGGGGGGTGGTATCTTGTCAGGTAAATACAGCCCAAAAAAGAAACCTGAAACAGCTGAAGAAGGTCGGATGGGGGTAACTCCTGATGATTATGAAGAATCATGGCAACGAAGAAACACTCAACGTAATTGGGCAATCCTTGAAGTAGTTGATGAGATTGCAAAAGTGCGGAATGCAACTTATTCACAAATTGCAATAGCATGGCTGCGCGGGCAAAAAGCTGTGACAAGTACCATAATTGGTTGTCGCACATTAGCACAATTAGAAGATAATTTAGGTGCAGCTGTGATCAATTTGACAGAAGATGAGATAGATAAACTCAATCATGTCAGTGAATTACCTGAACTCTATCCATATCGGATGTTGAAAAAACAATTGAAAAGAAGAATATCAGGTGAGATTAGGGAATTGGGAAAAAACTAATTTTATAGGTAATGCCACACACCGATTAGTGCAGTAGTCAAGAGTAACATAAAAACTGGGCAGAAGA
>CAZVPR010000203.1:0-5428 GCA_964629085.1 uncultured Anaerolineales bacterium
CCCGACCAAAGCGTGCCTACAGCTTGCCCCTTGCGTGGAGCAGACGCTGGGCTAAAACTATCCGCGTCGATTTGCCGGGTTCCTGGAGTAAGGTAAGCGAAGCGACTTAGGAGAGGCGGCAAACAGAGTGGATTATCCTATTTACCCCGCAACCATAAGCATGGGAAGATGTAAGATATCAAACATAATTCATGCGGGAATGATATACTAATTGAGATCCAACTAATGGGTACGTGATAGAAGTGGGATTTCAAAAAATTGACTACTTAAATTTGGAGATACTAGAATTGATTTACAAACAAATTGCATCTGATGTTCGTCGAATTGCAGAAACTTCTGGGTCTGAAGCAAAATTACAGATTGAATTAGAAGCAAAACTCAAAGAGTTGCTTGCTAGCAATGGGATTGAATATTCTCCTGCTGTAGACGAATCACTGAAAAAATTAGGATTTTCACGAGTAAGTTCTGGCAGACCGGACAGCATGTTCGGACATGTGGTATTAGATTACAAAGAACCAGGACTGTTAGGGAATAATACTGAATTAGAGAAATCCAAAACACAAATTGAAAGATATCTCAATGAAGTTTCGAAAGATGAGTCTGAAGATGCATCTAAGTGGGCTGGTGTATTGTGGGATGGATTTCATATAACATTTTGCAGAAGGGTTGGAACTGAATGGCATTGGTCGCTGGAACATGAAACATCTGAATCTTCATTATTGTCCCTGGTTCAGATTTATCGTTCATTAGGAAGAATGCCTTTTACGCCACAATTGCTAACGAGAAACTTTGGCAAGGATTCTGATATTGCAAAATTTGTTCTTCCAGTAATGGCCAACCATCTATCAAAACCCAAACATCGTACAAATCTTCTTTTTAAGGAATGGAAAAGGCTATTTCAGCAAGTTTCGACCTATGGATTATCCCAATTGCCATCATTGCAAGAATGGAGTACTCGAAATGGAATAGCGACAAGAGATGCATCTCAGATATTATTTGCAATGCATACTTATTACAGCTTAGTTGTCAAGCTGCTAACTGCTGAATTACTTGGGGCTACGCAAACTAGCCATGGTGGTTCTGTAGTCGAGAAAATCGCTAATGCACCTGATGACAATATACTGTTCAATGAATTAAGAAAGCTAGAGAATGGCGAGGTATTTAGAAATCATAGGATCGATAATTTTTTAGAGGGTGATTTCTTTAGTTGGTATACAAACGAAGAATCGCCAAAGTTGGCAGAATGCATAAAAGCGGTTGCAAGAACTTTTCAAAAATTTGAGCCTGCGACTGCTAAGCTGAAACCAGAAATAGTAAAAGATCTGCTAAAAGAGTTTTATTCGAGTTTAGTAGACGAACAAATTCGTCATGATCTTGGAGAATACTACACTCCTGATTGGTTGGCGGAATATTTATTAGATCAGCTAAATTATCAGGGAGACCTTGGAAAGGTAGTTGTCGATCCAGCATGTGGTTCTGGTACATTTATTATTGAGTGTGTGAAACGTGTAAGGAAAAGATGTCAAGAGAAAAACTTTACGGATCTAGAGACATTAAAGGAGATTTTAAATAATGTTCGAGGGTTAGATCTGAACCCATTAGCTGTAATTTCGGCTCGGGCAAATTATATTCTTGCAATAGCAGATTTAGTTTTTACGCTTGGTCATGATATTGAAATCCCAATTTATTTAGCCGATAGTATTAATATTCCAGTAGAGAAAGATTCTGGATTGCTGGAATACACTCTTGATACTGAAGTAGGGGATGTAAAATTCTCGTTTCCACTAAGTTTAGTTAAAAAGCAAATTCTTGGAAAATTGCTTTTAAAGTGTGAAGAATTCATAAACCAAGACAGTACTGTAGAGCAATTTTGGGATCATTTGGAACAAGATTCAACTTATAGTAAATCTCTAGACGATATAACAAAAGAAAGCTTGTTTCATTTTTACAAAGAAGTGCAAGCTCTGAATCATATGGATCCACCTTGGGATAGCATATGGTGTCGGATTGTAAAAAATAATTTCTCACCTAAAGGATTTGGTGAAGTAGATTTCATTATCGGTAATCCACCGTGGGTGAGGTGGAGTCGCCTGCCTGAAACATATCGTAAACGAGTGAAAAAGTTTTGCGATTATTATGGTCTTGTATCTGGACGTGGATATACCGGGGGTATCGAAAGTGATATTTCTACTGTGATGACATTCAGCGCTGTTGACCATTGGTTGAAAATTGGGGGACGCCTTGGATTTTTAATTACTTCAACAGTCTATAAATCGGATTCCGCAACAGGATTTAGGAAAGGGCAACTTCCTGATTCTTCAGGAATTCTCATTGAAAGAATTGAAGAATTATCAAATATTCAACCTTTTCCAGACGCGTCAAATCAAACATCAATTTATATCGCACAAAAAGTAACCAATAAGGATAGTGCTGAATTTTCCCAAATTCCGTGCCGTATTTGGCATCCAAAAAAATCAGCTCGAATTAACCCAAGTTGGACAATCGAAGAAGTAAAGGATGTGATAGATTTTGAAGATGGTGAAGCAAGCCCTGTTGCCGAATTCGGTTCGCCACTATTCCTAGGAAAGAGGCAAAATTATGATTCGGTAGCAAATTTGCGTGGTGTATCAGACGAATATTTATCGAGATCTCACCGAGGAACAGTAACTGACCTGGCTCGGGTATTTTGGGTCAAAGTAGAAAAATATTCACATGAAACCAATCGTGCTTGGATACGAACACTTACAAAAAAAGAATTGCCTAGAGCCAAGGAAATTGAACCGTTCGAGGGATGGATTGAAGCAGATTTGCTATTTCCCCTAGTTCGGGGTAGGGATATTGGTAGATATTCAATAAAGACGCAAGATTGGTATCACATTGTTCCAAATGAGCATTACACAAGGTTTGAAGAAGAAGATGAATTTTCCGAGAAATTTCCAGCAACATATTCGTATTTCCGTAATTATGCTGATTTGCTAGGGAAACGTTCATCTTATAAACGGTATCAAAAAGGGTTGCCATTTTATTGTATTCACTGCGTTGGAGAATACAGTTTCAAACCGATTAAAGTGGTTTGGCTTGAACAGCAAGACCCCAACAAATTTCGGGCATCAGTAATTACAGAACACGAAAATAGCATCCTTCCAAACAGATTATATGTCCCAGATCACAAATTGTATTTTGTGGACACAATTAATTTGGAGGAAGCGCATTATCTTTGCGGATATCTCAACTCATTTCCTGTAAGAACATGGCTTGGAGGATTTCTCCCAGGTAAACAAATAGGAACATCGATATTTCGGTTTATGAATCTTCCAAAATTTGATCAAAAGAATATTGATCATAGAAAATTAGTTGGAATATCAATGAAAGCACATGAAGATAGAAGAAAAACAAAAAATGTAAAATTTCTCGAAGATGAAAATGAGCTTGAATTAGCCGAAATTGTACAGTCAATTAGCCGAAATTCATAAAAAACCCAATCGTTAAATAATTCGTCTTACTTTTTGATTTTTGAGTCTCAAAATTCCCCCAAACAATAATTAAGTTGGAGAAATGCAACCTTTTGGATTTCTATTGAATATCTATTCTCCAAACTTTCACTGCTACTTTAGCTAACTGTCTTTGCCGATCTTCAATACTAGTTTTTTTCCAATCTGGGTAATTTACAAGCGTCTTTGTAAATTCGAAGTGTTCTTCCAGAGAATATAGTTCATCCTTCTTTTTATGAAAGGTTTTCGACCCCATTCTTTTGTTTAACTTTTTGGAAACTAGAGCCAAGTTACCTATTCTATTAGTGAAATCATCAAGATCATCATTACCAATAGACTCAATTGTGGATCTCCAATCTCCTGATGGATTTTTTGGAAGAATATGTTCTAAATTGATCTTTCTGGTATCTGTTGTTATTTGGTGAACTGATCCCCCTACGTAGTTTTCTATTTCAGAAAGAATATAGCGTGCTTTTCTAGAATCTTTCAAAACTTTCATTGAAAAAGCATGTTCGAATTCTTCATCTGATGGATAGATTGGTTTCAATTCACGAAAAACCTTTGCACTTTTTCTGATTTCTCCAGACCGAATTTTGGGAGGAATTTCTACGTAATAATTCGATGCAACACCGGTTCGGAGTTCCCCAATTAAGTTATAACGAATAGCCATTGTTACTAATACATCGGTTAATTTACCAAACTCAGATTCATCGAATTCTTGAGCAGCTGCTAGCAAGATTGGAAATGCCTGCTGAGCATTTAACATATTTATTGTTTCAAGATTTTGTTTAGTGCGTTGATCATGATTATTCCAATATGGGTGATTAGGAATTAGGATAGCTGAATAAACTTTAGATCCTTCAGAGAGTTTTTCTGTAAACGATAAAGCGGATGACGGAGATGTTATTTTCTCTCTCATCAGATGAAATAACTTAGGTTTGGATGCTCTACCATAGTGTGAAATCCAATAGTGTCGAATAAATCGTTCGTTTGGGTCAATATCCCCAAGGTTATCTCGAATAATAATCCAAGATGCTTTAGCCTTCTCCAAGAAATCTCCGCTTTTTCCAAAAACATGGTTTTTCAGCAAATCCATTGTCGAGAGACCGAGGCCACGATCATTAAGTGTTTCAAATATGATATATGCATCTGCTTCATCTGTAACAGTGAGCAATAATACATATACATTTTTACTAAGGAATTTTTCAATATACAAAAGAGTGTCGAGATGAAATTCTTGTTTCGATATTTCTATCTGTCTATCCAATAAAAGTTCCCAAATGGTAGAAATGGCTAATAAGAGAAGGTAGTTTGGATTTTTCTTTAGAAGCCCCTTCATTTCATTTTGAATTTTTGAATCACTAACATCAGCCCCAACAAATTTCTGAAATGTTGGATCATTTATGTCATTCAAATGGAATTTGGGCTTTCGTTCTAGAGTATCAATACTTTGTTTCCCGAAATATTCATTATTAAACCAATCTGCTCGTGGATTATCTCCATTCTCACGCAAAATTCTTCTTATGCAACTAAGAATAATGTAAACAGTAGCAAACCTTTGTTGCCCATCAATAATTTCAAAATGATCAGATTCTTTCTTCAAAACCATTGGCCCAAGAAAATATTCAGATTGCTGGGTATCTATTGCTTCAGTAATATCGGTCCACAATTGCCGCACTTCTTCATCAGTCCAGGCATAATCTCTTTGGAAGGCTGGTACTCGTAAAGAAGCAACATCTTGCATAAATTTCCCAATAGGGGTCATGTCGCTGTGAATATATGTTGACATATAAATTCCTTATTCTAAGAATATTATTACTAGAATTTTAATCGGTAAATAAATCATCGGGGAATAAATATGTTACCGGCTTCTCCAGGGCGGCAGCGATCAGCACCAAAGTAGATAACCCCATTTCCTTCTTGCCATGCTCAATATC
>CAZVPR010000204.1:0-5309 GCA_964629085.1 uncultured Anaerolineales bacterium
TTTTCCTACCAATTTCTCCTTTTACTCTTGACAGTGCAACTCATCGGTGGGCTGCTTCTAGTATAAGTGATACATCGTTTGCCAAGTTTCATTGCACTTCTTGTACAGACTATCATTTTATTCCATGATTGAAAATGTGGACAACAATTGATTAATCTCTTGTAATAGCGCTCTTTTATCAAATTCGACAACAGATCCTGATGCATACATATCCATATTGCCATAGGCGATTACGAATCCAATTTCATAGCATGCGCCCTTTTGGAGCGTACGGTAATTAATCTGCCAATACACGCTACCTCCTCCTGCTTCACTAAACTCAACCTTTTTATACGGAATTGAGTTTATGATTTCATCTTCCCCATAATCTATACAAGAAGTTATTATAGACGAGTTTGAGCTGGCTCCAATACCAACATGTACATGTTTTAAATTTGTTCCAGAAAGGTACTGCTGACCGACTAATTCTAACCCTTCAAGAGGATCAACGATCATAAGGGGGGCATATGGCGAGGGAATTTTAGAAAATGCCTCGGAGTAATAAAGTTCATACCTGTATTCGCTATTACCTAAATAGGTACCATCAGGCACTTGGGTAGGTGTTTTGGTCGCCTCGGGTTCAGTTTCCATGGGTGGCGTATTCCCATTTACTATTACTTCTTCTCCACTGTAAGGTTGATAATAGAAATTATTAGATGGACAAATAGAGATAACTATATCCCCGTAAGAAGTCTGATGACTCCAGTCCCATGGACATGAAACTAAATTGCCAACTTCGTTCGGATCTGTAACTACTACCCCATATGCCTCAATATTGTCATTGAAGTCAGTACCACTTACTTTCTGGCCAAGACAAGAACTAATCTGATACTCATTATCCACACTTTTAACAATGAATATATCTTGGGGTATCCCCGTTTGCTGCACCTGAGAACCGGCAACGAATTTGGAAATATTGTTCAACAGTAATCCATCAATGCAGCCTGCTTTGCCAGCTTCTAGTTCTCCCACAACCCAAACTTCATTTACTCCTATATTTAGTGCTTCCTTTCTCTCACAGGTCGTGAAACCTTCAAGAATGCTCATCCTTTCAACCATTTCTCCAGATTTCGGTTCTTGATAAATAATGAGCTTTCTATTTAATGGACAATCGTCTGATAGTGTTATGAATTTTAGGGGAATATCATCCATGAACTCGTTCATATCTGACACATAGAGACCAACTATATTCGGTACTTCTACTAAACCGTCTTGCTCTTCAGATTGCCCTAGTTCCGATGGATATAAATAATCTTGTCTAACACATTCATGCCCGTTTAGACTAGAATCAACAGTAAATTGAAATGATGGTGAACGAACTGCTTCGGGCGGATTGAATTTCTGTTCTCGGGTATCATCTGAAGCGACTATACCCCAAGAATAAATGCCCGCTTTCAGTGGCTCTGGTGGGGTCCAATTAGTTATGAATATGTGATCAGGTGCATAATCCCCCGAACACTCGTTTTGTAAATCACATGTCCAAGAATAATTCATTGACGTAATACGATTTAGTAAGCTCCTTTCCCAAACATTTTCCTTGCCCTTTGCTAAACGAAATTGGTAACTTCCTAAATATTCATCCTTTGGCCAACTCCACGAAAAGATCGGTTGCGGTGGACAAATATAATCGGGATTTGCGGGTGGGGTTAACAAATTCGCTGCGTCTGGAAGATACTTGGCATATATTGGCACATATACTTTTTCGTCGCTGGTATTACGCTTATTTTCATCATAAACATTTACATAAACGTCAACACCTTTTAATTGTCCATCAACATCTAATTGGTTTAAATCAACAGATATTTGATAATACCCAGGTGCCAATTCGACGAGTTCATACCAGGGTGTGGTCAAGTGTGGAGCATCTTCGGGAGACGCAATTTGATCCATTGCTACATGGCCTACCAAATAAACTTCATTAGCTGTTAGCGCCATTTCAGTTTTTACCATCAGTCCAAGCTGCTCCCTATAATCATAAAGCGTATCGAGCGCGAATTCTTCCCATGTACGAAAACCAAACATGACCAATACCTGAATATCATCGCCATCTGGATCAGAAGCATAGACCTTAACAATGAGATCTTCAAGGTCATATTCATCTGACCAGCCAAAAGGAATACCCGAATAAACCGCGGGCGAAGTTTCGACTATTACGTCAGGAGGATCATTAAAAATGTATAAAGTACTTGAAGAAGCAATGAGCAGAACAGTTAGAACAATCAACACTCTATTAATCATAGTAATACCTCCAGCAATCAACGCTCAGTGACAATTAGAAGAGCATATTATGATATCTGCGAACTTTGAACGACTTCTATAGTGCTCCCTAAAAAAATAATCGTAAATCATGATAGCATAAATCAATTTCTGAGAAAGCAACCGATTTTTGTTTATCATAATATTCTTGAAATATTCAGATTACCTGATCTAATGCTTGACAAGCAGCCCAACGGATGGCTCACAAGCCGGGCGGGTTTGCTACTGACGCGTCGCAAACTGTAACCAAATTTAGCGAAATGCGCCGCGTACCTTCCGGGCGATAGCCCGGTCTTTGTGCAGCCGGGGTTGGGCCGAGTTTGGCTAATACCGATATGTACTCTCATACATCATGCATAATATATCGATGCGAAAAAAGAGCCACAACTAGAAGAAGCAATACACTACTGCCATAACATTGTTGCTCTATCCATTCGGTCACGGCGATTTCCATCTCGCGTTTGATTTCTTCTTTCTTTTCTTCTAGCCACTGATCTATTCGATCTTGTAACTTTTCCTGTTGTTCTAAAAGCCACGTTTCAATTTTCTGCTGAAAATCTTGTACTAATTCTTCACCGTCGGGTAAAGTGGGCACTTCCACCTGTTTATCAACATCGTATTGATACAGGTCATAAGTTTCCATCAAGTTAATCAAATTATCAGAATATGTTGGAGAAGTTGCATAACCTGCATTGTGAATCTCGCGAGCAAATTGATCGGGATCATCTGCGTGTTGCATGGCAGTGCTATAACGGGAATTTTCTATGAAAAATCTTCCATGGTCAATAAACGAATCAGTCATGCTCTTATATTTTCTAAAGTTTGCCAATACCGTTATGTATTTTGTGCCATCCCATTCTTTCGTTTCGACCTCGATGCATCCAATAGCGATTTCACCGTAATATAAAGTTCCATCAGCATTACGAGAACATTTTATTCCAAAGTAATTGTTCGCATCTCCGATATGCTTATCCCCCCATTCAGACTCTATTATAGCCTGAGCGATAGTTACCGATGCAGGAACTCCTGTTTCGCGCTGTGTAGCTTGTGCATGTGGAACAGCATCATCAATAAAACCTTCATATGCAAAAACCGTGAGAGGAGAGATTATCTGCATGAACAATGGGGCAATTAGAACAATCACTCTAACCGAAAAAAGGACACTATTCCTTTCATAGCGCGCCATATCAACCTCCCGATTGTTTTGTCTGCTTAAACCATATAGAGGTTTCTGTGCGATTATTACAAGTGCCGATAGAAGATCGAATTAATAATCGAATGCTCCACCAACAAATGCAATTAGGGCAAAGCCACCACAAACAACAACTGCACCGATCACTAATCCAATTATTAGATTTGTGATTGAACCTTTCGCTCCAGTACTCCGCACATAATCTCGAACCTTGTAACTAGAAACAATAAGGATTGTTAAGTTCAAGGGAAAGATAACGCACGATGCAATGCCTAAAGTAGCTAAGGCAATCCAAAATTCAATAAAAGCTAATACCGCATAACCCAAAAAGATGGCTATACTTACGCCAATATTTCCGGCATACAACCATCCCATGCCAAGAATACCAAATAAACCAAATATGGCTTCTACAGCTTGTGCAATTTGTGAATCAGAACTTTCTTGATTTGACATTTTAGCCTCCTATAGTTGAATCTTACGATTTTACTGAATATCGGCCCAACGGGGGCGTGTGCGGCTTGGGGTTTTGGCACTTCAACCGGCTTCCGAAAGCTCCAAACTTTGCCCAAACCCCAATTTTTCGCTCGCGTACCCCAAGTCCGTACCACGCGGGGTTGGACGGCTTTCTCTAAAACCTGGACTTGAAATACTTATTCCAAATTCTTCGTTTCGCCAAATCATTTACTAAGGAAATAACCGAGAGATTAACTATTATCAACACTATGCGAAGCCATGTCGGATTCACTCTTGAAGCAATTAATCCAAAGATCAGAGATGAAATAATGCCAACGATGATATGGACCCGTTTTACAATTTGGGATGTTCTACTTTCTTTCTCAAGTGGTAGGGTCTCATAGCCTCTAAATCCTCGATAAATTGCTACTAAAATAGCACCTAAAAAAATTACCTTCAATCCGATATTATCAAATATGTATGGCATTAATTTGATTTCAGATACTCGACCCCATTGGGTGATTATTATTGCAACCGAAAAAAGAAACGTAACGATAAAATAAAGGCTCTTATTTTTAAGCGAGTTTACATCTTTTATAAAAATTGGTCGAAAATACTCAAATACTAATGGTAATCCCCCAAATACAAAAATGAGAAAACTTTCCTCTGGCATTTGAGTAAGATTCATATACGAAGGCAAGGTATTGGCAAAACTTGGTATAAATCCTGTTACACCACCATTGAAAAAAGCCCAAAATGCAATCACTATCAGATACAATGAAATAAGTATTGGGATTGTGCAAAAACCAACTGCCATCCCAGCTATATGGTTAAACAATCGTTCGTGTCCGCTTATAGAACCATACACCCTTTCTTCATGATGTGGCTGGATTATTGATACCGGCCCTAGTTCGCCTGAAAAACTTACAAATCGAGCGTAATATGTATAATGGTTTGATTGTGTCCAATCTGGGGAATGCTTGCACACACCACCTTCTTTTGGCAAACTTGCAAATTCTTTCCATTCATCTTCTGATGATTCCGATTCTTTCGGGCAATAATACACTGCTATCCTATCAATCTGACTTTTAGATTGCTCAGTACCTAGTTTTGGGTCTGGCACAATTTCCAACACAACTTCAGATGATCGAGTAGATTGACGGGAGAAAATCATTATTGATCCCGCTGAAAGACTGAAATCTTTCTCCATTTTTTCATAAAATCTATCTTGCCAATCAGAATAATCAGACATTTCACATCTCCTTTCTCAACCCGATGTTCATTTCTGACACCTGGGTTTCAACTAAGCCGTCCAACAAGGGCGTAAGCAGCCCGCCGGATTTGACTTGTGACCACTGCAAACCACAAC
>CAZVPR010000205.1:0-5308 GCA_964629085.1 uncultured Anaerolineales bacterium
AGCCCGTCAGCGCCGATGGTACTTGGGGGGCAGCCCCCTGGGAGAGTAGGTCATTGCCAAGAAGACTTTTTCTATATCTTAAAGAAAAGTAGCAATTATTTCTTTTAATCTTCGATAAAAAAGGAGGTGATGGAATTGCCTGCGGTCGAATTACGTTCGAATGAGTCTCAAGAACAGTTACTTCGACGCTTTCGTAAGAAAGTAACTAAAAGTGGTGTTCTCGGTGCTGTGCGCCGAAAACGCTGGCATGTTTCGAAGAGTGAACTGCGACGCATTCAAAGGAAAAAGGCTATTCGTCGACGCAAACGCATATTGCGTTCAAAGCGTCAGAAGAATTAATTTCCATTACCTTTACTAAAAATAAAAACGGGACGTTCAATGTTGAACGTCCCGTTTTCTGTTAACTCAGTAATTTCGATTGTTTTTAGTACGACCCTAACACCTTCATATAATTGGCACGTTCGAATACAGCTTCACTGCCGCTGGATACTGCACTCAAACTTCCCTGCATTTGTTGGATGGACTCATATTCATGATTGATCATCCATGTTCCCAGGTCGTTGAGAATTTGTGTGGCGTATTCTGGGCCATTGGCTAACAGCGCTGAAGCAGTCATAACGACTTTAGCACCAGCCATCATCGATTTTAGCACATCTTCGGCGGAATGGACGCCACTGGTCAAGGCAAAATCTGCCCCTACGCGTCCATGGAGCAGGGCAATCCACCTAAGGGGTAGTAATAATTCGTTAGGTGAACTCAACTTCAAATTGGGTACGACTTCCAATTTTTCCAAATCAAAATCAGGTTGATAAAAGCGATTGAAGAGGACTAAACCTTTGGCTCCAGCACTAACAATTTTTTGTGCAAAATTGGGAATGGCGGTGATGAACGGACTGAGTTTTACCGCCAGGGGGATGCTGATTTTGGCGCTGATATCTTTTACAACTTGAATATAGGCGTCTTCAACCTCATTTCCAGTGAGAACCGTTTCGGTGGGCAGGTAGTAGAGATTGAGTTCTAATGCGTCGGCACCTGCTTTCTCGATTTTCTCAGCATAGTCAATCCAGCCACCGCTGGATACACCATTAAGACTCCCGATTACGGGGATGTCAAGCGCTTCCTTTAATTTGCCGATATGCTCTATATATGACTCTGGTCCAACCCTAAATTTCCCAATATCCGGCAGATGGGTCATGGCTTCGGCGAAACTCTCTGTATCTCTGCTGAGGAAATGATCCAATTCCAGGCTTTCTTTGATGATTTGCTCTTCGAACAGAGAATAAACAACAATAGCGGAAACCCCTGCATCTTCCAGTTGTTTAGCGGTTTCAACCTTTTCAGAGAGGGGGGATGCGGATGCGACCAGCGGATTCTTAAGCTCCAACCCAAGATAATTGGTTTTTAAATCTGTCATTTTATTTCCCTTTCAATGTATAAAAAGGGATGCAAGCTAATGCTCGCATCCCTTCAATACGTTACTCTTCTTTTTGGCCGTTCCCGTTATACCGGATCGAAGCCATTTGTTTGTACAATGCCCAGCGTTCGTCGACATCTTCTTGTGCGAATTCCATGAGCTTCTCAGCCCGCTCTTCATCACTCAATGCCAGCATGCTGTAACGAGTTTCGGTATAGGCAACGTCTTTCACTGGAATTGAGGGATCTTTGGAGTCAAGTTTGAGCGGATTCTGACCCTCGTCAGCCAAAACAGGGTTGTAACGATAGAGCGGCCAGAGGCCCGATTTGACAGCCATGTCCTGGTGTTTGAGACCATTGACAAGATCATACCCATGGTTGATGCATGGGCTATAGGCCAGGATCAATGACGGGCCGTCGAAGGCATCGGCTTCGCGGAAGGCACGAAGGGTTTGCATATCGCTTGAACCCATAGCAATCTGTGCTACGTAAATGTAACCGTAGGACATGGTGATCATGCCGAGATCTTTGCGCGGGAGCGCTTTGCCATTGGCGGCAAATTTGGCTACAGCACCAATTGGTGTAGCTTTGGATGACTGGCCGCCAGTGTTGGAATACACTTGCGTGTCGAGAACCAGAACGTTGACGTTTCGGCCGGAGGCCAAAACATGATCTAGACCACCATAACCGATGTCATATGCCCAACCGTCACCACCGACGATCCAGACACTCTTCTTGACCAAGACGTCAGCGATGCTAAGCAGGTCGCGAGCTTGGGGATCATTGTCGCCTTCTAGTTTTGCTCGCATTTGATCTACTCGATCGCGCTGAGCCTGGATGCCAGCTTCGTCGGACATATCGGCGTTGAGCAACTCGTCGACCAGCGATTGCCCGATTTTGCCAGCCAACTGTGGCAGCAATTCGCGGGCATATTCGTTTTGCTTGTCGAATGTCAGACGCATACCCAATCCGAATTCAGCGTTGTCTTCGAATAGGGAATTCGACCAGGCCGGTCCACGACCATTTTTATCGACAGCGTAGGGGTGGGTGGGCAAGTTGCCGCCATAAATGCTGGAGCAGCCGGTCGCATTGGCGATGATCATGCGGTCGCCGAATAATTGGCTTGCCAGCTTAATATATGGGGTTTCTCCACACCCGGTGCAGGCACCGGAGAACTCAAACAGGGGCTGTAGTAACTGAGAATTCTTGATGTTTTTAGGTTCAACTTTGGTGCGATCAACTTCAGGGATTGATAGGAAGAAATTCCAATTGCCAATCTCTTGTTCGCGGATTGGGAGTTGTTCAGCCATGTTGAGCGCTTTGCGTTTGGGTTGCGATTTATCCTTAGCGGGGCAAACCTGGACACAAAGCTCACAACCAGTGCAGTCTTCCGGGGCAACCTGGATGGTGTAGTCCCACCCTGGGAATTCCTTAAATTTTCCTTCGATATGCTTGAAGGTTGGCGGAGCGTCCTTTAACAATGCAGGGTCGTAAACCTTTTGGCGGATCACAGCGTGCGGGCAAACGAATACACATTTGCCACAACGGATGCAGAGATCCTCTTCCCACACTGGAATATCGAGGGTGATGTTCCGCTTCTCCCATTGTGTGGTGGCTACAGGGTAAGTTCCATCGTTTGGCAGGGCACTCACTGGTAGGGAGTCGCCGTCTCCAGAGATGATCGTGCCAACAACCTTGCGCACGAATTCTGGTGCTGCATCGGGGACGGGCTTCCTCATGGTCAGTTTGCTGGTGACCTTTTTAGGAACCTCGACTTTGTGGAGATGCTCCAAAGCCTGATCAACAGCAGCGTAGTTCTTTTGTACAACGGCTTCACCGCGCTTACCGTAAGTTTTCTTGATCGAATCTTTGATCGATGCGATGGCCTCTTCTTGAGGCAGCACGCCGCTGATGTAAAAGAAAGCTGTCTGCATGACAGTGTTGATGCGGCGGCCCATACCAGCTTTTTCTGCAACGTTGTAGGCATCAAGAATATAGAATTGCAGATCCTTCTCGATAATTACTTCCTGAACTTCCTTGGGAAGATGATCCCAAACTTCATCAGTGCCGAATATACTGTTCAACAGGAAGACTGCCCCAGGTTGAGCATATTTGAGCATGTTGATCTGCTCGAGGAAGTTGAACTGATGGCAAGCGACAAAGTTGGCCTGTTGGATCAAATATGGGGCATTGATGGGGTCGGGGCCAAAGCGCAGGTGCGAAATGGTTTTAGCGCCAGATTTCTTGGAGTCATAGACAAAGTAACCCTGGGCGTGGTTGTCGGTTTCTTCACCGATGATCTTAATGGAGTTCTTGTTGGCACCCACGGTACCATCAGCACCCAGACCGAAGAACACAGCTCGAACAGTGTCCTCCCCTTCGATGGAGAAAGTGGGTTCATATTCTATGCTGGTGTTGGAGAGATCGTCAATGATGCCCACGGTGAAATGATTCTTGGGTTTGTCTTTGGTCATTTCATCGTAGACACCCTTGACCATTGCTGGGGTGAACTCTTTCGATGAGAGACCGTAACGCCCGCCGATAATACGAGGTGCTTTATCAAATGGCGCGATACCCTCGGACATTGCTTCGTTGATAGCAGTAATGACATCCTGATAAAGAGGTTCTCCAGAAGCTCCGGGTTCTTTAGTGCGATCAAGGACGGCAAGTGTTTTGACTGATGCAGGCAAAGCTTGAACAAAGTGTTTCATTGAGAAGGGGCGGAATAACCGTACTCGCAAAACGCCTACTTTTTCACCGTTAGCATTCAAATATTTGGCCGTTCCGCTGGCTGTCTCGCCACCTGCACCTATGATCACAATGACACGATCGGCATCGGGTGCACCATAGTAATCATAGAGTTGGTATTTTCGTCCGGTCAGTTTAGCAAACTTATCCATTTTTTTCTGGACAGCCTCGGGGCAGACATCGTAGAAGGAGTTGACTGTCTCACGAGCCTGGAAGAACACATCCGGGTTTTGTGCTGTGCCGCGGATGACCGGATGATCGGGTGAAAGAGCACGCGCACGGTGTTCGTGGACTAACTTGTCATCGATCATTTCTCTGATCACGTCATCTGAGATCATTTTGATCTTGCTTACTTCGTGGGAGATACGGAAGCCCTCGAAGAAGTGCAGGAACGGAATGCGAGTTTCCAGTGTAGAAGCTTGGGCTATCAACGCGAAGTCGTGAGCTTCTTGCACCGAGCCAGAGCCCATCATTGCCCAACCCGTGGATCTTGCGGACATAACGTCAGAGTGATCACCAAAGATTGAGAGCGCCTGAGCAGCCACGGACCGAGCAGATACATGGAAAACTGCAGGGGTTAACTCGCCCGCAATTTTGTACATGTTGGGGATCATCAACAAAAGACCTTGCGAGGCGGTAAAAGTAGTAGTCAGGGCTCCAGTTTGAAGTGCGCCATGAACGGCACCTGCCGCGCCACCTTCTGCTTGCATTTCTATGACTTCAGGGACTGTGCCCCAAATATTGGTTTTACCCTGGGCTGACCAGGCGTCAGCATGCTCACCCATATCTGAAGAAGGAGTGATTGGATAAATCGCAATCACCTCATTGGTTTTGTGGGCAATCGTGGCAACTGCCTCATTCCCATCAAGCGTTTTTATTGTTTTTGCCATGAAATATCTCCATTTGGCTAGATTAGAACCCACCCGAAGGTGGGAGTACTTAACAAAAAATAATTGGAACCGGTTTCATTCCAATTATTCAGTTTAGCTGATCGAGTTTGTCTGAACTAGTAATATAAGACATCAAATAAGCTGAGACCTGTCATATGCAAAATATCCCCTAATTTTGGTAGATTCTTGTCTTGAAGGAAAGAAATTATTGACTGTTTGATTAAGCGAAATTAGAATTAATTTACACTTCAAAAAGG
>CAZVPR010000206.1:0-5306 GCA_964629085.1 uncultured Anaerolineales bacterium
ATAGATGCCCTGCCCAGGGTACCCCCCTTACTCTGGGTGGGGTCTTTTTTGGGGCCATATCTCGAACAAACCCAAAGGAAACACATGAACATGATCCTCACCGATCTCGAAGGAACACTCACGACCGGCTCTAGCTGGCGAGGCATTCGCAGCTACTTCAAACAGCATTACAGCACCTTGGCCTACAACCTGTTTTTCTCCCGCTGGCTGCCGCGATTTCCCCTGATGAAGTTGGGGTTGCTCAACCGTCAGAAAACGATGACCGCTTGGCTGCAAGGCGAGATCGGTCTCATGCGTGGATTGCCTATCAGCGAAGTCAACGCTATGGCGGAGTGGGTGGTCTTCAACGAAATGTGGCCCAAAGGCCGTGCAGATGTACTCAGGGAACTCGAGAAAAAGCGCTTATCAGGGGCGCGGATTGTAGTAGTCTCGGGTGTATACCAACCCATCGTGGAAGCCTTTGCCCGAAAGATAAAGGCTAAAGCTATTGGCACACAGCTTCGATATGCAGATGGAAAACTCCAGGGCATAGAACTGCCAGTCAATTCATATCAGCACAAAGCTGAGAAAGTGAGCGCGTTATATCCCGATGCCCGCATCATCGCCGCTTATGGGGACACACTTTCCGATCTGCCGATGATGGAGATGAGTGAGCAGCCTTTTGCAGTGTATCCTGACGCAAAGTTGCGCCGTGTTGCTAAAGAGAGGGGGTGGCGCGTGATGCCTGCAATTTTCCGCTAAGGGTTAACGTGGCCATGACATTTGCATGACTGTAATAAAAAAGCTTCGGTGAATACTTACCGAAGCGCGTTATCTTATCTGGTTTCTAAAGTTTAAATGAAAACTGCCGGTGAAACGTTGAAGCGTTTTGCCAGCAAGCGAATCTGCCGCGTATTGAGTTCCCGCTTGCCGTTCAGAATTTCTGATACCACTCCCTGAGAACCAATTTCGGATAAATCAGATTGAACCAGCCCATGCTCATCCATAAAGAAGTAGAGTATTTCAGCGCCGCTGCATTCTGGCATGGGTTCGTGTTGTTGCTCGTAAGCGTGAATCAGAGTGCCGAGGGTGTCCAACAAGTCATAGAAGGGATGGCTCTCATTTGTACCTACTTCATCGATCAAGTCATTGAGACGCACCACGGCTTGGTCATATTCCTGTTCACTGCGGATCGAAAGAATAGGCTGGATCGCCAGCCAGTGTTCCTGTGTTTCTTGCGTAAAAAAAGTCATCGTTTCCATGCTCCTCGGTCATATTCTGAGTGCGTAAGCACATGACGAATATAGACCTTGCCACGGTTGAAATGAATGGATGCAATCAAACGGTATTTGTTACCGCCGATGTTGAACACGATCAGATTGCCAACCTTGTCCACTGATGGGAACGTAGCGCGCAGTTCATCGAATCTGGTGAATTCACTTTTGTTGACAACTTGATACCACCGGGAAAGCGGGCTTTGACTGTCGGGATGCTTCTCCCAAAATTGGCGTAGAGCTTTCCTGGAGATGATGTGCATGGAGATATTCTATCTCAAAATGAGATATTTTACAATACCTAAGTCAAGTGAATGGATGGCCTATTTTTCTGTATCAAGTTTGGACAGCGCACTCTGGCGCTATGATATACTCAACAAAAGAAAAAACCTCGCCAGGATGCCGCCTGCGAGGGAAGGCCTCAGCGTTGTGGGAACGCTTCGGCGCAGGTATTTTACCGAAGGGGTTCCGCCACTGCAAGGGGATCAGATATTTATCATCTTATGGCGCAAATCAACACCACCACCAAAATATCCACCCTTGAATCTCATTTTTGGGAATCTGCCAACACTCTGTGCGGCAGCCTCGTTGACCGCATGGACTAGAAGAGCTATATCAAGTTGTGCTCAGTTTAGGAACTCAAACATGAACGATCGCTTTTTCACTCGACCTATCCTCAACTCCCCTTACGAATATCCATCAAGTCATTGGGAGTTGGATGACGATGGCCAGCCCACCCAACAGATTATGGAATATCGTCGCGGGGCTGATTTCATCACGCCAATCCCAAAACCCAGGAAACGGAAGCAACCCGTAAAACAGATCGAAATGGTTTTGGATGAAGGTAAAGGGCTTTCGACCAGCGATCAGCAGTACGATCCTACCGGCAATATCAACCTCGTTCGAAACCTTGTCAGTCAGTGGCGCATGATCCCTGATCCCAATAAATGGAAAGTGACGCCTGAAACCGCCCGTCTGCTTGAATATTGGCGACATCATCGCTTTAGCGATATTCGACCTTTCTTTTGCCAGATCGAAGCGGTAGAAACGCTGATCTGGTTGACTGAGGTTGCGTCAAAATCGAATAAGCGGGAAAGAGAATTGCTAGAACGAATAGCCAGTGCTAACGATGAAGCCAATCCGGAACTCTACCGCATCGCGCTAAAGATGGCGACAGGATCAGGGAAAACCACCGTGATGGCAATGATCATCGCCTGGCAGACGATTAATGCTGTGCGCCACCCTACCAGCAAGAGATTTACGCGCGGCTTTTTGGTGGTTACGCCGGGAATCACGATCAAGGATCGACTGCGAGTTTTGCAGCCCAATGACCCGGACAGCTATTATGCCAGTCGAGAGCTTGTGCCCAATGATCTACTCCCAGAACTGGACAAGGCAAAAATTGTGATCACCAATTACCATGCCTTCAAGCTGCGGGAACGTGTCAAGCTGGCAAGGGGCAGCCGTTCTTTATTGCAGGGACGCGGGGAAGCATTGAATACCCTGGAAACAGAAGGGCAGATGCTCCAGCGGGTGATGCCCGAATTGATGGGGATGAAGAATATCATGGCGCTCAATGACGAAGCCCATCACTGCTATCGTGAAAAGCCCGAAAAGGATGAGGAAGGAAAGTTAAAAGGGGATGACCGCAAAGAAGCCAATAAGAATAATGAAGCCGCTCGCCTGTGGATCAGCGGACTTGAGATTGTCAAACGGAATTTAGGCATCGCCCAGGTGGTAGACCTTTCAGCAACGCCTTTCTTCCTCAAAGGATCGGGCTATGCTGAGGGGACAATTTTCCCCTGGACGATGAGCGATTTCTCGCTGATGGACGCCATCGAATGTGGGATCGTGAAATTGCCCCGCGTGCCTGTGGCGGATAATATCCCCAGCGGTGAGATGCCCAAGTTTCGCGATTTATGGAAACATATCGGTAAGAAGATGCCCAAGAAAGGGCGCGGCAAGTCAAAAACGCTTGACCCGCTCAGCCTGCCGGTGGAATTGCAAACCGCGCTGGAAGCCCTTTATGGTCACTACAAAGTGACTTATGATCTTTGGAAAAAAGCGGAAATCCGCACACCGCCGTCCTTTATTATCGTTTGCCAAAATACCGCTATTTCGAAACTTGTTTATGATTTTATTTCAGGCTTCCATCGCGAGAATGAAGACGGCACAAGCACCCTGGTGGAAGGGCGGTTCGAACTGTTTCGAAATTTTAATGAGCACGGCAATCCCTTAGCCCGCCCCAATACCCTGCTGATCGACAGTGAGCAGCTTGAATCTGGCGAGGCATTGGATCGTAACTTCCGTAAAATGATGATGCCTGAAATCGAGCGTTACCGCCGCGAAATTATCCAGCGCACCGGCGATCAGCGCGCGGCTGACAATATTTCAGACCAGGATCTGCTGCGGGAAGTGATGAACACGGTTGGTAAACCTGGAAGATTGGGCGAATCGATCCGCTGCGTGGTTTCTGTATCCATGCTCACCGAAGGCTGGGACGCCAATACCGTCACCCATATTTTGGGCATCCGCGCCTTTGGCACGCAATTGCTCTGCGAACAGGTTGTCGGCCGCGCCTTGCGCCGCCAGTCATACGACTTGAATGAAGATGGCCTCTTCGATGTCGAATATGCAGATATTTTTGGGATTCCCTTCGATTTCACTGCTAAACCCGTTATCTCTAACCCTCAGCCGCCGCGCGAGACCGTGCATGTACGCGCCATGCGTCCGGAACGTGATCAGCTCGAAATTCAGTTCCCGCGCGTCGAAGGCTACCGCGTTGAATTGCCGGAAGAGCGTCTGGCGGCTGAATTCAACGAAGATTCAACGCTGGAGTTGACGCCCGACCTGGTTGGTCCCTCCATCACCCGGAATGAAGGCATCGTTGGCGAAGATGTTGATCTCAGCCTGGAACATCTCGAGGATATGCGCCCCTCCACGCTGCTTTTCCATCTAACTTCGCGGCTGCTCTATACCCGCTATCGCGACCCGGAAAAAGAGCCAGAGATGCACTTATTTGGGCAACTCAAGCGCATCGCCAAGGAGTGGGTAGATAATTATTTGGTGTGTAAGGGCGGCACGTACCCGGCGCAGTTGATCTATCAGGAATTGGCCGATATGGCTTGCTCTCGCATCCACGCCGGGATCACGCGGCATTTCGAAGGGCAGCAGCCTATTCGAGCGGTACTCGACTCTTATAATCCCACCGGCTCCACGATGCACGTCAACTTCTACACATCCCGCAAAAGCCGCTGGAAAACTGATTCCCGCAAATGCCATGTCAATTGGGTGGCGCTGGACAGCGATTGGGAAGCGGAATTCTGCCGGGTGGTTGAGGCGCATCCCCGCGTGAAAGCCTATGTCAAAAATCAGGGGCTGGGATTCGAAGTCCCCTATCGCTACGGCTCTAATATGCGCAGATATTGGCCTGATTTCATCGTTCAGATTGATGATGGCAAAGAAGATTTCTTGAATCTGGTCGTCGAGATCAAAGGCTACCGCGGCGAGGATGCCAAAGAGAAGAAAGCTGCCATGGATACCTACTGGGTCCCCGGCGTGAATAACTTAGGCACGCACGGACGCTGGGCTTTTGTGGAATTGAAGGATGTCTATTTGATGCAAGAAGAATTCGCCGCTAAGATCGGCGCAGAATTCGACAAAGTGATAGAAAGTGCATTGCATCTCTCAGATGCGGCGCACTTGGAGACGAATAATGGCTAGAAAACGCAAGAAGACTCCCAAAGCTGTGGAAAGCATCACGCATGAGGAAGCCTCCCGCAGGCATATCCCCACTGTTGAATTTCAATCGGTTCTGGAGAAGGAAGACCCGCTGCAAATTGCCTATGAACGCCGCAACCGTGACCTGGACCCGCAGTTGGTCTGGCGCGGCAAGGATTTGGAAGATTGGTCTGATCTGATCGTGCCGGTCCCGCCGCTCTATATTCAGGAGAAGATCCACCCCAAGGTTTTGATTGACGACCTGCGCTGCCTGACCGAAGAAGCCGAACAAGAAGGCTTGCCCCAGCAGATCGATATGTTCGCCGATTTCAA
>CAZVPR010000207.1:0-5289 GCA_964629085.1 uncultured Anaerolineales bacterium
GCAGGGTCGGCGGCGGCAAGACTTCCTTTGCCGTGGAGTTAGCCGAGTTCTACGCTGAGAAAGGCTACCGCGTGGTGGCCAACATCCCCGTGGCTTTCGCTGAAGATGCCCGTGAAGTCAACCTGATGGATGACGGCATGGCGCATGTCTTCATGATCCTGGATGAAGGCGGTATGTGGCTGCCGTCTGATGCCGCGGCCAAACGATTTCGGGCTTTCCTGGCCAAGCTGGACATAATGGTGGTGCTCTCGTCCACCGAAGAACCGCCCAGGTCGTTTAGAAGGGTACGCCTGGAACCGGAGATCAACTTCCTGAAGGTCGGCCTGCCGATGGTCTTCTACCGCTGGGCACTCTCCCGAGGTCGCAAAGAAGACAGCGGCAAGTTCCTGTGGATGAATCCCAAAAGTCCATGGGGCAAGTATTCGAGACAGTACCCTGCGATCAGTGCCAACGGCTTAGACATACTGATGGACCGTTTGGTATCGCAGTTTGTGGCACATCATGGAGACGAAGAGGTGGTTCCTAATGACGCGAGTGAAAGAGACTGGTTCGCGGTTACAGAGCAAGACGCGGCTGCAGCGCTTATTGACGCCGCTGAGATCATGGCGGAAGCGGCAGACCGGATGGGTGCAGCGGGTGAACCGCGTAAGCGAAAAAAGAAACGCTTTAAGATTTTCTAGGGTGCGCTCCCAGGCCTATGCCGATTGGGTCAAAGCGGGTAAGCCTAAGCCGTATCTCAACGAGCCCCAGGTTGGCGTAGGCTTCTCATTCTATGCCCTTTTCCAGCTGGTGCTGCTGGTCGGCTTCATTGGCGGTTGGATCTACACCATGCTGATGCCCATGCTCAGATCGGAGCAGGAAGCTGAAGCCATCGCCTTAGAACGTCAAGAAGGTGGCGGAGATGGCTTGGGATCGCTCTTGCAACTGGGTGAGTACATCACTCCAACGCCAGGCACTGATGAACTTGTGCTCACTCTTCAAGCGACCATGCTGCCATCGGCCACGTCAACGCCAACGTTGGCACCGACCCTAGAACCTACGCCCACCCCCACGCGCGATTTGGGCTTGAATGTCGGTTTTGGGATGCAGAACGTCAAGTGCGTCGACTGCGCGACCTACGATGTGGTCGTGCGCTTGACCAACTACTGGCCCGATATCCCGGCGACCATCGAAGAAGTCGAGCGCGGCAAAGAAGCTAACAAGTTCGGCAATGAGCGTTTCATCACCACGGCCAACTGTTGGAAGTTCGACCTGCTGGAGAATCGCTGCGCGTCGGCCATGGAGAGTGAATTACCTTGGAGATCCTTTGTCGGTTGGGCGGCAGCCTGTCCTTTTGATTGGCCTGATGGCACGGTGGTTCACGTCCCGGCCTTGGGTCGCACCTTCTGGTGTCTGGACCGTGGGACCATGGTTTGCGCTGGTGGTGTTTGTGATGTCGATGTCCTGGCGGAGCAGCTGCCCCAGAACGGTGGCGTCTTCAATGCCGTCATTCAGGTGCCGGGATGGTGAAATCAACAAGGGTGCTGTCCAGGGTGACAAGAACCTTGAAAGGAAGTGTTTACCTTGGGGCTGCTGGGAGATTCCGACGAGTGGAATATCTCCAAAGCAGTCACCCTTTACAGCAAAGGGTACATAAAAGCCTTGGGCTGTATGGGCAGGAATGCGCTCTTCCTGCACATCTGCCCGCCCCGGCGAGGGGCGCTTAGATGTTTTTCGCCAGACACATAGTGAGCCGACGATCCGGCGGAAGCGCACCGCCCGCAGGTGACGAGGACGGCGCGACCCGCACGGATCGAATCGGCGAGCGAAAGACCGGTAGATGTGCATCGTCCGGATATACCACCCCCAAGATATGCATCACTCACCGAGTTAGTCCGCAAATCACTCTTAAATTCACTCCCTGAGTGATAGACAAATCGAGAACCTATGATTGAATGATAAGGTGCCTAGTGCGCCAACCTATTAACCAAAGTGCCCCTTGAGCAGCCACTCAAGGGGCATGCACAGAAAACACCGGGAAAGGAATTTACCGTGCGGGAACATTATACCCCACCCTATGATTTAGATACTCACTATTCCGATCACCACGAAGCCGAGGAGCACGAAGCGCTGCTCAACTCTCTCTTCGATGGTGGTGTTTTGGATTCCATCCAACTTGAGCGTGAGCGGCGACGTATGGGCTTGTCTACGTTATATATTCGCAGAAAAAGGAATAGGAAAAATAAAGAAGAATTGAAACTAGAGCTCTCACGAGAGCTAATGCAGAGGGAAGATATTCACCATAGAAAAGGGGTATTGAAGATTTACCAGGGTGGATCACTGCTGGAATGCAAGCGCCCTAGATCGTGGACCACCATGGAAGGGAAAAAAGTAAAGCGAAGGGGCAAGATCAAAGCCTTCTCTGACGCGTCCCGGCGAAGAATGCTGAGATTGATTGCAAAACTGGAGCAGACTCGAAAACCGCTCTGGATGGATTTGACCTATCCAGATGAGTTCTTCAATGAAAGGATGGATGGAAAGCTTCTCAAGGAAAGTCACTTGAAGAAGTTCTTTCAACGGTTGGATTATGCCTTCCCGGAAGTGGCTGTGATCTGGAAGTTGGAGTACAAGGCCAGGAAATCAGGCAAGCACATCGGGGCCATGTTCCCGCATTTCCATATGTTGGTCTGGGGGCTGCATGATGAAAATCTCTATGATCTGCGCCAACTGGTGGCCAGGATGTGGTGGGAAGTCTGCGGGAAGCTATCCGACGATCACCTGGAAGCAGGCACCAGTGTCTCCAGGATCAAGAGCTATAGGGGCGTGTTTTGGTACGCCAGCAAATACATGAGCAAAGAAGTTGAAGAAGAAGTATCAGAAGTTGGCCGCTGGTGGGGCGTGAAGGGAAGAGAGAACTTGCCCGAAGCTTACTGCCATGTGATCGACAACCTGGAAGATGAGCAGTACAAGGCCATTATCGATTGGATGGCTGCTTATGCGGGTTTTCCAGAAAGCGAACATTGGCAGGGGCTATCCATCTTTTGCGATACTGATCTTTTCATGGAATTTCAGTTGGAGAAGCTGCTGGAATTCAAAGAAGAGCCGCCAAGGCAATTGAAAGGCTATCGCATTTATGTTGCTCAAAGTTGTAGGTGTGAAGTCAATATTGCCACCGGCCAGGAGATCAATTCTTACGAACTAACGCCTTTCGAACTCAGGCAGGAAATAGAAATGTGGAATGCTGAAACCGAATGGGAGAAAGGCTACAACGAACAGGAGAAGATGCTATGGATAGCGTCTTAGCTCCTGCAGAAACGGTCAGGATCAATTATGTCACCTACGAATTAGAGATCCTGAATCGTGATTACAGCCTAAAGGTGAAAAGAACAGTCTCAAGATCAACGGTTTGGCGCTTGGTCAAGATGTGGGCCAAAACGCCTGAAGAGTGGCGGGGCCTGGAATGGAACCGGAAAGGAGAGTGTATTGGCACGTTTCGACATAGACGAAAAATCGAATTACAACAGTCGATGACATTGAAAGAATATCTTCAACAAGAAAACATCGGGAGAGGTTATGAGTGACATTACAACAAGAAGAGAACTCAAGTTAATTGAGAACGACGAAAAGTTTTTGGACCACCTGCAAGAAGTGTCTGAAAAGATGGGTTTGGAACCGGGGCAAATACTGAAAGCCTGTTTCGCCATTGGCTGGGATCAACTAATTCAGAGAATAACCATTGAGCAAAAGGAGAATATCAATGACGAAAAATAACTGGAAAACCAATAAGCCGGTCGATTCTGTTGACCCAATAGAGATCCCAAATGATCGGTTACTCAAAGCTATGGACGTAGCTGAAATCTTGGGTATTAGCAGGGCAATGGCTTACCGGCTTATGCAAACTAAGATTCCTACAGTAAACATTGGCAAAGTTCGGCGAGTTCGGCCAATAGATTTGAAAAGATACATTACCGATCATCAACTTTCATCGGATTGAGGGTAAAATGAAGAAGAGATCTCAGTACCTTAATAATCGAAGACGAGATTTAGAGTCGTCTTTCCTTTTCTTACAAATAAAGGAGATAAGGAAATGACGAAGAAAAGACGTGGAAGAAACCAAGGTTCAATAATCAAACGCGGCAATCGATACCGAGCATTTTTGTATGTTCCTGGCGGTCGAATATCTAAATCATTCTCAACGAAAACAGATGCTCAATCATGGCTCAATGAAATGTCTTTCAAAAGGGACAAGGGTTTGATGATTGCTTCTTCTCGAATGCCGTTGAAAAGCTATTTGTTAGATTGGTTGGAGATCCACTCAACACAATTGAAGCCAGCATCCGAGCGACGATATAGGCAAATCGCAAGGGATTATGTATATCCCTTTATCGGCAAGAAGCTGCTATGTGACCTGACGGTATTTGATGTTGAGAGGCTTTATCAGAAACTGCTAGCTGATGATGTCAGTGTTCGGAATGTGCGGTATGTACATTCACTTTTACATCGAAGTTTGAAGGATGCTCAAAAGCGTGGAATTGTAGGTTACAACGCTGCCCATGGCGCTCGTCAACCGAAATTGACTCAAAAAGAAATGATCATCCTAGATGAAGATCAGGTGATGCGATTCTTTATTGGAGTCAAAGGTCATCGGCTGGAAGCCTTGTTTCATTTGGCTATCAAAACCGGTATGCGACAGGGAGAGATCTTTGGTCTCAAGTGGTCAGATATTGATTGGCTGAGAGGCCGAGTGAGGGTACAGCGGCAAGCACAGCGGGTGAAAGGTCAAGGGAAACTCTTTGTTCCCCCAAAGACAAAAGCTGGTAGGCGATCAATTCCAATTGGAAGTGAAATGCTTCTTTTGTTGCGAAAGCATCGGGAAAAACAGGTCGTTACAAAGATATTTTCTGGGCAAGATTGGCATGAACTAAATTTGGTATTTCCAACCAGGAATGGCAAACCGCTAAGTGAGTCAAACTTGTTGAAGGAATACAAAATGCTTCTAGAAGCCTGTGGACTGCCAAAGCTGCGTTTTCATGACCTGAGGCATACTGCGGCTTCAATTATGCTAAATCGTGGGATACCGCCGTTTGTGGTGTCTAGAATACTTGGACACTCAAAACCCAGCACAACCATGGACATTTACGGTCACTTGATCCCTATCATGCATGAAGGAATTGGAGATCAAATGGATGACTGGCTGACGCCAATTGAGCTTAAAATGGGTGAAGAAGTTGAAGAAGACCAGGGTGACGAGTAGTTCATTTCGAAAAGTTTAGCACCACTTTAGCACCACTTTGATCTTTTTTGCGCTAT
>CAZVPR010000208.1:0-5228 GCA_964629085.1 uncultured Anaerolineales bacterium
TTGCTGGCTACAGTTGTTGTTGGTGTTGCCATGGCCGCGGAGCAGCAAGTTTTCGTCGATGGCCAGTACAATTTTACCTCATTTGTGAGTGAGCTTTGGAGTGGAAGCCCAGAGCCTATGGTGGTTGCATGTGATGGTTGTTCAGGAGGTGGCACTGGTCCCTGGTAATCAGCCAGGCTAACTAACATTTGCCGGGACGAGTAAATACTCGTGCCGGCTTTTTTTATCAAATTAATCAAACGCAAACGTTAAAATCGTTTGGTCTTCTAAACACAGTATTATTGAAAAGTCAGAAGAGCAAGATACAGAAACTGTGAGTTTCACCCCTTTTCTCTTAATTAAACTCACTTATGACTTGAAGTGCACCTCGTTTTCGATTTTTAGGGTACACCCATACAGGCCAGGCTTGCCCAATCAGTAACCTTCTCCCCACTTTTGATTATCTCTCTTTGCGCATAGGCAAGGGCTTGAGCAGGAGATGATCCTCCCATGTGATTCCGATAAAAAGTGGTAGTAAATTGGGTTGCAACACTGTCGCGGATCGGTCGAGTGCTGCCAACCACGCTTTTCACGCCTGAGAAGAAACAAGTGGCTGACAATCCCATGTGTTCATCTCCTTCAAAAACATAGCTGTAATTGCCGCTACAAGCGGAGAGTGACACTAGATTGGGCAGAGGTGCTAGTTCCCTCAGTTGATCTAGACGAATTTCTCCATCCCAAAGGCTAAAGCCACTCAGACGGCCACTACGTACATCAGCAGAAGCATGACCGGCAAAATGTAAAAAAGCAAAGCGCGACAATCCTCTATCGCTATCTTGACTCTGAAGTGATTGGATGTTCTCCCAGGTGGCTTCGTGTTCTACAAGATACTCTGCATTTTTTCCTAATGTGGTCCTCAGGATCCTAATCTCCTCTTTGACAGCAGGAAGTTCTTTTTTCCCGTGGGGAAATCTGGATAAACCAATTACCAGACCTTGTTTGGGTGATGTATGCTTTTTTGCAGTTGCTTTTCCCCATAAAAAAGCTAGGCTACGCAGCGATGGTGTGATACTGGGGATACACAAGTCCGCCAAATGTCTGTTCGAGAATCCCGGTCGCAGCGCTGCCCAAGGGATACCGTGCAATCTACGATGAGGGGAAAGCAATAGTACTGTTTCGGATGTAATTATTTTGGTGGCTATCATGGGGGGGATCAACCATTCTCCTAGAACCGACAGATCGCTATCCAGCGGTGGAGTGATATCCTGATGAACTTTATTAAAAGCCTCCAGTGCCATGCGAATACGTGATGGGAAAGGTGATATTTGTACTTTGCATTCATCCGGTGATATCATGAGGAAAATCAGTTGCTCATCGGTCAGATAATAATCCAGGGCAACCCAATCTTCGCCTAAATAATTACAAGCGGACTTTTTAAATTCAGTGAGATCAAATAGAAATGGCAAGCTGGATGTGCCTGGGTTGGCATGTCTCTTGCGTTCAAGTTTTCCTAGCAAACCATCATACTTTGTTACCTTGTCAGCCAGCTGTGTGCGCATCTGGCGTGTTCGAATAGCAGACCCTAATGGGTTAGTCCGGTCAAAAGAAATTCTGAGTTGCTCCTGCAGCCAATCTATCTCACCCCGTAGATCGTTAAGTTCATTTGAACTGCGATCACCTGCAGGGAAATGAGCTGCTAACTGCTGGAGTAGGGTGGTAGCCTTGCTACTTTCGACAAACTGGATGGCCTCGATAGAATTTCCTGTTTTAGTAGCCATTAATACAGCTTTGTCGAAGAATGATGCCGGGGTTTGTAAATAGGAACCTGCTAAAGAAGGTTGCCAGAAATTATTGCGTATCGAATCTAATGCCTGAATTCCCTGGTGATAAGCAGTCGTTGCATCAGATATTTGGTTGCGATCCTCGGCCAGTTCTGCAAGACCGGCGTAGGATCTCCAGTCAATTTCAGGGAAATTACATTGGCTGATGTGCAATGCTTCTTCGAGGGCAGTTTTTGCTTCACTATATTCAGATAATTCGATGTGATATCTTCCTATTGCAACCAGACAGATTGCCTTCTCCAAGTTCATGCCTAATTGGGTAAAGTTTAAGAGAGCCTCATCTAGGTATTGTTTAGCTATGTCATATTTTCTGCTGCGCAGGAATGCCTCTCCTAATAGACGCTTTGCTAGATTGGCTTGTAGAATTAGATTATATTGATGTGCAATCTCCAGCGATTTTTCCAGGCACTCAATCGCTTCTTTGAAATCCCCATGCTCGAATAAGATTCCAGCCCGGTAATTGTGGACTGAAGCGATATAGGCTTTCTGTCCTGCTTTATTGTAGTGAACAATAGCTTTATCCAGGAATTCGTGGGCGAGTTTTGCCTGACCTAGCCGATGCCAGATCAAAGCTGTGTACCTTTCACAGGTGCCCAAGCGCAGATAATCTCCGATTATCTTTAATTGTTCTGCTGCTTGTTCTAGATAATGTAAGGCATCTTGATATCGCCCAATTTGTCCGAAAACCTCGCCAAGATTAAAGGTGACAACTGCAGCTGATGGTTTTGAACCAATCTGCCTGTGAAGATCCAAAGCCTGTTTATATTGTTCTATGCTAGTGTTGAGAGACCCTCTCAATTGGTTTAGTTTGCCATTATCATTTAAATTGTCAGCTAATAAGCCTAAAATAGCATGGTATCTAAAGGTTGTCCTGGCTTGTTGATAACATTGATCAGCCTTCACAAATTGAGCATTTTGCATGTAGATCGAGCCCAGGTATGTCATACAGGCTGCTTGCCATAAATCTAGATCATGTGTTGCGAAAATCTGTGCAGCTTGATTGAAATGAGAGGCTGCTGTTGAGAGGTCATCCGTCCTCAGCAAATGGATCAAGGCTATTTGACTGTATGTATGCGCGATGTCAATCGGCAAATTTTCGTTTTGGAAGATCCGCATCGCCCGTTCTAATTTTTCTAATGCCAAATCGAAGTGTGATCGACGACGAAAATAGCTGGCTGCGGTGACCCAGCAACGTGCTTGGTTGACTGTATCACCTCGCTCAGTAAAAAAGGCATCGCTAGCTAATATATTTTTTTCTGCCTCCTTGTATTTTCCGATCAATACTTGGGCATAGGCCAGCGCCAAGCGGCAATGGGGTACAAATTCATCTGTGTTAGCAGTTTTCAACCCCTCAGCAGCTTTCTCCAGGATATCAGCGGTTTTCGCGATATTTGGTTTTGTCCAGACGAGAGCGTTATTTTGCCAGTCACAGGCTGCCAACCAGCCAATTTCGTTCAAGCTTTCAAAACCCTGATGCGCGCGCTCGATGGCCTCAGCGACAAGCTTGGGCTGCGCCCAGTGGTTGGCGGCGCGAGCCAGATAAAAGGCTGACAGGGATTGGATGAACAAGGAAGCGCCCTGTTCACGCGTTGTCGCATTGGCAACGCGGGCGATGGCCCATCCCAGGCGCGGTTGCGTTTGGGCAGTCTCTTCGGCGTGCTGCGCCAGTTTATCTAGGAGACTAATATCTAGTGGGGGAAGTTGCGCGGTGAATGGATGCAGATCATCTTCAGCTATGCGCCCCTCAAACAACTCGTTTGCCAGGGCAAGATATGCCTGAGTGGGTTGCGCGCCATCCATTGTTTAGAAGGTTGTTTCGAGTATAAAATTCAATTCGGTTTCGACGAGTTTGAATTTTTCATCGAAAGCAATGCTCAGCGGGATATCAGGAAGTTTCAAGCGTCCTTCTTCAATTATCGGGATTATTTCATCGTACTCGCCCCACTGTAATCTAGCTTGGATGGGAAATGGAGGTTGGTCGCTATCTGCCCCGAGTGTTAACACAATGTGTAAATATGGAGAAAGCGCACCGTCCCCCTTTTCGGAAAGTGTACAATCAACCACAATTGCATAGCCCATTTTCTCAATCTCAAATTCTTCTCTTAAAAGTGTGAACCAGGGATCTTCGATCAAATCGGGATCGAGACGGTATGCTAGTTCTTGGGGGGAGAATATCTGTTTCAATTGTTCGAATGTTCGCAACCAGCTGACGCGCCAATTGTCTTGGTCGCTGATCTCGATAATGGGCTTGGAAGCGCGTTTCTTGAGGAAACCCAGATCTATATTGAGTTTATTTGGTAAAGCGGCAAGCTCGTTCTCGCCTTCTTTTTCCAATGACTCTAGAATATCGGTAAAAGCTTGTCTAAGACTGGCGTTATTTAGCAACTTTCGATAGAAAGTTGGGTAACGCCTGGATATATCAATTCCCCGATAGGCTTCATCAACGATTATAGAGAGCATTTCATCATCCACCCTCGTTGTGGTTCTTGCATCAAATTCGTTTATATCGTCCGCAAGTCTTTGCGCGGCTTCATTTTGATTGATGCGATCTGATGAATTCTTTTTTTTATTCATTAATGCTATTCCTGTTTTGCCCTAAAATCTTCCTTAAGTCCTCTAGAGCATAAAAGCGCAAATTATATATTGCGCCGATGCTTTTTCCCATTTTCTCAGCGGCTTCTTTTGGGGAGAAACCTTTGAAATAGGTTAGCTCGATAACCTGCTTTCGTAAATCGGATAGTTGAGAGATTGCCTCAAGCAGAACACTTCTTATGTCATTCAGATGTTCTCTCTCGCTATGAGTAGGATCGGTCAGAAAGTTATGCAAGGCATCGATATCAACTATCATGCTATCTTGCACGATAGATTTTTTCGTGTTCTTTCGGAAATATTTAAGACACGTGTGTTGGACAATAACCCGAGCCCAGGAGTGAAAACTGACATCGAATGGGAAATACGCATTCAATATTTGGATGGCAGCCTCAACTGCACATTCTTCGGCTATATCCTGCGTCGCAGACTCTACTCGATAGCCCTTCCTGATTAGGAAATTGTATGCCCATTGCCCCATTTTTTCGAGTAACTCTATCCATTCTTTATCTGCTTTATCATTTTGAAGCTTGTTTACCAATCGAGAATAGCTTTTATAACCATCAACTACTCTCAATACATAAGCTTGGATATTATTGATATCACCTTCGATGAATTTTAGAATGCGACCTCGATCTAGATTCGTCAGTAAGATCGATTTGACCTTTCTGACAAAGTCAGCATTTTCTTGATCTGCCAAAATTTCTAGGGATTTGTTTATTTCAGCCTTGATAACTTCAGGTTGCAGGTTCATTACATTGTATTGCCTTCTGTTCGTTGGATTGATCACGAAACCATTATGAAAAAGAGGGTAACACC
>CAZVPR010000209.1:0-5217 GCA_964629085.1 uncultured Anaerolineales bacterium
ACTACCCCGTCTTCACCGCTGAGGGTGGCTTCCTGACCAAGCAGGCCAAAGAGGTCTCTGGTCTAGAAGGAACAGTACTATCTGCTGCTGACGGCATGATCTCAAGCGCTGCCATTGAGGCAGTTGGCGAAGCTGGCGAAGGTATGTACTTCTCCGGACCGGATCTCTCTTTCTCCGGCAGTACGTATGAAAGTTTCTTGGCTGCTTACGTTGAAAAGTATGGTTCCGAGCCAATTTCGGTCTTCCATGCCCACTCTTTCGATGCCGCAAACATTATCTTTGCTTGCATCGAGGAAGTAGCTGTTCAAGATGGTGACTCCATCCATATTGGTCGCCAGGCGCTACGAACCTGCCTGTACGCCACCTCTGGTTTCGAGGGAATCACTGGCTCATTGACCTGCAACGAATACGGCGACTGCGCCGACCCGAAGATCTCTGTGTCACAATTACTAAATGGAGGATATGGACGAGTTTGGCCATAAGCCCCTCTCTATCTAAAATCAGGAAACCCTAGTAGAAATGTGGTAACGATTTTTTATTTCGCTATTTGCAAGAGGAATTCCAACATGGGTATCGCATCTCTTATTCTCGGCATTCTATCGTTCACAGGGGTATGCGTCTCACTCATACCCCTGCTCAATATCCTCAACTGCATCACCCTACCCGTAGCACTGATTGGCACCATCTTGGGGTTGGCAGACTTGATTGGCAACAAGGATGAGCGCAAGGGAGCCGCCATCGGCGGCATGATCTTGTGCATCCTGGCGCTACTGGTCGGTGGGACGCGGGTGATCATCAGCCTGATCACAACCGGCGGGATCGTCTAACGCACTATTTGCTATCATGATCGTCAGGGATTTGCCGATGGGATCAATTCTGATAAATACTATGATTGTGTTCGTTCTCAGCCTTGTATTGCTGTTGACTGGGTGCCAACGCAACCTCCCCAGTGAGGAACCCGATCAGCTGGATCTAGCTTTACCAACAGTGTACCCTTCGGCTACCATCAGCGCGACCCCGTCTGACACCCCCACACCGACAAATACTCTTCCACCAACGGCCACATTGCCACCGTCGGCTACGCCAACCATCACACGCACATTTACAATTACACCCACACCATCCTTTTCTTGTGCGAAAGCCCCGCTCTCACGCGTGCAGATCGATGACTATGTGCGCGTGACCTTCACCGACGGACGTCCTTTACGTATTCGTTCCTCGCCGGAAGTGATAGATGAAAACATCATCGAATTGCTGCCAGAAGGTACACGATTGCAAATTGTCGATGGTCCCTTGTGCGTCCCAAATCCAGAAAGTGGTGATGCCTATGTTTTCTGGTATGTACGAATCCGTTCATCGGGTACCCACGGCTGGGTCGCGGAGGGTGAAGAGAAAATGTATTATATCGAAAGATTTCCCTAGGGATTTCTATAAAGGAGTTATCCATGAAAAGCCTGACTCGTATGATCTTGATTACCTTTGCGCTGGTGTTTACAGCCCAACCCCTGGCAAGTGTGTTGGCGCAGGAAAAAGCCGTCTCACTACATATTGATTGGGTAGATATAGATAGTTTTCCCCAGATTACTGTCTTAGTGAGTGCCTGGAATGCAGATGGCTTGCCACTGGCAGATCTGAAACCGGAGAATTTTTCCCTGCAAGAGGATGATGGCGATCCCATCCAACCGACAACAGTGCAAGCAGACCCCAATGCAACGCTCTCCGTGGGGCTTGTGCTGGATATCTCTGAAAGCATGTATGGGGACCCCATTTACGATGCGCGAGCGGCAGCTACCCGTTTCCTGGACAAACTGCAAGAGGATGACCGCGCTGCTCTGATCGCTTTCTCGCATGGTTTGGATCCAGATCTATCCAACTTGGATCCTAATCTGGAGTTGGATTTCACGGACAATCTAGATCCGATATATGATCTGATCGCATCCCTAGATTCTTATGGCCAAACGCATCTATACAACGCGGCTGCGAAAATGGTCGGAATGGCAGAGGATGAGCCTGAAGGCCGTCGGGCAATTCTATTGCTGACGGATGGCCGTAATGAGCCTGCTGAGGTTGGCGACCCTGAAGAGGCGATCCGCCTTGCTCAGGATGAGAATATTCCATTCTTCGTCATCGGCCTGGGTAAGGATATCGATGAACCCTATCTGCGTCGACTGGCTACTCAGACTGGCGGTTTATTCCGGTCTGCGCCCAGTTCTTCGGAGCTGGCACACCTGTTCGCAGATATGGCGGCCTTGCTGAAAACCCAGTACATCCTGACCTATGAGTCTGGTTTACCTACCGATGGGAAAATGCATGAATTAAGTGTGACATTGAATACTGAAGATGGTTCAGATACCCAAGTCATCGAGTTTGGCCCAGTGCCGTTAGTAGTGACGGAAACACCAAGCTTAACGCCAACCCTGACATTATCTAATACGCTTACCTTGACTCCAACAGCCACAAATAGCCCAACGGCCACCAGTACATCTACTACCACCCCAACACTAACACCTACCTTCACACCAACGGCTACATTTACCCCCACACCAACGCCGACGCCTATCCCAACATTACTGGGGCGCATAGCAAGCAGCACTATGATATGGTGCCCGGCCGTGTTATTGATTACCCTTGTGGCTTTGCTTCTCTTCATCTTTCGGAAGAAACCACGCCAGAAGGAGTATTGCGCAAAATGTGGCTTCGATGTCACTGATAAGCCTGGGGCTTGCCCGGAATGCGGAGAAACCAAACGCATGACAAAACCCAAGAAATGAGCAGGAGTATTTATGACACTAGATATGCAATTCGGTAATTACACGCTGATCGAAGAGATAGGCAGTGGAGGCTTTGGCACGGTATATAAAGCTGAAGACAATATCGGCCGCATTGTTGCCATCAAAGTGCTTAAACCAAGTTATGGTGGTGACCCCGCAACAATTGAGCGCTTCCGCCGCGAAGCGCAGGCCGCTGGTGATCTCTTCCATGAGAACATTGCCACGATCATCGAATTTGGCGAAACGGAAGGTCGCTTTTATCTGGTGATGCGTTACGTGGATGGTCTTCCCCTAAATAGCTTAATTGATCGGGAAGGCCGTCTACCCTGGAATCAAGCACTGAAAATAATCCAGGATATTGGTGCTGCATTGGAATATGCTCACAAGCGCGGCTTTGTCCATCGCGACATCAAGCCAGCCAATATCCTCGTCAGTGAGACAGAAGGCGCTGTGCTGACTGATTTTGGCCTGGTAAGAGCGGCGGAGGCTATAGGTTTGACCTCTACCGGAGTAACCATGGGCACACCCAATTACATCGCTCCTGAGATATGGGAAGGTGAAGATGTTTCTTCGGCAACGGATGTGTATAGCCTGGCCTGCGTTATGTTCGAAATGCTTACGGGTACGAAACTTTTCGACGGTGAAACAACTCCCAAGATCATGAAACAGCATGTAATGGAAGGCCCCCAGCTTCCCGATCAGTGGTCTGAAGATATCCCTGTAAATCTTAATGCTATTCTTCGTAAAGGGTTGGCGGATGACCGCACGCAGCGTTATGATCAAGTCAGTGATTTTGTCTCCGCTCTGAAAACAGGCACCATCTCAAAAGAAAGTTCAGACGCTCCCAGACAAACACCAAAACCTCAGCGAAAATCTGCTTTGAAAGCGGAAAAGCCGAAGAAAAGGTCACGCACCTTTCGTTGGATGTTTGGGTGTGGGGTGCTTGGTATTTTGATCCTGGTAGGAGCTGGGGTAGTGTTGATGCGGTCTGTTTTTCGGACCGTTGAGCCTACATCGGTGGTCGTTGCGGTAAAAGAGACATCTACGGATATTCCAAAGACCCCAACACGCACTCCAGTACCAAGTGCAACCCCAAAACCGTCTGCGACGGCTACTGTAGTTGAATATACGCCACCGGTAGAACCATCAGCAACCGAGATGCCCTCGGCAACTGAAGCTCCATCAACCACTCCCACATTGGTTCCCAGTAGCACCTTTACATCTGCCCCTGAAGCCGTTGGAGATCCATTTGAGATTCCTGGAATTCCGATTTCGGTTGGGCAAGTGATAGAGGATGTTGTAGATGAAGATACTAACCCACGAGATGTGTATCGTGTAGAATTGGTTGCCGGTGAAGAGTATCTAATTGAGTTTAGTTGTCTGGAAAATTGTGGCTATTCCGTTGATTTGGTTATCGCCAACCCCGACTCAAAGTCAATTGAATATGATCGCTGGAGCAAGTCAATTGAAATGCACTCAGCAAGTAGCATCCCAGCACGTTCCTATTTCGCGCCGGCAGTTACAGGGAACTACTATATCATTATCAATGCGGATAATCCGAATCACCAATATTCATTATCCATCAATCGCACTTCTTCTGATATTGATCCAAATAATGTGGGAGAAATCCCTGGCGTACCTTTGGCGATTGACCAGGAACTTATCGGGGTCGTTGACGTGGAAACAAATTTATTGGATATTTTTGCTGTCGATCTCACTGCCGGCGAAGAATATATTATTGATTTCGGTTGCTTGAATTCATGTGGGTATTCTGTTGATTTAGTGATTGCAAACCCCGACTCGAAGTCAATTGAATTTGATCAATGGAGTAAGTCCATCGAAATGCACTCAGCAAGTAGTACTCCAACGCGTTCCTATTTTGCGCCGGCAGTTACTGGGAAATACTATATCATTATAAGCGCGGACAATCCGAATCACAAATACAGTCTCAGGCTCAGTCGCAATAATGTAGAGATTTACCCTGGTCAGGTAAGCGAAATTCCTGGTATGCCGGTCGCCTTAGGCGAAGATATTATTGGTGTTGTGGATACAGAAACCAACCCTTTAGATGTATTTTCAGTTGATTTCAAGGCTGATATTGAATATGTAATTGATTTTGCATGTCTGAATAATTGTGGTTATTCGGTTGATTTATTTATAGCCAACCCAGGCTCCACTTCATTTGAGTTTGATCAGTGGAGCAAGTCCATCGAGATGCATTCAGCAAGTAGTACTCCAACGCGTGAATTTTTTACTCCTGCAGTTGCTGGCACATACTATATTGCGATCTCCGCAGATAACCCAAATCACAAGTATTCACTAAGTATAAATGAAGTACCATAAGGGTGAGAAATTTTGACATGACTCTCGACATCAAACTTGGTAAATATATTTTAATAGAAGAAATCGGCCGCGGTGGATATGGCACAGTCTACCATGCCAATGA
>CAZVPR010000210.1:0-5143 GCA_964629085.1 uncultured Anaerolineales bacterium
TTGGATGACTTTGCTCTCTATTCGGTTTTTAATGTGCGAAATTTAGGCTAAGAGAGTGGAAGTTATCGTAGGCGTTTCAACAATAACAGATGAAAGTTGCCCTGCATCCTGGGCACAACGGAAGCCGTGGGTGGCATCCCGGTACTCGGGGCTGAACCAGAGACGGTGCGCCGAGCGCACACGCAGCAATAAATCATGCCAGGCGCCGCCTCGCATCACACGGAAATCTCCAGTTGATGGCCCAGGTGGATTCTCGGATGGTGAATGAGAATAATAGTCGCTTTCGTACCAATCTGCTACCCACTCTCGCACGTTGCCAGCCATGTGCAATGCACGGAAATGACTCGCGCCGGCAAGGTAGCTGCTTACTTCAGATGTGTCGCCGATCCAATTGTTGAAATTCAACTGGGGTGGGCGTGGCCCCTCCGGTCTGCCATTACCCCAGGGGAAAATGCGACCGTTCGTGCCGCGCGCTGCTTTCTCCCACTCCGCCTCAGTTGGCAGCCTCCGCCCTGCCCACGCACAGTAATCACTTGCTTCGTTCCAACTTACATAAATCACGGGATAGTTGTCGAACCCCGGATTGTCGAAATAACTGCTCCGGGTGGCCGAGCCGTTAGAGGCCGGGCGACGGCAGACCCCGGCGTTTACGCACAGTGCATACATCGCGTTAGTCACTTCCGTCTTGTCAATCCAGAAAGCGTTCAGATAAACAGTGTGCTGCGGTTTCTCATAACTCCTTGCATCTGCATCCAAGTCCGTTGAACCCATCAGAAACTCCCCTGCCGGCACGTGGACCATAACCATGCCATCCACCTCCGAAAACAGCGTTGAGCCGATGCCGGGCGTAGGGATTGGTGTCACGGTTGGCACAATGGAAGTTGTGATGGTTGGTGCGTCTTTTTCAGGCTTTGAGGGCAATTGATCTACAGTTGTTGTGAGAATGTAAGTGGATGTCGGAAAGGAGGTAAGTGTAGCCTTTGTTTGTATAGTTAACGGACTAAGCCCCCACTTACCTGACCGCACCAGTCCAATCCCAACGCTGACGCCTAAGCTAAGGACAAGCAGACCGAACAAGAGAAATTTGAAAGGTACTGGGCGGGTTCGTGATGCAGGGGTTACCCTGGCTGGACGCAGCCAGGTACTGCAATATGGGCAGCGCACCCAATCTGCGGCCACGCTCTGCCCACACTGAGCACAAAACAGTCCCTCGACTTGGGTTTCTTTTTCAGATGTCTCGGCCATTGTGCCTTCCTTTGGACTTGTCTTTACCATGGGGTTATCAAAACCCTTGGTTTTTACGGCTCGATCATCTGAATCAGCCAGGTGGTATCGCTGCTGTGCTCTGCGTACTTGAGCTTGTTGGTGCTGGTATCAACATAAGCAATATGAGCGTTATCTGAGCTATCCAACGCCAGGGAGGGGGACTCACATTGAACAACATCAACCTGCTCAATCATCCACTCGTTTCCTGTCCAGTAGCCATACTCAAGACTCTCTCCCGGCATATTGGGATCCGAGGGGTGGGCGTTACAGTAAGCCAGGTGAGGATTGCTTGCGCTGTCCAAGGCCAGAGAAGCGCCAGCAATTATTCCGCTGTCCACTGTTTGAATCGTCCAGGTGTTGCCATGCAAGGCACCGTACTTCACGTCAGACTCGGAGGATGTGTAAACTATATGAGAGATGCCGGACTCATCCGTGGCCAGGGAGGGGTATAAACCCGATGCCTCGACGATTTGACTTCTCCAGCCCAAACCGATCAGGGCAGTGTACATCAAGGTGTCGTTGACTACATCATAATAGGCAATATGGACTGTACCAGAATCGTCCAGCGCGAGGGAGGAGAACTCACAATGAGCAGGGTCAACCTGTTCGAAGGTCCACCCGTTTCCCGTCCAATAGGCATATTTTAGGCCTTGTCCAGGTGCGTTGGGGGGCGAGGGGCGGACGTCACAGTAGGCCAGGTGTGGAATGCCGGCGCTATCCAGCACCAGTGATGGACCAGCAACCATATCAGCGTCCACCGTCGTGATCTCCCAGGCGTCCCCACTCAAGACAGCGTACTTCACATCAGGCTCGGGGTAGGTGTAGGCAATGTGAGGCATGCCGGACTCATCCAAAGTCAGAAAAGGGATTAAACCAGACCCTTCGACGATCTGACTCACCCAATCCGCGCCGCTGAGAACCGCGTATATCAGGGCGTTGTTGGCAAGGTCTTGAAAGGCGATGTGGGGAGTGTCCGAACTATCCAACGCCAGAGAGGGGTTGGCTTTACGCGTCGTGGGCGTGTTGGAGGCTGTCGGCGCGGCTGTAGGCACCACGGTTGGCGAAGGTGGTATGGGGGTGAGTGTCGCTGTAGGCGAAGATGGTATAGTTGTGGCTGCCACTGTGGGCATAGGCGCTTGGGATATCACCAGCGGCAGCCACTGGCCGCGCATAAAGTAGCCCGCCAGGGCCAGCGCTAACGCCAATAACAGTGTCCACCAAAAATCACAGAAAAAACAGACTGGGCTTTCATACCAGGGTTCGTTCATTGGGATTCCTCCTTTGGAAAAACTCTCCGCGCACATCGAAAGCCGTAAGAGTATAGATCAACAAATCCCCATCTTTCCAAAGAAAATTTAATATCGTCTTCAGCAAAACGAAATGGGATGCAACATTTAATCCATGCGGGGCGCGTCATCCCCCCGCGCAAGACATGAACTTCGCCCGATGCAGGCCCCTGAGGATTTTCGGCAGGCGAGTAGTTATAGTAATTGGGGTCGAACCAGTCAGCCACCATTTCCCAGAGGCCGCTCATCATATTATGCACCCCATAGGGGCTGACGTCGCCGGAGAAGAAGTCTGGGTTTAGTTGGTCTCCTACGTCTTCTGAGTTATCTCGACCGGTGCTTGGCCCAGGATAACTATCATAAGTGTTTCCCCACGGATATAGTCTGCCGTCCGTGCCGCGGGCGGCTTTCTCCCACTCGGCCTCGGTCGGCAGCCGCGCCCCGCGCCATTGGCAATATATTTGTGCCTCGTACCAGTCTGCAAAGGCCATCGGATAATCCGCATAGCGCGGGTTTTCGTAATAATCGGGCCAGGGAATTTCCACAGGGCCTAGAAGAGCTTCCTCTCTATATAAGAATAGACCGTATGGTGGATCGCAAGCACCAGCGGCTTCACACTCGGCATAGCTTGCATTGGTTACTTCGTATTTATCTATATAATAGTCATCCAGCGTGACGGTGTGCTCCGGTTCCGAGGACCTAAAATCCATGTTGGAGCAACCAAGGCCCGGGAAGACTAACTCACATTCCGCCAGCAGCACTTCGGCCTCACCGCCCATAATAAACGGGCCGGCAGGCACTAAAACCATCGGCACGCCCTGCTCATCCGTAATTTCGAGAGGGAGGGGGGTAGGAGAGGGCGTGATTGTCGGTATCAGCTTGGGAGGTCGCGTAAGGATAGCGGTAGCTTTGGGCGGGAGGGTTGGCGTAACCCTGGCAATAGGCAGAGGCGTTGGGGTAGCACTCAGGGCGGCAATCGGTGATGAAACATGGCGGGCTATCCATTCGGCCAGCAGGCTGCTTTTGCCGGCACCTCGTAGCCAGATAACCACAATCACCACGCCCAGCATCAGCAACCCAAGAACGATCAAAGAGAGACGTCGTTGCTCCCGCAGGGGTTGTTTGCAGTAGGGGCAGACCACCCAACCAACCTGCACGCTTTTCCCGCAGTGGGGGCAGGTGGACTGTTCGGGCAGCGGCAACCCCACCGTTGGGCAATAACGGGCTTCCGGTGGGTGGGTTTGACCACAATGGGGACAGGGTATGGTGTTCATGGCGAGTCTCGATTTCTAAAGCTCTAAGTTAGTTGCAAATAATAATTTGTCCCAAGTATGATACGCTTCCTACTATAAACTAAAACAATGTGGGATACTTGTTTTCTCGTAACGGCCTAAGGCGCGCGAGCGCAGCGGAAGCCGACCAGATCGTTGGCAAAAACAGGATCGAACCCGTAGCGAGCGGCCGTATGGATGTAGCCTCCGCTGTGGGACCACGAACCACCGCGCACAGCGCGGCGATTGCCGGACAAAGGTCCCTGGGGGTTCTCCGAGGGGGAGTCCGCATAATAGAATGCGCTATACCAGTCGGCCACCCACTCCCAGGCGTTGCCGGCCATGTCCAGCGCGCTGTAGGGGCTGGCCCCGGCCGGTTTGCTACCCACCGGGATCGTGTCTCCAGGGCAACCTCCATCTGCTCCACCGAATTGAGCCAACTCGCAATGTAGCGTATAAATAGGAGGGCCCGACCCATCCCCACCGCTCTCTATCGTATTCGTATCTGTGTTCCCCCACGGGTATTTTTTGCCAGTTGTACCCCGGGCCGCTTTTTCCCATTCGGCCTCAGAGGGCAAGCGCCGCCCGGCCCATTCGCAGTAAGCTCGCGCCCCGTACCAGGTGACTTCGATCACCGGGTGAGTCTCGTAGCCGCTTTTCGGCGTCCACTGCTCCCCGCTTTGTATGATCTGGACATTTTCATCGTCTGCGTCCAGCCACGGCACTCTATCCTCAGTCTGGTTGCCCCGGTCGTTGAGAAAGGCGGCGTACATGGCGTTGGTCACTTCGGTGTGATCGATCCAGAAAGCGTCTACGTAAACAGTGTGCTGGGGCTTCTCGTTCCAATAAGTATCTTTTTCCGAATCCACAGAACCCATCAAGAACTCGCCAGCGGGCACGTACACCAACTCCATACCGTCAACGTTGGAAACCAGTGTGGCGCCTGGGGATGGCGGTGTGGGTATCAGGGTTGGTGTCAGTGTGGATGCAGGAGAAGGGGATGCGGAGGAAGACTTAGGAGTGGTAGATGGTTTTTGGGTCGAAACCAGCGCGGTGTCAATTCCCAAAGTAGGTGCGGGAGTAAAGGTAGCGGTAGGGATGACGATGTCAGTAAGTCTTGGTGTGGAGGTAAAGTCCGGTGCTGACGTAGATATCGTGATCGCCAGTTCGGACAGCGGACCTTGACCCTGTTGGTGCGGCCACAGCAGTCCAATTCCAACACCGATGCCCAGGCCGATGATTAGTAAGCCAAGCAGGTAGAGTGCTAATAGCTTTGGGCGTGCCTGATTTGCGGGAGTCACTTTCGGCGGATGTAGCCAG
>CAZVPR010000211.1:0-5078 GCA_964629085.1 uncultured Anaerolineales bacterium
CTCATATGGAATCGAAAGTTTGTCTTGTGACAGGGGCCACATCTGGAATTGGGAAGGTTGCTGCATTGGAGCTTGCTCGCTTGGGCGCCAGGGTGGTAATGGTTGGACGGAGCGAAGAAAAATGCATGGATACAGAAAAAATGATCATAGCTCAGGTTCCTGATGCCCAAATCGAATATTTTATCGCCGATCTTTCTTCCCAAGAGCAAATTCGAGATTTAAGCCAGAAATTTCTGGCACGATTTGATCGCCTGGATGTGCTGCTCAACAACGCTGGGGGCTACTTCTTGAGACGTCATGAAACCGTGGACGGTTTTGAGATGACCTTTGGCCTTAATCATCTCAATTATTTCTTGCTGACAAATTTATTATTGGATCTGTTGAAGACAAGCGCTCCCGCCAGGATCGTAAACGTTGCCTCCAGTGGCCACAAAAAAAATTCTTTAGATTTTGAAAATTTACAAAATAAAGGATTCTTCAACGGTCGACAAGTATATGGGCGCTCCAAGTTTGCCAATATTCTCTTCACATATGAGCTTGATCGACGGCTGGAAGGTACGGGAATTACGGTTAACGCAGTGCATCCTGGCTGGGTGGCAACAAATATTGGCAAAAACAACGGTTGGTTCGTCAGTTTGGCGATCCGGATTCTCCAACGAAAAGCTATTTCCAAAGAGGCAGGCGCCCGGACATTGATTTACCTGTGTTCATCGCCATCTGTGGAGGGTATTTCTGGAAAGTACTATTACAAGAACGTATCTATTCCTACGGACCCAGCAACCTACAACAAGGATCACGCCCAGCGCCTATGGGAAATCAGCGAGGAAATGACCGGATTAGCATAGACGATCTAAGAAGGTGAACTTCTGGCTATTCTTCGTAATACTTTGCCAATCAAACCGTCCAATGTTTTCTCAGTTTCAACCGCTGCCGCCAACTGCATATTTGCAAAACCATACGAAGGGTATGGGCGGAGCGAATAAGCCATATCGTTCATCCGTAACCTTTTTGAAATAGCCAGCACCCATTCGTGGATCATTTCACCGGCTTGTTTTGCGACTATCGTTGCACCCAAAATCTTGCCATTTTTTAAGTGTGATATTTGAATGTAGCCGGAAGGGTTGAATTCGGTGTGGGCGCGGTCGTTTTTAGAAAGCGGCCAAATTGTAGTTTGGGCGGATTCTCCATGTTTGGCTTTTGATTCGCTCTCGGTGAGTCCCACCTGAGCCACCTGGGGGTCAGTAAACAGCACCCATGGAATTGATTTTAATTTCCCGCTTGAATTCCCTGGCAGGAGTGCATTGCGCGCAGCAATGAAGCCTTGCCATCCAGCGACGTGCGTGAATTGGGGACTGTTATTGCAGTCACCCACGGCAAAAATGTTCTTTTGCAATGTGCGGAAATTCTTATCGACAGTGATTCCATTTTGATCATAGATTACCCCCGCCGCCTCCAGGTTCATACCCTGAACGTTGGGATGGCGACCGGTTGTCAACAATAAAACATCTCCAGCAAATTGCTGGGTTTCAGTTTGAACATGAATGGTGCGATCTGCTCGCCAGAGTTTTTGTACAAGCGATCCTGTGTGAATTTTTACGCCCTCAGCCGATAACTCCTTTGCCAAATGGTCGGAAGCCTTTCGATCGATGTTGGGCAGAATGCGACCTTTGGCCTCGATCAATGTAACTTGTGAGCCCAAACGCTGAAAAGCCTGGCTAAACTCAACGCCGACCATTCCGGCACCGATAACCAACAATCGCGACGGTAACTCATCCAAATTCCAAATGGTTTCGTAGGTGTAATAATCGATATTTTTTGTGCCCTCAATCGCGGGTATGGAAACCTTCGCGCCTGTGGCGACAATGATTTTCTTGGCGTGGAGCGTTAGATTGCCATCGGAAAGTGTGAGTGCATCGGTAAACTGGAAATCTCCAATGTGTACAGCGATCCCCTTGGATTGCAGAATTTCCGGCGACTCTTCCCGATAGATGTCCGCGACGACAGAACGGACGCGTCTCATCACCGTTTGAAAATCGACTTCGGATTTGAGAATGTTTATCCCCAAGGATTCCATTTGGCTGGTTGATTGGGCCAAGTTGGCAATGTGCAGCAGAGACTTACTGGGAATGCATCCAGTCCAGGTGCAATCTCCCCCGATTTTGTGATTTTCTAAAATGGCTACTTTTACGCCTAGTTTTGCGGCAAAGTCGGCAGCGGTCAGCCCCGCCGAACCCCCCCCAAGAACAATCAGATCATAGCGTAGTTTGTTGTCTTTCATGGTTATTAGATGAATTACGGAAATAATATCTTACAATTGAGGCTATAATAAGCATGATGATTGCTGTAGGCCACATGTGGAGAAGACCTCATGGCAGAAGCTGCCAAAATCCTAGTTGTAGATGATAATCCTGAGCATACAAAAGCCGCAGCGCTAGTACTGCGTAAGGAAGGCTATCAGGTTATTGAAGCCAATTCTGGGGTAGAAAGCCTGACCCTGGTCAAGGAGCACCGACCAGATGTGATCCTCTTGGATGTAGTTATGCCGGATCTGGATGGTTTTGAGATTTGCCAGCGGGTCAAGGCGGATCCGGAATTATCCGATGTGTATGTGATGATGTTTTCCGGAACCAAGAAAGAATCAATTGAGCAGGCCAAAGGGTTAGAAATTGGTGCTGATGGTTATATTACACGGCCAATCTCCAATCGAGAATTGTTGGCTCGGGTTGAATCGATACTGCGGATCAAAGCAGCCGAGGAGGAAACGGCGAGGTATGCCGCAGAATTAGAACGCAGCAACCAAGAATTGAGTCATTTTGCCTACATCCTTTCCCATGATCTTAAAGAACCATTGCGGATGGTTCAAAGCTTTTTGGGATTACTAAAAATGCGGTATGAAGAACAATTGGATGAAACAGCCAATGAATTTATCGATTTTGCCGTCGATGGTGCCGAACGCATGCAGGCAATGATCGAAAGCTTACTGGTATATTCAAGGGTTGAGACGAGGGGAAAACCATTTCAAATGACAAATCTCGATAACGTGTTTAGTGGTGCAGTGGCAAACCTGGGATTATTGATTGAGGAAAGCGATGCACTAATCATGAATGATCCTTTGCCAAATGTGATGGCGGATGCCGCCCAAATAACTCAGGTATTCCAAAACTTGATATCAAACGCGATCAAATTCAGGAAAGAGGCCATTTCTCCCGAAGTCAAAGTTTCAGCAAGTAAGCAAAGGGATGGCTGGATAATCTCCGTCGAAGATAATGGAATTGGAATCGATTTGGCGCAGCAGGAGCGCATTTTCAATATGTTTCAGCGATTACACTCCCGTGATGATTTCCCAGGCATGGGCGCTGGGCTGGCAATTTGCAAGCGTATCGTCGAGCGTCATGGGGGTGAAATTTGGGTTGAATCCAATTTGGGGGCGGGGGCCAAATTTTGCTTCAGAATCCCCACTGAAAAAAACTAACTTTGCGGAAGCGGCCGGAATCCAAAAGGGTTTTCGCCATCCCAGCGCGCCAGCGCTGGGGCAATCATTCCAAATCGACCAGACCAAAACGCAACGCCATGACGGCTGCCTGCGTACGGTCCGAAACGCCTAACTTCTTAAATATCTCACTCGTATAATTTCTAACGGTTCCTTCGGTGAGAAAAAGCTGTTGGGCGATATCGGCATTTGAAAGCCCCGAGGCCAATAACTTGATGATATCTCTCTCTCGATCGCTGAGTCTAAAGTTTGTTGGTAGTGGTTTGGACGGAGTTTTTTCAGCATAGCTGGTGAGCAATTTGCCGGCCACATCAGGATCTATGTATGATTTGCCAGATGCCGTGCCGAGGATAGCCTCAATCAGATCTTTGGGAGGTGTATCTTTCAGCAAATAGCCTGCCGCGCCGCTGCGGATGGCGTCAAAAAGCCATTCATCATCGTCGTAAGTGGTCAGAACCAAAACCTGAACTTCTGGGTGCTTTTCACGGATTTTGCGCGTAGCAATGATCCCGTTCATCAGCGGCATTTTCAGATCCATTAAAACGACATCGGGATTTGTTTTCGGCACCATCTCGACACCTTCGGAGCCATCATGGGCTATACCGACGACTTCGATGTTAGGGGATGCGTTAAGAATGGTTTGCAGTCCCTCGCAAATAATTGCCTGGTCATCACAAATCAACACTTTGACCATAAACCAGCTCCACTACTAATTGAATACGCGACCCATCGCCCAGTCGGCTGGAAATATCCAGTTTTGCTCCAATTTCACTGGCCCGTTCGCGCATGCCTTGTAATCCATGTTTATCCTCGAAATAGAGAGCGGACATCTCGAAGCCGGATCCGTCGTCGCTGATAATCATGCGTAAGATAAATTCTTCCTCAGAGAGATGGATATGCACATTTTTTGCATCGGCATGTTTGACAATGTTTTCCAATCCCTCTTGAGCGACTCGGTAAAAACATTGCTCTACATCCGGAGTGATATCTAGCAGATCTTCCTCGATATCCAGATCTAAATGGAATCCGGCACGTGAGGCCGCATCTAGGGACAGATTGCGGATGGCGATGCTCAGCCCTAATTCTTCGAGTTGTTTGGCTCGCAAATCTTTCAAAGCCCGTCGAGTTTCGGCCAATCCGTTGCGCGTGTTGTCCAGGGCTTGGTCCAATTTTTGGCGGATTTCCGGGCTATCACCACCCTTAACGAATTTCATTGCTTCCAGGTTGACGGTCAGGCCGCTAAGAGTGTGCGCTAACGTATCATGCAATTCTCGCGCTAGTCGGTTGCGTTCCCGGCTGACTGCAAGCTGCTCCAATGTTTGCGCGTGCTGGCTGAGCTGAATATTGGCTCTCATCAATTCTCTTCTTTGAGCACGTTGGGTAAATGTCAATTGATTAACAATTTGACCCACAGTGCCAAAGGCAAGCGCCCGGATTAGCGGCACGCCCAATATCGACACTGATTCGAAATCATAAAAGACAAATTTGGGCAGAAGCACAGAATATTCGACCAATGTCGAAAATAGGATAAAGATAATTACAAAGCGAAATTTAAACTGCCAGGCGATCAGCACCGGGGGCACGATCA
>CAZVPR010000212.1:0-5064 GCA_964629085.1 uncultured Anaerolineales bacterium
AAACCAGCTTACGAGAACTTCATGCGTTTGTCAAACTAGCACCAAAGGTTATTAATCCAAATTGCGCGGCACTCACTGGGCAACCCTTCCCTAGTTGCCCAAACCGTTCGTGTCCCCCTGCCCCTAGCCATTGGGCGGGGGAGAAATTTTTCACGACTTGGCCCACAACCAACCTTGATTTTTCACGATGTATTTTCCTTGAAAGGGCAACTTAATCAAAAACAATTATTCTTTCCAACCTAATTTCACCAGCGATATTGCAATTTCTTTATCTATTTTGCTAGAATTTTCAAGTGCCTTAACTAAAGGCTTGATTGCCCGCTCATCTCCAATCTCGCCCAATGCCTTTGCAGCAAGCTTTTGCACATTTTGGTCCGTGTTCTTGAGTGCCGCAACTAGCAATTCGACAGAAGGCTCTCCAATCTCAACTAAGGCCTCCGCAGCAATTTTACGGAGATTAAGATTATCATTTTTGAGTGCCAATATCAGCGCCTCGATTGCCCTATCTCCTCCAATTTTTCCTAATAGCATCGTTGCTATCTCACAGACATTCCAATCATCTTCTTGGAGTATCTCAACCAGCGGTTCGATAGAAGGTTGCCCAATCGCAACTAACGCATTTGCTGCGGCCTCACGGACTCCTCCAAATTGCGTTTCCACATACAGTATTTCATTCCAATCCTCATCTTTGAGTGCTTCAAGCAGGGCTTCAATTGCTCGTTCGTTCCCAATCTTGCCCAAGGCATCTGCAGCTTCCCTGCGTATATACCGATCCTCATGGTTGAGTGCCACAACTAAAGGCTCAACTGCGCGTTCATCCCCAATCTTACCTAACACCTCAATTGCATGCTTAAGTAGATTAAGATTCTCATCTTTGAGCGCTTCAATGAGCGGTTCGACCGAGGGTTGTCCAATCGTAACTAACGCTTCAGACGCATATTTATAGTTATCGAATCCTCTATACCCAAGAACCTCAACCAACGACCTGATTGCGCGTTCGTCGGCTATTCTACCTAAGGTCTTCGCTACAATTCTACTACTAAGGCTACGTTTATAATTCTCAAGATACGCGATTAATGGCTCAACAGAAGGTTGTCCAATCGAGACCAATGCTTCCACCGCTGCTTCTTGCACATCTTTATCCCAACGGCTAAGTGACTCGATTAGTGGCTCAGCGGAAGGTTGTCCAATTTTAACTAATACATCCAACATTGTTTTTCGTCTGCGGTAGTCTGGTAATACCGCAACCAGCGGCTCAACAGAAGGTTGCCCTATCGCGATTAATACATTCGCAACAGCCTGCGTATCAGTATCTCTGCTTCGATTTCGGAGTTCACCTATCAATAACTCAACGGAAGGCTGACCAATAGCAACTAAAGTATCACCCGCGATCCTGCGTACATCCTTATCGCGCAGTGCCACAATTAATTGCCCTACGGAAGGTCGGCCAATCACAACTAATGCCTCTGCCGCAGCCTTACAAACGCTTTCGTCTTCATCCTTGAGTGCAGTAATCAATGAATAGACAACACGATTGTCAGCAAAGTTCCCCAATGCATCTACTACCACACTGCGTACTCCACAATCCTCGTCCTCGAGCGCTGCAACTAACGGTTCGATTGCCCGTTCATCCCCAACCGCGCCTAGTGCCTTTGCTGCCGCAATTTTTTTGCTCCGATTCAAATACTTTAGCTCAAATTTCAGTATGTAGAATGAAAAAGTTGCCACACGACAATTCTCCATTTCAAAATCTAAATTGAATTCCCTTACCCGAAAATTCACTATAAAGTACAAATTTGCTAATTGATAGCAGCTTACATCCTAACTTAACACAGAATAGCATAATTCCGATTTTCGTCAAGCTGCTAAGGCTGAGATTTTTCTAGCACAAAGAAAAATGCAATTTACTCAAATTCACTAAAATCCCACTTTCGCAAAATATATCTCAATTGATGCCGACCGCGGACCTTGAATTTCCGGAGAATTACTTTCATGTGGGTTTTGACTGTTTCGAGAGAGATATCCAACTTTTCAGCGATTTCAGCATTCGTATAACTAAGACATGCAAGTGCGGCAACTTCCTGCTGCCTTTCAGATAGGCTTTCCCAATTTAACACATTGTCGTTTGTTGATTGGTAATCTTTGATCGTTTCTTTTTCAATGTATTTCATCGCCAGATCTTCTATACTGATGCCTTGCTCAACTGCCATCTCATTGAGCATTGCCAAAACTTCTCCCCTCGCATGCAGCAACAAGTTAGGGGAAGTTCTTCTTCGCGAATTGAAGAGCCTGTCATAGATGAAGTCAAAGCCGGAAGTCATATTCTAATGATACCGCAAATTAGAATATATGTTCTGGTATTTTGGTACTGGAATAACTAACCCCAACTAAACACAAGAAAACATTATTTAGTAATATCGTGATTGAACCAAACTTCTGAATATCCAATAAAAGGAAAAAATAATTGTCATACTTGGAAAAGTTGCTAACAATGACGATAGTACTACTATGTTTAGATTCCAATCGAAAAAGTCAATTGTTTGATTCGTTAGTGATGGATAATTGAATGCGAAGAAGCCAAAAAATATTCCACCTATTAAAAATGCGAGAATTATCCAACCTGTTATTGGAATTGTTTCTAATCTAATCCTTCTCTTATTTCTACGTTGATATTTTGGTCTCGATTTTTTTGCAATACTCTGATAAAGAAATTTCAACAAGGGGTTGGAATGAAAATAATCAATTAATATTATCGCAGGGGGCCAAAGAGCAAAAATGTATCTATCAATTATTGCAATATCTAATACAGTAGCAACGGCAAAATATGAAATAAACCCTACCAATAAAGAGAATAAAAGAAAACCAACTAATACCATTACTCCACCAAACATATTAGTAGTGATTTCCTTTACCCCAGATATCAATCTTCCGAGCAAATCTTCTAGCCTAACAAAAAGTCGCCCAAACTCAACAATTATTGGCAACACACTTCTCAATAATTTATGTCTAAATGCAAAAATGTTTTGGGGATCACTAATCGTTGGATCTTTCAATATCAATTTGAGTATTTCGTCATTTGCTCCTTTTATATTTCCATTTTCAATAAGATGAACTGCTCTACGGTATGAGTATATTAGTTCTTTTTTCTCTTTAATTCTTAATTCCAAAGATTTGGCCTTACGAATTATCATTGAATACTCATTTGGGATTACAAACATATCTGATATATCCAAGACACCATTAGGTGATTTCTGGTTTACATTAGAAGTATTATCCTTGATTTCAGCGATTCTAATGACAGTATCCAAAGTGGTTTGTGCATTATCATAATCGCCATTTTGATAGTATTTTTTTGCTAGTTTTTGTAGATTTTGCACATGGCGGACATCAAAATTATTTGAATTAGCGATCTCTTCGTCGATAGCCCCTGAAGTCGGATGTTGAATTAAGGATTGAAGTTTGTTTTTGCTAATATCACCATCAAAATTTGAATTACCAAGAATTTGAGATTTATTATTTTTTCGTATCTTCTCTCCCTCAATTCTCTCTATGATTTCATCCAAACGCTCCAACCAAGCATCAAACATTTGTAATTTGTGTCTATGATCCGGAGAGAGAGCTCTTGGAAAATTTCTTCTTACGGTAAATGTTCCCAAAATTCGCCATTTTTCTGCGAGATTATTATCTTCCAGTTCTATTACTTTTGCTACAGATTCTCTCCAAGTTTTATGTTCTTCCCACCAATGGTCAATGCTGGCCTCGTGTAATAATCCACCGTCCCCCCTATTCCTGAGTTCAACTCCTATTTTCCGAAACTCCAATAATTTAGCAACAATTTTCTTCTGACTTTGTAGGCCAAAATCATTATCCGTGAGCTCAAAAATCTTGTTAACCCCTATCTTATTATCTTGTGAAATGAGTTTTTCGATTGTTATTTTTATTCTTGATAATCCATAGTCCCAATCATCAAACATATCAACCCAGTTTAGTTTCTTTAATTCTAAATGACTTGGGGTGCAATCATCTAATCTAATTGGTATTAAAAATATTTTGCCAGGTGGATAATTCTTTGACAAATCAAGTGCTTCTCTTACCTCTTTTTGAATAAATCCAGTTTTATCTACAGAATTTCGTGAAAGCAGCAATAACACAATATCACTATTTTCTAGTGCAATATTTATTTCCCTATTCCAATCAGCTCCTCCCAATATTTTATGGATATCCATCCAAGGATCAACACCTGGAATTGTTAAAAGTAATTTTCTTATACGCTCTGCTTGTTTCTGGTCCTCCCTAGCGTAACTAATAAAGATATCCATAATCACTTTCCCACAGTTTCAATCACTTGACAAACCAATTAATTCCTTCAATCATGTCCGCCTTTCTTCGAAAATCTACTCTAATACTACTAATATAGGATTCTAAATCAAGTTGTTTGCTTGGTTCATCCCTGCTCATGGAATCGTTATTGAACATTAAACCAACTTCTGCTCCAAGTATCATTAGATTGGGCTCAAATTCATCTAATTTTTTCTTGTCAAATTTTGAGATCTCCTCAATATTTTGGCATTTTCTATACTCATCTACGAGTTCTTTTAAATTATTTATAATGCTTCTCGCTCTGGTAGAAACTATGTGTGACTTCAAGAGCCTAATTCCAGCATCAGCCTTATTTATCTCATTTTGAATAAACCATGAAACAATCCTTGCCTTGATATCTTTTTGAAATTGAAACAATAAGCGATACTCAATATCCTTACCAAGTTTTATACCATTCTTCAAATGAATACTAAAGTTTGTACTATCAATCTCTAAAAATGCTTTGTATGCTTTATCGTAATACTGCCAGGCAGGTTTTGGATTTGAATTCACAGTATCCTACTTTCGATAATAATAAATATCAATAATTATTAGGTTCAAAAACATTCGCAAGATGATCAATTGAACCCAATTTCTCTTGTCGAAATTTATCTGTTATCCGTACTTTGATGATGCTTTCACTAACTTCATTTATCGCAAGACTCATTTATATCCTTCTTCAAAAATATTTGACTGAAACTCTAG
>CAZVPR010000213.1:0-5056 GCA_964629085.1 uncultured Anaerolineales bacterium
GAGCCAGGATCAAACTCTCCGCATAAAAATCGCATCCGAAGATGCGGGATTTACTGATATGACTAGGTTTTCGCTTTCTGTCACTCTTCAGTTGTCAAGGTTCTATGTTTTTTAGAGCAGTCAATGATTGTATCAAGGCTGTTCTAAGTTGTCAAGGCTTCTGAGACACAAAAATAGCTCCGATATCTTTTCTCCTGATATCGGATCCCAGGAGCACTATTCACATTTTAGCGATCTGCCTCGCTTGTTTGGGAGACTAGATCTTGTGTAAATTCGACGGTGGGGAATTATACAGATTAAAAAATGATTGTCAAGGGTTTTAATGACCAATTTTGCAAATTCATCAAAATTGGTGCTGATTCTTACAATTTTTGGCTTAATTCATCTCCTGACGACCTGCTAGAGCGCGCAAAATGGTGTTTTGATCGGCATATTCCAAATCGCCTCCCATGGGCAACCCTCTTGCCAAACGGGTAACACTCAAACCAAAAGGCTCCAATTGTTGCCTCAAATACATGGCTGTAGCATCACCTTCCATGCTGGGGTTAGTCGCCAGGATCACTTCTCTAATTTCGCTGTCGCGTAAGCGAGCCAGCAACTCCCGGATTTTCAAATCTTCGGGACCAATGCCCTCAATGGGAGATAAGGCTCCATGTAGGACATGGAATTTTCCACGATAGCCACCCGTGCGTTCCAACGCCAGAACATCTAATGGCTCTTCCACAACGCAAAGCACAGCGTTTTCTCGCTCGTCATTAGTGCAAATTTCACACTCCATGCGACTGGCTTCGGTAATATTGAAACAGGTTTGACAAAAGGCTGTGCCTGTTTTTAGATTTTCTAATGCCTGGGCCAGATCCAAAGAGAAGTTTTCTGGAGCACGTAACAGATAGAATGTCAGGCGCGAGGCAGTTTTGGGGCCAACACCAGGCAGTCTGGACAATGCATCAATTAAGTTCTGAATGGGCGCAGGGAGTGACATTTAGTTCAGTGGGCGAGTGGCAAATTAGAAAGGCAAGCCGCCGGTCAGGGGACCGAGGCGTTCGGCTGCCAATTCACGCGATTGATCCATAGCGCTGTTGATCGCCGTCAGAATCAAATCTTGCAACATCTCGACATCACCATCTTCCAAAATGGCAGGGTCAATTTCGACGGCCTGCAATTGCTGATCACCGGTTACTGTCGCTTTGACAACGCCACCGCCAGCCGAAGCGGAGATTGTCTCCTCTGCCAGCGACTCCTGTGCGGACAATAACTGTTCTTGTAACTGCTGAATTTGTTTCATCATACCGCCGCCTCCCATGGGAGGTCGCGGTTGTTTTCGTTTTGCCATAATTTATCTCCAATCAAGTTTATTGAACATCAACTATTTTGCCGCCCAAATCACGCAGAGCTGTCGCAACCATTCCATCTTGATCAATATCAGGCGGCATCTCCCCACCCTTGGTCACCGTACAAAGCACTGGCATGGTATCGCCCAAAACTTGCTCCATCGCTTGTATAAAAACATCAATATTTTCGCCAGCTTCCATTTTTGCCTTGGCAAACTCTCCATTGAAACCCAACACCAAGGAATTCCCTTTGATGCCCAATGGTTTGCAGGAATTCAGCAGAGCTTGCGTCTGTGGATTCTTGTCGCGAACTGCTTTTAAGATTTGATTCCAATTTTTGGCGACGCTCACGGGGAGCGATTCTACTTCGGGATCTGGTTGAGTAGTATCAGCTTGGGAGACGGTTGAAGGCTCTGGAGCAGCCTCCCCCGCGGAAGGTTGGGCTTTTTTACGTTTTGGCGGGACAGCCTTTTTGGGGGCTGGTTCTGCTTCCAAAGGTTCTCTCTCAAACGATTCAATAAACGCCATTTCCAATGGTAAAGCAGGCTGCCACGAGTTACGCGCATCGGCAGCTGCACTATTAAAAGCTCGAATTACTTTCAAGAGGTCAAGTACTTCAAAAGCCTGCGCTTGTTGCGCCATTTGAGTTCGCAATTGAGAGGAAACATCTACTTGATCGGCATTTCCCATGCGCATTAGCACCAGGTTTCTCAAATAATCGACCACCTGGCGAGCAAATTGGCGAGGATTGCTACCGGCATCCAGCGTCTGATGGATAATATCCAATCCAGCAGCTGAATTCTCGTCAAGCAAAGCTTCGACAATCTTCACGACTGCTTCACTGGTCGCCGTACCCAAAAGCAATTGAGTCATCTCCAATGTAATTGATTGTGAGGCCGAGGCTAACTGGTCAAGCAAAGATACCGCATCCCGCAAACTTCCAGTAGCTTGTCTGGCAACTAAGGTAAGCGCTTCGGTGTCGATTGTCAAATCCTCGATCAAAGAAATCTCTTTTAGATGAGCGACGATCTCTGTGACCGGAATGCTACGAAATTCATGCCGCTGACAGCGCGAAAGCACGGTCGGCGGGATTTTGTGAATCTCGGTAGTCGCCAAAATAAAGATGGCGTGACTGGGCGGTTCCTCTAACGTTTTGAGCAAAGCGTTAAATGCTGCTGTCGAGAGCATATGTACTTCATCGATAATGTAGACTTTATAATCGCCTTGATTGGGAGAGAAATTAATCTTGTCGCGCAGGTCACGAACATCATCCACGCTGGTATTCGAAGCAGCATCGATTTCAATCAAATCCAGAAATCGCCCTTGATTGACAGCTTCACAGTGCTCGCATTGATTACACGGACGCTGATCTCGTTCTCCGGATGTGCAGTTGACGGCTTTTGCCAACAAGCGCGCCGAACTGGTCTTTCCAGTTCCGCGCGGTCCTGCAAACAGAAAAGCATGTGCAACGCGATTGGCAACAACGGCGTTGCGCAAGGTTGTCACAATATGTTCTTGCCCAACTATTTGGTCCCAAGTTTGGGGACGCCACTTTCGATAATAGGCCTTAGACATGGTTTGGTGTGTTGTCAATTGATAGATACAAATTGGTATTTGTTGAAGTGTAACATGATGAGCAATACAGGGTCAATCGGCCTCCGTTACGTCGGCCTCAGATACTATGTGGTGAATTTCATTTTCGACATCGATTTTTCGACGTTGGAATTGGTCTGAGGGCACATCCAGGTTATATGAGAATATGCGCTCATTGATCTCTTCAATTTTCTGGTGAAATACTGCGCGGCTACGCTGCCATTCTGGCTCCACAAAATCCGGTGAGAGACCCTCGTCCACGCATGCATCCTGATACCATTTCCAGGCCCGTGCCAGGCTTTCTTTCGCCGCCGTAAAATCAGCCTCGATTTGGCGTCGCTTGTCAATCCAGGGTAAGGTATAACCGCTGGAACGCAGAGCCTGGAACGCCAATCTCCAGGCTGGATCCTCGTGTGGATTCATCGATAAATTAATAGGCTCACCTTTACCTGGCAAATTATCGAATTGCCCATCTTCCATGGCTTGGCGAATCTGCTCATCAATAGTGCTGGTGTGCTTCTTCATAGGCAACAAATAAATTTAGTTCATGGAACTTGAAGAGACGCTTGCTCCTGGCCGTTGGCATCAGATAACATTACCATCTCCCCTGACTCCCATACTGGCTCATCTAATCCCCAGAAAAGTTCAAGAGGATTGTCAACTCCAGCCTTGGTGTTGAGCACAATTTGACCATTAGCATAGAGGGTTGCCTGAGGAAAGGTGTAGACATTTCCATGTTCATCGTGGATCTGCCAACCAGCCAAAGTGTGCTTGCCACCACCTGTCTCCCCAATGATCAGGCGCTCCGTATTCAAATCGCCAATGCCCACTGCCGATACAATCTCGATCTGGCCCACAACAGGCTCTTCACTTTCAGTTGACAGGGCCGTTGGTGTAGATTCAACGGTTATTGCTTCGACAGTAATATCAGGAATATAGATTACCTGTCCAGCCCCAATAGCATCCGGATCTGCCAGTCCGTTAATTTCCAGCAATTCATTAACGGTTACATTGTGTTCTTGCGCAATATCTCCCAAAGTTTCCCCAGATTTAACCTGATGAACGAGTAACGGGATCGTGGGAACAAGGGTTGGTTCGACCGTTGGCAATTCATCTGTTGGCTCTAGTGCCGGATTCACAACATACGTTGTAACTCGGGCCAATTCTGCTTGCTGCCTATTTTCCCAAACAGTCAACACAACATAAACTGTAACAGCTGAAACTACGATATTTATCAAAATGTAAAAAACCAATCGTCTCCACTGCATAGTCGACCTGCCATTCATGCATCTCCATTGACGAAGGCGTGACCCGCCGCTACAATTTACGTCACTTAACATCTGGAGTCAAAGTGTATTCTTTTATTATAAATCACGTTCGCCATGCCATACATAATTGATGGGCACAATCTAATTCCAAAAATTCGTGGGCTTAGCTTACGGGAAATTGATGATGAAATCCAGCTAATCCGAATGCTGCAAGATTTCTGCCAACGGACGCGCAAGAAAGTTGATGTCTATTTTGACAATGCCCCGCCTGGAGAAAGCCGAACACAAAAATATGGTGTAGTTACAGCGCATTATATCCGCGAGGGGAAAACTGCTGATAAAGCCATACAACAAAAACTTCAATCCCTGGGAAACTCTGCCCAAACATGGACTGTAATAAGCTCTGACCGCCAGGTTCAGGCTGCCACCCAAGCTATGAGGGCGCGTGTGATTCGGTCGGAAGATTTTGCAAATGAGCTAACAAAATTTGAAGAAAACGACCCCACGAAAGACACCCAGCTTAGCGCTAAAGAAGTTGATGAATGGTTACAGATTTTCAAAAGTAATAATAAATAGTATTTCACTCAATTTCCATAAAATTCGTCCTAAAAATCTCATCTTTTTTTAATGCAAATAAGACCAAATTTAGTGTATATTATAAGTGTTGGTACCTGCCTCTCCTTTTATTGGTATCTTGCAGGTGTCAAACCACCGGGCCGGGGGGGTGGGGGGGGGGGGGGGGGGGGGGGGGGGGGGGGGGGGGGGGGGGGCCGGGGGGGGTTTATGTTGGGGGGTTTTAATGGGCGACTATGTCGACAAAGCTGCTGTCATTGCAAGTCCAGCATCGCTGTAGTCCGATAATTG
>CAZVPR010000214.1:0-5044 GCA_964629085.1 uncultured Anaerolineales bacterium
GCCATGCATCCCGGTAAGGACGGTCAGAAAGTAACGCATCCCACACATCAACTATCGCAAAAATGCGAGCAGCCAAGGGAATTTTTTCCCCTTTCAGTTGCCTGGGATACCCGCTGCCATCCCATTTTTCATGATGACAATAGGGAATATCCAGTGCTGGAACCAAAAAGGTTATCGATCTCAAAATTTCATGTCCCTGAACCGGATGTTGACGCACAATCTGCCATTCTTCTTCACTCAAAGGTCCCTCGTTGCGTAATATAGAATCTGGAATTGACATTTTGCCAATATCATGAAGCAAAGTGCCTCGACGTATATGTAGGATATCCTCCCCAATAAAACCCATTTCTCGCGCAACTTTTATCGTGAGATCGACTACCCTTCTGATATGGCCTTCCGTTTCAATATTTCTAATTTCAAACGCTCGAACCAAACCCTCTAGCGTTTGATCATACGCTATCCTCAAGTCGTTATTTGAAGACTCAAGATCATGGAAAAGGGATGTATTGTCTATCGCCAAGGCAGCCTGTCCGGCTAGAGTATTGAAAAAATCCATCCAGCCCTGATCAAGATGCAATGGCGCTCGATGCATGACCTCTAAAACTCCGTTTACCCTTCCTTTGGCAATGAGTGGAGCAGCATAATACGCGATGATATCCTCATCAGCTATCGATTCGGGCTGGTCGAACTCTTCATCACTCTCACGCAAATCGGGAATTTCAAAAATGTGCCGAGAGAGAGCCGCTTTTCCAGCCAAACTTTCTCCCAAACGAAGAATTAGTTTGTCTTGTTTTTTGGTTCTAAACCCTGCTGCTCCCACCTGTGTAAGCGTTTGCATTTGAGGATCCAAAATTACTAAGTTGACAATATCAACGCTCAATTTTTCTCTGGCTTGCTCAATAAATACATCCAGGATGATACTCATATCCATGCTGGCATTTATGGCAGTGTCAATAGCCCGGGAAGCCGCCAAACGTTGCAGTTGAATTTGGGTTTGCTCATGAAGGCGTGTACGATGAATTGCAACGCCAACGATCTCTGACAATGTTCCCAGAAGGTTTATTTCACTTTCCATGAGTTGACGTGGATGCTCAACGGAAACATACAGCAATCCAGTGACTTCTTTGCCAACATAAAGTGGCAAACAGGCTCCACCCCAGTTTTGTGGTACTAACCCGGAGGCAGGAGGGTCGACTAAGGGATCATTGGCAAAGTCCTGGGTGACGTAGATGTTCCCAGTTTCCAGAACGTGGCCAGAAATACCTGCCCGTACTGGCGGCAAAATTGTTTTCAAATTCGCGAACCAGCCTTGATAAGCCTGATAAATAAACTCTTTCTTGTATTTATCATAGACCACCACACTTCCTGATGAAGTTCCAACAATCGCCAAGATTTCATCGAGAAAAATCGGGAGGATTTCATCCAGCCTTTCAGCCTCACGCAGGGCTGAAGACACTCTGCTTACTACCTCCATCTCTTCGATTTGTCGACGAGTCTCGCTGAGCAGACGTGCGTTTTGAATGGCAATTGCAGCCACATTGGCAAGCGCCGATAGCAGGTCAATATCTTCCTGGTCGTAGGCATCCAGGCTGTCACTTTGGACCTGTAAGATTCCAATTACTTTACCCCTATCCTTCATTGGTACATAAACTGCCGAACGGGTATCGCCACCATTTACACTAACAGACGCATCGGAAATTAAACCATCTTTTCCGATTACAAACTTGTTGACAGATTTTTCCAATGAAAGCAAATAGTCTCCGGTGTAATGAGTTTCTCCCGATCGAATAACCTGGCTTTGAATGCCTTTCCCAGAATCAGCCAAAGGCAACGGAGGCAAGTTTGAAATATCCACTACCTGGTCATCATCAATAACATAGCCCGCATGGATCAATTCCAGTTCCTGGTCATAAAATGAAAGAATGAAAGTATTCACATCCATCAATTTTTTAACGTGGTCATAAATAATTTGATAGAGTTCATTTAATTGGTGGGATTCCCCAAGCGCCAACGACAATTGGTTTGCAGCAATCTGCTGATTGAGCAAGCGTTGCGAATGCTGTTCCCACTTCTTTCGCTCAGTTATATCCATCATGCTGACAAGAACCCTATCAAAATGGTGCTTTTCTGCCGGTATACTGACTGTCACTATTACGTCTATTATCCGGCCATCCAGCGTAATATTTTTCGTTTCACCCCTAAAAAATGTTTTTCCCTCAGCAATGGCAAGGATTTCTTCTTTAAGAATTGGTTGAGTCTCTGGAACAATAATCTTTTTGAGACTTCCAAGAATCTCATCTTTATTTTTTGCCCCAAATAGTCTTAAAGTTTCCCGGTTGACGTCGCGAATCTGGATCAATTCGGCTGCTGTTTCAATGAAATCTGGATTCTCATCCAGGTATTTACGGAAATCTAAACCTTTATCAGATGTTATCTCATCAAGCTTTTTCTTTAGTTGTGAAAAATCCTCTTCCCAAATTGCTACGGCCGCAGAATTAAATATGTTACGATAACGGTCTTCACTTTGCAGCAATTCAAAATCGGAAATCTTTTTCTCCAACCTTAAATCTTTTTCTTCTAAGGCCCGCGTAACCGCCCCTCCTAATCGCGCCAGTCGGTCCTTAAGCAGATAATCCGCCGCCCCCAGCTTCATACATTCAACAGCAATCTCTTCACTCACTGTCCCTGTTACAATAATTAAGGGAATATCCTTTCCTTTTTCTTGAAGATCATGCAGGGCAGTTAGAGCATCATATTGGGGTAAAGCATAATCGGCCAAAATAATATCCCAATCTGAATTCAGCTGGTTATTAAATCCCTCCCTTGAATCAACTACCGTCCAATCGAAATCGAATCCGGATCGCCTCATTTCTGCCAACATCAGTTCGACATCAGTCTGACGATCTTCCAAAATCAAAATATTAAGTTTAGCCGGCACGCCGAAACCTCATTTGTTTCATCTGATAGTCAAAAATCTTCATGAATATTCATCTTGAGGAATGGTGAAGAAGAACGTAGCACCCTTATTTACCTGCCCCTCTGCCCAAACGCGCCCACCATGCCGACGAATAATTCGTTGAACAATCGCCAAACCGACTCCAGTACCTTCAAATTGATCCGCCGAATGTAATCGCTGAAATACGCCAAACAAATTTTCAACATAATCCATATCGAAACCTACACCATTATCTTTCACATAAAATCTCACTTCACCGTCGTCTCTCATTTTTCCGATTTCGATCCTGGGAGTTTCATTTTGGGATGAAAATTTAATTGCATTTGAAATTAAATTGACGAAAACTTGTTTCAATAAGGCAGGATCTCCATAAACATTGGGGAAATCATGAATTTTAATTTCGTAATCCTGCTTACTAATTTTATAATCGAAATCCTCAATAATTTTCTGTACCATTTCATTACAATCGAAATGTAATTTTTGTAGCGGTTTTCGTCCTAGGCGAGATAATTCGAGCAGATCCTTGATCAATTCACCCATTTGATGAGCACCATCCGTCACCTTGGTCAAATAGCTGACAGCGTTTTTGGGCAGTTCGTCGGCATAATCTTCGAGAAGAATTTGAGAAAAACCATCCACCGCTCGTAAAGGCGCCCGCAAATCGTGTGACACGGAATAAGTAAATGCTTCTAGTTCCTGGTTGGCTTCTTGCAATTTCCGGGAGGCAATTGCGAGATTTTCGTTGGTGCTTTGAAAGTCTTCCAACAAATTGGTTAATGCTTCGTTCAGTTGAGCACTTTCGGATACCTGTTTGTTTAAGGCCGAAGTGCGTTCTTCGACAAGTGTCTCCAAATGTGTTTGATAAGCAATAAGCTCATTTTGAACATGTTTGGCTTCAGTAATATCTCGGTTCACCGCTACTTTTCCAATTACTTCCCCATCGCTATTGTCTAAGTTTGTTATCGATGTATTTACAAATAATTTCTCACCCGCTTTATTATATTGAATTACTTCCCCAGTCCAGATACCATTTTTTTCAATTTCTGCTAATACCTCCTCAGGTTTGGAGTTTATATATTCAACCCTTAGGAATTCACCAAATTTTTCTCCAATAGCTTCCATTGAGGTCCAACCATATAAGTTTTCCGAGGCATTATTCCAGGAAAGAATTTGGAACGATACATCTGTGGATATGACTGCTTCAGAAATTTTTTTAAAAAGTTCAGCCTGATAATTTAGGGTTTGCTCAGCTTGCTTTCTTTCGAGAATTTCTGCCTTAAGTTTCTCATTAGCATTTTCAAGTTCGGCAGCACGCTCTTCAATCAATTCATTAAATTTTCCACGGAAGAAACCCAGTTCAATCTCTGCCTGATTTCGAAGAAATGCCTTTTCCAGAATAGCTGGAAATTCTGTCAAATAATCGCCGAAACTGTCTTTGATCAAATAATCCGAAGCTCCCAATTTCATTAATTCAATGGCTAATTTTTCATCCCCTCTTCCAGTGACAACAATGAACGGTAAAGATTTTTTATAATCGTGAATCTCTCTTGCCGTACCATCACCCAACAAGTAATCAGAGATAATGGCATCATAGCTAGATGTCGTCAAGGCATGGTGTGCTTCCTTCACGGATTTCACGATCACTATTGTATACGCCAAATCTTGCCTAATAATGAATTGCCCGAAGGCCTTATTATGGGCATCATCATTTGAAACTATCAACAGTGTTTTTTCACGATCATCTAACTCAGTCATTTTTTAAGAGGAACTTCAATCATGGTTATTTCAATTTTCCACACATTCAAATTACAAATATATTACGAGATCGGATTTCTAGCTGTCGATTCATTTAGAATTCTTTGTCAAATTTCCTTGATTAATTTCGGCTTTTTGAATTTTCTTTATCTGTGAAAACCTTAATTCAACCGGCTACTCTATTTCCTCTAACAAGGGATCATTAGCAATAGGAGTCATTCCTGCTTTTTCAACTTGATTTCGAAGTTTTCTTATTACTTTTTTTAACTCCGACATGCGTACCTCTCTCCCTGCCATTAATCCAACCAGGGCATCTAATCGTTCGGTTCTTTC
>CAZVPR010000215.1:0-5031 GCA_964629085.1 uncultured Anaerolineales bacterium
ATTGTTGCTAGTGTTTTTCATAACGATTGCCTATTGTCTATTGGGTGGCTAACGCATCTGCTCAGGATCGCCGAGGAACGAGGCGTATCTCTGAAGCAGAATGTTAGCACATCACTGATTATTACGATTCAATTAATATCTACTTCAACAACACTCCAAGCTCATCAATTGTGAAGCCTTCATGTGTCACTTTGTGATCTTTGTCTGTTATAATCAACCAGGGAAGCCCTCGCACTGACCACTGACCAAAGACAGCCTTTTCCTTACCTGGTAAGGAACCAAGCAAGAAGGATGTTTTCTGCTCTTTGATCCATTCGTCCAGTTTCTCTTTGTTAACCTTCGACGTTTGAATGGCAATCACGACAACCTCTTGCTCCTTGAGACTGTCGGCTTGCTTTGCCAATTGCCCCAGCAAATGACGGCTCGGTCGTTGATTGAAATCCCAGAAGCAGGTGAGCAGTCGCTTGCCCTTGAATGCCTCCAAATCGTAGGTAAGGTTGAATTCGCCCAGACTCGGTAAAAGCTCACCGATCAAGGCGGGCTCTACTTTCGCGAGAACCTGCCCGTTAACCCATTCGTATTGTACCCCTCGCATCCTTCTTTCATCAATGCAAGAAATTGGCACGCCCTCAGGGACTCCTTCCCAGAACTCTTTGATCGCCTTGGAAAAATCTGGATTGAAATTGACGTTTGTACGCCTTAAGGAAAAGTCAACTTCCATCGTCCCAACTTCGCCTTCAAACGGTTCTCTTTTGTACTCGAAATCGGCCGACATGATAATGTACTTGCCATCAATGTTCTCTATATTAATATTGTCTACCAAAAGACGACTTTTGGTGTCGGAAGGGTCACGTTTCCCATCATGGTATCTGATCATCTCTATCCTGCGAGGATTGAAACCGTGCTCCGGATCAATCCACATGACATAGGCGTCTTCCATGCCTTGGGCTTCGAGTACGTAGGTTTGATGCCCGTTAACAAGCTCCATGCGATCTCTCAGTCGCAGCGATGGGGCCTGTCGCATCGCTGCGACAATAGTTACCCCATCCCACGCAGCACCCTCGATATACTTGCACATTCCCATGTCGAAACGAATGCGCTCGGCGAAAGTACCCAAGTCAGATATCACCAAAAGATAGTCCGCAGGCTCTCCATCTTCACCGTTGTATGAGAATAATTCCTGATCTGTCGTAAGACTCTTGAGGTAATTCTTTTCTACACTACTGTCACGGCCACGAGTCTCTGAGTCCAATGCAACGAACATCTGGTTTCCCGCCCTCTGCACGGTTCGCCTCCGCGTGGTGACTCGTGAGTCTCCATGTAGATTTCCCACGGCCTCGATGTCAAAGGCGATATTCTCGCAAGCTACGGTGAGAGCCTTTTCGTACCGTTCAAGGAATTTCTCTGCAGTAATAGAGTCAGCACCTGCAGCCTGGGTTTGCACCAAAAGGATAATCGACAGTGTTCCGGCAGCTATGTTCATCATTAACATCTTCACATTCACTGAATCGTTCAAGGCACTTCCCTTCACATAGTCCATGCTATATCGGGTTGTGACTCACCCGAATGCATGGGCATTGGTGCCAACCCATTGGAAAAAGCCGTTAGTTGATTCTTGAACTTCATTGCATTCTTATCAGCCTCATATGCATATCTCGCTAACGGCCTGCTCAGGAGACGCGACGGTAGGAGCGGTCTCCTGAAGCAGCAATGTTAGATAAATAAACGGATGCTTGGCAAAACAGCTTAATTTTCGTTAGATCGCAAGTTGACCGACCAGATGTCTTCGATCCTTTGCGTTTTTTGAAACTGTAAAGACGTTTGGCTACTCACAATCTTAAGCAGTGCGCCAAAAGAATCTGGGTCTGAAAGAACTCTTTCCCAGGCAGAGCTGTGTTGGCGCCACTGAATCTGCTGATCAGTACGAGACTGGCATTGGTTGATGATGTGGATTTTCCCAATTCTGCCAAGATAATCGAGGAGAGTACCGACACCACCTGAGCCACCCCCACCGCGAATGTTGTCGAACGGATCGGGTTTTTCTATGAATAGATGGATTTCCTTATGGCTTGCATCACCTGACAAAGGGCAGAACTCAAACTGTCCCTTTGCAATGACCACCTCTTTTTCGACGGTCTTCTTCTGGATGACTATAGGCAGTTTTCGCTGTCCGTTGAGGATTCTAACCAGGCAGGTAATAAGGCTTTCCGGTTTTGCTCCCTTACACATCACCCAATCACCAGGAACACGTTCCTGAAGCAATTCCTTTGGGCCTTCATACTCCCATAGCTTGAGCCCAAATGCCTCCAGCAAGTCTGCAATTGTCCCAGCGTCGTTGCGCTCGGAGTATAGCCGCTCTTTAAGGGGATCCCAGTCTAGCACTTCGCTTTTTGGCAATCGACGGTTGAAATCACGGAAAGGCCCCAAAAATGAATTCCTGTCTGCGAAAACATAAAAATAGAAACTCCGTCGTTCAGGGATGAAGGGCTCCGGAACATAACTCAGTAATTGTTGTTCTTTCAATTGGTATGTGCCATAAAAACGACTGTGCCATTCAGGGTTTTGTGCCTTGGTTTTCAAGAGAGTTTCCAAACCACGTATTTTCTCTTTGAGACTAGGCGCATGAAACCTTCCTGCCACATTGCCTTCAGGGTCAATCAGAATGGCCTTGGGGAATGACGGAATCCCATAAGCTGCTGTTGTTGCTCCTTTCACTATACGGTCACTCCCCTTAATCTTGGTCGCACCGCCTCCATCCAGCGCGATGGGAAAGTCCACATCGTTCCCCATCCAGATGCGATTCTTGATATCCTTGAGTTTTCTATCCATTTCTTCCAGGCTGGTTACTGAATCATCGTGAACTGCAATCACTGTCAGCTTGTCCTTGGGAAAGGCTTTGGAGATAATCATCAGATGAGGCATATTCCGAATACAAGGGCCACACCAGTATCCCCAGAAATCCAATAGAATATACCTTCCACGTAATTCCTTTATCAGAAGCGGCTTGGTGTTCTTCCAAGCTCTTATTGCCTCGAATCCCGGAGCCGGCTTGCCGATCAGCGTTGACAGGTATGGATAAGGCTTAATAATCACCGAGGAACTATCGATTGTGCTGTCAGTACACGGGGCCAGTGAAGAGTAGACAACTATGACGACTAGCATAACAGATAGGCGATACAGCGATTTTTCCAGGAACGATGTCATCATGATAGTTTTCCTCTGCATCTAACGCACGAGATCATGAGACGCGAGCCGTGCGAGCGGTCTCATGGATCTCGATGTTAGACGCGGTTCCTCAATCTTGAAGTTCTCCAAGCAGTGAAAGCACCGTTACGATCGCTGCAGCGGCCCACATGGCTGCTACCAAATATCTAGCCAGAGTCAGCGAACCACTGCGACCACGGAAACTATCTGGAAACGTCGCGACGTATGCAGACAACATAGTGGCACAACCGACCATCGTCGCTACACAACCATACCGTGGGAGGATGAACAACATGCACATTGCGCAGGCTACAGAGAAATATGGGTGAGCCATAGTACTCTTCAGCAATATGGTTGTTTTCATAATGGTCTCCTTTTGTCGTGTGACATTTGCTGCCGCCTAACGCCCGAGATGATCGCCCAGATGAAAGCGGCAGCTTTCAGATGGTGCGAATCAATCTCGATGTTCGGCCTGAGAAGGCCGAGTAATATTGATTCCTAATTGATATTTCGCAGGCATCTCATGTTGCCTATCAGGAATGAGATGTTCTGCATTGTAGCTTCACTATCACACCCGAGCTTTAGAAGCATGTGGGCCTACTGCCAAGTACATAATGAGCCCAAGTAGGTTAAGTGTGCACAGAACCACAGTCCAACAGATCTTATCCGTTGGATCGAGTTTGTCATCTGCCAAGTGCTTGCCCAGGGTCCTGAGCCAGAAAAGCTCTGCCACAATCAATGGCAAGATCATATAAGCTGGGTTCATATAGACTCCTTGGGCCGAACGATTGGATCAGCAGCCGAGCGATAGCGAGGTCTGGCTGCATCCATTTGTTATATTTAGTTCATGATTAGTTCATATAAACGGTCACGTTGCTTTAGATGCTCTTTAGGAAGACCTGGTATTTCCCATATAGTCCATGGTTGCAGATTCTGAAAGCGAGGTTGCTCACTTGGAACATCTGATATTATACTTGATGATATTAATGCTACAAGAATACGGCCATTAGCAAGATATTTCCTGAAATGCCTATCGTGTTTTTCTAGAAATTCACCATTTCGATTATGAAGCCACTCTATGACTCCATCAAGACTCGTATGTTTAAGTGTCGCCTCTCCTTGCAATAAATCATCAATATTAAAGGCTGCAATTCCAAACTGATAATTATTCCCAATCTGATGAACCGCTTTTGAAAGAACCTGTTGAATATGTCCCTCAGAATATATTTTCTTGCAAGCAATCCCAATATGGACATCTTCAAATTCAATTGCGATGTCAGGTTCTTTTAGAAAAACATGTTGTGAACTCGTAAGCAGTTTGGACCAAACCTCAAGCTCCCAAAAAATATCTTTAGCATGTGACTGCTTTCTTTTAAAGAAATCAAGGGTGCCCGAAAGAACAGCTTTGAGATACTTGCATTTGTCCTTTACATTTGCAAGAGGCAAAAGAGCTTTGGCGATACGGTCAAGGTGCATAGCATTAAAGAACATTTCAGATGAAACTTTCTCAGGAATCTTCATTTGGGCAGATTCAGAGCAACTTTTGGCATCAGCAATAATACGTCCAAGATCTGAATCCTTTCGAAGAGGTATGTTTGCATCGTCGAAAATAGCTTCGATTTGTTGAATCTTTTGTTTAAGATCATGAAATGAAGAACGCATACTCACTGAGCTATCTTGGAAAGTCCCGCTAGGAACAATTATGTTTGATGGCAACGTTGACCATATATGACCTGATAGGACTTTCCAGAGACTTTCAAGGAGACTTTCAAGGGAGACTTTCAAGGGAGACTTTCAAGGGAGACTTTCAAGGGAGACTTTCAAGGG
>CAZVPR010000216.1:0-5007 GCA_964629085.1 uncultured Anaerolineales bacterium
GCGTGGATTTGATTAATGGTTCTGTAATTCTGAAGCAAAAGACTCCTCTTTGTTTACTCGGGCCATCAAACCAACATAAACTCATTGATTGGAGAGAAAAGTTATGCTATGCTACCCACTCAACTTTGCCACATTCAGGACATTTGTAACCTCTGTTAACAATCCACTCTACAATCTGATTCTTGAATATCAGCATTCCGATTCCGCCAGTCATCATTGCGATTACAATCGGCATTGCTAGTCCCGTTCCTGCCAAGAAATAAGTAACCCAAGCCCAGAATCCACCAAGAGGTAATACACCTCCTATGAGACTTACGAAGAAGCTAACAGAAGTCTTCTTGGTATAGCCACAATTCTGACACCGGATTTTCATAATCCCTCCGGTTGGATGAATTTGATGTCAAGATTATAGATCACCAAATGCAAATCTACCAATTTGAACTGCAAAACTCAATGGCATCTCAATAAGTAAAAGACTGGTTAGTACGATTCTAATTGAGCAATCGAGCGACTCATTAAGTGGTCCTTTATTGTGGAACTAGTCTGAAAATGTTAATTGTACTAACATAATGACATTGGAATTCACTCAGCTATTCAGTATCTATAGCATTGTTTTATATAAGAATAGCGCGTCGTATGTTTATGGCACATTGTATGCAGTAGTATAAAAACGATCATTCGTGACTTAAAGATGATTCTAATCAAAAGGTACACTATGGATGCCCCAAAGCGCCAAGAATACATTCCTATTCTGGCTCGAGAGTATGCAGAATCAGGCAGCTGTGATGGATTTCTAAGGGTAGTGCTTAGGCTTCGACAAGATGGATTCTCAAATGCGCTGCAAGTACTTGACAACATACAGATGAGGGAAGAACTAAACAACGTCTGCAGAATCGCCCAATCAGAAACAGAGTCTAGGAACCGAATGTTCTATCGTGATTGGCTGGAGAATGTTGTCGATGTTTTGAGAAGGGTAATCGTGGATCTGGAGATCTATCCTAACCTAAGCACTGGATTACTTATGCTTTTCGATAGTGGTTTCCACGTAACAATAAAGAAGAAATTCAATTCCGATCAGCTGCAAGTCTTAGTTGCTATAGAGGTAAACCGTGAACGGACAATCGGTTTCGAACCTCCGATTGATATGGAAGTTTTCCTTTCAGAAATTGATTCGGATGAGAAGTCGTTCGAAGCGATAGTGCGAGCAGTTCGAATAGGCAGAAGTTATCGAGATGCAGTAGGAAGAGACTTTTTTACCGGCAGAGTTAAGTGATCAGTTAGAGATCTATCCATAGAATATCTCTCGGAATATGTGCAACAATCGAACATATGTTAAAACATATAACATTATAAGAGTTATCAGCACACAGTGCTTATTGCTAATATCATATAATACAGTATATTATGCTGTTTGGCGCAGCGTTTGCTTGTGTGTTTCATAGCAAGAATCCTGAAACTCCTGAGAAACGTCACATATCATTTCCGAGAGGAGAGGAAAATGAAAAAAGTAAACCGCCAAACCGTCACGGATTCAATCAATGCGATGGATTCCAGTAAGGTTGAAAAAGTGCTGAAAAGAGAAGGTAAAGCCACTGGCAAAGCCGAAAAGCTAACAAGTTCTTCTCTATCATGGTTAAGGTACCTTGGGCGCCGCGTCAAACTCGCTTATCAGATGCTACGAGATGCACTAAGTGGTCGGTATCCGGTTCCGTGGACTGTTGTTGCTGCGCTGGCCTTCGCACTTCTTTATTTCATCAACCCGGTTGACCTTGTCCCGGATGTGCTGTTCCCATTAGGTTACCTTGATGATGCGACAGTCTTCGCGATTGTGATTGCCACGATCAGAGATGAGCTGGATACCTATATTGAATGGCGGGAACTTGATCCGCAAGACTATGGATTCGACGAACCAGTTCCCGATCCATTGAATGCCTAGTCGTTATTTCCATGCAGGAAACCGGGGGATCTGGTCCCCCGGTTTGTCAAGGGAGATTATCATGAACGTCGAATCAACCCCAAAGAAAGAGTTGTACACTGGGGCGCACCTCAGGGTATGGCGAAGATACTATTGGCATCATGGCATATACATTGGTAATGGAAGAGTGATCCATAATAATGGGGTGGAAACTGACACCCTCAGTATTGGAGTGATTGAAAGCTCGTTAGAAGAATTCGTTCGTAGCGGAAGATTCTATATCGTTGAGCATCCTAGATCCCCAATTGACAGTGCAGAAGTAGTGGGAAGAGCAAAGGCAAGACTTGGTGAAAACAGTTACTCACTTCTGGATAACAACTGTGAGCATTTTGCCAACTGGTGTTGCACAGGATTATCTGACAGCAATCAAGTACGAAATGCTGGGGTTGGATTGTTAGCCAGCTTTGCTGTAGTAACTCTGATGGTGGTGACAAACAGGGATGAATGGTTGTGCGAAACTGTTGATGGCTAAGATGTCAGCAACACCAGCACATGAAAGGCACTTCAGATTTTGCCTTTCACTAGCCCCATCTGCTTCCAGTACTTGGATACAGATTGACGTGATACTCCAAGTTTTTTTGCAGCTTCTTCCATTGTGTGAGTTTGGTCAAATGCACGCTTATAGAGATCTAGCTTTAGAGTTTCAATTCTCTTTTTGATCTTTAGAGTACTCATAGTTTTCGAATCAACTGCTGATTTGCCACCAGCAGTATCTTGGGCTGCAAGTAAAGCGCTTGTAGCATGTTCGACACCGAAGAGGTCGCATTGGTACAAGTACTGACTGAACTCTCTTAAGTTACCCTGCCAAGTGTATCCTTGAAGTTCATCTAACACTGCTTCTGTGACTGCAGTTTCCATTGGTAGTTCAGTATCGCTTTCTCGAAACCAGTTTATATCCATATCAACTCTACCCACTTCTTTGGAGTTATCTTGATTACAAGCTGAATCCTTCATGTAAGTGTTGATAGTGCGTTTTTCGTGTTCCCAGATAGCTGACACGCATGCTTTAGCGGAATCTTTATCTGAGAGTATTTCGCGTAAAGGAGCAAGTCTTATCACATTATCCGAGAGCCGGTAGTACAGATCGGGTAGAAAACTATCCTGCTTTACTTCACGTGTGTCTCCGCGCAAATCAGCCTCACTGATGCTGGTTGCAGTTATTAGGTGAAACGGTTTAACCTCAACTGGTTTATTTGAGCCGAGTCGTATAACCTCATCATGCTCGAGTATACGCAATAGTCTAGCTTGAATAAGCTTGTTCGCTCGACCTATTTCGTCAAGAAAAAAGGTTTGACCACTGAGAGTCTCAAAAACACCTTTATGTCGCTTATCAGCACCAGTGAATGATCCTTTCTCATGACCAAACAGCTGAGAAGTTGAGGTCTCGTCGTTTATTTCTGTAATGTTGTATCGAAGCATTTCTTTCAAAGACCCCTTCAGACCGATCTGCAGAATACTCGCAATCTGCTCCTTACCAGAGCCTGTTTCACCAGTTATCAGAATTCTTCTCTTTGGATAGGAATGTGTTTTTAGAAGATCATAGGCAGTTCTTCCGAAAAGCATCACCCTGAGGCTTTCCATTAAATCCCTACCGTAAATTTTTGAGAAATAATTCGCCTCGTAGTAGAACGTGAAGAATATCAACCGCTGGAGTTGTACTCGCAGAATTGATTCAACAGATGCAAGTGGTTCAAGCCATCCCCTACCATTTCTGAAATTTCTTAACCACTTCTTTTGCAGATTTTTCAGATCTGCTGGCACAGCGATTCTTGATTTCTTTTCTCGGATGGACTTCATGCACTCTAGTTTTTCTGTTTCCCCGATATTCTTGATAACTGTGGAGATGTGCTTTGTTAGTGCTTCAATGGTGGTCTCCGCGTGTATTACGTTCATAATCTTACCTCGATCTCATCACATCTACTATGTTATATAGAATCACATTGTGTTATGTTACTATGCAACATAATATGTCCGTCCTAGAAGTCCAATCCAATTTTAGTGTTATTTAATGCGCATTAACGCCATATTGACCAGTAGTAAATGGCACTATTCTTGCTTTTTACGTTTAAGAGAAGACTCTGAGGAAACCTAGATGCAAGAAACTGATTCTACACAGGCACTGGAAGATTTTCTCAAGCGAGTGCACGAGGAAGATAGAAATGCACTCATACCAATCTTCAAGCGCCATGGTATTGACCCGAGTGATGGAGTAGAGACGCTAGTTAGAGAAGTATGTCTAGATGGGTCTAACACCATAGCATCATTTTTTAGAGGCCAACAAGGAGTTGATTATCGGACAGTCGTACTGGGCGTTGCTAAGAAGCTGAATGTAGACTATGAAGCTGTCTTAGAAACCCATGAAGAGGATATCTTTTTTGAGAATGCTAACGACGACGATATCAGTATCGAATGGAGTGAAGCTAGTGAAACAGTAGCGCTGGAAAGCGCAATCATTCAGAAGATTGTCTTAAAGCACATCGAAGAATCTACAAAAAAAGGTAGTGATATAAGGCAGGTCCTGAATAGAGCTGGGGTGGATTTCAACGATTTCATCGGGACGATTTCTAACCAAGCAGCATCAAAGCTCATTCGTTCTATAGGAAGAAAAGCCTACAACAAGATTCTGCTTGCAGTGGTTGGAAGGACCTTGCTGTCAATTACAGGTAAAAGAGTAGGTACTGTTGGTTTAAGAATGGTTGGTCTTTCAGTGCCTGTACTCAATATGCTATTTGCCGGGTGGTTGATTTTAGATGTTGCGGGGCCTTCATTCAGAAAGACAATCCCGACAGTTATTGACATAGCAATATTGAGATTGAATGAGAACGCAGAAGACTAGCCTATGACCGAGTTGCTGCACATTCTCGAAGGTGTGTCTTTAGGTGAATCACTCCCTCTTCGTATGACGCTGTAACAGGCGGTTTATGTTATGACTCATGCGTTAACAGTCAATGAGCATGTCACTATGGTCAAACGGGTAATACATTTATCTTAGTGGAAGAGCGTCCCACGAAAAGATGGTTCTCATAATCAGA
>CAZVPR010000217.1:0-4980 GCA_964629085.1 uncultured Anaerolineales bacterium
TGGCTCCAACACATCAGATACAGGACAACAGCCCCACCGAAAATGTCATTGCTGCATATAGTGCTGCGTTTGATTATGGTAAATATTAGATCAAAAGAATAGTGAATTGAATTGAATTTTTACTCTTCTGATTTTAATTAACTTGTGCTGTACGGATTATTTAAATCGCCGGCAATTGAGATCAAAAAAGAGTAGGGTTGGTTACAGTGAAGAAGTTATTATTTATCGTACTTGCACTTTCAATAACTTCCGCCTGTTTGGCTGATGTAACATCCACTATCGTTCAGATAGTGGACGAACCTCTCTCCGGTAATATCGGGACCTGGTCCCATGTCGTTAAAGAAGCCGGCGACTACCAGATCGGCATAGCCTGGCTCGACGTCAAGTCCAGGGGCCAGGTCGACCTCCGCGTTCTTGCCAGCGGCAAAGAGATCAAGTCACTTAGGGCCAGGCCCGGGCTTGCACCACAACGTTTCGAGACGCGTGTGGAAGGCCTTGGCCAGGGCGATACCATCGAGGTCAAGGCAATCCCGGCCAAAGGTACGCGATACCGAATCGGGTATCAGGTGGCGTTTTGCACGCCGACCTTTGCAGGAGCTAAGGTATTCCCAGTGGCGGACTTCGGGGCCCAGGCCGACGGAAACACGGATGACCAGCCTGCCATCACCCGGGCCCTGGCGACTGCCAAACAGGCCGGGGGCGGCATCGTGCGTTTCGACGGATCCAAGACCTACCGTGTCATCGGCCGGACTGATCTGACCGTCGAACCCGTATTTGGTCTGGACGGTGCCCGCAACATTCACATCGAGGGCAACGGAGCCACCTTAGTGATCCATCCACCGGACCGCATGGCGAACATTGCCTTCGCCGAGAACATCCATATCAGCGGATTCACCGTGGATTACGATCCCAAACCGTATTACCAGGGTACCATCACAAACATCGATGTGCCCAACATGACGGTTGACATCGAGGTACCGGATCGCTACCCCGTTCCCGACGTGGGGATCTCACCCGCGCACGCGCCTTTCTTCGGACGCAGCTTCATCCCGGACGCACCAGGGGCGCGCTGGGGGCATGGACACAACCTCTATATCGAGAAGGTAACGCGGATTGGCCACGAACGTCAGTTACGACTGCAGATCAGAAAAGACGCCAAGGGCAGTGGCACGCCCAACGCAAGTATGAGGCCACGGCTTCAGCATGCCTATAACAATGGGGCCACAGAGTTCGTGGTACCCCATCGGGTGTACGGTCATCTCGGAGGCAACAACATCATCACACGCAGTTCCCGCATCAAACTGAGTGATATCCGCTACACCTGCGCCCCCTACTTCTGGATGAACATCCTCAGCAACACGGGGCCTATCACCCTTTCGAACGTCGATATCCAGACACCCCACCCCGAGACCGAGTTGTATGTGACCTGGCGGGACGGTATGCATATCAAAAACGGACGCTGGGGCATATTGATCGAGGACGGCGACTGGGACGGTGCGGCCATGTACGACGACACCTTTGCCCTGTATTCCCGCAGGCAAGTACTCGTTTCCGTCACCGGCAACGTGGCCACACTGACACCGTCCTTCCAGGGCCGGGAGACCTTCCTGTGGCAGCCGGGCGACTGGGCCAGTTTCTGGTCGCCGGACCAAGGAAGGCTACGCGGCATGGCTCGGGTCGTCAGTGCCAAGGATGTGGCCGCACCCCATTATGCCGTTGCCCTGGAGTCCGTACCGGCCGGTATCAAACCGGGCGATGTTGTACTGCATGAAGAAAGCCTGAACCGCAACACGGTCATACGGAACTGCACGACCACCAAGGTGGGGACGGAATCCTCGACCACGCGCTTTCGGGGTACGAACGTCCTCTTCCAGAACAACCGTTTCGAGGAATTCGACCTGCGTCTGGAATTCAGCGACAGGCTGGGCACGCCCCGGGCCCGGGATGTGATGGTGGAAGACACCTACATCAGCTCCGTCGAGGGCCGCGTGACCTTGTCCCGACCGCTGGGTGTGGTGTTCAGGAGATGTACCTTGGATGGCGTGGATGTTCTCTGCCGCCACGGCGCAGAAAACGTCAATTTCAACAACGTGGCCTGGACGAACATGACCGACACCATCCTGACGCTCAGCCAGATCAGCCAGGCCTGGCTGTTTGGCGGATCGAGCCGCAACGGCAGCACCTCAGGGCTCGCCGATTGGATCAACCGGGATGCCGGTTCAACAGTACATTATACCGCTCCGGATGACTATCAGTTAAGACAGGAGTAATCGGAGATGACTATTAAGGAAATAGAATCATGAAGAACGTACTACCAGGTATTTTGTTGATCATCGAACTCCTACTGGTTGCCAGCGCGTCACCACCGGATGTGACAAAGTATCCGGTCGATCTGCATACACCAAAGGTCATCCAAGGCGAACCCGAACCGGGCAAGCGAGTTCTGCAGGCCTTACCGGCTTACGAAGACAGCAACGTTCGACATGCTCTGTATCTGCCAATCGACTGGATCAAGGATCGCACATATCCGGTCATCGCTGAGTTCACCGAAAACGGCGGAACAGTGGCGGGCGGTAAAGCCACTCAGGGCTACGGGATCAGCGAGGGCGAAGGTTATCTGTGGGTGACGCTGCCCTATGTGAGCGAAGACGGCAAGCAGGACATGGACTGGTGGTGGGGCAGTCCCGATCGTACCGCCGATTATGCGCAGGCTGCCATCGAATCGATCTGTGAAACGTGGGGCGGCAATGCGGACGCCGTGATTCTGACTGGCTACTCGCGCGGAGCGATTGCCTGCAATTACATCGGCCTGCGAAACGAGAGAATCGCAAAATTGTGGCTCGGGATGGTTCCGGTCAGCCACTATGACAACCGCAGTTGGAAACAAACGAAAGCCGAACAGGCTGGGCGAGTCACACGTCTTCGTCGCCTGGGATCAACACCTCAATATATCTGCGGCGAAATGCATCTGGCCGAGAAACACAATGACAGACGATTGCTTGCGATCGTCCGCGAACGCAAGTTCGCAAGCATCGAAGCGGCGACGCGTGAATTGAACCTGAAGTCGATCCTCGAACAGGAAGGCATTCGACAATTCGTAACGGAGAATCATCCGGACGGCAACTTCACGTTCGCCACGTTTCCGTGGGTCAATCATTACGGCGACTGGATTCTGCATGACACGCCGGCGCGCATGAAACTCCGCAAGTGGGTAAGCGACCTCGTTGCAACAAAGACGCCTGCCGATCCGTTCAAAGATGGATTTCCCAAACCCGTGTCGTGCAACGTACGAAGCCGGAACAACGTCAAGGATTAAGGAGGTAGAACCATGAGTACCTTGCTAACGATGTTGATGTCACTGAGTATCTTCTCATCGGTGACATGGGCGGCAAATGCACAGAATACACATACGCTCCAACCTCAAGATACCGGTGTGGCCCTGGTTAATCCCTCTATGGGCTGGACAATGCACTTTTATTCTAATATTCCCAGAAACTACGGCTCAAAACTTGAACCGCCCGACACGCTCGATGATTTCCCGGGGGTTTCGGTCGTTTACCTACGACTGCCCTGGGCGTATATCGAGCCACAAGAGGGCAAATACAATTGGACGGCGCTGGATACTCCGGCCCAGCGCTGGATCGCCAAAGGCAAACGCATTGCCCTGCGCCTTACCTGTTCTGAGAACTGGATGCATTTCGCCACACCCGAATGGGTCAAGGAGGCAGGGGCCAAGGGAACATTCTACCGGTTTGGTAAAGGGCGTGATGCCAATGCCCAAACCTGGGATCCCTTTTTCGACGATCCGATTTTTCTGGACAAACTTGACAGATTTCTGGCTGCTGCCGGAGCACGCTACGATGGGAATCCGAACGTGGAATTTATCGATGTCGGTACCTATGGCATGTGGGGAGAGGGGCATACGCATATGAGTAGTAAACAGGATGAGATCGAGATACAGAAGCTCCATATTGACTTGCACCTCAAGCATTTCAAAAAGACGCTGCTCTGTATCAGTGATGACTTTGCCGGACACGACAAGCCGGGCAAACAATTCGCGATTACCGATTACGCGTTAAGCAAAGGCGTGACGATTCGTGATGACAGCATCATGGTCCAGCCGCCCCCCAGATCCTGGTACCATAGCGAAATGGCCCAGGCGTTCTGGCCAACTCTGCCGGTGATACTTGAGCATCAGCATTACGGTGCCTCCCTAAACCACAAGGCCTGGGACAGCACGCTCTTTCTGAAATCCATCGAAGATTACCATGCCAGCTTCATGTCGATCCACTGGTGGCCCAGGACACTTCTGCAAGAGAACCACGCGGTTATCGACCAGATCAACCGACGTATGGGTTACCGGTTGATGCCCGTTGAGGTGACCTGGCCCAAAACGGTCCCCATTGGATCATCGCAGGAGAGTTACGGCCTTCCCGGTGATGTCACTAAGCACGGCGATGTGAGTAAGACATTTAAGGTCCGGTGGACGTGGGCCAATAAAGGGGTTGCCCCCTGCTATCCGGGCGGTTTCCCTGCCTTAACACTCAAAGACGCCAAAGGTGGCATTGTATCCGTACTAACCGACGACACCCTTAACATGCGTGACCTTAAAGTAGGCCCGCCCGGAAAGGCACCGGTCACCAACCATGAAAGCGAGTTTATTGTCGGCCTGTATGCTCCTACTACCAAACCGGGTATCTATGATCTGTTCATCTCGGTCGGCACACGCGCTGGCACCCCGACGATTGCGTTGCCGCTTAAGGACGATGACGGCCAACGACGTCACCGTATAGGTTCAATCATTCTTGAAGGAAAATGATATGAAAAGGAGAGTAATTCTAGTCTTGTCAATCGTTTTAAGCACTCAGCTTTCAGCCATTCCCCGACACAACCAACCCAACATCCTGTTCTTCATCACAGACGATGAAAGCTGGCTCGAGCGCAGCGCCTACGGCTGGTCCACCCTGCCGACACCCCACT
>CAZVPR010000218.1:0-4751 GCA_964629085.1 uncultured Anaerolineales bacterium
CTAACGCCGGCAGCCCCACCGACCCGACTGGCGTGATTGATGCCAGCGACACCACCACCGCGACCATCTCCAGCAGCGCCGATCTGGCCCTGGATGTCGGCAGTACCCCAACGGCCACTGCGGGTGAAACCGTTACCGTGACCTACACGGTTTACAACTCGGGTCCGTCCGATGCCGAGAACGTGGTCATCACGGCTACCTTCCCAACTGAAGTGACGCCCCCCGTCGGCTGGAACCTGGTTTCCGGCCGTACTTATACCTACAGTGTCGGCACCGTTCCGGCGGGTGGCAGCACCACCGTAACCGAGAACCTGCCGTTGGACAGCGATATCGAACCGGGCACCAGCGTCGAATTCCCTGGTGAAGTTGGTGCTACCACCCCTGATCCCAACGCAGATAACAATCTCGATGACGCCGATACCAGCGTCGTCGGTGAGGCCGATCTGGGGCTGACCAAGACCGGTTCGGCCACTGCGACTGCGGGTGAGACTGTTCAATACACCATTGTGATAACCAATGGTGGTCCGAGTACAGCTAAGAGCGTTGATCTAAAGGACCTCTTACCCCAAGGTGTCAACTTCCAGAGCTACACGACTACCTCCGGCTTCTGTGTTTCTGGTTTATGCCAGTTTGGTGATGTAACCGTTTCGGACATCATCACAGTGGTCATCACCGGAACAGTTGATTCGGATGTGGTTGGCAATATCACCAACGAAGCCGAAGTCTTTGCCTATACGGATGATCCAGACCCCTCGAACAACAATGACGATCACGATACCCTGGTGGGTGCTGCAGCCGACTTGCGAGTTGCTAAAGTTGACTTGCAAGATCCCGCTCCCTCCGCCAGTGGTTTGATCTATGAATTGATTGTCATCAACGATGGGCCTTCCGATGCCCTCAATGTCTTTGTGACTGATACTCTCAGCAGCGATGTGACCTTTGCCGGTGCCAGTTATGGCTGTACCCATGATGGCAGCGGTACCAATGGGGACGTCGTCTGCGATGTGGGTACTTTGGCCGCGGGGCAACTGCCGAATATCTGGTTTCGGTCAAAGTCGGCAACGTTCCTACCGGGACGGTGATCACCAATAATGTTCTGGTGGACAGCTCAACCTTTGACCCCGACGACACCAATAATACCGATTCCATTACGACTACTGTTGAGCAAGATCTCGGTCCGAGTGCGGATCTGGGTATCACCAAAGTGGATACGGTTGACCCGGTCAATGCCGGTGAATTGGTTACCTATACCTTAACCATTACCAATGATGGCCCCGCAATCGCGACCAATGTTCAGGTTTTGGAACTGATCCCTGATGGGACGACAGTGTCCTCAATTACCGCCGCAAACCCCAGCTTCGTGGGTGAACACTGCTCTAACGGCGGCACCTGTTATCTTGGAACTGTTTACACCGATACCACCGCCACCGTGACTGTCGTCTTGCTGGTGGATGATGATTTCTCCGGCACTACCCTGGTCAATACCGCCAGCGTTTCCGCAGATCAAAAGGATGACGACCCTGGTGACAATATTGCCAGCGAAATAACCACGGTTGCCACTCAAACGGATATTCTCATCGCAAAGAGCGATCTGATGGATCCCGTTTTGGCTGGCGAGACCATCCTGTACCAGATCATCATCACCAACACTGGACCCAGTGCGGCCGAAAACGTGGTGATTACGGACCAGATTCCCGTTAGTACAACCTTTACCGGCGCCTCACCGCTGTGTACGGAAAGTGGTGGTTTGGTAATCTGCCAAATGGGAACCTTAGCAAGTGGTGAACGGGATTCGGTCTTCGTCCAAGTAGAGGTGGATGACGCCGTGATCGATGGTACGACAGTAACCAACACGACCCGGGTCTCTACCACGACTCCCGAGAGCGACACCACTAATAATGAAGACACTGAACCGACCTTAATCAATCAATCCTCACTGAACCCGACCGATTTGGAGATCGCCAAGAGCGACAGCCCCGATCCGGTTCTGGCCGGTGAAACCTTAACATACACCTTAGTGATCACCAACAACGGTCCGGCTCCGGCCGAAGATGTGCTGGTGGTCGATGCTTTACCCGACGGAGTAACTTTTGTCTCAGCAACTGCCTCCCAGGGCTTGTGCAACGGCGGCGTGACCTGCGATCTGATCGATCTGGCGGTCGGCGCTACCGCTGAAGTTACTGTCGTCGTGCTGGTAGCTGCCGATCAGGTTGACGATTTGCTCAACGTGGCCCGCGTTTCTGCCAGTAACCCTGAAAGCGATGACAGCAACAACGAAGCCAGTGAGCCTACGGTGGTCGATGAAGAAGCCGAACTTGAAATTGTGAAGTCTGGCCCCGCGACTGCCACTCCTGGCGGCACCATCGCCTACCAGATCACGGTTTCGAACAACGGACCCAGCGACGCCCAGAGCGTGGTCGTCACGGACACCATCCCGGCGGATTTGAGCGGCGCGACCGCCACCAGCAGCCAGGGTTCTTGTTCGATTGTGGGTAGCCTGATGACCTGTAACCTGGGTACCCTGGCCAACGGCGCCAGTGCGACGATTGATATCAACGCCGACATCAATACGGATGCCACCGGCAATGTGGTCAATACGGCCAATGCCAGCAGCCCGACCGATCTGCCTGTTACCGGGATCGACGCCAGCGACACGACCACCGCGACTTTGGAAGCCAGCGCTGATCTGGCCCTGGATGTGGGCAGCACGCCCACCGTGGTCGCCGGTGAAAACCTGACGGTGACCTACACGGTCTACAACGCCGGACCCTCGGATGCGGAGAACGTGGTCATCACAGCCACTTTCCCGACCGAAGTGACCAGTGCCCCCGGTTGGTCCACCCCCGCGGGTTGGACTGCTGTCGGTGGTAATACCTATACATATTCTGTCGGTACGTTGGCGGCAGGTGGCTCCACCGTGATTACGGTTTCCGATTTGCCCACCATCAGCGATATCGAGCAGGGCACCAGTATCGAATTCCCCGGCGAGGTGGACGCCACTACGGCCGACCCCAATGCGGATAACAATGTGGATGATGCCGACACCAGCGTGATCGGTGAAGCTGATCTGGGTCTGGTGAAGTCTGGACCCGCCAGCGTGGTCGCGGGCGAGACGATTGCCTACACCCTGGTGATCACCAACGATGGCCCCTCCACCGCTCAAAGCGTGGATGTCAAGGACTTGCTCCCCGACGGTCTGACCTTCGTGAGTGCCAGCACTACCCAGGGTTTCTGTGTCCCCGGTGTTTGCCAACTAGGAGATGTGACCACCTCCGATGTGGTCACCATCGTCATCACCGCCACCGTTGACTCTGACGTAACCGGTTCAATCGTCAACGAAGCTCAGGTCTTTGCTTACACCGACGATCCTAATCTGGCCAATAACAACGATGATGCCACCACCACAGTCACTACTGATGCGGATTTACGGGTGGCCAAAGTCGACTTTACCGATCCGGTCGCGCCGACTGCGGGATTGATGTACGAAGTGGTCATCACCAACGATGGCCCCTCCGATGCCGTCAATGTCACCCTGACGGATACGCTGGATGCCGATGTCAGTTTTGTCGGTGCCAGCCCGGGTTGTACCCACAGCGGCACGCCGACCAATGGCGATGTGACCTGCACATTGGCGACTCTGCCAGCCGGTCAATCCGCCAGCTATTTGATCTCGGTTGAAGTTGGCGATGTCTCCAGCGGCACGGTGTTGATCAACGCCGCGGTTGTGGATAGTGACACGCCCGATTCCGACGACACCAACAACGACGACACCATCACCACCACGGTCCAAGATGACTTTGGCCCGAGTGCGGATCTGGGGATCACGAAGAGTGATGATCCCGATACGGTGGTGGCGGGCGAGTACGTGACCTACACCCTGACGATCACCAACGACGGCCCCGCGATTGCGACCAACGTGAGAGTACTGGAACTGATCCCAGCCGGAACCACAGTCCAATCCCTGACGGCCGACAACCCCGACTACGTGGGCGAACACTGCTCCAACGGTGGCTCCTGCTACTTGGGGACAGTGTTCACCGCTACGACCGCAACAGTGGTCGTAGTCCTGCAAGTGAACGATGACTACGCCGGATCAACAATAGATAACACCGCGAGTGTGGCTGGAGACCAGCAAGAAGCGGACCCCAGCGACAACATCGCCTCAGAAACGACGGCTGTAACCACCAGTGTTGATCTGGTGATCCAGAAGAACGACCTGATGGATCCGGTTCTGGCGGGTGAGACCATCCTGTACCAGATCACGGTGACGAACACCGGATCGAGTGCGGCTGAGAACGTAGTCATCACCGACAGTGTGCCAGTCAGCACAACTTTGGTCGGCACTTCGCCATTGTGTGCGGAGAGCGGCGGCCTGGTTACCTGCCAAATTGGCGACTTGGGTGCGGGAGAACGCGCCAGCGTCTGGCTGCAGGTTGAGACCGATGAACAGCTGGCCGATGGCAGCACGATCACCAATACGGCCTATGTCTCGAGTGACACGACTGAAACTGATGACACCAACAATAATGAAGATGAAGATACAACGGTCAACCAATCGCCGTTGAACCCAACTGATTTGGAGATCGCCAAGAACGATAGTCCTGATCCGGTGGTGGCGGGCGAGACCTTGACCTACACACTGGTGATCACCAACAACGGACCGACCCCGGCTGAAGATGTGTTGGTGGTGGATGCTTTGCCGGATGGCACGACCTTCATCTCGGCAACGGCTTCTCAGGGCCTGTGCAACG
>CAZVPR010000219.1:0-4749 GCA_964629085.1 uncultured Anaerolineales bacterium
GAACGTTTGGGAGAATTTGATATTTGGAGCACAAACAATGGCTATTACACCAATGGCATCGATTTTAGTGGCAATCCTATCAACGGCACCCCAAAATTTGCCAATTCAGTCTGGTTCCCAATACCTTCGCCAACCCCAACGGATACTGCGACCCTTACAGCTACTGCCACGACCACAAAGACTGGGACACCTACATTTACAGCATCCCCAACAGCAACCAACACCTCAACACCCAGCGCCACACCAACGGCCACAGCTTCTCTAACCGTAACCAATACTTCATCACCAAGTGCCACGCCAACATCAACGTCTAGCAGCACGCCCACTGTGACTGCATCCGTTTCCACCACCCAAACTCCAACTGCTTCTCAGACACCCACCTCAACAGCCAGCCTGACCGCGACAAAAACAGCCATTCCAAAAGGGGCCATCCTAATCAATGAAATTGCTTGGGCAGGCACAAACGCGAGTTCCTTTGATGAGTGGATCGAATTATTCAACTCGGACATGCGATCCATTCCATTGACAGGTTTTATATTAGCTGCCGATGATGGTTCCCCTGAAATCCATCTCACAGGATCAATAGATGCAGGTGAGTTTTATTTGTTAGAACGAACAGATGACAATACCCTAAGCGATATTGCCGCCGACCTTATTTATACGGGAAATTTGAGCAATTCTGGTGAAACACTGCGGCTGATTGGTCCGACTGGCGAAATCATTGACACAGCCAATCTCGATGGGGGAAATTGGCCTGCCGGGATTTCTTCTCCCCGCTACTCAATGGAAAGATACCCAAACACAGAAGGCAATGATGCCAGTTGGGCCACTAACGATGGTTACCGTATCAACGGTCAAGATGCAAATGGTGATCCCATCCTTGGCTCCCCAAAACAGCCTAATTCTGTGACATACCCGACACTGACACCGACAATAACACCAACGCCTACAAATACTGACACACTGGTTACATCTGTGATCATTAATGAAATAGCATGGTCTGGAACCATCGGCAATTATCGCGATGAGTGGATTGAATTGTACAATTACAGCAACAAAATCATCAACCTGGAAAACTGGCAATTGAAAGCTAAAGATGGCTCACCAGCAATCGAATTGAGTGGTGAAATCCAACCCTGGGGCTATTTTTTATTGGAGCGCACGGATGACACCACGGTTGCCGACATCGCCGCAGACCTGATATACCGTGGGTCTCTGAGAAATTCCGGTGAAACTCTTTTTCTGAGCGACCCTTCTGGTGTTATCGTGGATACAGTTTATGGCTGGTCGGCTGGAGATGCGGACGAACACCGCACGATGGAACGCGCCGGGAACAGGCCCAACGGCATCTCACTCTGGTTGACCAACAACGGCTATATTCGCAATGGCATTGATGTGGATGGCTATCGGATTTGGGGTACCCCCAGGCAACGAAATTCCATTGAATTTCCAACCCCCACGCCAACATCCATCCCCGACGGCGCTTTGATTCTTATCAATGAATTTCTTCCCAAACCCCGCTATGATTGGAATGGTGATGGCAAATTCAGCACTGGTGATGAGTTCATCGAATTGATCAATGCCGGAGCGGTTAGCATCAACCTTGAGGGGTATCTACTTGGTGATCTCGAAGGTAAATCCAATCTCTATGAAATTTCAGCAATAGCCCTAAATCCGGGTGAAATCCTGGTTCTCTTCCGGAGTGTAACCGGCATTTCGCTTTCAGATCAAGGAGCCACAATTCGTCTCTATCAACCGGACAGGAAACTTGTGGATGAACGTACATACAACTTTGCCAAGGATCTCAATGTTTCCTGGTGTCGTTTCCCCGATGGCATTGCTGAGATCAGCTATCCTTGCTGGCCGACGCCAGGAAAAGGCAATGCAGGCTACCCATTGAATGCATCAACCATCATCTCACTAAACGAACCCATCCCCTTACCTATCGAACCAGCACTTCCAGAGATCATTTCAGGATATGAAATTCCTAAGGGGCTCAGATTATGCGGCTACAAATGACGCCGACAAAATAGAGATATTCAGTTTTCAACTACCAAACCAGCAGCGAGATACCCCACCGCACCTAACACCATCACCAGGTTGAACCCATAACTCAACGTCAAAATTGCTGCGAGAACCGATGCGATCACCGATGCGCAGCCATTGATCGCCCATGCCCAGGACCGCAAATGGTGACTATCTTTCTCAAGTCGGAGCAATCCCATGGGAAATGGCATGCCCATTAATAATCCAATAGGGATGAGGCTTATGACACCTGCAACGATCCGCCAAAATAAGTGCAAGGATAACATCATGTTCAAAAACTGATCCATCACAAATGTCATTGAGATAACGAAAATGGCTAAAATCCCGAGTATCATCCTGCTATGCGCCCAGGATTTACTAACCAGCATGCTCCCAATACCCGAAAATGTCAAAAGCGCTGTCACCACAACAGCAAAAGCGTATATAGGTTGACCAAAGATGAGAATAAAACGCTGAATTAGCGGGATTTCTACAAAGAGGAACGCCACGCCAAGTAAAGAAAAATAAATCGCAATGCGCCACCTGAAGTTTGGCGTGCTTCTGATATCCATCGAGGAATTCTGTTTCCAAACCAAGGGAAACAATATCAGCACAAAACTGAGCATCAAGACTTGCGCCAATAAGGCAAATAAGATCAAATATCCACTGCCACCAAAAGGCTGCCAGGTATGCCCTATCGATTGCAACACTTCAGTGGTCTGCCCTCGGGTGAAGAAATGGAAGAAAAATGGCCGATTATCAACAATTGGGCCGATCTGATAGGGATAATCTTTATACAAATCTTCGCGATTGGAGGCAGTAAAAATCTCACGAACAAGGTAAAAGTATTCCGGCGCTGGTAAATGGTTAAAACGATTTACCTCATTTTCCCGTATATTCGGTGCCCAAACCCAATCAAATCGACGACTCTCGACAAATTGACCAGCTTTCGCCATTTCATCTTGTGTCCATCCACTGGGTTTCACCAGAACCGTCATCGTTTGGATACCTCGATAAGCTAGGACACGCTCATCAATATGTGAGATCTGTTGCCGCTCCAAAGCCTCCACCAATGTTGATATCAACCGCACGCTCTCGCTAGGTGGACTCTGCAACCAGCGTGTCACAACCAATACACCCTCAGGATTCAATCTTTGCAAAGCATGCTCAAAAGATTCAACCGTAAAAAGATAACTTTCCGCCAGGCTATATGCGCCGCTGGTCACTGGACGATAGGCATCGGTCAATGGAAATACGACTAAATCAAAAGCTGATTTTGAACGTTTTAAAAAACAACGTCCAGGTTCCTCTATTAATTCCACTCGTTCATTTGAAAAAACATCATATTCTGGCGCAGTCAGAGACACCGCATCAATAATGAGATTGTTTTCCAATACAGTCGTAACTGTACTTGCGCCACCAGAGAGGGCCTGCATGACTCCCAACCCGCCCCGAGGGTTGAGAACCAATACGTCAGCACCTGGGATTAATTCATAAGCCAGAGCTTCAGGTAACCAGGCCGCGGCCCTGAAATCTTCGGGTGTTGACAAAGTAATAGGCTGTAACGCATCCCCATCAACAGAAAGTCCTAATTGAGGCGGAGGCGAATCTAAATATTGGTAACTCAGGCCGGGCATTCGCCGCGTGCCGGCATTTGCGACCACATCCACCCGGGAAGTCGCATTCCAACGACCATAAAGATGCTTTACTCCAGGTATCTGACGAGAATAGGAAAGTCCCTTGTAAGGTGAAATCTGAATCCCAATGGGAGCAGAATAACCCCGATTCAAGGCAACCAGCCCACCAAAAGTCAATAACCCTAGACCGAGCACCATGCTTATCGCCCCAATCGCCAGTTTTTTGTAACCGCTTGGATTAATCCAAAAAGAAACCCACGCCACCAACAATCCTAAACAAGCGCTCAGCAACAAAGATCCGGGTACACCTGCCAGCGAAAGAATCCATGGGGCCGCTAATGCTCCCAAAGCGGAACCAATGAGATTGGCCGCATACACAAAATGTGGTTTGTTCACGGCAATCGATAATGCAGCCCCAATCCCCAACCCGCTAACCAAAAATGGGATAGTCAGCGCAAAATAATAAATAACGAAGAAACCAATCTGCCTACGCTCCCAGGCAATACTGTACGAATCAAATGGCAGCCAATTGACTGCCACAAAAACAATGATTACACCGACAACAAATCCTATACCAATCCAAAAAAAAATTCGGGAGATCGGTATCTGTCGAATTCCAGGGAAAATACTCAAGATTGTCCCACTGGCTCCATAACCCAACAAAGCCAAACTGACAACCAAAAATGCAAAATGATAAAATTGAGTAACAGCCAACAAGCGCGTCAAAGTGCTCTCAAAAAGCAATGTTGCCAAGGAAATTAGGGTAATAAGGGAAAGGTGATGAATGGATTCTATTGGGCGCATGTTATCTCAGAGTGTACATGAGCAAACCAACCAAGTCAAATAATGACACTTCCTTTGGTCAAAAAATCGGACAGTACTGCGCCTAAGGCGTGCGAACCCTTGAGCTTTGCGCGCCGTTGGCGAGGGTGAAGCATCTAAATCAATGGCTTTGATTGCTTCGCTCCGCTCGCAATGACCGGTTATTTTGCTTGTATTTCCTTTTGTCCGAACGATCGTCTGAACTTCAGTTGACACATTCACATCTGGCTATGCGCATTGGTATTTAATGGAAATCTAATTTGCG
>CAZVPR010000220.1:0-4705 GCA_964629085.1 uncultured Anaerolineales bacterium
AAAATGTGTATGATTTATATGCAACTACTGCATTGTTCCGTTATCCAAATTGATGATTTGTTCAAATTCTCAGGTATTAACATGGCTATTGTCTTTGATATTGTACACATCGCGGATGTCAATTTCTTCAAGAATGCTATTAGAGCCCTTCAGAAAAATGATCAAGAAATTATTATCATAATGAGAGAGAGAGGGGGATTACGAAGAATTTTAGAAAAGGAGTTAAATATTTCACCCATAATTATTGGAAGGCACTACCATGGTGTTCTCTTAAAAGGCATCTGGGGTATAAAAAGGGTTATGGATTTAATCAGATTTTTAAAATCAGTAGATGTTGACGTTGTCGTTGGTTTTGGAAGTTTTTACATTGCTCAAGCAGCACAAATTATTAGCAAACCATCAGTAATTTTTTATGATGACATTGAATATCCTTTAGTCTATTATCCATCAAAGTATAGTTCATCAAAGTTTATTATCCCATCATTTATCAACGATTCGGGGAAGAATGTTATTAAATTTGATGGATTCAAAGAGTTGGCATATTTGCATCCAAGATATTTTTCACCAGATGAAGATTTAATAAAAAAATATGATCTAAAAGCCGATAACTATGTTTTCTTGAGAACTGTTGGGGCAGTAAGTTTAAACGTAAAAAACCACTCGCTTCCCCTCAATAACCTTCTCGAATGTTTAAAAGATTATGATTTGAAAATTATACTATCGTTAGAAGATAAATCACTTATCGAAAAAATTGATCGTACTAGTGTTATCATACTTGAAGAACCAATTGATGATATTCATTCATTAATAGGCTATGCTGCATTATTAATTTCTTCAGGGGATACAATGGCAAGGGAGGGATGTCTAGTTGGTACTCCTTCAATATATATTGGTGGACGAAACATGAAGGTTAACACCGAACTTATTAACAACAAATATATGTTCCAATGTTCTTCAAAGCATGAGATCGTAAGCACAATAAATGAGATCTTAAAAAGTAGCATGAAAAATGAAATGAGAAGGGAAGTAGAGAATCGGATTAATAATCACTGGTCGGATGTAACGGAAATTATCATAGAGAATATTCTGGAAACCACGGAGAATACAACAAGTAAATGATTTAAGTCTCATCAACACCAATTAATTATCTCTGGTATTCATGAAGGAATGTATGTCATGCACAAATTCTTTAATTATTATAAGGGATTTCCAAAATGAAACATCAAATTGGGAATCAGGAAAAAGATACGATGGCTTCAGAAAAAACCAAATCCTACATTATAATAACCCCTGCAAAGGATGAGGAAAAAAATATTAGTAACCTTATTAAATCAATAGTCAACCAGACCTTGAAGCCAAATCTCTGGGTTATTGTGGATGATGGGAGTACTGATAGGACTAATATCATCTTGGAAGAGTCCCAGGAAACTCATGACTGGTTAATAACAACCTCCTTTGGATCTGGTGAATGGGATCTAGGAATACACGTATATGAAGTATATATGAAAGGAATTGATCTCGCACTAGCGTATTGTGAGGAGCATTCAATTGATTGGAATTATATTGGGATTGCGGATGGCGATTCGATATTTGGAAATGATTACTTTGAAAAAATTATTGACAAATTTCATGAAAATGAAAAACTTGGAATAGCATCCGGTGCTATGATTAGTCCTTTCAATGGAAAATATGTTATGGAAAAAAAAAGGAATGACATGCCCTGGGGCGGAGGAAGGGTTTGGAGAAAGGAATGTTTTTTGGATGCACCATATCAACCGGTCTATTCTGGGGACAGTGTTTCCAATATCAAAGCAAAAATGAGGGGGTGGGAAATAAAGATTTTCAATGAATTAGAAATATATCAATCGAGAAAAACAGGGAGTGCGAGAGGATTAAGAAAAGGCGCTTTGATAAACGGCAGAAGTTACTATTATAGGGGTTTCACACCTCTCTTTGCATGCTTGAAGGGGTTCAAGATGATGATGACCTATCCATTTTACCCTGCTTTTTGGTACTGGTATGGATATTTTTCGTCCTTAGTGGGAAAAAAAGATAGAATTGATGACAAGGAGATAATACAATACTATTCGAAAGAAAGATTTCTGGAAATTAAGAAATTGTATTGGACTAACCTAAAAAAATTATTTAGTAAAAAAGATATTGATAAAAATTGCTAATGATAGGAGTTGCTAACACAATGAAATATGGACCATCAGATAATTTTGTAAATACATTGAAATTATTCATTATTCTTTCCCTACTACTATCAATGATTGGACCATCTTACCAATATTCATTGAAAAATGAAATCACGTCACCATGGTCAATGACGGCAGATGAAAATTTGGATGATGAAAGTAATATATTTCCACGTTCCGATTCATCAAGATCTGAAAATTGGAAAAGCAATCCAAATCCATGCGAGCAAAGGCTACAAATCAATCAAGGATGGAATCTCATTTCTTTCTTTGTTGAAGTTGATGAATTCGGTGATGGCTATGATGCTTCGATCCTGGCTGCGGAAATAAATGAACAGGCGGGTAAGAATATCATCATGTATGTAGTAACATGGGACCGTTCGTCGTCGGTGTTTCTTGAATTCGTTGTTGCTTCAGGTGTCGGAAAAAACTTCAAAATTGACACATTGGAAGGTGTTTATCTATTCTCGAACTCAATATCTGAAATGGAGTTTACCATAGTCGGGGACTGCAATAATGGTGGGGCCCTGCTATTGAGTAAATGTTGGAATCTCGTGGGATGGAATTCTCCCAATTCAATCGGTGTCGAACAATTCTATGACATTCTCATCGAAGAAGCTGGTTCACATATCATCCAGGCAATCGTTAATTATGATGGATCTTCTTTACAAAAGGAGTATCATCAATGGTGTCCTGGTGATGATCCCCTCTTCACAATGGAACCCGGACATGGGTATTGGGTTTTTTCCTCAGCGAATTGCCTCATAACAGATTTCTGGATGAAGACCAATGGTGCTACACCGAAGGCTGATGCGTACACATCACAAGCATTAGAAATAATGGAAAATATGGACATTTCAGTAAAGATTGGTCAGATGATAATTGCCAGAATTGGAACCTTTGACCAGTCATCGACGGTGGAGTCATTTATTCAGGATGGGATCGTCGGGGGTATACTTGTCAGAAAGCATGGTGGAACAACCGACGCAGAGGAGGTATTGAATTTTACAAATTGGCTGCAGGAATTAGGTAACGGTGGTGACAAGATTCCTCTTTTCATGGTTGGGGATTTCGAAGGAGGGAAAATAATGAATTACCCGAGTATTATGAGTCAATGGCCTAATAATATGGGTATCGGAGCAACAAACTCAACGGATCTCGCTTATGGGTTCGGATATGGCTACGGTACCGAGATGGCAGCCCTGGGATTTAACATGGCATTTGCACCCGTTTTCGATGTCAACACAAACCCTGATAACCCAATTATTGGACCCCGTTCAATAGGTTCCGACCCAGAGATGGTCTCAGAGCTTGGAACGAATATTCTTGGAGGCCATCTGGAATCTGGGATTATTTCCACCGTCAAGCATTTCCCAGGTCATGGCGATACTAGCGTTGATTCACATTCTGGTCTTCCTATTCTTGATTTCAACCTAACGCGTCTCAGAGAAATTGAGTTAGTTCCTTTTCAATCGGCAATTGATTCCGGAGTTCCAGCAATAATGACGGCACATATTGCTATCCCTGCCCTGGACCCAACTGGTCGACCGGCTACTCTTTCGAAACCCATTCTTACTGATTTATTGAGAGAGGAAATGGGATTTGACGGGGTTATTGTTACCGACGCAATCGAAATGAAAGCGATTTCAACAAACTTCGGTGTGTTGGAAGCAGCGAAATTAGCTATTGTTGCTGGAACTGATATTTTATTGTATGCTGGAAATAATCCGGCCATACTGCGTAGTTATCACCAATTCCTGCTCGATGAAGTTGCTTCGGGAAATATCACAGAGGAACGGGTTAACGAATCTGTAATGCGAATCCTCAAACTGAAATTTTCCTATGGGCTATTCGATCGTTACCCGGCCTCATCTGAAAATCTCACGAATATCAGGGCTGCTGTGAATGTGAATACCACCGGGGAGATCGCAAACCGATCAGTGACCCTTGTGAATAATACTGATGGGCTTCTTCCTCTAATCATTGGGCCTGAAGAACCCATTTTAGTGGTTAGTCCCAACAATTTGGTTTTGCCGAATGGGAACCTATCTCTTGCCCAATATCTTTCTGAAAAGGGCTATAATGTAAGTAAAATTGTATTACATCATCAGGTTACAGAAACTGAGAAAAATGAAGTTTTGGATAAAGCAAATCAGAGTTCCCTTATCATTTATGCGAGCCACCACTATTCTAGTTATCGACCAACGTACTATGGCAACACTCAAATTGACCTTGCACTTGATCTTCGTGATTTCTCTGACGATAGCGGTATCCCGGTCATCCTGGTTTCTGTTGAAAACCCTTATGACCTCAGGAAAATGCCCGATTTCCCTACCGAGATCGTGACCTACACAAGCAGTACTACAAGTATCCAAGCTTTGGTTGACACCATGACTGGAAAAATCGAGTTCCAGGGAGTACTTCCAGTAGACCTTGATTAATAGAAGTATGATCGTCAAAAAAAAGCACCCTTCGGGTGCAATTTGAGCCTTCCGGCTCATTGACTT
>CAZVPR010000221.1:0-4703 GCA_964629085.1 uncultured Anaerolineales bacterium
GTTTGTTTTTCGTTAGCCCTTTATTTGATTTTCATGGCTTGGTAGTTACGAAAATTGAATATATAGTTGACTGGCCTAGTCTTGTTAAACATTATTTGCCAACAATTTTCTTTGAAGATTATATCGAAATCGAGACAATTTCAGGAGGTGGATACAACACTACTTTATGGAGGTTTAAAGAGTGAGTTGGAAATATTGAACAAGTCAAGAAAGAATAACATATACATTAGGATAGTTAGTTGAATCTATCACTGGACTCAATCAATATTATATACACCAACTAGGCTGGGCATGAACGTGGAGCCATAGCTTTGCTAGATACAAATGTGTTTGGATTGATCACAAACAATGCATAACCCAGATTCATATAAGCCAATAACTCTTTTGTGTGATGGCGCGCCAATATCGATTGTCAGGTATCTTAGTTATCAAACAATACAAAATGCAGTATCGCTCTTCAAGCGCTCATCTGCAATCGAGAATATACGCGGCCCCTCTGCTGTTGAAACCAATCTGATCGCTGGACTGAAGCAAGGCGGTTTCGACTTTAAAGAATCGCCTCCAAGAGAATTAGTTACTCCCTGGGTAGGTTTATTGAATGATCCAGTTTTTGCACTGCCCTGGGCAATCCAGGCAAAAAAGAATGGCAAGATTACTAAACTTGTCGCAGGTCCGAATCTGGTAGTTCTTCCTGTCGATCATGATTCTATTATCACAGATTCTGTCATTGATGTTGTTGTAACACCAAGTGAGTGGGTGAGTAATCTGTATAAATTGTTTGCACCGGATTTGAGTGATCGCATAGTCGAGTGGGCATCAGGGGTGGATGATATGTATTGGTGTCCAGGCAAATCTATCAAACAATTTGATTTCTTGATATTCAATAAAATAGACGATAGAAACTATTCAAATCAATTGACTATGGTCACGAATATTTTAATTGCGAATAATTTGAAGTTTCGAATATTGAATTATGGAGATTATACCCATCATGAATATCGGGCAGCCTTAAGGTCTGCCAAGGCGCTTATATATATCGGGTCGACTGAAAGCCAGGGGATAAGTTTATTTGAGGCCTGGTCTTGCAATGTGCCCACGCTTGTTCGCCAATGTAGTCGTTGGACATATCAGGGGCAACACTTCGAGGCATCAGCGGCCCCTTACCTGACAAGCGCATGTGGAATGTTTTATCAGGATGATAATTTTGTGCAATCATTGGATGAGTTCGTCCAAACTATGCCAACTTATAAACCGCGGGAATTTATTGTCAATAACTATTCATTGGCTTCCTCAGCAGAAAAGTATCTTGAAATTTTTCAGAGAATTTAGATATCGTTTTTGTGTTCAGGTGAAATGACTATGGAATTATCAAAGAAACTTCATTTGGGTTGTGGAGATGTCTACTTGCCAGGATATCTCAATGTTGATTATCCACCACAAGAGCATACGGTGCAATCGAATACAAAAGTTGACTTATATGCAGATATCACTAAACTTGATTATGAAACAAATGTTATTTCAGAAATTCGACTTCACCATGTTTTTGAGCATTTTGATCGTCCAACGGCAATTAAATCTTTGATCACCTGGTATGGATGGCTGGTGGAAAATGGCAAATTGACCATTGAAACCCCAGATTTTCAAAGGAGCATTCTGAATTTCATTATCGGAGGAAGGAAGATGCGTGCAAAAACGCTCCGACATTTATTTGGCTCACATGAGGCAGCGTGGGCTGTTCATTATGATGGTTGGTATAAAGCCAAGTATAAATTGTATCTGGAAAAGCTGGGGTATCGAGATCTAAGATTTGAATTTAATCATAGCAATGGATTATTCAATATTACGGTTCATGCCCAAAAAAAACACCCCATTAATTCTCTTGAAGATCAAAAAATAGCTGCAAAAGAGTTACTTCAACTTAGTACTACCGATAGTTCACCTACTGAGCAGCGCTTGTTGAATGTTTGGCTCGATAATATGGATTTCGGATAGCTGATCAGTTTTATATGCCTGTAGTTAGCGTGATTATTCCAACATATAATAGGGCTGAAACGTTAGACCAAGCCATTGAAAGTGTTTTCGCGCAATCGTATCAGGATTTTGAAATATTCGTTTCAGATGATGGCTCTACCGATGATACGGAAGAGGTAATTCAGCAATACGGAGATCGGGTAACCTATCTTAAAAATAATCACAGCGGTTTGCCCTCAGTAGCACGAAATGTCGCCATAAACAAGGCCAATGGAAAATACATTGCATTTTTAGATTCAGATGATTTATGGCTGCCTGATAAGTTAAAAATTCAGGTGGATGTGCTTGAAAACAACCCCAGAGTCGGTTTGGTTTGTTCCAACGCATTCCTGATCGATGCAGATGGAGAAGAGCAGAGCGACCAACTTTATCAAATTCCTGGCAAGGGCGGCAGCTGCAGCGTATTTTTAGATTTGCTAAGAGACAATTACATCATCACATCATCAGTAATGGTACGGCGTGAAATCATCCAAAAGATTGGGAAATTTTCTGAAGCAATAGAGTTAAGAGCCATAGAAGATTACGCACTTTGGCTCAGAATCGCGTTAGAGTGGGAAGTGAAATATTTTGAAGCACCTCTAGTAGTATATCGTGATTCTCCCCAGACTAGCATCCGTAAGGAGCAAGAAGTGCCGGGGTATTGGAGAGGAATGATCTATATTCTTAAAAATTACCTGAATGTGCCCATGGGAAATAATGATAGGCGCGCTCTAAAATTGCGTCTTGGTGTGCATAGAAAGCATCTGATTGGATCCTTGTTTGAGGCTCATAGGTTTGGGGAATTTTTTATTGAATCAGGCAAAATAATCATTGAGCAACCCATATTTGTCCTACGTATGATCGTGTTTGAGTCGCGGCAAAAAATTAGTCAGCTTATTAAAAGTTGATGTTACACAACCTAAAAAAGAATCTCCCTGGGGGCTGTCCAAAAAGGTTGGATTAGCCCTCCTCAAAAACGGGAAAGTTTAATAAAATAGGGCTATGAAAAAATACAGCCACAATAAAGTTGTCTTCAAGCGCTACGTGATGGGCCAACCCAGTCTGTTGCCAGCGGATTTGGAAGAATTGATTCCACAAGATCACGTAGTGCGAACGATCAACGAAGCGATTGAACAGATTGACCTGAGTATTTTGTATGCCCAATACAAGGGAGGCGGAACCAGCAGTTATCATCCCAAGATGATGCTGAAAGTGCTGGTGTTTGGTTATGTAGAGCGGTTATATTCTTCGCGCAAGATTGCGAAAGCCTTGAGAGAGAATGTGTACTTTATGTGGTTGAGTGGACAGAACTACCCCGATTTTCGCACGATCAACACCTTTCGAGGGGTGGTGATGAAGGGAATCATCGGGGAAATATTTGCCATGGTATTGGAACTGCTGATTGAGCAAGGACACGTAAAGTTGGAAGATTATTATATTGACGGGAGCAAGTTGAGAGCCAATGCTCGCAAGCATAGTGCGGTGTGGGCCAAGAATACCCAGCGCTACAAGGAAGGGGTACGAGAGAAGATACGCACGTTGTTGGAAGAGATCGAAGAAGTCAATCAAGCTGAGCAGGAAGCCTATGGAGATCAGGATCTGCCAGAAATGGGGGAAGAAGCTAATATTGATAGCCAGCGGTTGAAAGAGAAGATTGACGAATTGAATAAGCGACTGCGCCAGGGTTCTGAAGACAAAGAACTGAAAAAGGCTGTACGCAAAATGGAGAAAGAATACCTGCCCCGGCTGGAGAAGTACGAAGAGCAGGAAGAGAAGCTGGCTGGACGCAATAGCTACTCGAAAACAGATGAAGAAGCCACCTTCATGCGCATGAAGGAAGATCAGCGCAATCCCAACGCCTGGCCTAAACCAGCTTACAACGTGCAGTTGGGCACCGAGAACCAATTCATCGTCGGGTTCAGCGTTCACCAACAAGCCAACGACGGTACTTGTTTCAAGTCTCACATGGAAGAAGTGGAAGCCCAACTGGGCCGCTTGCCGGAAAACTGGGCTGGCGATGGGGCCTACGGCACAGAAGAAAATCTGGCCTTCGCTGAAGAGAAACAACGCCATGCTTATCTCAAGTACGCCACTTTCTACAGCGAAGGTAAAACCAAATTTCGAGACGACCCCTTCCGGGCTGAGAATTTCGCCTATGACCCAGAAGGTGATTGTTTCACATGTCCCAACGGACAATCCTTGCCTTTCAATCACTCTGATACCCGAAAAACCGCAAACGGCTATTCTGTCCAAAGCCACCGCTACATCTGTTCCGATTGTGGAGCGTGCCCCCTCAAAGATCAATGCACGCGCGGGGACGGCAACCGCAGCATCAAAGTCAGTTGGAACTACTGGCGCTTGAAAGAACAAGCCAGACGGCTTTTGACTTCTGAAAAGGGCGTCAATTTGCGTTCTCGCCGTGGCTGGGAGGTAGAAAGCGTTTTCGGGCATATCAAATACAATCGAAACTTTAGCAGATTTATGCTCCGAGGATTGCAGAAAGCCCGCACAGAATTGGGGTTGCTCTCCTTGGCTCATAATTTCATCAAATTGGCGGCTACCTAATGGCCTCATCGGGCCTTTTTTCAACCATTCTGGGTTGACCTTTCGGGACAGCCCCCAGGGAAACCTCGCTACGTGTGCGTAACATGAGTAAAGAAATTGTTTAGAGAATAAAGGAATCTATGCAGATC
>CAZVPR010000222.1:0-4668 GCA_964629085.1 uncultured Anaerolineales bacterium
TGTGGCCCATCGCCCAATAATCTAATGCTACTATTGAACGTCAGCAGAAAAGTCTGACAATATTTTCTGTATTTGGGGTTTGAGAATTGGAATATCTCGAGTAGCTGTTAACCATACTTCACCTAAATTGACCCCAAAGTAGTGGTGGATTAGCTTATCTCTCATCCCAGCGATGTCCCGCCAAGGAATTTCAGAATTTGTACTACGCAAATCCTTTGAAATATTCTTCGTTGCTTCCCTAATAATTTCGATTTGTCGAATGACACCATCTTGAATAAGGTATTTCTTGTCAAAATCTTCTTCCGAAATACCTTGCAGATATTCTTCAATACGCGCAATCGGATCTAAAATATGCCGAATGTATGCAATATCATTTAGAGTCATATATGATTGTTAAATCCTGTAGAATATTTTCTCGAAGATAAGGACTTATCGCTGCTTCTGTCAATAAATCGACATTCTTCCCCAAGCTTTCAGATAACTCACGTTTGAATCTAACAACTTCTAACAGGCTCTTGCGAATATCAAATTCCACCAGAAAATCAAGATCGCTATCATTCGTAGCTTCTCCCCTAGCAGTTGAACCAAATAAGCCGATCATTGCTACGTTGTTTTGGCGACATAGCTCTATTAGATTTTCGGTATCAAACGGAAATGTAGGCATTGACTTTCTCCTACCCTTATTTTACTCGAAAATTAATGACTGAACCGTTTTTTGAACGATGTATTCTAATGATTTCTTCCCGCTACTGGACATGTAACCTAGAATTTCCAATTGAAATCGACGAGACACACAACAGGTTGTTCACCTGCCTGCCCGGGTTTGCCCCGAAGCATATTGATACTGAAACCAAACCAAACAATTTGCCCCGCGTGCCCTCCTGCCGACAGAGGCAGGTCAGGTGCAACAGGGTGTACAGCTCTTATCAGGGATTCTGTTCATTTCGATTTCACGCTGAGTCTTGTATTCTTTGGGCGAAATTACGGAAGCCCTTCATACACTAGAATCCCTTCAAAAAATGTCTTTCTTACTTCCACATTTTGAATCTCTTTTGCCAAAATTTCAAATGGATTTTGACTCAGGACAACAATATCTGCTTTTTTGCCAACTTCGAGCGAACCGATTTCAGCTTCAAGAAAATTGGCATATGCACCTGTTTTTGATGCTGCCCTTAGCATTTCAACGAGGCTTACGCCCGTTTCCATGCCGCGATATATATCGGTTAGCACATCAAATTGTGACGTTGTCCAGTCGCTTCCAATGGTTACCTGAACGCTCGCGTCAAAAAGCATCTTAAACGAACTGTCTCGAAATATTAGGCGTGGAGTCATATGTGCATAAAGCCCGAGTTCGCCTGCTTTTATGACATCTTCTGGTCTTGCTCTTTCGACATGTACTATCGAATGTCTAGAATCCCGTTCGCCATTTATCTTTTGAACGTTCTCAAGAGCTTCTACGGAATATTTGACTGCACCGTCGCCGATTGTGTGGACGTGGATTTGGTATCCGGCCTTATCTACCGCCGCCAAAGCCTCGACCAAAGTTTCATCTTTCCAAACTTTGATTCCATCGGGATTCCCTTTGAGCAGGAGTGCGGTTTCTCCTGCGCCATCTGCCATGAATTTGAAGGAATGTACTTGAAAATGGGGATGGGTGAATTGATTAGAGAGTTTGAGGGCGTATTCGATCTCGCCCATATAATCACCTGCCTCATCGATATACCATGAACCTCGATAGCGAACTGTCAATTTGCCTTCTTTGGCGAGTTCGTTATATGCTTCATAAAAATTGGGATCCATCTCCAGCCAGGCATCGTGAGCGGTGGTAATTCCGGCGCGGTTTAGCCAAGCTGATATCCACAGTAGCGATTCCTTATATTCTGCCTTGGTCGGATATGGAAAAAGTAACCATGCGGGTTCAATGGCCGGCATTTCTAGTAATAATCCTGTTGGTTCCCTTGTGGATGGATCTCTGACGATAACCCCGCCTTGAGGATCGGGCGTATTCTTATTCCATCCGAGTAGTTCAAATACTTTAGAGTTTACCCATGCCGTGTGAATATCCTTGTCGATGATAACAATCGGTCGTTCTGAATCGATGGCATCGAGCCATTCTTTTCTGGGACCAATCTCATCATAGACATAGCGGTCAAATCCCGCACCCATAAAGCCATTTTTGTCAGGATTGTTTTCTACAAACTCCCTGATTGCTTCAATATATTCATCGTGCGTGTTTAGATTGTGTAACGCCGCCTGAAAGTTGTAAGCATAGGCATTCGATAGCGGATGCAAATGGCTATCTACAAAAGATGGCATGGCAAATTTTCCATCGAGGTCAATCACATCTGTTGTTTCACTTACATAAGCCTTGATACCTTCCATTGAACCAACATAGATGATTTCACCACCTGCGATAGCAATGGTTTCTGCACAGCTGTTTGCGTCATCTGCCGTATAGATTATGCCGTTAGTAAGAACAGTATCAGCTACTTTTGAGCTAGTTTCAGCAGAAACTGTTGTAGTAGAGCAGCCCGCCAAAGATTCCATTTCATTTGAGCATCCTGTGAGAAAAAATAAGGCTAGCAGCAAAATCAACCATGAATAATTGTGATGTTTCATCGTATTTCTCTCATCTTTAACTTTAGTTTCTCTTCATGGATTGGCTGCAAAACGGGGACTTCACGTGCCGGGGGCGCCATAGGCGGCCATTTCACGCAGCTTGCCGCAGGCACACCCGATGCATCGTGCGGAGCACGAGCTAAGGGTGGATCGTATTCTCTAAACCCCAAGTCACGTGCAAGCGGGGTTGGGCGTCAGCCCTTAATTATTTTTTGTTCAATTCTCAACCAAAATTATTTCAAGGTGGATATCTTCTGGCTCTTTCTTGAACAAATATTCATCTACTGGATCTGCCCTTTTACATCCTAATCGCTGATAAAAATGCACTGTGTTCTTTGATGGCGTTGCAGAAACATACATGGCTTTTGCATTTCGTTTTTTTGCTTCTTTTACCGCTATTAGAAATAATCGCTTTCCAACCCCTTTTCCACGATACTTATGGCTCACCCACAATCCTTCTAAATTCAGCCGATTATCGCCGCTTCGTACTAAATTGTGATCTAGTATAGACATTCCAACCAGTTTGTTCCTATCAAATGCCCCAGTGAATGTAGCACCTTCATCAAATACCTTCTGAAGATTTTCTATTCTTCTCTTTTTCTCAGAATCACTCCATCCAGGTACATCATAATGTTCTTTTTCCAATACTAGAACTCCGCCCCGAACATAATAAATATCATCGATTACTTCGGCTCGATCCAATTGATTTAGTTTACTGATTTCTTCTTTTGATAATTCCCTATACTTAATTTCATCATTCATAATTTTTGAAACGCTCTTTATTGACGCCCAACGGGGGCGTGTGCGGTTTGGGGCGCCATAGGCGGGCACGTCAACTGGCTTGCCGCAGGCACACCCGATGCATCGTGCGGAGCACGAGCTAAGGGTGGATCGTGATCTCGATAAATCCAATCGCTGCCCAAACCTGATTTTTTCGCCTGCTCCGTAGCACGAAAGTGCGCAGGACACCTGAAGCATCACAAAGTGAGCGCAAGATGGATCGTATTCTCTAAACCCTCAGTCGCCTGCAAGAGGGGTTGGGCCGGTTCTTGTTTATAAAGCTATTAATTACTTCTAAAAAGTGTTTTATCGTTCAACAAGTTGGGATTTAACCCAATCTTCAAATTCTTCCCGTTTTATTTCTCCAGATGCTACTTGAAGAATAACTTGCTCTTGCTCGTCTGTTAAGCTTTAGATTTCAAATCCATTTAAAACTAGAAAAACTTCCATCGCAGCATGCCCGACGCGCTTGTTTTCATCAACAAAAGGATGATTTTTTATTAACGAATATCCTAACGCAGCTGCTTTCTCAGCAACACTTGGATAGAGATCCTCACCCCCAAATGTCATTCTTGGTTGTGCTATTGCAGATTCCAACGAACCTAAATCCCGAATGCGAGATGTTCCACCGAACAGACTGATAAGTTGGCTATGAAGTGCAAGAACTTCGTTCAGCGTTAGAAAACGCATTATGCTGCTAGTCGTTGATATAGGTCGCTATTTTTATCAACTATATACTCAATAGCCTGGCGATATGTTTCTTCAGGACGAGCGAGTATTTCCTCTATGCTCAAACGAACTAATTCTTCTGGCGAAATATTCAGTCGGCTAGAAAGTTTCTTCAATGCTCGTAAACGATCATCAGGTAAGTTAATCGTGAATGTGCTCATAACTTCCTCCATTTATAGTCTACCTCTATTCTAAGAGATTTTCCAGCCATCTTACCCATTCAAAGGAGCAAGCTGCACAACGGGGGCTTCACATGCCGGGGGCGCCATAGGCGGGCACTTTACCCGGCTTGCTCCAGGCACACCCGGTGCACCGTGCGGAGCACGAGCTAATGGTGGTTCGTGTTCTCGACAACTCCAATCGTTGCCCAAACTTGATTTTTCGCCCGCTCCGCAGCACGAAAGTGCGAAGGACACCTGAAGCATCACAAAGTGGGCGCAAGGTGGATCGTACTCTCTAAACCCCCGGTCAAGTGCACGCGGGGTTGGGTGGCACTTGCAGGGTGTAATTGCGCGGCACTTTCCCAAATTTGGTTCTCAC
>CAZVPR010000223.1:0-4613 GCA_964629085.1 uncultured Anaerolineales bacterium
AGCAAGATAGGAAAAACAGGGATCCCTTTGCCCCCCGCTTGGCGGATCAACTGTAACAATTGAGGACGTTGGTCTTCAGGCCATGGGCGACCATCAGTGAGAAAAACAACTACAGGGCGATTACCTCCGGGATTGCTTTGAAACATTGATAGTGCAGCATCAAGCGCACCACTCATGTTAGTATAACCATCAGGATGACGAGGTGCCAATTCTTGCTTTAGTGCTTGGCGACTGCTTTTATCTAAAATTAGAGTTGGTCGTCCATTCAAAGCTTCACCGAGTGGGATAACGTCTGTGGAAAACGCGAAAGCTGCAATACGATCCCCTGAATTGGCCAAGTCAACAAAGAGCTGAGCTGCGCTCCACCTCAGCCCAGCGGGATCATTTCCACTCATACTTCCTGAATTGTCTATCAGGAGTACGACATCAAGATTTTGGACACCTTGTGCAAAAACTGGAATAGGTTCTATGTATATTCCAAATAGTGCAATTACAGGTATTAAAACAAGGAGAATTCGGCGCAATATGACCATTACGAGATCAATCCCCTTTCGACCATTCGCCTACGTCCAATTACGGTCCGCAATTCATTTATTCGATCATGGAGCCTTTGCTCATCCAGGGGAGAACTGCCCTTCCCATCTGATCGAATATTTTCTGGTAATTCTTCGAGCTTTGGTAGGAACGAAATAAAATTCGTGGTTTGAATGGCAACCAAGGTTTGAAGCTCGTATTCATCAGGATCACGTGCTTGTCGGAATTCAGCCATAGCAGCCAAGATGTGATCAGCTGACACGGTCGGTTTATCATCCGACGACACTTGAGTATCTTCCTTCAATCTCTCTTCTCCCGCCATTTGCAGCGCTCGTCGACATATGGTATCCAGTTCGCGTCCAGAAAATCCGACCGTGAGCGAGACACATTCGTCAAGTTTTTTCTTTGAAAGCTGATCAAAGTTATATTGAATTTTTTCCGGGTACGCATCTTTAAGCATTGCGCGTCTGGCCTCATCATCGGGTAACAATAATGGCATGACCAAATCAAAACGACTGAGTAATGCTGGGTCGATTTTGTCAGGACGGTTTGAGGCAGCAATCCATAAAACTTTCCCACGGTTGTCATCCTGAGCCATATATTCAAGCATGCGCTGAAAAATTCGCTGCTCGACACCAGAGCCTCCGTCCCCTCCACCACTGGATCTCATCCCTAAGGCGGCGTCCACCTCATCAATGAAAACAATAACTGGATGCATCGCACTAAGCAAATCTAACACACGGTTTAAATTCCGCTCTGATTCTCCCACCCACATGCTGCGAATGTTCTTGAATTTCACCATATTAAATCCGGTCTCTTTGGCCAATGCAGTTGCCATGAAGCTTTTTCCAGTCCCTGGAGGGCCTAGGAACAGAATTCCCTTGGGAACCATTCTAGCCAAAACAGGATCACTCCCTTGTTTGAGAATTGCATCCTTGATATCTTGCAAATAATCTTTGACATACTGATATCCCGCAACCACATCAAAACCATAACGCGGTTCCACAATTTCAAGCAAATCGCGACTTTGTGCAGTAATGATTTCCCTCTTTCGTTGCTGAATAGAATCTACCTTTAGCGCCTGACCCGCTTTGGCAGTATAGTAAACAATATCTCTTAGATTATCATAATTGAATCCACTAGACTGAGATGCCAACTCATCCAATGATTCTATCGACTCGGGTAGTGAGAGCGGATTTAAGAGTTCTTGTTTTTCCAATCCTTGGATCACCCATTTGAGCCAATCCCGTCGCTGTCTCCGAGGATCCAAACCTGGGATTGAGGATTGAATTTCTTCAATTGGTAAATCTACTTTATAGGAGCGACATTCACTAGTAGCTGCATATAGAGTTGAAGAAACGTTACCTAAATCTGCTGCGAGTCCAACGATGATGTGCTTTTTACGCAAACGACGATCCATCGCCCATCGATGGAGCATTTGAACAACAAAACCAGCATTCATACTGCGTTGATGTGAATCTTCATGAGGGGCTAATGACTCTAAGTATTCTAAAATTACAGCAATTCTCGGACTGTTTTTTTCGTCTTTATTACCATCTGCGGATCCACTATAAGTTAATAAACGATCAAGATATGATAGCGCAAGTACACATTCTTCTGAAGCAGGAACCTCTTGTTCCTTTCTTTTCGGATCTTGGCCATAATACCTGCCAGAATGTCTATATTTTTCAGGAATGCTTTCCACAATTAGCTGGCTCATTTCATTCTTTAGGTACCCTAATCCACCTGCGAGAGAATAATAAATAACTACTTCAAAACCCTTTTGGAGAAGCAATTGTCCTAAATAATCTCGCAGACGTATGGGGAAGTAATCTGGATCAGCTGAAAAACTGGGCACAAAGACATAGTCATGAATGTTGAAATATAAGATGAAGGAATGCAAGTTGCCTGCTTCGTACTCACGAAACATTTCGCTCTGAAAGTAAAGTTCGTCGTCAGAAGCGATCAATGGTTTTACACCCTCTGGAATTGCATTTGACGTCTGCATAATTGAAACCTCACATTCCTTTGTTTAATTTTTTTTATTTCTTCTATCCTATCTTGAGATTCAGCATTCAGACTTAGGTTTTCTTAGGATTAATTAATCATTGTTAGCCACACCAACAGAGATGATCTAATTCGATCATAAAGCCACACTTTGCACATTCAGTTAAAAATTCTTCTAACTCTTTACGACTCCCCTGTATTTCAATATTGCCCGTATCACTAATCCGAATAATAAGGTAGTGTGTGGATGAACCTATATTTTTTTCTTGAGTTAATGGAGGTGGCGATGTCAATGAAAAATGATCATTTTCCATCGCTATTCCCTTTTCCTTCTGGAGTGGATATATTTTGTAAGATTTTGAATATGCTGGCGCTGTGATTGCTGCTGAACAACGCGTGCTCGCTCTAAAGAATCGATTTCATCACCCTGACCCTCGCCTGTCGTTTCTTCCAATGATGAGTCGTGGCCCACATCTAAATGCAATTGCCTGCCGCTCTTCGTCGCAGTAATCACACGCCCGTTACCATCATGCATGGGTTCGTCCTGGACAAGGTCAAAACCCTGTCTAAGCAATATTTCCATTAACCTGTCGCGCGTTGCGGTTAGGTTAAATTCAGACTGAGTATTTACTACCATGTTCTTTTGACTAAGGCGTTCAAGGAACACCTTAGTTTCGATCTGACACTCATCGGTTCCAAAATTCTCAGCTTTGTATTGCATCAATCCGTCTGATGTAACCCATACAAAAAAATATGCGCCGTCAGCACGTGTTGCCTTGAAAACTGACGCACCGTCCTTACTAGGCGCCATCATTTCAGTTGAATAGCCCATATCAGATAGGGTTTCAATCGCCAAATTAATTGCTCCATCCTGTTGGGCTTTCTTCAAACCTTGTGCCACATGGGCAGCAAGTTGATCTGCTTCTTCTTGAGCACTTACCAGTGCATTTTTGCAATAATCAAACTCATTTTCATCTAAATACATTTTTGCTTTAGCAATCAAACGGTTTAAAACTAATGGCGAAGAATCATCTGGAGGAAATCCAAATCCATCCACATAATCTTCTAATGCCTTAATAGCAACGGCGAGATTTGAGTGTCGATGATCTTCAACTCTTGGCGTCATTTTCTGCAGATAATTTACAGCAATTAATGTAGTTTCCTTGGCGCTAACTAGATCTCCATTTTGGAAGAATTCATCAGCGTCCACTAGCATGTTTTCCGCCAAGTCTATTGCTGGTTGAAGACCAGGATTACTTTGGATTAGTTTAACTTTCTCTTCAAGGAGTGATGCGGCATCCGACAACTGGTTGATTACTTCAAGACGCAGTTTGTTCTTTGCCCTTCCCTCAGCAGCGCGATACGCCAATTCTGCTTTGATTGTATCTAATTCATAACGGAGGTCCCTAGTTAGCTTGATATCATCATTAGTAGAAGCACGCTGATTTTCTTCGGCGGCTTGGCGTAACAAAGAAAGTTGATCACTTAGATCATCCACCTTTAATAATCCCGTCCATTGTTTCCCAAGCAAATGATCCCTCACGCTTTCCACTTTTGAAATTTCTTCCATCAGTTTTTCAGCTTGAGTGTCAAGATCACTTTGAACCTGAATAGAAATTGGTGGTGCGGTTTCTTCTTGAAATGCAATATCACCTTGTAAAGGGATTGGTACTTGCGGTTCTGGCTCATTTATTATTTGATTGTGAGTTTGAATACGTGAAAGAAGTTCTGCCCTCTTTTTTGCCCCTTTCGTTTGGCTCAGTGACCTAACGCCTTCAGCAGCCTGTTGCAATTGTTGTTCATATTGATTGCAAAGCTGATTAATAGCCCGTTGTTGTGCAGCATGTTGTTGGATAGCTTCATCGATATATCTGCCACATGCAACAACACCTTTTCCCGCTTGGGCGACAACAACCCCCCCTCCAACCAATACTGCTGCCGCTGCAGCCAATATTGCAATTCCTGCCACTGCCCCCATTGCAAGAGCAGGTAATAATATGATTCCTCCAGCTCCAATCTGACTCATAATAAATCCTCCTAAAAGACAAGGAAATCAATTACCCGAAAGGATC
>CAZVPR010000224.1:0-4558 GCA_964629085.1 uncultured Anaerolineales bacterium
TGTTTGTTTTTCGTTAGCCCTTTATTTGATTTTCATGGCTTGGTAGTTACGTTTGCAGCATCATTATGCCCAACTTCCTGAAAAGGCCACCATGTTACAGGAACTCGACCCTGTTGAACTTCATTCAAATACCTTTTCAATTGGGGAGCTCCTCTCCCATCTCTACCAAAGAATATTCTGTTTTCTTCCAACCACTTTTCAATAGTCTCTCTACTCCCCCGCCATGAACTTCCTTCGGGTGGATAATAATCTTTTCCCGTGTTCGGATTAGTAATAGAAAAAACGCTAGACTCTGAAAAAGTCTTTACCAACAAATTGTCTGATCGCCACAACCCTTTTCCATCGCCATCATCGTATTTGTATGGCTTATTTTGTTTTGCAGTTCTCGGAAGCAATATTCGATCAAAAGCTTCAGATTTTTGGTAAGCAATGATGTGGTCATGCATAACAGAGAAACCTTTTGCGTCATTTGTTGCCGCGTATTTTTTTTGCCACACAATGTTGGCAACAAAATTCTCTTCACCAAAGATCTCATCACAAATTTTTCTTAGATTTGCTACTTCTTTATCATCAATACTAATGAAAATTGCTCCATCATCCCGAAGTAAATTTCTTGCTAACCGCAATCGAGGGTATAGCATGTTGAGCCAGTTGGTGTGAAAACGCCCGCTAGTCTCGGTATTAGTAAAAATATTTCTGCCTTCTGAATCTACTTGGCCTGTGATTTCTTTATAATTCTTTACGCTATCCTTGTAATCATCAGGATAAACGAAATCTTTGCCTGTATTGTATGGCGGGTCAATATAGATCATCTTGATTTTGTTATGGTAGGTTTTCTGTAATAACTTCAAAGCTTCGAGGTTGTCACCTTCGATATAAAGATTTTCAGTAGAATCCCAATCCTTGCTCTCTTCCGGGCAGGGGCGCAGTGTTCCGGTGGAGGGGGTTTGTGCCAGGCGCAGGGCGCGGCTTTTCCCCCACCAGGAAAAGTTGTAGCGTTCGTCATCATCATCCACATATTTGCCCAATACGGCTTTTAGCTTGTCAAAATCAATGCTGTCTTCTGCAAATACTTCTGGGAAGAGCTGCTTGAGCTGCTGGATGTTTTCGGCTGCGATGTCTTTGCTTTCGCCGTTAAGGTAGGTGTCTTTCATAATTGGGTTCCTTCTTTAGTTCACCTCTGCAATTTCCCTTGCCAAAGTGAATAAATCTTTGATTTCTTGTGGTATTTCGTCTTCTGTACACTCTGTTCCCAAAGCATAACCAAGCTCTGGTTTGCTCCACTTATCACCACATTCACCACAATTTTCATACATGATTCTTCTAAGTTCGCCGGAGAATTTTTTATCAGGATCAAGAGCCTCGAAATCACCTTCAGCCCATTCACCTTCATCTTTCGGCCATTTACTATTATATACCCTCGTATAAACACCCGCTCCAAATAGGTCTTCAAACTCCTGCCTGCCAACCAGCATCATCCTATTCTGACAGAACTCTTCAGAGAAACCATTTTCACGTAAGACTTGTTCGGTCATTTTGTCGTCATCAGTATCGGCGCAATCTTGATCCATAAAGAAGACTGCTAGTTCTTGCCGGTTACGACTAATCAGCCGGAGAAATTCTTTAAATGCACTTTTCCCTTTCACGTTGATTATATTAATTCCATCTTCTAACATGCTGTGGCCATATATCTTCCTATAAAAGAGAGGAAAGGCATTATCTTCAGTATCTCCCTCTACGAAAATGAAGCAATTTTCGTAGAACATAAGAGAGTTTGTAATTCCTAAGTCTCTGGCAACGTCTGATAGAAATGTTTCAATAGCTTCATCATCACCAGTCTCAAGTTTTTCGACAATCGTAGCTCCATCTGTTTCGCTCAACATACGAATGCTTTGTGCTGGAGCACGGTCAATCATTCTTGGCGAATGGGTACTGATAACAGATTGGATATTGGAGTTTTCTGAAGTGCTAATTTCTGAAATTGATTTGAAGAGCTGCCGTTGGGCGTGGTAATCAAGGTTGGTGTCCGGTTCATCATAGGCACGGATGATATCGGGGAGCGACCCGCCTTCCGCCTGAATTTCTAGTGTTACATCCCTATCCCAATCAGTAGTTGCCATAAAAATCTTGCGCTTTGTACCGTCCCCAGATTTATTGAGGTAATGTTCCCCCCTTCCTTCATCAACCCTGAAATCACCAGATTGAAAGCCTCTTGTAAAGTCAATTTGCGGTTTATATGAAATCCTGGTAACAGAAGGTGCATATCGCTGAATATAGTCTTCCAGTTCAGCAACTTTTTCATTGATTTTCTGTTCCGCTTCATCTTCGATCTCTCTTAGAGACCTTTTTAGTTCTCTCTCTCCCTCATCCCCATTTTCTAGCTCATCATATAGCACAGTTTCAAAAACCTGCTTTACAGTTCGGTTGATTAAATTTTCGGGAGTGTCGTAATCCATTGCTCCATAACGCTGAATTCTAGGAAGGATTTTTTGGAAGTTGGTTGGTACCTCTTGCCATCCTTCTTCTTTTTCCACTTTCTCAATGAACTGATTGAACCATTCAGTTCTATTATCCGAATTGGATGTTGAATCTAAAGCTGGGGGATCATACTTCTCAATGATTGCTCGTTGTTCTCCGGCGGACAACCTTGGATAATTTACTCGCAAATCTTCGTGAATCGGAACTTCGGATAGATATTCTTTTGTTACATTATCTCTAGTATACGTTGCTCGATAAACTACAGTTCGTCCAGTAGCAAATTCTAGGCCGTCGTCATCCTCTGGATCAACCTCAAATTGGAGAGTTACCTCTATCTTCTCCGCATTCTCTCCAGTAGCAGAAGTATAAAAATCATTCTCATCTGGTCTTCCGTTAGAGGTCAGGGCAATTTCAATAATATCTAGGATTGAGCTTTTCCCAGAATCATTGTTTCCGATCAGCATAGTTAATCGTTCGAGATCGATCTCAACTGCTTGATGAAATGGTCGAAACCCCTGCAATTGGATGTTTTCTAACCTCATGATTATTCCTTATCGAATCTTTTTGAAAGAATATCCAGCATTCTTAATGTTTGAATAAAAGAATTTGCCGTGTGATTTTGATTCCATTAGCTTTTGATATACCTTTGGTGGGACTTCAAAGTATTGATAAATCCCATTCTTGAATTCAATTTCTAATATTTTCTTTGCTGCGTCATATCCTATTGAAATAATATTGCTTGAATTAACTGGTTTCCGTTTCACCTTTCACCTCCTCACCTTGGAGAAATCCCATTATTCTTCTTTGCTCTGCCTGAAAATGCTTTATTTTTACATTCAACTCAACCTTTCGGTTGAACATGCTTGCCTTTTTCAATTGAGCACGAAGAGATACCAGTTCCCTTTCAATTTCCATGATCTCAGCATGCAGTTGTTTGGCTTGCTGTGGGTCTTTGTCTTCCAGTGTTTTGCCCACCAGCTTTGCCGCATTGTACAGATGCAATTGGCTTACAAAATCACTGTAAAAACGGTAGAAATTGGTGAAGGACAGCTTGGCTGCCTGGATGCTTTTCAAAAAATCCTGATCCAGTGCAGATAAATTTTGGCTGTCCACCCAGGGTGAGTACACAAATTCCTCAATCGTATGCTTTTGTCTGTCTGCCAGGTTGATGCGTGGCATACCAACTACTACCATCAGGCTGTTGCCATTCGTCAATTGCAGGATCATCGGGTAGGGGATCGCCCTCATGATGATTTCAGCTATCCGCTGATACCGGGCCTTGTCTTTAAGGCGTGCCTCTATCACCTGCACTTCAAGATATTCATGTTCATCATCTTGATAGGGCTGAATATTGATCGCGTCCGGTTTCAGGCAGTATTGCCAGATTGCTTTCTCTACTTTGTTGGTGATCAGCTTCTTATCTGCTGCACTCAACCCAGCATAGTCATAGAATTGTTTCTTGAAGATCGTATTCCCCAAAGCACAATTAGCTGGCAAGTTCAGGCTCCTAAGAAATATATCCGTCCCCATCCCTACACTCACTTAATGACCAGGAAGGAGATCAGCTCAAAGTCCTCCAGGCCATTCATAGCTTGTTTTCTTAATGATGTGCCACCCTTGCTGAATAGGCTGGCAACCCCGGCTTCTTCTACCTTTCCCGCTATATTTTGGATCGCTGCTTCCAGTAAATCGGAATAAGGTTTCATCTTGCGCCCATCATTTGTCTCATGGTTGAATACTGCTGCTAGGTCAGTCAAAACCTGATCTTCACCCGCACAAAGTTTTTTGTAATAATCCAATATCTTCTTAGTGTGCAGATAGTTGTATTGCACGTTGCCATCTGCTTGGATATAAACCATGTAATACGGGTAAAGCGCATTGTGTTTCTCTACCGCAACATGAGGATTCACTTGCTTTAGTGCAAAGATCACACCGGGCTTTATCTCCAGCATATCGGGTGAAGTGGCGGCAATTGCATACATGCCCAGTGGGGCTTGCTCCAGGGCATTCTTATTAGTTTTCATAAACTCCATCAAATCCATCTTGAAGTCGTTCATTGTCAGGTCTGTGATCGAAATTC
>CAZVPR010000225.1:0-4513 GCA_964629085.1 uncultured Anaerolineales bacterium
CAATTATGGTTCCAAAGAAGATTGTCGCGAGGATTGAAGAACCAATCCACCAAATACGGACATCACCCAGAAATGAATATTGAAGAGAAGAGATTATTCCCATTAGGAAGAGTAATAACAATAAAGTTCCCGCGCGCAAAAAATAAGGCAATCGTCTAAAAATTGTGATCAGCAATATCCACCCATAAAAAATTGTAAACAAAATCGCCAATGTTATTCGATCATTCTTGATTACATTTGCCGAGTTAGTATAATAAATGACTCCACCAGAGATTGTAGCAATGATAAGAATAATATTTAGTATTCGTTCACGCCAATATTGAACTGTGAGAACTATTCCTTGTTGGGGTCCTGAAAGGAGGTTATTTCCAAAGGAGATCATTCTGAAACCTCTTTTTCGTATGAACCAATTGCTTGCATATTTTTATCATTTGTATCCAGGGAAAGCTCTATGTGAGTTCTGTGTGCGTTCAGGACTTTACCAAGTTCTTGGGCGGTAGTTTTTAGTATCGATTGAATATCTGGTGATCGCCGAAGTTGGCTGGTTATTTGATAAAGTTGCCTTTCTTGTTCTGCCCGTCGTTCTGCGCTTTCAATAAATCTTGCATTTCGAATTGCAATAGCGATCTGGGAGGCCAGGGTGGTTATAAGGCGCAAATCATCTTCATCGAAGCGATGTTCGTTTTCCATATCCTGAACCACCATCGCCCCAATAATTTCACCACTTACGATCAAGGGCACCCCAAGCCAGGATTTTGCGAAACCAGTTTTTGTTACCTTAGCACCTAGGGCTTTACTTCTGTTTTCGGTGTCTTCAATGATCATCAGTGGTTGCATGGTGCGAATTACAATCGAAGTTAAACCTTCTCCTAAAGGGAAGGGATCTATTGAGCTGATGACACCTTCTTCTTCCAAATAGGGAATTGCAATTGTGTTATTCTCTGGATGATAGAGTGCAATCAAAAAATTTATGTTGCCGATTGCCTGGATGATCTGGCCGTGAATAATTTCATATAACGCCTGTATATCCGTTTCTGTTGCAATAGATTGGCCTACAGTACTGATTGACTCTAGTTCAGTAAGACGTTGTTGAGTGAGACTTAGAGCGTTTACTTTTTCAAGGGCGGTTTGCGTGATATCAATAAGACTGTTGTATGGTTCTAAAGCGACGCTTGAGAATTTGTCTGGATCTGCTGTACCAAGTATCAGCAAAGCTTCTAAATTGTTGTTGGCATGGATGGGAAACAAAGTGATCACAGGACAATCTAATTCTTCTGGAAGAGCTAGGACTGGGTTTGGTAATACGTGGGTTTGATCATCGGCTTTGATCGTTAGAAAGGTTGTCTTCGAAAGAGAAGAATTGAGTTCTTGCGTTGGTACCGAAATTGTTGACAAAGCCTTATGTTTTGATTTTCGAATTGGGTCAATAACGGAAATAGGTTCTAAACGGTTTGGTTCAACCTTGAACAGCGCAGAAATGTAGGGTATTTGATCAAGTGTAGAAATAAGGGCTTTAAAAACTTGATCCTTATTTTCAGATTGAGCAATGAAGTGACTGGCCTGATAAAGTGTGGATGTTGCCATTAAATCAGTTCGTGCTGTTTCGAGGAGATATATGTTTTGAAGAGCAGACGCTATTTGGTTTGCCAGGGTTTGGAGTGTAGCAATACTTTCTTCTTCAAATGCATTTACCCTTGAACTTTGCACGTCCAATACGCCCAAGATGTTATCCCCGATGCTGAGTGGTATCCCGACTTCGGAGCGGGTCTCGGGAAGTTGATCTGTGTATAAATAATATGGATCCTCGGAAACGTCCGCAGCAACATAGGGTAAGTTATCTAATGCTACTTGACCAATAATCGAGCCTGAGCCAACCTCAAGGCCTAAAGTGCTTGTTTGAAGTGATCCTTTTTTCGTTTCACTGTAAGAAGCTCTCAAAAGGGCATTTTCTCTAAACTCATCGAGAAGAAAAATTGCTGAATAGTAATATCCAAAACGCTCTACGATCAACTCTACTGTTTGTTTGAGTACCACATCTAGACTTGATGCTGATGTTGCAATTTGGGCAACTTCAGCTGCTGTGCGGATTTGCTCGGTTCGAGTGTGAACCTGGGATTCCAAAGAACGGTACAATGTGCTGATCTCATCGGCCATTTGATTGAACGAATGAGCTAGCAACCCAATTTCGTCTTTTCGGTTGGTTGAAGCTCGTTTTTGCCAATCACCCTCTGAAAAGTGTTGTGCCGATGTTGCTACATCGAGAATAGGCTGGATGAACCTTCGTGTGCTAACGTAAATCAACAACCCTGATAAGAGAATTGTTGCAGTAATAAGCAAACCGAAGAGCGGGAAATTTTGAAGTTGCCTGATAATGGCTGTTGTAGGAATTTCAGTAACCAGCCCAGCTTTGAATTTAGGAATAGGGGTATAAATTGCCAGCACAATTTCACCATCGAATGAGGGGTACTCGACAACATGGGGAGAAGCAGCATCTATTCGTTCAGATAATATTTGCTCCTGTTGTTGACTTGGATCCAATGTGGGACCATCGATTATTTCTTTAGTATTGGCACCTAATCCAATATAATCATTTGCCTCTGTTATCACGAAAGCCCGAATGTCCAAAAAATTGATGTCATTGACCAATTCCTCAAAGAGCGAAAACCCTGTCATGGCCCAGAAAGTCGCCAAATGGTTTCCTTGTGCATCGTAATAGGGCCTAGTTAAGATGAAAGCTAGAGAATTGTAAATAGGATCGGGTTGGAAAAAAGCAGAGGCCGCATTTTCTTCTGATGATAATATCTTATAGTAAGACGAATTATCGATGGCTAATCCTTCGAGGGATGGATTCGAAGCAACCAGGATCACGCCATCGGGAGATACTAAGAAAAATTGATTTATGAAATGTTGGGGCGAGTTTAGTTTGGCTAAGTTATCTAGAATCAGTTTTCGAGCTACACTGAATTCGGCATTGTTTCCGCCATTTGATTGTGAGACATACTCGATGGCCTCTCGGTAATCCGGGTCAATATAAAACCCATCCATCCTTTCTTCCCTAAGCTCAACCCACCCAGCAATATTTTCTTGATGTTGGCCATCGATGGAAATTAATGTGGTTCTGAGTTGTGAGAGCAATACTTGACGAGAGCGAGCATAGGCTACCCCCCCAAGAATTAGCAGTGGGATAAGAGAAAGTGGTAATAGAACCCCCAGCATAGTGCGTGCTAATTTCCCGCGGAATTGATCAGTTTTTGCAGGAATAGCTTGTGACATGCGAGACTCCTCATTCACAAATTTGATGGGTAGCGAATATTTTGATGTCGGCTATTCCCGCCTCGAAAACCTGCCTGCAAACCAATAAAGAATGGTATATGTAATTGTTTACTCGAACTCCCAAACAGGATCGCCAGCCAAAATTCGACGGATTTGATCTGGGAAGCGATCTGGATCAAGGGGTTTCCCGATAAATCCATCAAAATTCGAGTTGCGCGCTTTGTTCATTTGTTTCACGCTAGCTTCCGCTGTGACAGCGATAACTGGAGTATCCATTAAGGTCTCAGATGCCTTGATTTTTTTCAAAGCGCTGTAACCATCTTCATAAGGTAAGCGTATATCTAACAGGATAAGATCGAGACGAGGGAGAGTATCGGCATATTCGACGACCTCGTATCCTGAAGTTTTCCATTCACAATGAATTCCCATGTATCCTAGCATCCTGGCTATGAGAACGAAGTTAGATACATTATCCTCAACGACCAAAACTGTGGCACCCTTTGGGATATCTATTACTTTGGAGGAAGACTCTTCATTTATCATATTCTCAGGATTACTTGCGTTCACGATGAAACCTCTTGAAGATATTGAGCGATTTGTCCTGGCAGCTTGTCTACATCGATTGGTTTTTGGATATAACCGTCACAACCAGCATCAAGAGTGCGCTCTTTATCTCCCCTCATCACATTGGCTGTGAGGGCAATAATTGGCACGTCTTTCAACTTTGGGAATTGTTTTAACTGTCTGGTTAAAGTATAACCATCAACATCTGGCATGTTGATATCCATAAGAATCAGATGAGGGTTTTCGCTCTCAACAGTAGTTAATGCCTGTTGCGCGTTTTCGGCTTCAATGAAGGAAAAACCTTGGGCTTCCAATACGCGACGGACAAGAATGCGATTGGCAATATTGTCCTCAACATAAAGAATAGTCGCATTATTTGTCATAAATGATAATTTTTCTCCAACCAGATTCTACCATGAAAGACTTTTCGGATTTATGGCACGGCTTGACAAAGCTGTTAAGATAGTTGCTATGCAACCTTATGCAGGTGGTTGCTTTGGCCATTCAGGACATTCAACTGCATACTAGATTATCAATGATTTAGTTGAAATTAAGTGTTGGGATTTGTTTGGAATGGTTGGTCGGTTAAAGTAAAAAACCGCCCTTGCAGCGGTTTTCTATTGAGCGGGTGGACGGATTCGAACCGACGAATGGTAGCTTGGGAAGCTACTGCCTT
>CAZVPR010000226.1:0-4455 GCA_964629085.1 uncultured Anaerolineales bacterium
GCTCTTGTAGCTTCTCAATGCTTTCTTGCTGTTGACGGATGACTTCCTGCTGCTCCCGGAAAACCTCCACCCAATCTTCAACCAGCCCAACGATCAAGGTGACGATAGCTTCCTCACCTTCCTCATAGGCATTATGAATCTCTTCTCGACCGGGTATGCGCAGCGGTTCCATGCCGCAATTCTGCCCAATATGCACGATTTTGACAATGGTAAGGTTCAACAGGCTTTTATGCCTGAGTTGTTACAATAATTAAATGTAAATGTTCTTTGGTATGAAAAGTTTCCAAAATATCAGTTTTTATTCATTTTTCTTGCTTGGGGTACTTTCCTATGACCATGTACGACTCACCTAGAGTTTCAATAATACTTTCCACCTACAAATCTGAAAAATACTTAGTAGATCAACTCAGGTCAATTGAGAAGCAATCAATTTGGAATGATGCTGAATTGATTGTTGCTGCGAATGAGCCTAATGATGCTGAAAAAGAGATTCTCGAGCAATATAATACCCAATGGCGTGATCAAGTAGAGATTGTTGTTATTCCGCGTGAAACACTATATGCATCGTGGAATCGATGCATTCGCCTTGCGAGATCTGGTTTATTGGCAATTGCTAATGTTGACGATATTCGTGCCCCAGAGAGTATAGAGATACAAGTTTCTGCATTGGAAGAAACGCAAACGATTAATTTTTGTTACGGCCCTTTTGTAATTGTAAGACAATTTCGCGCCGAGGATGGTGACATCGTTCTGCCACCTGAATTTGATAATGTAGAATTTACACGAAGCATGCATTTAGGCCCGTTCTTTGTTTGGAGAAAAAAAGTAAATGGAGAAATCCAATATTTTGACGAACAATTTCATAGTGGCGGGGATTTTGATTTTGCAATACGCCTGGCGATCCATGGCAGAGGGGTACTTGTCGATGATTTGCTTGGTTATTATTTAGACACTGGCAGTGGATTGAGCACAGGAAGTGACTTACAGCCCATCGAACGAACGGTAATCGAACTGCGCTATGGGATATATGACAAAATTGATTACGATTTTCTATTAGATGCACTCAAGTACAATGTTTCCAGTTGCAATGTGAAAGGCGAATGGCATGAGGTCAGTCAGCTTATACCCGAATATGATAAATTCATTTTGAATAGAAAGAATATGTGGTTCGAAGCCGGAATTGAAGCATATGCGAAAAAGCTAGGCAAGAGAAAGATCGGAAAACCCGTTTTCGGTTTCTTGAAGAGAAATATCGGTTTAGCGATAAGCGCTATAAGAAGTGTCAGGTACTCGAAATGAAAAAATGGCTCTTGCATCAGAATCATCCGAAGTGCAATTGCATTTGGCAAATCAAGGCGCTATACTTGATGATCATTTCAATGACAACCAATCTGATGAAACAATCACTGGCAAAGTTGATACATTAGATAATCAGGTGGCAAACCTTGAATGTGACCAAAATGATTTTATTAAAATTGATGTCGAAGGGCACGAACTTCAGGTATTAAAAGTTACTGAAAAGACAATCGAAGAGTTTTCTCCCGTTATCTTGGTTGAAATTGCTGATCGAATTCTGGGTCGAGAATATGTTAATCAAAGCTATCATGAAACTCTTCAATGGCTGCAAAATCGCGGGCATAGCATATACAAGTTTACAGAAAATGAAAAGTTAAAAAAAATCACCTATAATTCGCGATCAAATCATTTGGCGATGCATTTTTGTTTGCATAAACGCGCACATTCTACCTGGAAGTATAGGATGCGTGTCTGGGCCTGGATGTATCGTTATACGACAAAATACAAGCCACTAATTCGTTTTTACTTAGGCATGATTGGCAAAGCTATCCTGCAGCCGAAAATAGCCTTAGTAAGTGTGCGAGGAATAATTAAAAGGGCATGGAAAAAATGAAGGTTTGGGTGAAAATCAGTGCTTTGATCAGCCTAACATTGATAGTTTGGGGCATCTCTGCTTGGTTGCGGTATCAGAATCTTGAGCCTCCCGAATTGAATCCATGGGGCTTTGGTTGTGATTCGATATTCTACTGGGATTTAGCCGGCAATATGCTGGCCGGGCGCGGCTTTGTTAATAGTCCGGGATTGGGACATGAGTTTACTGGTTATATTAATTCTGATTATTATGCACCTAGTGTGGCACGCTTACCAGCATATCCTCTGGTCTTGGCAGTGGCGCGCTCGCTGTGGGACGCTGTTGAAGTTGGTTTCGTAATAAATATATTTAGTTATGGAATAATTCTGTATTATGCTTATCAACTCGCAAAAAAATATGCTTTTGATTCACGACCACTATGGGTATATGTTTATATTGTTCTTCTAGCTTTGAGTCCAGTTTATCTTATTTATTTACAGGGAATTCAATCTGATTTGTTTTCGGGGGTAATGATAATTGCTTTTTCTTACCATTTGTTGAATATAAGCAACGCAATGACGCGAAAGAAGGCCTGGATCCAAACAATAGCCTCGGCTGTGTTTGGTTGTTTCGCTATTCTTTCACGGGCAAATTTGCTTGTGTATGTAGGGGTGCTATTGCTATTTGAAATGTTGCGTGTCTACCGTCGCGTGGCCTGGAAATATTTTATCCTTGTAGGCATTATGATGCTTGCAACCATTTGTGGGTGGTCTTTCCGAAATTATCGAATTGCAAATCACTTTGAGCTTTCTAATCAAATGGGCCAAAATTTGTTCCTGAACTATGTCTATTATCAGGTGCAACCCGAGAGTGAATTTTGGGAATGGAAGCGCGACGCCCGTACCGAATTTATCAATGACATGGTTCAAAAAGGATATTCAGTTGGCTTTGCCGAATTTGAATTAGATCATCAATTAACAAGCAAAACGGTTGAATTTGCCAAAGGAAATTTGGATCAGACGCGAAAAACTGCATTTCGGGCTGTCATTGGCTTATTCATTGATTCTTATTTTGATATCGCTGATGTATTCGTGGCAAAAATACTGCAGGTTCCGCTAAAAGACAGTCATGTGGTTCTATTAGCATATGATAGCCATTTCTTAGGCATCTCTCGACAGCTATCAAGCGCATATCGATTTAGTCTACTGATTGGTTTTATTTTGTTTCCAGTGATTCTTGTAGCAAAGAAAATGATGAGAAGTCGAATATTAGGAATATGGATAAGTTCATTGATATTCATCGTAGCAACCGGGCTCGTAATGAATGGTGGCGATCGGTATATGTTGTCTATATTCCCATTTATTGTGCTGTTTTGGCTTGAGTTTTTCATATTTGTATATGAGCTTTTGAGGCGCTTGATCCAGAAGCGCAAATTTTTTACTCTGACATAGCTGTTAAATTTGCATATGCTAATTCATCATAATCAAGATCAATCTACCGCCCTGACGTTGCTTTATGAAAATGCTCCACTGAATATGGCTGAGTGGGTTCAGGCTGAAACAGCGCAATTTATCACCCTTGGGCGGGAGATTAAACGGAGACTATTCTTGCAGGATTATCCACCAGTTCAGGCTCGCGGTCCCGCGGTAGTTCAAGCTAATCTGATTGATGGTCTGAGGCGTCTCGGTTATGAAGCAAGCTCTTTTAGCGTGCCATTTAATTTCACTCCTTCATCCCACGTAGGGGTACTGTCGGGGGCTTTTGATGCCTTACCGTGGGCCATACAGGCCAAAGAAAAGGGCCACATTGAGAAACTGGTTGCCGGGCCTAATCTTGTATTGGTGCCTGAAGACCATGGGAGGATTATTACCAATCAATTGATTGATATCGTACTTACACCAAGCTTATTTGTAAGTGAAATATATAGATTTCTGGCCCCCGAGTTGAGTGATCGATTGTTGGAGTGGGCAGTTGGTGTAGATGAAGTGTATTGGAATCCAGGCACGTCTTCTAATGCATTTGATTTTTTAATTTTTAATAAAACCAGCAATATTGAAGAACAATTCTATCAAATTGATGATATTGTAAATGTGCTTGATAGGATGAATCTTACGTATTACATCCTAGACTATGGTCAATTCACTCAGAATGAATATAAGGAAGCTTTGCAAACTTCTCAGGCAATGATATATATCGGAGCAGCGGAGAGCCAAGGCATTTGTTTATTTGAAGCTTGGTCGTGCAATGTCCCTACACTAGTACGAGAATGCAATGTTCACCAGTATCAAGATTTTCAGTTCCATGTATCATCGGCACCGTACTTGACCGATATGTGTGGAATGTTCTATGAAGATAAGGATTTTAAATCGTCTTTAGATATTTTCTTGCAGCGTATACTTACGTTTAAACCGCGTGAATATGTTTTGAGAAATTTTACTCTAGAGCGCGCTGCCGAAAGATATTTGCGAATATTCGATTGAATTTGAGAGATGGAAAAAGGTACTTCATGGCCATAGATCTTATGAATTTTCAAGATAGACTCTACTGCAGTAACTCAGGCAAAACAGAAGCGTTGAGCAACAAAAAAG
>CAZVPR010000227.1:0-4453 GCA_964629085.1 uncultured Anaerolineales bacterium
TAAGGGTTGTTCTCTTTGGTGCATCACTAATCTGGCTCCATTCGTCTACGCGGAGTCTAAAAATTGGTATCCACCAATTTAATATCACCGGACCTTCTATGTCATCATTGCGTCGACGGCCAATAAGCCACTCTATAGAAGATAGACCAGGGCTACCTGAATCTTGGTAATCTATAAATGCTTCTTCTTTTATAAATCTTTCACCTGTAATGAGATCTGGGACAACTAACGGTGTAAAATTTTCTGTAGCAAAAAGGTACCACACAGTGGCTGCAACTGAGTTATAAATAGTTTCATCCCAACCATCAATTATACGAACTCTTTTGTAGACATGAGGAATAATCCCTTGCGGGAAAGCCATTGATATGCTATCTAGATATGCTTGTGCTATACCATTCTCACCAATTATCTTCCAGGATTCTATAGCCTGCAATGTCCATTCATAACTTATTGCCCGCTTACCCTCATGAAAGAAATAACCAGTAACCGTTTTACCATCTTCTGTAATTGTAGTTACTTTTGCAGATGTCTCAAGATTTTGCATCACTTTATCAAACTCAATAATATCCAACTCAGAATATGTGCCTATTAAAGGATATAGAGTTTGTACAGCTCGGGCCTGAACATCTGTGGCTAATGACTGATCAACTTCCCACTTTTGATCTTTTTCCTTGCTTCCTCTACGGAAATAATCCATATCATCATCATACATCTCAGTTACAAGCCACTTTACAACCTTATATCTTGCTTCTTCATACTCATAACTTGCTTCTTTATAATATTCTTTATTTTCTGTAAGCATGTACATCCAACTAAATAAAGATACTGCATCTAAATTGTGCTCAGTCGCTTTCAATTTTCTATAAGGGCTGAAAAATATACCACCATCATGATCATCTTGAAGATAATCTATGATATATTCTGTAATCGAATACATAAACAAATAATACCTAGTATCATTTGTAATATTCTGATAATAAGCCATTGCAATAGCTAATCTTATAGCAGCATCAGTACTTACATCATATTCACTCGGTAAACTAGTAGCAACTTCATATTCTGAATAAGGTAAAACACCATCATATTTTTCTGCAGTATTTGATGCATAAAAATCAAAAATCGCAGTTGCATATTCAAGATATTTAGATTCGCCAGTAGCCTCAAAAGCTCTTACAAAAGCAATTGCAGCTAAGGCCTGGTCATACGTTCTCGCAAGATACTTTAAGTCATATTCCTCCTCCGCTTCATAACTTCTCAGAAGAGGGAGATTATCTATTCTAGTAATCTCTGAAAAATCTCCTCTTTCCTCAAACCCCCACTCGCCCCACACATGTTCGGTCAAGTACCAGCGGTACCATACAGTGTCAGTTTCTGGGATTCTATAACGGATGCGATGAAGATTCTCTACCTGATCTAGTCCCAAGCCATATTCATAATCTTTTGCCTCTGTATTTTCCATCTCTAAAACTTTTTTACCAGTCTCTTTATTAATATAATAGCCCTGAGTTGGTGTCATTACTCCAATGGAATAACCGTGAGGTTGCATCAGAGTTCCTAGAAGGAATTGTTGAGCAATAAATAAATAGCCAGCCCGATCAGTAATGACAATCCTGCCGCGATCATCCCCTAGAACAACATATTCAAAAAATTCCTGGCCTGCCAAGCGACACCTTATTCTTAGTAACTGCCGATCTTCATCTTCAAAAATACGGGCAATAACTCCTCGGATATCATCTAATTGATCATCAGTAAAATCATATAGATCTTCAACCCTTACAAGTTCATCAGCAATACTCATTTGCTTATATACATAATAAATCGCTTCATCTTCATTCCATTGTAAAAGTAATACCTCCTTTGGTACATTTGAATAATCGTCCTGAAATTCTTTTACCAGGAATATTTTTGTTCTATCTCTAGATTCAACCAATATTAGTTTAGTTAATGTGTCCATTAAATCTGAGTCCCCCATATATATATAGTTCAATATTTGGCCACTATCAATAAACAAATTAACGAATTTATAAAGTTCAGGAAAATGAACAATTTCAGATTCCCCTGTCTCAGGATAATACAATTCTAATTCACTATTTTCTATCAATTCTTGAAATTGAGTATAAACATTGAGGTCTTGTGAATATACATAAACCCCAGGAAATCTTTGGGTGCTAGGAGGAGGAGAACTCCGATCAATTAGCGTAATCACATAATGTTTATAATCTTCCTCAGCATCTAAGGCCATTTGATGCGCCTTTTCAATAGATACTCCTTGTAACCTCCCATAAGCTTCAACTGTTTCGTGGATAATTGTAGGGAAGAGCTGAGGATTATTGATGTCAATAATATCAGGGGCAATGTAGATAATTAGGTTCTTTTCTTTTACTTCCCCATGAAAATATACTATGCCATACATCTTATCGAATATTGCACTCAAGGATGGAGTAGTATCTACCAACTCCTGGGATGGAGTACGAAGTTGCTCATAAGAAGCTATGTTCAATAAGAATTCCGCCTCATCTTGTCTATCAATTTCCCCCAAAAATGTGACTGCCTCTTCCACAATCTGGATGTCGATAGGAGCAAAATCATCATATTTTACTCCTTCAAAAGCTTCTCTGATTTTTTCTTGGGAAGGCATCACTTGACCTTCACGAGCCCTGAAAGAAGCAATTATATTATCCACATTATTTAAACTAGATAACTTTGTCCGATTGCACGTTACGGTGCATCGCGTTTTTATATGCACGCCAACATCCGAGGTTTGGGCTGACAAGTTTGCAACTGTTCTGATCGCGAGCAAACCAGCCAATCCCAAAAGCAGAATGATGATGTGCCAGCTTAAAAGTTTCAATTTATGGATGGGGGATCTGTAAGCGTAAGAAATTGAAATAGAATGTCGTTTTGACATGATGGTCTCCTTCCTGGAACTAACCTACAGCCTGTATAAAAAATGATAGTGCTATTTTGACAGGCGGTGGTGAATCAATGTATGACTTGCCTGTACACAATCTGAACTCTTCCTCTCGATCTGGCATTTATTGATCTTAGGTTATCAGTTGATTTACAGTTTAACAATTCGTTTCTAATTTCTTCAACGTTTACTAGAAAAATGTGAGCGGGAATATTGTGATCCAATTATGTACCATCAAGCAAGAATTGCTAATTTGACAACACCCAATGTGGGTTTCAGCAGCCGGGCGGATTTAGCCCTGACGCGGATTTTCACCAGGACCAATCTTGGCTTTTCGCGCCGCGTACCCTCCGGGCGAAAGCCCAGTTTGCTACAAACTTGGGTAAGTTGTGTTTAGTTTTCATCAGCAAACAATGTCAATTCAGACCTTTTACATCGTTCATCGAACAAACGACTCAAGCCATATATATACTTCGTCCATTGAAGGAGGTGGCCCTGTGACAAATTCAACTTCATCGTAAAAGCGATATCTCCCTGGACATGAATCAGGTGTTGAGCCTCGAAAAACCTTTTGAGTCACTTGATAGCCTGATTGCACATCATAGATAGTTACAGTGTAACGTCTGAGTTGTCGGACAAGGTGGTTTGTTACCATTAAAATTGCACCAGAGGGTTGATAAGAGCAAGATTCAATGGGTAGAATATCCTCAACGATACAAGCTGCATAGCGGAAGTGGGCCGGTTTGATCGCTTCAATTTCATCTGGCAAATCTATTGGCTTCGGTTCTTCATTGAGAATATATTCGAATTGAGCTAAAGGTGACGTCCCCGTTGCTACCTTATACGATAAAAAACGATTTTCATCTTGACTAATTCCAACTGCAGGCGATTCGGTTGGTGATCCGTTCACACAAATATCTTCCAGTGTCAACATCATTAGATTCTGTCCATCAATTCCTGTATCCTCGCTAAGTGCGTGAACCGCGGCTTGTTCTGCATCTTCTATGGCGGTAGATAATTCTGCATTATTAGTCATCCTATAAGCTTGCTGAAAGTTAGTTATCGCTTCTGTATATCTTCCTTGTTCCTGAAGGGCTAATCCACATCCCAAATAAGCCTCTGCTCTAATTTCATCCTGACCGTCAGCTACAAGGTCTAAGGATTTCATAAAGACATCATACGCAATTTTATATTCATTACTTTCAAGAAGGGATTTCCCCCAAGCTATTAGCGCTAATGGTACATGATTCGGGATTTTTGAAGCTGCAGTGGTATCTGCATATTGAAATAATAGAGTACCATATTTATCTCCAGCATCAACCATTGAATTGGAATCATATAGCGATACAGCCCATTCTAGGTAAACATCTCCTGTGGCATCGCGTGCTTTTTTGATCACATCGTCAGTACCAAGTTCAATAGCCAACCCCAATTTGTCGATAGCGTCAGCAAAAGTTCCAGCCGAATGCAATTCAATGCCCCAATCTAAATAAGTTTGCGCTAACATAATCTGAAATTCTGTCACGTCGTTTTTATCGGGAA
>CAZVPR010000228.1:0-4452 GCA_964629085.1 uncultured Anaerolineales bacterium
TTGTGCTGTTTTTGCTTGAGATTGTTATATTTGTATTTGAGCTTGTGAAGCGCTCAATCCAGAACCGCAATATTGTTTCTCTGACATAACTGTTTAATTTGCATATGCTATTTCATCATAATCAAGGTCAATCTACCGCCCTAACATTGCTTCAGCCCACAACGCTGGGGCAATGGCCATCCCACCCATTACTCGTGATTCGGCATAAAAAGGAGTTGCAAAAAGAACGCGCATCTTTTCTCTATTTCTAAAGGAAAGGGCTGCCCCCCTAATTCCCCAACTTCATTTTTTTTGGGGAAATTTGGTCCCCAGCGCCAACGCCAGAGGCGGACCTACGGTCGGCTCATCTGTGGCGTGGGGGCAGGGGGCTTTCCCAAATCTTATTTTTCGATCGAATCCAATACCTTGATGACTTTGTTAAACTGTCTCTCCCAGCTATTTTGCCGCGCAAAGTCGATCATTTTTTGCTGGTCTACTTCACCAGACAGGCTCAACTCTAACATTTCTGCAAACTCTACAAAAGAGTCATACAGGTAAGCTGGAGAATCAAGCCCTTCGACAGTCTCCCATCGGGCAGAAACCACTGGCAATCCGCACGCCATATACTCATATAGTTTAATGGGGTTTACCGATTCCACCAAACGGTTTTGTTTAAAGGGAATCAGGCCCACATCTGAGTTTTTTAGATATGTCGGAATAGTACTGTATTTTTTTCCCCCAAGAATATAAACATTCTGCAATGACTTTATTGCAGAAAGATCAATGGCAGATTCGCCTATTAGAACAAACGAGATATTTGGATAAGCCTTAGCCGCACTTTTGATAATATCTACATCAAACCAGTCGGCGATCATCCCTACATAGATAGCGCGAGGTGCAGGAATCGTACGAAATTCATCGGGGAGAGTATCCACCGAGTCGGTAAAATGATCGAAATCTACACCATTGGGCAGATAATGCAGCTTTGATCCAGCCCAGGAATATTTCTCCAGTAAAGTTCTCGCGGTCACGAAGACAATATCCGCTTTTTTTACTAAATCGGAGACGACTTGATCTGCCCTACCCGGAACACTCTCAAATGCAGGCACATCATCAGCAATCCTATACACCAACAATTTATGATCTATGATATCTGCTATCTGAAATATAAGCGGATTGGAAATCCACAGGATATCCACTTGATCAAAGCCGTTTTTCATTAAGAATCGTTTTAGATTCGGGAATGATAATTTTAGATTATTGTGCAGTACCCAATCGCTTCTCAGAATAGGAAAGTCAGAAAATGGGATTATTGTGAGCGGGGCATAATAAAAAATACCATTATGATGCTCCCCCTTATTTTTCCACAAGCGATACTTATCATTAATTTCCGTAGCATATTTTTGATAAGATTTACTCAGATAGTGTAAGGGGGAAACTGGATGGGTCAACCAGCAACCCTGATACCCCGCTTGTTGAAAGTGATCACTATAATGATGGTCACCTATTTTAGTGAATATTCTGGGACCCTGGCTGCCGGCGAAAAGGATTTTTAGTGTGGAATTATTCATTGCTAAGTATTTTACCCTGCTTTAACTGGTTCCATCCACTCTGCGCGAGAATCCATCAAATTTAGAATTGTTGCAGCAGTATTATTCTAACTGGCAACCTTGGTAAACCATTCACAAGACGCCCGGTCTTTTTGGCAATCAGCAGATAGAATCCGCACCGCCGAATAACATCTCACGCAACGGCCTGCCCGCATTCTCCTCGGATGAACTGAGGTGTACCGCAGCGATTGATAACCCCATCAGAAACCACGCCGACTGAGACAATCGATCGCCAAACGTAAAAGAGGACAGCAAAGCGCTGCTAAAACCGGCCAGACAGCCTACAAGATAGAGGCGCATTTCCGGGTCATTTGTTGCAGTAATAGCTTGCAACATGATCCGGAAATACGTTAGAAACAGCCCTGCCCAGGCGATAAATCCGACAAGGCCCAGTTCCGCCAGCGTCCCCAGCAGCCAGCTATGGGCGCTCATCAGCACAGTCATCCCAAGCGTCTTCGCTCCATAGAAGCCGAAAGAGCCAAGGCCAACACCCAAAATCGGATGTTCCCTCCAGGCTTCGATGACAACACCCCAAAGACGGAATCGCACGTCTTGGAGGCTAAACCCCCCCGTCGCAATCCAGGCATCGAAAAGTCTATCGAGCGTCAATACGGGGATGCAATAGGCAAATGCCTGGTAAATTAACAGAACTCCAAGAGTAACCGGAATCAGTATCTTTAGTAGATTATAGATCAACTGTTTGCGTTTCTGTAAAACCAGCAGCATAATCAGCATCGCGGGCAAAAAAGCAACAAAGATCAGCCGTGACCAGGTCACAACAAGACCGAGCAGCATGATCATCGCAAAAACATACAAAACTCGCCGCGCAAAGAGAGTGCCAGCCTCGTCTGAGAAAAGCAGCACGATAACCAGGGGGAAAACAGAAATTAGATAAGCCGCCAGGTTTGATGGTTCCTGGAAAAAGGAATGGGCCCGCCAGAAACCTATCCCTCCCGTGGGAGGCCCCCAACCAGCCAGCGCACCCTTCACTAGTGCCCCACCTGTACGAATCGAGTTGTTAATATCTGCCAGGGGTAAATCCAAAGTTGTAGCGATTACCTGATAAATGCCGTAAAGAGCGGAAATCGCACCGGTCAGGATGAATAACTGCATCAGTCTCTTGAAAAGCCCTCGATCCAAAGCGAAAAACACTGTCGCGTAAAAGCAAATCATCATGCCCCCTAACATCGCAAGTTGAATCAGCCCGCGCAGGCTGCTGCCACGCAAGGCCACTGTTTCAGTTAAATTGATTTGGGGTGGTGGATGAATAAGGGGTTGCACTAAAGAGAGCGCCGCTACGGCAAAATAGATACACAGCGGGATATCCAGAGGGGTGCGCGGGAATGCCCAGGAGCGGCGAACAACCAGAAGCAACACCGTCAAAGCCATAAAAATATAGGCCAGGCGGATCGTAAAACCAACCTCGAAAACCAGCGCTCCTTCAAAGGGCAGCGCGGGCTACCATCAGCAAGAACATGCGGGTGGGGCCCAGGCTGCTCCATAGGATGCCGACCAGCAAAATGGCGATCACGATCACCGTGTACAAGTCAATGGGCATGATGACTCTCCTCCACTACTTTAATTACAAGTAAACCCACAGCGCTCAAACCGCTACTCAGTCCGACAGAAACTCTATTTCATGTCATTGCGAACGCCGCCGCAGGCGCGCCGTTGGCGAGCGGAGTGCAGCAATCTCCTCGTAAAGAGGGAGATCGCTTCATCGCACAGAACGCTCATCGCGATGACACAACGTTTGTTTCTGGTTGAGTAGCGCCGATCGCTCTGTGGGGTTACTCGCGATGACATCAGGAATGAGTATTACACAGGTACCCATATAAGGTCAGCAAGAGAATATTCGCCGGCCAAACTTCCCACAGTGGGGCACCGAACGAGGCTCCCAAAAATACACCGGGCAATGCAATCGACAAAAACCTGTGCCGCAACCGCAGCCAGGGAGAAAACACAAAAGCCAGCATTACAGACAACAAAAGCACCCCTCCTTGCAACAATTCATTCCCAAGCAAGTTATCAAATCCACCCACCGCTGCTATGCCAGTCACCCTATGCAAATGCCACAAAGTATTCGTGCCACTTCCCAATCCCTTGCCCAGCAAGGCTTGAATCGGTTCTGCGCCCATCAAATAATGCCAGGTCGCTCCCAGGCGATGGCCGCTATCGAACAAGTGATAAAGCACACCATCCCGTCCAGAAATCCATTCCAACATCATGGGCAGGAGCGGCAAACATAGCAGTGCCGCGCCGAAAAGCAGGCATTGATCCTTTTTGCGTTGCAAACACGTCACGCCATAAACGATGATTACCAGCAAGGCCAGGGCGATAGCCGTGCGCGACCCCGTAAAGATGATCAGCAGCATTGCCACGCCCCAATAAAGCCAACGACGAAAAACGGGGACGTTGGCTGATAATAAAAACAATTGCGTGGTCACACAGAACAAGCCCAGGGTGTTAGGGTTGTGAAATGTTCCTGTAACACGAAAATATTGACGAGACAACTGACTTCCATAATAATTAGCCGACCAAATAGCAAAGACCATTTGTACAATCAGCAGGTATTTCAGCACATCCCATATCTTCTGGATATCTTCCTTCTGCATATAGACTCCTGGCAGGAATGCCAGCAAAGCCAGGTGCGCACGGACCCCCACCATCGCCATCAACAACCCATCCATAAACAGAGCTGCCACAGCCAGAAGGGCAATCAGCAAAACCAGACCACCATAAGCAAACACTGTTGGGACAGACATTGAAATCGGAAAACGCCAACCCCGCCAGGCCGTAATGACAACCACACAGCACACAGCACCCAAAAACAACAGGTCTTTGCCCACTTTGATCCAGGGAA
>CAZVPR010000229.1:0-4451 GCA_964629085.1 uncultured Anaerolineales bacterium
ACATCCTAATCTTCTTAGTTGTAACAATTACTTACGCGACTTCGTGTCGCAAAACGCCAGCATTCCTTGACGATTTATTCACCAAAATTATGAGGAATGCGGTTCCTATCAGGAACCGCATTCCGTTTTAAACTACTCTTGCTGGGATTTAAACCGTTGCCCCGGTGAAGTTGAATTTCTTCAATTTAATCGCCGGAACGCGGGTGGCGATGACACCCATCATCGTCAGGAGTTGGGTTTCTTTGCCAATGGCTTCGACCTCGCCCAGGGCTTCGACATAAGACTGGGTGAAACGCAAGTTCTTCAACGGGTACTGAATTTTTCCATCTTCAATCCAGTAAGCGCCGTCGCGGGTCATGCCGGTGATGACACAGTTGGCGGGGTGGACAGGACGGGTGTAGTGGAAACGGGTGATGTAGATACCGCGGTCGGTGCTGGCGATCATCTCTTCGACGGTGGCATCGCCGGGAGCCATGAAGAGATTGGTCGCAATCGGGCTGAAATTGCGCACGCTGGGGGGCAGACCGTGGCCCGTACTCTCCTTCTCTTCTTTTTTAGCGGTGGTGCGGTCGTAAACGGGGCCGACGACGACGCCGTCTTTGATCAGGTCGACGCGTTGTTTGGGGGTCCCTTCGTAATCAAAGGGCATGGGGACGCCGTTGGGATCAAGACCGTCATCCCAAATGGTGATGGCGGGGGAGAAAGTTTGCTCACCGATTCGACCGTTCATCCACGAGCGGCCTTCCTGGACGGCATTGGCACCCATCCCGGTCATGTTGAGCATCATGACCAAATCCTGAACGGCATAGGGGTCGAGGACGACGGTGTATTCGCCGGGTTCGGGCACCTGGGGGTCACGGCCCATATCGGTTTTGACGATGGCCTCTTTCCCCAAGGTTTCGGCAGGGATTTCCTCGACCTGCCAACCGGATTGGTTGGCCCAGCCCGAGGCGGGACCCTCTTTCTCCATGACGACGGTTTGGAAATCGGCATTGGTGGTGGCGTGGTAGGCAAACATGCCTTCTGAGTTGGCGAGGGCCAGTTCGGTCACGCCGGTGGTGAAGGCCCCGAAGGCATTCAGGTCTTTAGAAGCCGCTAGGTCGCAGACTTCCTTGACAGCTTTGGCGCGCTCTGCGGGGGCGTATTCGGCGGTGATCTCATCGAAGCTGCGGACTATTTCATAGGTGGCTGGCCCCCGCAAACCGGGGAATTCGGGATTTTCGGGGCTGACTCTGGCGCTGGCCGTGGCCCGGGCGACAACTTCATCTAGGGAGTCATCATCCAAACGATTGGTCGCGGCCGCCCCTTCGCGCGAGCCGAGGAAAACCCGCAGGCTGACGGTCACATCACTCTCGCCCACGTTTTGGTGGATGGTGTTGTTGGCAAACCGGGTCAGGTATTCGTCGAGTACGGTCACGGAGACCTCGGCGGCACCTTCGCTGACTCGGCGGAGTACATCTTCACAAATGGTTTTGACTTTATCTTGTCCTAACATGGTGGTCTCCTATTTCATCACGCCAACGCGCACGTTGCGGAACCGGGTGGGGGCGGCGCCGTGACCGGTGTGGGCCACCTGGGAGGGTTGGCCTTTGCCGCAGTTGGGGGTGCCCCACATATTCCAGTGATCGGCATTGCAAATGGCATCGCAGCTCCCCCAGAATTCGGGAGTGATGCCGGTGTAGGTGCAGTTTTTGAGCAGGCGGCCGAGTTGGCCGTTCTTGATCTCGTAACCGACCTCGGTGCCGAATTGGAAGTTGTAGCGCTTATCGTCGATGGACCAGGAGCGGTTGGTCTCCATGTAGATGCCATCCTCGGTATCCGCGATTAGGTCGTCGAAATCCCATTCGCCGGGCTGCAGGCTGACATTGGTCATCCGGACGAGGGGAATACGGTTCCAGCCCGAGGCCCGCATACAACCGTTGGACTCGACCCCAAGTTGGGCGGCGTATTCGCGGCCCATCAGGTAGCCAACGAATTGACCGTCTTTGACCAGGTGGGTCTGCTGGGCCGGGATGCCTTCGTCGTCCCAGCCCGCGGTGCCGAGACCTAAGGGGGTGAGGGTGTCTTGGGTCAGGTTGACGACCTCGGAGCCATATTGGAAATTGTTGAGCTTCTCGGTGGTCAGGAAGGAAGTGCCGGCATAAGCGGCTTCGGTGCCGTAGACCCGGTCGAGTTCGGTGGGGTGGCCGCAGGATTCGTGGATTTGGAGGGCCAACTGGGACCCGCCGAGGATGATATCGGTGACGGTATCCTGGGGGCAGGGGTCGGCGCTGAGCAGTTGGACGGCTTCTTCGGCGACCCGGTAGGCGTTGCCGACCAAATCAAGATTTTGGACGACTTCATAGCCTCCGGTGGAGAATTGCCCGCGGAACGAATTGGGGAACGAGCGGACCTGGACTTCACCCTGGGCGACCGCGGTGGCCGAAATCCCGCCGCCGGATTCGACGACGGTCTGCTCGGTGTAGGCACCCTCGGAGTTGGCGAAGTATTTTTTCGTTCGCCAGAAGCGCATGTCGGCGGTGCGGATACGGGGGCCTTCGACTTTGGAGAGTTCGGCATCGGCGGCCAGGAGCAGGTCGAGTTTGTCTTCGAGCGAGACGCTGAAAGGATCGATCTGGTAAGGCGTGACATAGGTGCCGGTGCTGGTGACCGCGGGACCAAGATCAACTGATCCGCCCGCAGTGAGTGCGCTGGCTTTGGCGATTTCAAAGGCCATGGCGGTGACGCGTTCTACTTCGACGGGCGTGAGTTCGCGGCTCGAGGCAAAGCCCCAAGCGCCGTTCACCAAAACACGGACGCCAAAACCGATGGTGTCGGTGAAGTCGAGCTGCTGCACAACGCCATTTTTGAGCGAAATGGTTTCGTTCTGGGCATCGACCACCCGAATATCGGCATATTGGGCACCCCGCAACTCGGCGAAATCGAGGGCGTGGGTCATGAGGGTTTTCAAGGGGGACCTCCTTTAGGGGTTGAGAGTGAAAGGTTGTGAGTTGAGGGTGATGGTTGATCGTTGATTTGTTGACTCAATGAACCTGCGAGTCTGTGACAAGTTAGACAATGATCTAAGTCAGGGGTGATTATAGTATGACTTGCATTTTTGTGGGGTGATAAGAATCCTGAAATATATAGGGGGTTGTCATATGTGACTGAACGTTAAATTCGAACAAAAAATTAACCGCTGATCACGCGAATTTTCACAAATTTATTTGAGTTATTAGCGCTATTCCTAAACAGATTAGTGTAGATTGGCGTTATTCGCGGTTTTATTGCTTCTTACAAACGCTCAATTTCTTTCAGCATCAGCGGCCAGGCATCGGCCGCGTAAAAACGGTGGCCGCCATCCCCGATGACGAGGTGGCAGCGGTCGGCGGCTCCCGCGGCGGCGTAGATTTTTTGGAGGTCGGTGAAGGCTTGCTGGACGCCCTCGATGGGGAAGATAAAGTCGTCTTTCCCGGCCACGATTACGACGGGTTTGGGGGCGAACAGACCCATGACGTCGGCGGCTTCGGCGTATTTGAGCAGATGGGGGATGTAGTTATCACCGCAGTGGTAGATGGACATGATCGAATCCCGGAAGGTGCAGAAATTGCAAGAGGGCATGGCGAAGGCGATCCTGGGAAGCAGGGCCGCGGCGTACATGGAGATGGTGCCACCGCCGGAGTTGCCCATGACACCGATGCGGTTGGGATTTACATCGGCACGCGTGAGGAGGTAATCGATGGCCCGGTCGACGTCGTAAACGCGTTCTCCAGCCATGGTGCGGCCCAACATCAGGGCGTGCATGACAGCATCGTGGCAGGTATTGAAGCGGTCGACCATTTCTTGTTTCTGTTCGCCGCGCTCACCAAAGGAGCGTTGTTCGATACACAGGGCTGCGATCCCCCGTTGCATACAGCCCAGGGCAAAATCGCGGTCGCCTTCGACAGCGGTGGGTTGGGTTTCATCTTCCTGGTCGACGCCGATGGAGAGGTGCATCCCGGTGGAGTGGCCCTGAAGACAGATCATCAAGGTGTAGGGCGGTTCTGCATTTTTGGGGAGGCAGACATACGCGGGAATGTCAACAAAGGGTTCACTGGTGAAAACGATTTTTTCAATGGTGCCGAGAGGGTGATCCCGCTGCCATAGAGAGCGAATATTCAACGTGGGGCGTTCTGCAGACATTTCACCGATTAACTCGCGTAATTTGAGGTGGAGTTGATTTTGCCACGTGGGTACGTCCCCACCTAAATATTGCATCTGCGGCGTAATGTTGTCCATCAAGTAACGGTGTCCTTCCGATGGTGAGAAATAAAAATTGGTTTTAGTTAAATCCATACTAGCCTCCTGTAAACGATCAATTCGTAAGAATTATACGATGTTGTCATCCTTCTGACCGTCACAAAGGGCAGAAATATCAGCTATAATAGAGTCTATTCACAATAAGGGGTGAACATGGTAAACCAGTCCAAACT
>CAZVPR010000230.1:0-4411 GCA_964629085.1 uncultured Anaerolineales bacterium
TCTTTTCCCATCTCAATCAGGGAAACCCTCCTGAGATTTGTCAGTCAATCAGGCAATCACCCTCAATTTGATCTCGCTCAAAAGCAGATGAGCGGTTCTGGTGGATTGATGTCATTTGTGGTTGAAGAGGGGATGAGCGGAGCGGCAACCGTAATGGACAGTTTCAAGCTCATCTGTCATGCGGTCACTTTTGGTACAAGCCGCAGCATTTGCATGCACCCCGCAACCATCACTCACGAGCACATGACTCCCGCAGAGCGTGCTATTGCGGGTATTGACGATGGACTAATTCGACTGTCGGTGGGGCTGGAAAATGTGGGTGATCTGATCGCTGATCTGGATCAAGCACTGACAAAAATCTAGCGGTTTGCCATATAACCACCAAGGCACCAAGGCTCGAAATTCATTTGATGTTTACTTCGGGTTTTGGTGCCTGCGCGTCTATCGCCAGCGAATAAAAACATCTAGGGCCAGCGCTCAATATAATACACGTCCTGGCCGCCTTCGATGGCACCTTCGGCGGCCCAACCAATGATGTTGTAATCTGGGATGAACAACTGCCAGAAAATGTAAGCTTGATCGGGTCCGGAAAGGGTCACGCATTCCGGTCCGTCAAGGATAGCAAAACGTGTCCCTTCGATCAATTCCCTGACAATATTTCCAGCGACAATTTCTGCAGAAGAGCGGACCCGCAGCCGACGACCATCAGTATAGGTGACGCGGGCCTGGTCGCCGATAACCAGGCGAGAGTTAGGTGTCCCTGGACAGTCCGCGATGGGTGTGGGTTCCGCTTCCAGGCCAGGGTGAGAGGTGAGCTGCCAATCACCACTTGTGGGAATGCCCCACCTGAAATCCCAAGCTTTTGGATCGCCTAATTCGATCAGGGGAACGGTGGGGCGTTGGTCACTAGGGAGCAGGATCAATTCCCCTGATTGTGTATATACAATCGCAAAGCTAGCTTCGGGGGCCCAAACTGCCTCCCGGAGCAGGTGTCGTTCATTGCGCATCGATTGCGCGTCGAGCAGGGTATATGCAGAAGATGTGTACATCATCATCGGCAGGGGCGTGTGGTCTTGCGCATAGCCAATACCGCCGCCCATGAAGAATTGCAACTGGCCATTGGGGGTCTGGATTGGCCAGCCGGTTGTGAGTTGGGGGTCAAGTTCTTCGCTGAGATATTGTTCGTTGGGTGCTCGTGTGTCCGAAAGCCACAATCCCGGGCGACTGTAGGCCCAAATGCCGGGCACGGCAACATAGGCATGTTGGCCATCTTGATTCCAGGTCACATGGTCCCCCCCCCAGCCAAAAGTGTTGCCAACTCCATCGCCTGAAGATGGCAGTGATATCCAGGCATTGCCTTCATAAAAGCGCAGCTTGCTAAAAAGATTTTCCCCATCTGGAGACCACTCTCCCGGTTCGTAAACCATGATCTGAGCAATTTCATGGGGAGGGGGAATGTGGTTATCGATCAGCTTTTTAGTCTCTCTGGTTTGGACATCAATGATCAGCACACCATTCTGGCTGACCGCAATTTGGGTTCCATCCGGTGACCAACGTGGATTAGCGATAGCCTGCGTCCACAACCAGGTCTCTTCAAGCTCCCAATCAGCGGGTTTTAGTGAACCCTCAATGAGGCTTTGAATATTTTCTCCCTCGGGGTCAGCCAGGAACAGATTATTGTCGCTGACAAAGGCAAGCCTGCCATTTATTGGACTTGTATCCAGCCCGGTGACCCCCAATTTTTCGTTTGATATTTGGGTCAGAGTTTTACCATCTAATTCCAGACGCCAGATTTGATCTAATCCTTCAGAATCGGGATAAATGAAATAGAGTGCAGCTGGAAGTATTGGCAGCAATGGTGTGGGACTAAGCGTGGGCGTCTTGGTAGGCAAGGGTGTATGAGTTTCAGTATTGGTCGGTTCTTGCGTGGATGTGGGCGAGCTTGTAGGTGACTTTTCAGCTTCTTTCGTCTCGATGGTAGCAGTAGATTCTTGCTGGGTGGGCGTATTCTCTTTATTCGTGAGCGTACTCAGCGAATCAGCGGGAGAAAGGGGTTCACCGCAAGAGGCTGCTATGATCGAAAAAACTAAGCTGAGCAAAATTGGGAGGTGCAGAGATCTCATTTTCGAGTACGTTTTCAAATTTATTGGTATCGACAGTATTATACTTTGGTTCGTGCTAGAATATCCTCGTTAGGAATTTCTTTAGGAGGCTGTAGAAGATGAATATCGTAAAACGATCATTGGGAAATACAGGGATTGAAGTCACCCCCATCGGTTTGGGTGTGATGCAGTTTTCAGGGGCCAAAGGCATTTTTAAGGCGATGATGCCTGATATCGATCAGGATGAAAAAAACGCGATCGTCCAGGCTGCCCTGATTGGTGGCATTAGTTGGTTCGATACCGCCGAAATGTATGGTTTGGGTCAATCGGAGCACAGCCTGGTTGAAGCTTTACGTGCAGCCGGAAAGTCAGATGAAGATGTCATCATTGGAACAAAATGGTTCCCCCTGCTGCGCACGGCTCGCAGCATCAACCGCACGATCAGTAAACGCATTCATTATTTGGATGGCTTTACCATTGATTTGCACATGGTACACCAACCCATTGGGCTTTCCTCTCCGGAAGAAGAGATGCAGGCCATGGCCCGTCTGGTGGAAGCAGGTTTGATCCGCTCTGTGGGCGTGAGCAATTTCAGCGCTGAACGCATGCGACGGGCCCATACTGAATTGGAAAAATTCGGTTTGCCTTTAGCCGTAAATCAAGTTGAATATAGTTTGTTGCAGCGAAATATCGAATCCAACGGAATTTTGCAAACCGCCCAAGAATTAGGCGTGACTATCGTTTCTTGGGGGCCATTGGCTTCGGGTTTATTATCTGGGAATTATCACAAAGACCCGGAAATCTTTGAGAGCATGCCGATTATTCGTCGCCGAAGGCTGAGGCCAAGAGTGGAGCGCACGCAGCCCTTGATCGATGCGCTGAATGAGATTGCCCCAAAATATGGGGCGACTCCAGCACAGGTGGCCCTGAATTGGCTGATCCACTTCAACGGGGAATCTGTCGTAGCCATTCCTGGAGCCTCAAAAGTGTATCAGGCTGAACAGGCAGCCGCTGCAATGAATTTTGCGCTTACTGAAGATGAGTTATCTAAACTCGATCAGGTTTCTAATCAGGTGATACATAAACTTAAAGAACGGTGATCTTAATAACGAATTCATGCGATTGCAAGAACGACACCAATAAAGTGTCAAAAAGCATCAGTCACAAAGGAAAATGAAAAATGCCCAAGCCCTTGATTAATTGGTCGCCGGATTTCTATACACGGTTATCGAAAAATTACGATCTGTTTTCAAGAATCTTTTTCTCTATGGGAGAAAAGGGCAAACAAAAAGTTGTCGAAAACTTGAATCCGGGAAACATTCTGGATGTCGCTTGTGGATCAGGCATGCTGCTGGCTATGGCTAAAGAGGCGGGAGCCCAATCCTTTGGCAGCGATACTTCATGGGGGATGCTGGTTGAAACTCAGCGCAAAATCCCGGATGCGAATTTGGTGCAAGCCAGTTTTTTTGCATTGCCATTTGAGCAAGGTGTTTTCGACACCGTCGTAGAGACCAATGCGGTAAGCGGGGTTGCGCACGATTCTGACCGGGTGTTATCGGAGATGCTGCGCGTTTCCCGGCCTGGTTGCGATGTTCGAATTGGGGATTATGCCAAACCACCTAAGATGACGTTCATGCGCAAATTCATGGCCTGGATCGGTGTGTTTTTTGGTGATTACCCCCATGACTATGTCGCTTATTTCCGAAATGCGGGTATGCAAACGCAGGTTGAGTACCTCGGATTTGATCAGATGTACCAGTTCGTGCGAGTAGAAAAGGCGGCTTAGTGAATATCTATTTTGCCTGTTCAATCGTTGGTGGCCGGCAGGATGAATCCATATATGACCGCATCGCTAGGTTCCTTTTAGCGGCCGGTCACGAAGTACCTTCAGCTGTGTTTGCCTTTGAGGGGGGTGAGGGGGACGAAAATGTGATGACGGCATCCCAGGTTTTTGCCCGGGATACCCGCTGGATTGATGAATGCGAAGTGTTGATCGCCGAAGTCAGTACACCGTCGCACGGGGTCGGATTCGAGATCGGGTATGCGCTCAATTTGGGAAAGCCGGTAGTCTGCGTATACCAGATGAACTCAAGGGTTTCGAAAATGTTATTGGGGAATCCCCACCCAAAATTGCAGACAATGGAATATGAAAATTGGAATCATCTGCGAAGGATTCTGCCTCAAATATTAAATGAGACCTAAGCTGTGGAAAAATCCCATTATTGTAATCTATTTGGAATTTTGAGATTTATTGTGTTGGGAGTTATCCTATGGAAAAATTAAACATTCAGGAGCGGTTTGACCCGCAT
>CAZVPR010000231.1:0-4013 GCA_964629085.1 uncultured Anaerolineales bacterium
CGTTAGGTGGTTAATGGTTATGTACTATTAAATAACATAGATGAAAAAAAAATATATAAAAATCCAGCAATTGGTCTACTAAAGCCGGGTTAACAAAGAATCGGGCCTTAATATTTAATTATAGTACTCATAATAATACAAGAAGGATGATGTAAATCATGAAAAAGCATTTTAAGTTGATAAGTGTCTTTTTTATCTTCAACAGTATATTATTTATTATTGTTATGACCGAGCCTACTTTGGCCCAAACTGTTTTTAAAATAATTAAAGTGCGGAACGGAGTTGCATTTGTGAATCGGGGGAGCGACGATGGCTTAACAGAGGGGGACATTCTTATTGCCAAAAGGTTGGATGGGCATAATCTTGTTGTCATAGGTTCCGTAATAGTGTTAAAGGTAACTCCCTCACGTTCAGCCGTGAAATTGACTAATAAAGATGGAAGGAATACACTCAAAGTTGAAGATTTGATTTTTAAGACAGAAGAAATCCACAAACAGTCTGCAGCTATAAAAAAGGGCAGGAGCAAGTGGCCTTACATCTTGGGCGGTACTGCTATAGTTGGGGGCATAATTTATTATGTAAATAGATCACAACAAGAAAATACAAAAGGAACAATAGTGATAGATATATCAAAAGAATTTTAGGGTACAGCAATGTTTAAAAAAATAATTATCAGCATAATAAATATTGTAATTATACTAACAATTCGGTGTGGTATTATTGAGCCGGAACGTACTACAGGTTCATTAAGCATTAAAGTAATTAAGCAAGACAAAATTGATAAACTATCTAAACCTACTGAGATTCTCAACTCCGTGAAGTGTATTATTAACAAGGGTTCAAAAGAAAAATACAACGATTATTTAACTGACACAGGGAGTTCCTTTTATGGGCAGATAACGGATCTTTCCCCAGGGAATGACTATTCAGTACTTCTGTATGGGAAAAATGCGAGCAATGATATTGTGGCTCGTGGATATAAGTCGGAAGTAAAAGTTATTTCAAACGAAATTACAGAGGTCACTATCACTTGGAATCATTATACAACTACATTGATTTCTCCACCCTATGGATCTATAACTATATGTAATAAACCAAACTTTGATTGGTATGATGTAAACGGGGCGATATTTTATGAGTTGATAGTTGCACAAGATACATTATTTAGTAATCCGGTGATAAATATAGCGGATTTGAGTGGCTCAAGCTATTTGGATACACTTACTCTTTCAAATAGTACTTATTATTGGAAAATACGCTGTCAAGATAGTCAAGGGAATTGGGGGAGCTGGTCGAACATTTTTAACTTCGTAATATATTTACAAGACTTGCGACTGATTAGTCCTACTAATGGAAGTAGAATATATAACAATAACTTTCTATGCTTTGATTGGTATGACGTAAACGGGGCAATATTGTATGAATTAATAGTTGCCCAAGATACATTATTTAGTAATCCGGTGATAAATATAGCAGATTTGAGTGTTTCAAGCTATGTGGATACGCTTGTTCTTTCAGATGGCACTTATTATTGGAAGGTAAGAGCAAAAGACATAGCTGGAAATTTTAGCGATTGGTCAAAAATTTGGGATTTTGAATTAATAAATCTTTTAAGTTGGAAATATCAAACAGGGGGGCATGTTCATTCCTCACCTGCTATTGCTTCAGATGGAACCATTTATATCGGATCTGGTGATGACAATATTTATGCCTTAAACACAGATGGAAGTTTAAAGTGGAAATATCAAGCATCTGAGTCTGTTCATTCCTCACCTGCCATTGGATCAGATGGTATCATTTATTTCGGTTCAAATGACAACTACATTTATGCCTTGACCCCAAATGGAAGCTTAAAGTGGAAATATCAAACATCTGACATTGTTTACTCATCACCTGCTATTGGATCGGATGGAATTATATATGTCGGATCAAGTGATAACTACATTTATGCCTTAAACTCAAATGGCAGTTTGAAGTGGAAATTTCAAACAGATGGTCATGTTCATTCCTCACCTGCAATTAGTTCAGATGGAACCATTTATGTCGGATCGGGTGACGACTATATTTATGCCTTAAGCACAGACGGAAGTTTTAAATGGAAATATCGAACAGGGGATATTGTTTACTCCTCACCTGCTATTGGAGCAGATGGAACTATTTATATCGGATCAAATGACAACTACATTTATGCCTTAACCCCAAATGGTAGTTTGAAGTGGAAATATCAAACATCTGGGGCTGTTGTTTATTCCGGCATTTTTTATTCATCACCTGCTATTGGATCGGATGGAACGATTTATGTTGGATCAAATGACAACTATATTTATGCCTTAACAGCAAATGGCAGTTTGAAGTGGAAATATCAAGCATCTGGTGGAGGGTGCTCCTCACCTGCTATCGGAGCGGATGGAACCATTTATGTCGGATCAGTTGACAACTACATTTATGCTTTAACACCAAATGGCGGTTTAAAGTGGAAATATCAAGCATCTGGTGATGTTGAGTCCTCACCTGCTATTGGAACGGATGGAACCATTTATGTCGGATCAGTTGACGGCAGATTTATTTATGCTTTAAAAGGTAATGTATTGGGATTGGCTAGCAGCGCATGGCCTAAGTTCAGGCATGACAACAATAACACGGGAAGAATAAATTGAATCTATGTAAAAACTATCTTAAAAAAAGTCAAGTGAAATTAATCGGATAAAAATGAGTAAAAAGTGAAAAATAAATAAGGGTAAGAAGATTATGCATATTAATTGGGAGAAATTTTTCCATAATTTTTTATTTTTAGTAGCTTTTTTATATATGATCATTGCATGTACATATTTTGGATTACAAAGTAAAACAACTGAAATGGGTTTATCAATATTAATAGGTGCAATTTGCATGTCTTTTGCTAATTTAGATAAAATAAAAAAATTTAAAGGTGCTGGTTTTGAAGCAGAAATGAGAGAATTAGTTACGGAAGGAACTGAAATAATAAACCATATGCGCGCATTAGCAGTAAAATTAACAAGTCCAATATTAAATTTGATTGGTATTGAGGGTGAAGGTTTTCAACATTTGAAATATGAAGAAAAAATAGAAATTCGTAATGATTTATTAAATACATTAGAAGAGTTAAATATATCTAATAAGCAATTAAAAACTATATCACATATATTTGATAAATCATTTATTATTGAACACAATAGAAAACTATTAGGTACGATTTTAAGAGATAGTTCTATCACAGAAAAAGTAAAGAATGAAATAAAGGACTTATTTCCAATAAATAATTTAGAGAAAGTTAATATTGAAAAAGTTAAGGATATTTTAGAAAATCATAATTATTTAAAGGACGAAATCAACGAGTTAATACTTGATTCAGAATATTTTATTCAACACAAAAAATTGAGACGGTCTGAAAAATGGCTAGAATAAATTACACATGATCCATGCATAGACTCGTAATGGAATAAGTTCCATCATTTCCACGTTTGATAGTTTTGTGGAATCACGTCATTTGGGAAAGTATCTCTTAGTAGCGGCCACATCGTTATGATTAAATCAATTATTTTACTGTTTATAGGCGCTCTATTTGGAAGTATATTAGCCATAATTTTCAGACTTCCTCAGAAATGGGTTTTTGATCGGTATCCCGAAAGATGTACCTTCGGGGATAAAAATTATCATAACAAAAGAGAACAAGCTATTACAATCACTAAAATAGTTGGGAAAACATCACATATCGATTGTGGTCATTGGAAAAATATTGAAAAAATAAAATCTGAAAAAGGTATTTATTTTTATTGTACGTATGGGACCAAAATCGATTATGCCCCTTCTGGAAAATCTAATCGTAAATGTCCATTTGCCTAAACTAAATAATCGCGTACTATCACCTAACTTTTGCTCCAGTTGACCCGAAGGGCTGTGTTTGAAATCTAAATTTTAATGTTCCGCAAAAGTCGTTTAATAGTCTGAACGCTCTGTGCCCCGCATCCTTCGGGCAACTGAGCATTTCGTTA
>CAZVPR010000232.1:0-3990 GCA_964629085.1 uncultured Anaerolineales bacterium
CACTATGCATTAGCAAGAAACGGCAGTGATACTCAGGAACATATTGCTGCCTTGGAAACGGGCTTAAAAGATAACGATGGGAATATTCGAATACAATCTGTATGGTATTTGGAGAAAATTGGTGATGAGGCAAAGGTTGCTGTGCCTAGCCTTATAGAATTGCTAAGCGATGATAATGACAACATTCAAAAATCTGCTCTTAGAGCGCTAGAGAAGATTACTGGTGAGAATCTTGGATCTAATCAGAATAAATGGCAACAATGGTGGGAAGCTAATAAGGATGAATAGAAGCTCAATTGTCGAAACCCCACTTGCAGGGGATGAGGCTTTGCCTTGATGTAAGCGGTGCGGAAAATCGCAATTGGTCACGGGCAAAGAATGTTGTAAGTTAACAATGCCGTGCCCCCAAAGCTCTAACTGGGTAGTTTATGACTTCAAAAATAGGTGCAAAATGATTCAACACAATATTATTAAACAATTTTTTGTTGTGGCGTTGGTAATAACGGGGACTTTATCTATAACACCAATATCAATTTCACCTACAGAACTGTCAACGTTTACTACCTCATCAACCAACATTCAAACATCTACACCAATAATGGAAGATCTGCGGCGAATTGTTTTCATTGCTGAGCAAGATAATAACATGGATATATACTCAATAAATGCAGATGGAAGTGATCTAACCCGCCTAACTAACGATCCGGAAACCGACACTTGGCCAACTTGGTCTCCAGATGGTCAACAAATTGCTTTCATTTCATATCGAGCCGGAATAAGTAATATCTATGTTATGAACACTGATGGGAGTGACTTAGAGCAACTTACCAATATCGAAAATGACCTTGCTTCATCCCCAGCATGGTCTCCGGATGGTGAACAGATTGCCTTTTTGTTTGTGGATCGATTGGGGGGATATGACATATATGTGATGGATTCTGATGGTAGAAACATGAAACCTCTCGTTGAAGGCTTAGATCACGCCGTGTACAAAGATTATTGGCACATATTGCCTCCACGACGGTTTGACTGGTCCCCGAGTGGTGATCAGTTCGCGGTGATGTCCGGGCACGCTGATGACGTCTTTGACATTTATACAGTGGATGTGGATAGTGGTGATATTACACGCCTTACCGATAATCCTGCCCATGACTGGTTGCCAGCTTGGTCACCAGATGGTCAATTCATCGCTTTCTTTTCGGATCGCGATGGAGATTCGTATGATGTATTTATAATGAATTCTGATGGCAGTGAACAAACACACCTCGCCAAGGGTGTAGCCAACGATAGCCCGTGGTTTCTATCTCCACCTGCATGGTCGCCAGATAGCCGCCAAGTTGCCTTCGTGTCTGATAGGGATGGTGAATATCATATCTATGTGATGAACGTTGACGGTAGCAATCAAACTCGAATTACTCAAACTTCAGGTGTTTACGAACATCTTATTTGGTCACCAACCGGTATTCAGATTGCTTTTACCTCACGACCCGAGGAAAACAAATTCGCGATTTATGTAATAAACGCGGATGGTAGTGGTTTGATGCGCCTAACGTATGATATCCATGCTCGACTGCCTTCATGGTCGCTTCCATAGGAATCGCGATTATCTAAATGTATTTGATTATATTTATCTTTATCTTCGATAATTGAGGACATGAACTTATAAGTAATTTGAAGTGTTCTGTAGCAACTGCTGTATTTATTCTACTCGGTTAAGATATTACTAATACCGCTGCCTATCCGAGTTGTACCTGACCGGGCTGAGCCCGTGGGTAAGCGGCGCGAAAATAGCGATCTTTGGCTATAATGAAAATATGGAGTTTTGCCAAATCGGTGGGCTGCTAACGCCCCGTTTGCCACAGAAAGGAGATCAATATGTCATTCTTGAGAAAGATTTTCGGGTCGCGAACGCCGTCCTCCTCTACAGTAGGACGTCAATCCAAAACCTTGTCGAGCGATCAACAGGCGTCCTCGGTCCTTCCGTGGGAGTGGTCCAAACCGGCTCCAAAAGACGATGGTAGCCAGTTACTTCAAATTCTACTTCCGAGTTTGCCTTCTATCTTTGCCGAGGTGGCCAAGGGAGACCGTGATCCCGTGTTCATTCTTGCCGATGTCATCAGTGAACCTCTATGGAGGGGCCTCCTCTACCTCTTGTTCAAATACGAGAAGCTATACTATTCCCCTGAAGCGATCTGCGGACTTAGTCCTCAGTATGAGTCCATATCATCGGGAGAAACTGTCTACAAAGCTCCCAAGATTCGTGGAAGCCTACTCAAAGTCGGAATTTATGCAGTGGAACGTGGGGCACTAGTGACAGAGCTTTGTGGCATACAGGGAGTCCCTATACCATTTATCAAACTGGTGCAGCGGGAGAGCCCCGAGGGTATGTTTACGGTGGCCTACTTATGCGGTCCAAGCCTTGGTGTTCGTAACGTTTCCCACGACGCAAGCAAGGTCGAGGCCCCGCCGCTGGAATCCTTCTTCTAGCTCGAAGCACAGGGAAATGCTGACTGGTATAGATCAAATCATAGTTTTCGTGGCTAATAACAGCACGCAGCATATGGCGCTACGCGCCCATAGAGAATTTTATTTCTGCTGAACAATCAGGGGCAAGATATACCAAGATCATTTAGAAAGACTTAAATGACAAGCAACACTATTTCCATTTTTATCCCCTAAAACGCTTGTCTTGGATACACTTCCTGATACCTTTTACCGATTAGTACGAAACTAGCTGGGAGTTGGAAAAACGTGGCTGAATCAAATAAACACATTAGTGATCGAAGGAGACTGAAAAACTCACACAACCGTTGAGTGTCTATTTTGGGAAAAAGAAAACATCGTTCGTTTACCATATACTCTCGAAAGAAAGGAATAAAAAAAATGGAAAGTAATACGAATTCCGATAACAATCTGAAGACTGCTTTTACGTCAGGATTTTCGTCGGGTTGTATAAGTACACTTTGGGGAGCCTTGGCTGGTTGGGTTTTCCAATTTCTAATTGGCGTGCAAGTAGAGGGAGCCTTAGCCTGTGTTGGTCTGTTGATAATTTTGGGTGTTGGATATATTGCTTTCGGATATGTTAAAAACTTCCTAATCAGAAAGGGCTTTCCCCAACCCTCAAAAGTAGGCATAATAGTAGGAATTGCCTCCCCATTTATTATTATGGCGATCTTTGGCCTTATCGTTACTATGTTTTTCATGCCATATTAAGGGATCAATACGCCCTTGCCATAGTTCTTCAGTATGAATGAAACAAGGATTATGGATTTTGAGTTGTGTAGTAAGTTGTTTTGATTGAGTAGGCAGCCTACCGATAAGTTGCACTGTCTAAGGTAAGCGGTGAAGAAAGGTAGTAATGTCAACTCGTCTATAATCTTATGGTGTATAACGGAACAAGTGCCAAAAATACCACCTTGCGGGTGAGGAGAGATATTAATAGAGAATATATTCTCCAAAAGTGAACTTGGGGGGTCTAATCGAGAGGGGTCTTGCATGAAAAAACAAATGAGACCAAAGGGTTTGGGCAGGGCTAACACATGCCTCCGGTCCCCCTGGGTATACCCGATGCCCCACGCTGCCAGTCTGGGATAGACTGGCATTTTTTATTTAACCAACCAGTAACGTTCCCCCTTCATTGGGCATGGACCCTGGTGGGTTTTTTACATTTAAGGAGCAGTTGACATGAAACACTTCGATAGCAAGTGGGACGCCCTGGCTATGCTGAATAACCTGGGATGACCTACCACCTGAAGTTGTACTGATTTTGAGTTAGTCATGCATTCTGATTTTTAGATTTTGGATTAAAAAGTATTCCTGCTGACTGTTAATCATTCGACGTTTTTAATCGTGTTCCTTGCAAAGGAGATCGATAGCAACATACAACTTTCTATCTAAGATCCCCATGTCAAGTCAGAAGCAAATGTTACCGAACGCGTGATCTTGACAGGGGGCAGAAACATCATATAATCCCTTTTGTAGCGTTCATTC
>CAZVPR010000233.1:0-3987 GCA_964629085.1 uncultured Anaerolineales bacterium
TTGGGATATGCGGGAACTGGCACAGATTTCACGCAAGCTCGGAATCCGATTGGCGAATCCCTATTGGAAATATGCTGGTTCGCAGCAGTCGATTTTCTTTGCCAGCCAATTTTTTCTAACAAAAGACAATTGGTTGCGCCTCTTACCGAACCGGATTGCCTTCTCCTATTTTCATGGACTGCCAAATACTGGCGATGAGCTGTTCGATGCCGTTTACCGGTCATTGTGCATCCACCATAACAAGATAAGGCGCATTCAAGTAACACATTCCCAGATGAAGGAGGCGATATTGGAAACTGATATCGACCCTTTGAAGGTCTTTCTAATTCCAATTGGGATCAATTTGAAGTTTTTCCCGTATAGGAATGATATACAGAAAATGACGATGAGGGATGAACTGGGTATCCCTCAGTCTGCATTTGTGATTGGCTCCTTTCAAAAAGATGGTGTCGGTTGGGGCGAGGGATTGGAACCGAAGCTGATCAAGGGTCCAGATGTGTTTTTATCGGCTTTAAAACAGGTGCAAGATGAGATTCCGGAACTGTTTGTTTTGCTTACCGGTCCATCGCGCGGGTATGTGAAACTCGGTTTGGATGAGATAAAGATCCCGTACAAGCATACGTTTCTGAATTCTTATCCTGATGTAGCGAAAATGTATCAGGCTTCCGATATGTATATGGTGGCTTCGAGGCAAGAAGGCGGGCCGAAGGCTATCCTTGAAAGCATGGCCAGCGGGGTGCCTTTGGTAACCACGAAGGTTGGGCAGGCCACGGATATTGTGCACCACGGCCAAAATGCATGGATAGTAGATGTGGAAGATGTGGATGGTCTTGCTGATGGGATTCGTCACGTATATGGTATGGGGCAGGCTGAACTGCAAAGCATGCTTCGGAATGGCCGCGCCACAGCGGAAGCGAACAGCTATGAAGCACAGATTCCACTGTGGGCCGATTTCATGAAAGGTTTTGTTGAGGCTGGCTGATGCTGCGAAGGCGGCTTGATTTTTTTAGGGAAAGATTGCCCGGCATTTATCGGTGGTTCTCCGGTTTGGCGAGTTTCATCCTCGTTTACGTTCCAACCTGGTTGAATATTTTTCGCATTAGAAAAAGCAATTCACCCAATTCAGCGATTCTATATCTGACAAACACATTCCCCAGACGTCCCCCCACCCGGAGCGAGGCTGCCCGTGGAGGTACGGTCAAGTTGACTTACCTTTCTGAGTCATTTCCGCACTATTTTCCCGCGGCAAACCTGGCCTATATTGTCACCACGGTTGGGCACCCCTTGCAGGATGGGATTCTTGAACGGGCCAAACAAAAAGGACTCAAATTCATCATCAACCACGATGGCGTTGCCTTTCCAGCCTGGGCGGGTAGCAATTATATTGAGTTCAATAAAATTACAAAGCGCGTCCTGGATCTGTCAGATTTTATTGTTTATCAAAGCAAGTTTTCGAAATGGAGCGCGGACCTTTACCTTGCCCCGCCAGAGGTGCCCTGCGAGATCATTTACAACCCGGTGGATACCAGCCACTTTTCGCCAAAGGAAGTCGAAAAGCCGGGGGAATTGACTCTTCTGCTTGGTGGGAATCAATATGAAAAATACCGCCTCGAACTGGCGCTGCAGACACTTCAATCCCTGCTTGGACTTGTGCCCAATGCCAGGCTGATCGTTACCGGCAACTTGTGGAGGCCCGCCCACCAGGCGCAAGAATGGACAGCTCGTGCCTTGAAGGAGATGGGTTTGTCCGATCATGTAGAGTTTGTTGGTAAATACACGCAGGCGGATGCGCCGTACATTTACTCGCGGGCGCACATGCTTCTACATACAAAATATGCAGACCCTTGCCCGGGTTTGGTCATTGAAGCACTTGGCTGCGGCTTGCCGGTTGTGCATGTAGGCAACGGCGGTGTGCCTGAATTGGTAGAGGATGCAGGAATCAGCGTATCAGTGGAGCATAGCTGGGAAAAGATCAATCTGCCGGAACCTAAAACAATGGCCGAGGCGGTTCTGCACGTTTATAGCGACATCAAAAATTACTCACAGGTTGCACGCCAGCAAGCACAGAAATTTGATCTAGGTAAATTTATTGCGAGGCATAAAGATATCTTTGAGCGATTGCTGGAGGCAGAACTATGATTTCAAAAATAAGCGTCATCATTTGCACCCGCAATCGCTTGGATGATTTCCAAGTTGCCCTCGAGTCTCTGCTGAATCAAAGCCGTCTACCGAACGAAGTATTGGTTGTGGATTCTTCGGATTCAAGGGAAGTTGAGGAATATATTGGATCAATCAGCATCCCAGTAAAAGTGAATTATATCCACTCTGAACCAGGTTTGACCTTGCAAAGAAATGTCGGTGTGCGTAGCAGTGAAGGTGACCTAATTATCTTCTTCGACGATGATGTGGATTTGGATGAAAGCTACCTTTCTGAGGTCGAAAAAATTTTTGTGTGTGACGCGAAAGACGAGATTGGTGCAGTTGGTGGCCGGATTGTCTCCCCGCATAGCGAGCATTCGAAATCAATTTTATATTGGCTGGGACCAAAGATTTTCAGTTTGATCCGTTTGGTTTTTGGTTTGGTGGGTAATGGCAGCGGTAGATTTCGCTGGTCTGGTATGCCCACTCATCCGGTCACTTCGTCGTCAAGTAAAAATATCGAATGTCTCTCTGGATGTTGTATGGCATTTCGACGAGAAGTGTTTAAGAAGGTGACATTTGATGAAGCGCTAATTCGCTACGGTTTGATGGAAGATGCGGATATTTCTAAACAGGTTTTGGATGCAGGATACAAAATCTACTATCAAGCCTCAGCTCATTTGATCCATCATGTAAGTCCTAGTAATCGTTTGCAACGCTGGCAGTGGGCGGAAATGACTGTTGTGAATTACGATTATCTATTCCGCAAGAATTGGAGCAGGGATACATGGCGCTGGCTGTTCTATTATTGGGCGATGGTTGGATTGGTTGTGTCAAATCTCCATAATTTGAATGCCTTGAAGGGCACTTTCAGTGGTATGAAAAAGGTTCTGAATAAATGATGTACACATTGATCCTACATTCCGCACCAAATTAACTGAGATTCCAACAATTTATTGTCACCTTTGGGTGACAATATTATCCTGAACGTCGAAATTTATGTTGAATAGGTATCAAATTGTTGTCAATTGGGTTCACAACGCAGTCTCAATATTTGGATTTGAGCCAATTTTTCAGAATTCAACTGGAAATACGGCTTGAAAAATGTAATTTAGAGAGAAAACTTGAAGTTGTTCGCCACATATTTCCTGAAATTGGGCTCAAATTGCAGAGTTTTGCAAAATAAATTCCTGGAATCTCGGATTTAAGGTGCAGAAGATGGGATTGATCATTGGACTCTCAAGTTTTGTTGGAAAAAATCTCTAAAAACAATTTATCAACGAAGGTGGGTGAGTGAATAGATTCGACACCCAACCTTCAAAAGCGGATTCTTTATTGGAGATCTGATAGATAACGCTACGATCCTTCACGAAATAGTTTGTAGTAAACTTGGTGTGATATTTCATTCGTTGGCATTATCAAATCAAATGACAGCAAGAAGTACTATGAATCTATTCTAATGGGGAAATTGAGATCGTCATTCGTCAGTCTTGACATCGGCTGACCTGATGAATACGAGTATGTTCTCGAAGAGGTCTTATTACATCGTGAGGTGTTCCTAGTTAAGGTAGCATAATCAAGTGAATTTGATCCTATTTTCCAACTCTTTCCCTTATGTTCAGGGAGGCGAGTCGAATTTCTTGTCCCATGAAGTGCGTTATCTGTCTAATTTATTTGATCGTGTCCTGGTCGTCCCTAACACTATCATAGATCATGATCCTGTTGGCCATACGGGCTTGGATGTGGATACTAGTTTTGCGCAGGGGCTTGCTTCCAAGGGTATTGGGGGGTTGTTTCAACTTGCCCTGTCATCCAAAATCCTTCAGAGCGGGATTCGTGAGCATACCT
>CAZVPR010000234.1:0-3947 GCA_964629085.1 uncultured Anaerolineales bacterium
TGCCGTTGGACAGAGCCGATTAATGCAGGTATGGGAGCAGCTTTTTAGTATTTACAACCTGCACACCGGACAAATTTTGCTCACACGTGGGGATATTGAAAGCCGTTCACGCTACTTGAATGCGCGCGACACGTTAGAAGCTTTACTCGCCCAGGGCGTGATCCCCATCGTCAATGAAAATGACGCCATCGCAACCGAAGAGATAAAACTTGGTGACAACGATAATCTATCTGCCATGGTGACCATGTTGGCAGATGCGGATATCTTGATCATGCTCACCGATCAACCCGGCCTTTTTACATCAGACCCTCGCCATAATCCCCATGCTGAACTCATTCCCGAGGTCCATAATATCGATGAAATTGCGGATATTGAAGTTGGGCAAAGCGAAAGCGGATTGGGGGTCGGCGGAATGGTCACCAAGCTGAAGTCCGCCGACTATGCCCGTCGCTCAGGGGCAGATGTCGTCATCGCCGCTGGCACAATGCCAGACGTCATCGCACGTATAGTCCAGGGCGAAGCAGTTGGGACAAGATTCCCTGCGATCACCAGCCCATTGGAAAGTCGCAAACGCTGGATTTTAGCCCGATCATCGCCAGGCAAATTGATCATCGACGAGGGCGCTGCCAAAGCCTTGCGGGATGGCGGCCGCAGTTTGTTGCCAGCTGGGATTCTTTACGTTGATGGAAATTTCAAACGTGGGGAAACCGTTACAATTCTCAATTCCGAGGACCAGGAACTAGCACGCGGCATCGCCCGTTACAGCAGCCAAGATTTATCGCTGATCAGAGGTCTACGATCGGAAAAGATATGTGAAATCCTGGGATATTTCTACGATTCCGTTGCAGTACACCGCAATGATCTGATTTTATTATAGGAGTCAAGCACATGACCAATTTAACGGAAATGGGCAAAAATGCAAAAGCCGCCAGTAGAGTTTTGGGTTCTCTAAACACCGAACAAAAAAACAACGCCCTGACATTAATTGCCGACGAATTAGAAGCACAGGCCGAAATCGTGCTGGCGCAAAATCAAGCGGATATCAGGGACGGGAAGGCTGCCGGTCTGAGCGAAGCCTTATTAGATCGTTTACTGCTCACGGAAGATCGCATCGCAGCTTTGGTCACCGACACGCGCCAGATCATGGATTTGACCGACCCAGTCGGAACGGTTATTGAAGCTAAATTATTACCAAATGGGATGAGCTTGAGCAAACGCCGTACGCCAATCGGAGTTCTAGGGGCAATATACGAAGCCCGGCCCAATGTTACTATCGATATTGCTACCTTAAGTTTAAAAACCGGCAATGCCGTAATTTTGCGCGGGGGCAGCGAAACTTTGCGCAGCAACCTGGCACTGGTTGGGGTAATTCAATCCGCCTTGAACAAAGCAGGCCTTCCGTTGGCATCCGTCCAGGTTATCGATGATCCTAATCGTGAATTGGTGGTTGAGTTACTTCGTTTAGATCAATTCGTAGACATGATTATCCCGCGCGGCGGCAAAGGACTACATCGCTTATGTCAAGAAAATGCCACGATCCCCGTAATTACCGGAGGTATTGGCGTCTGTCATATCTTTGTTGATAATTCTGCCGATTTGGATCGGGCCATAGATATCATTGAAAACGCTAAAGTGCAGCGCCCCAGTGTCTGCAATGCATTAGACACATTATTGGTTCATCAAGGAGTTGCTAAGCAGGTAATCCCCCAAGTTGCAGATCGATTGGCAAAAAGTAAAGTTGAATTGCGCGCCGCTCCCAAAGCTTTGCAAATCTTACAATCAAGCCACCATAAGGCTCAAGTAGCTCCAGCCGGTGCCCAGGACTTCGATACGGAATGGTTGGCTTTAATCTTAGGGATCAAAGTAGTCAGTGACTTGGATGAAGCTATTTCCCACATTCATCAGCACAGCACCGAACACTCCGACAGTATCATAACCAACTCCTGGTCGAATGCGAACCAATTTGTAAATCAGGTCAATTCTGCGGCCGTATACGTCAATGCCAGCACCCGCTTTACTGACGGCGGTCAGTTCGGCCTGGGAGCAGAGGTTGCTGTCAGTACCCAAAAGTTGCACGCGCGTGGCCCTTTAGGCTTAGAAGAGCTTACAACGTATAAATGGATTGGCATAGGAGATGGCCATATCCGAAAATAAACCCCGTCAAATTATTCACCTGGACCTGGATGCCTTCTACTGTGCTGTCGAAGAGCAGCGAGATCCAAGTTTGCAAGGAAAACCCTTCGCGGTTGGGGGTCGTCCAGAAGGGCGCGGGGTAGTTTCATCCTGTTCATATGCTGCGCGGAAAAAGGGTGTGCGCTCGGCGATGCCAATGGCGCGAGCAATCCAACTTTGCCCGGAGTTAGTCATCGTTCCCCCTCACTTTGATTTATATCGTCCAGCCTCTCGAAGGGTTATGAGCAAAGTGCGGGAGCTCTCTCACCTTGTTGAACAAATATCCATTGATGAAGCGTTTATTGATGTCACCGAGTTACCTGAAGATGCCGAAATCCTTGGTCGCAGACTTCAAACCGAAATCCGGGATGAGCTGAGATTACCAAGCTCGCTGGGCATCGCTACAAATAAACTGGTCGCCAAAATTTCCAATGATGTTGGCAAATCCAAAGCAAAAAAAGGGGTGCCGCCCAATGCCATCACGGTTGTGCCACCCGGCAAAGAAGCCGAATTCCTGGCTCCACTGCCGGTCGAAATGTTGTGGGGTGTCGGCCCTAAAACCGCTGAGAGACTAGCTCTTATGAATGTAAAAACCATCGGCGAACTGGCAATGATCCCAGATGTCGATCTGGCAAATCGCTTTGGAAAAAACGGCTGGGATTTAGCAAAACGCGCCAGAGGAATCGATAAGCGCGGCATTGTAACAGAACGAGAAGCGAAATCTATCAGCCAGGAAATCACTTTTGCCAAAGATACACACAACGGTGAATTGATGCGAGAACGCCTCAGGAAACAATCGCAGCGTGTTACCCGACAACTTCAAAAACAGGGATTAACCGCCCGTACAGTGAAGATAAAAATACGGTGGCCGGATTTCACTACCATCACCCGGCAAACCACACTCCAAAACCAGACCACTGATCCAGCAATCATCACCAACGCTGCACTGCACCTCTTCGAACAGGTTTGGCATCAAGGCAAGCTGGTCCGGTTATTGGGGATGGGAGTCAGCAATTTCGATGAACACCCCCAACAATTGGGCTTATGGGATCCAAATGTAAAAAAAGAATTACGTATTCAAGAGGCGATCACCGATCTGCAAGAACGCTTTGGTGAGGAAACCATCTGGCGTGGATTTCCCGAGGAAGAATAATGTCATACAAACCGGTACGTTTCATAAGCGAATCGATTGATGCAATATTCGACAAACCTCCTTTAGTCGAGAAAAAACCAGGCCCGCCAGATGGTTTCATTTGGCGTGGTGACGAATTCCGCGTCAGTGAAATTGTCAACCAATGGCAAGATTTCGAACGACGCGGGTCGATGGCTCACAATATGCGTCCCAGCAGCATCAAAAAAGCACTCCGCCGAGGTTCATATGGCGTGGGGCGCTTCTATTTTCGTATCCGCACAACCAATGGTCGGATTTTCGAATTGTATTATGATCGGATTGTCAAAAGCGTCGATGAACGCAAAGGGGAATGGATTCTGTTCCGTGAAGTCACCTTGGGCGAGTGACGGTTTTCCTAGCTATTACCCGCAAGTTGAACAACTTCCCCCGCTGCAACTCCCACAACCCGAGTTACTGCCAGCAACCGCCCGTCCATTGCTGCGCCCAAAGGCCGCCGAGACTGTCCGCGTTGTGTTTTCGCCATCACATTGCTCACATTCGATCGGCTCATCTGCCTTTGAGAAACTCCTCAAAGCTTCAAACTTGATATCGCAATCTTTGCAAACATACTCGTAAATAGGCATTTCAATTTCCCTTTTTGAAG
>CAZVPR010000235.1:0-3933 GCA_964629085.1 uncultured Anaerolineales bacterium
CTCTCTTCATATCTCAAGGGTGAAAATGGCCGCAACGCTTGTTGGCGGTAATACCCTTTCCCCCCTTTCCTCAGCTTCTCCCGACGTCCTCCCTGCCCCCCCCTTCAATACATTACGGGAGAATCATTCGGACGATTCCAGTGACTTCATGACCATGCGATCCACATCATCCATGAGCCAAAGTTCCTCGTAAAGGATGAGGGCTTCGTCATACCTGCCTTCCGCCTCAAGATCGTGAGCAAGAGTGAGCTTGAGATTCCGTTTGAGCAGAGGATTCTTCTCCGGCTCCTCTTCCATATCATGTTCCAATCCACCATTATCTGGTACTTCTCCTCTCTTCCAGATTCCTTCTTCCACCCCCTCAATCGCTAGTTCATCCCCTCCCTCAATTACTTGTTCCTCTTCTCTCTCCCACCTTCCTTTATCTTGTACTCCTTCAATCACTTGTTCTTCCCCTCCCTCAATTACTTGTTCCTCTCCATCCTCCAATATTCCTTCATCTTCTACTCCCTCAATCATTTGTTCTTCCCCTCCCTCAATTACTTGTTCCTCTCCATCCTCCAATATTCCTTCATCTTCCCCTCCCTCAATCATTTGTTCTTCCCCTCCCTCAATTACTTGTTCTTCATATCCCGCTCTTTCTGCAACCCCTGAACGATAATCCGGTTTCCAATCCTGTTCATTCTGATATTCCTGCGGAGGTGCTACATAGGGATATCCGGTATCTCCTGGATTCCCATACCCTGGATGAGGATAATATGGTGCTCCATACTCCGGGGAGGGGTAACCTCGACTGTCGGGATACTGGGATTGACTGTATGCGCCTGGTGGATACATCATCGAGTTTGGATGGGGTATATGGTTTACTCTCATTGCCGGTATGAGATGTTTCCTCCGGACCCTGTCTCCCCAGAGGTATACCACAAGCCAAAGCGGTGCTACAAACAACAACCATATAACGATAAAGACCATGATCATCAACCCCAATGGTTCCTCCCCGGTGTACACATCATTGGCAAGAAATGCTCCAAATAACAGCATCCAAAATGTAGACCAAATGAGGTTTATCCAACCAAATACTGCGAACCCGATAGTGAACTCCTGCTTTACCGGAAATATGAGAAAGTTACTCTTGAACACATCTTTGTGGGATGAGGGAGGAGGGTATGGGTAAGATGGATAGGGGTGGGGAGGGCCAGGGTATGGGGGAGCCGGATAATAAGCCTGAGAATGAGGTGGTGCCTGATAATGAGCCTGATAATAAGGAGGAGTCTCAGGCTGGGTGTACGCTGGGAATGTTGGGCCGGGTTTCATTTTCATACTCTCTCCTCACTCCATTATCAGTTTTAAATTACAGGCTGAGTTCGATGAAAGTCATTCCCTCTGGGGAGCTACCAGGGGTGCTACCATAACAGCCACCTTCTCCAGGAACTCGGAGTCTTTCTCGGTGAACGGACCTATTATATGGGAATCGATATCGATCTCACCCACCACCTTCCCTCCGGAGAAAATGGGAACCACGATCTCAGACTTCACCTTGATGCTGCAGGAGAGGTAGTTATCCTGCTGGTTTACATCCTGGACAACGAAGGTCTCCTCCCGTTCCGCAGCCTGACCGCATATCCCCTGTCCGAATGAGATATTCGTGTGGTCGGTGGGTTCCCCCACATAGGGGCCGAGGATCAGCTCTCCTTCCTTCTCCGGGTCAATGAGATAGAAACCAACCCAGTCGTAGTAGGGGACATGCTCATTCAGCAGTTCGCAGATGCGCAGGAGCTTGGAATCCCTTTCCCTTTCTTTTCTTCCACCTCCACCGCTATCACCATTTCCTTCCCCTTCCCCACGTGCTTCTGTTTCTCTTTCCTCTGCCTTTTCATCCACTCCTCTGAGAATATCCCTGATCCTGCCCTCCAGCCTTTCACGTGCTTCCAATATATCTAATGTATCCTTCACTCATCGACCTCCGTCGAAAGATCATCTACTCCGAAATGTTTCATTTTATCCCAGCATTCATACGCACGTCTGAGATGAGGGATTGTGATGCTTCCCCCCACGAGCACCCCGATGTCAAGGGCTTCCGCAAGTTCATTATCCGAAACTCCCTCCTGATGGCACCGGTCGAGATGGTAGGTGATACAATCATCGCATCTCAGGACAAGTGAAGCCACGAGACCAAGGAGTTCCTTTTGTTTCACTGGCAAGGCACCAACGCGATAGCACTGATTGTCAAGGGAATACATTCGCCTTGTGATATTTCCGGCATATTTCATGACCTTCCCGTTGAGTCTTTCCCGTTCCTTGCGAAATGTTTCAATGTCTGTCCTGCCCATGGTTGCTCACTCCCGAGGATAGTGTTCCCATGAAATCAATCTTCGGATAAGAAGTTACTCATTGCCTATGGAAAATATGGTGAATCGGAAGAGGAAAAATGAAGGGGGGGTGAAGGGAGAATGAAGGGGGAAGGAGATTGAAGCATAAGGGAGTGGAGTGGGGGAAGTAAGGGAAGGGGCAACGTCAGTAGGTACCAGATATCCCTCACTTAAGATCCTGGAACCGGGAAGCGGACTGCTGGACAACAATTCCGGATACAATGAGAACAAGGCCGATGATGGTGGACCGCAGTATCTCCTCACCTACCAGGAAGTGGATGAATATCAGGGAAACAAAGGGGGAAGCATAGATGAGATTCCCCACCTGTGAGGTCTGCTTCGAATACTTCAATGCCCTCATCCATATCACGAAGGTGATCCCCATCTCGAAGAGACCTACATACACTCCTCCCAATGTCCCCCTGATATCCGGAACAGCAAGGTCGGTGTACAGCAGAAATGGAATGGTTATGAACAGGAATCCGAAGAAGAAGTTGAGAAAGAGCTTGCACACCTCATCCCTGGTGTCTTTCATGTTGTAGATCCAGAAGAGCGCCCAGATGATACCGCTTCCCATTGCCAGTCCTGCTCCCAGGGGGTCGGTGAAGCTGAACCCGAAGATATCCCCGTGGGTGGAGATGATGAAGACCCCGGAAAAGCTGATGAACAGGGCGAGAATACTGAGGAAGGTGATCTTCTGCTTCAGGATGGGAATGGAGAGAAGGGCGAGCATCAGGGGCCAGGTGAAATTCAGGGGCTGGGCCTCCTGGGCAGGGAGGAGGGAGTAGGCCTTGAACAGGACCACGTAGTAGAGGAAGGGGTTGAGGAATCCCAGCTTAGCGGAGTTCAGGATATCCTCACGGGTGTAGGTGAGGAGTATAACAGCCTTTTTCTGAATCACAAGTATGAGGAGCAGGATCAGCCAGGAAACCAAGGACGAATAGAAAAGCAGTTCGATGAAATCCAGGTAATCCAGGGTGAGTTTGAATGCGGAGGCCACTGTTGACCACATGAGCACGGCAACGAGGGCGTAGGAGTAGGCCCGCATCTGATCATCCATGTCATGGGATGAGAGATGGGTTATTTAATTGTGTTGGGTGGGAGTAGATGTAGGGAGAAGTGGGGGTGGGGGGAGGAGAGGGGTGGGAGGGGATTGAAAAATACAGAGAGAGGATTTGAACCCTTAAAGGTTCAGAATCAATAGAGGTTTATATCATTGTGCACTTGGGTCCTATTAGTACGAATTTCTTTTCATTAATCTCTTTCAAATTAATTAATATGGGCTCATCTCCGATTTTAGGTAGTAAATCATAGTCTCATCACTCCACATGTTTGATAAATTTTCAACATGAAATATTCAAGGTCCCAAAATCCATAGGCTTTTCGTTTCACAATATTGATTTTATTATTGAATCCTTCACTACCAGCATTAGTAATTCTGTGGATGAAATAATTCCGTATGCCATAGAAATATTTTTCAATAGTCCTTACCAATTTCAAGAATGAATTGATTTTAGTTACTTGAAGCGAAACCCTCCCTCCTTCAGGTGGGAGATGAAAGCGT
>CAZVPR010000236.1:0-3882 GCA_964629085.1 uncultured Anaerolineales bacterium
GGGTGTGCACCTATTACAACAACTTCGGTGGCCTTCCGTTTTGCACCGAAAACTAGTTATACCTGAGAGCGCATCCAATGAAGTATTTATTGTAGATGATAAACCCCCATCGGTTGCAACCCCAACACTTGAACCTACACCCATTACAATCACTTACTTTACGCCGTCCCAGGCCGAGGGCCCGTACTATACCATCGAGAAGCCCACTGACCGAGACAACGATCTCACCGTAGTTGATGGAGCGATGGGTGAACCTGAGGGCGAAATCATCGAGTTTTCTGGTGTGGTTTTCGATGCCACAGGTTTCCCTGTTCCTGGTGTGGTGATCGAAATCTGGCAAACGGACAACCAGGGCGTCTATCTCCACCCAGCTGATCCGGGAACCAGCCGGCGAGATCCCAATTTTCAATTTTATGGCGAAGCCATTACTGCTGAAGATGGCAGTTACACTTTCCGCACAATTCTACCAGGCAGGTATGAACCGCGTCCGCGGCACATTCATGTTAAAATCAAATTTGATGGGCAAACAATCCTAACTACGCAATTCTATTTTGGGGGGGATTCTGATCTTGATAATGAGAGTATGTTCACGCAGATCGGCGCTGATGGCGAGCATTTGATCGTAAACCTAATTGAATACACTGGAGATGATTCAGAGATTAATTGGGTGGGAGAGCGCGATATTGTATTAAATTTCAACCCGTCTGATGAATGATTTGTAAATTATCACTGTGCAAAAATGGATTTCGAAACGTATAAGAAAAAATTCTATACTGATCCACCTCCCCAATTGCGTTTCAACTTTACAGGCAGATTTGGTGTAGCCTTGTTTTTCGAAAATTATGTTGAAGTGGTTGAATACTATTCTAAGGTGCTTGGGCCACCAGCATATGTTGAGGCCGATAGGACGCGTGGCTGGCCTTTAGGTGAGGGCTGGTTGACTCTATTTTGGGCCAAAGAGGGAACTCCAAGTAATGTCGAGATCACCTTGGAAATGGAAACGCCTCAGGAAGCGGAAGCCTTGCAGCGAGCATTTATCGAAGCAGGGGGTAGCGGCGAAACACCGACGGATCAATTGATGTATGTGCCGATTCGATATTGTCCGGTCACCGATCCTTTTGGGACTGAAATCATTATTATCAGCCCTTTGAAATCCAACTGAATATATTTTGAATTCCCTCTTGACAAAATTATTTTTGATCGCTATAATATCGCAAAAATACGATGAATAAGAAATTAGCAACCATACCTGCAGCGTGCTGCACGCTGGATATCGACGGAGAAGAACAAGAAAAGTTGATCTCTATGTTCAAGGCTCTGGGCAACCCCATTCGCTTTGAGATCATAAAATTCCTGGTCACCCATCCCGGCTGTATTACTGGAGATATTGTGGAATTTTTACCCATCGCTCAGGCAACCGTATCACAGCACCTCAAGGTGTTGCGCCAAAGCGGGTTCATCACGGGTACTGTTGAGGGCACGGCTACCAGTTATTGCCTGGACGAGGAAAATATTGCTTGGTTTCGTAATCGGGTTGGTGATATCTTTTAGAAAATTTTTTGCTTAAATCTATCGTATATATACGATAGAAGGAGAGAGTCAATGTCCCATATTCAAGCTGTTATCTCATACGTAATTGAAAGTTTCATTCACATTTGGCCTTATTTGCTGATAACAATCCCCATTGCTGTGGTCGTTCAGATGTCCGGGGCGGCGAATTATATCAACCGTGCCTTCACAGCCCGTCCGATTATCGCCATTTTTCTGGCGACCGCGGTGGGTGCATTCAGCCCGCTTTGTTCGTGCAGTGTGATTCCGGTGGTTGCGGCCATGTTGATAGGCGGCGTGCCTCTGGCTCCCGTGATGTCTTTTTGGTTGGCATCCCCTTCGATGGATCCGGAGATTTTCTTTTTAACGGTCGGTACCCTGGGGTGGGAGTTGGCTGCTTGGAGAATGGCTGCGACGCTAATACTCAGTCTGGGGGGTGGTTTTTTAACTCATATCATGGTCCAGCGCGATTTACTGGGAACAAACATTCTGCGAATGAATCAATCAACAGAAGTGAAAACCCTGACCCAATTCATCGTGGAAGGCGCCAAAAACTTTGGCCGCAAATTTGCCCGAGTTTTTAGTCCCCCTACAGGAATGACAGTAGCCCCAGTCCCTGTGGAAGCGAGTGCCTGCTGTGAACCAACGGGCGTCATAAATATCGCTGTAACGAGCCCAATTCAATCTGACGCATCTTTCGAACTGCCAGTCGTGGAACCCGAATCCCAATCTTGCGGTGAAACCTGTGTCGTTGATGATGAAGTAGAAGCTCCATTTTGGCAGCGCCTGGCACGGGAAACCTGGTCCGCAACGACCATGGTAATCAAGTTCATGTTGTTGGCCTGGTTCATCGGGGCTTTGGTAAAACTCTATGTACCCGAAGCCTGGATAACACGGGTATTGAGCGGCGAAAATCCCTGGTCGATAATGACCGCAGCGGTATTAGGTGTGCCGGTGTATACCAGCAACCTGGCGGCGATGCCCTTGATTGGAGGATTGTTATCTTTGGGGATGCATCCCGGCGCTGCTTTGGCTTTTTTGATTGCCGGGCCAGTGACCACCCTCCCAGCCATGTCGGCTGTGTGGGGCCTAGTAAACCGCAAAGTATTCGGTTTGTATATCGGTCTGGCGATGGTCGGGGCGGTCTTATTGGGATATGCCTACAGCTTCGCCCTACAGTTTTGATTGGGAATATATGCTTATCTGGCTAGTTCCACCCGATTGCGGCCGCCGGTTTTAGCAGCATAGAGCGCGGTGTCGACTACCTGGATAAGCTGTTGGGGGGCACGCGCATGTTGGGGAAATGCTGCCACCCCCAAGGATAGATTACCCTTCATGATCTGACCATCGTATTTGATGGTCAGATCGCTGAATGCCTGGCGCAATGTTTCAGCTCTCCCTGATGCGATCTCAAGACTGGTTTCCGGCAGAATGATGAGGAATTCCTCACCGCCATAGCGGCAGGCGATGTCGGCTTTCCTGACCTGAGATTTCATCAATACAGCCAGTTTTCGCAGCACTTCATCTCCAGCGGGATGCCCGTAAGTATCGTTGAGTTTTTTGAAATGATCGATATCCATCATGATCAGGCTGACCGCGTAGTTAGCCCGCTCGGCGCGCTGTAATTCGTGGTTGAGCATGATCTCCATGTAACGACGGTTGTACAATCCGGTCAGGGGGTCCTGTATTTTTTCCATCGTGGCGCTTTCCACGGCTCGCGAAGTTTCTCGCAAGCGCATGCTGAACAATCGCAGAATGCCTTGGGTGAACTCTGGAGATTTCTTCAAGAGTTCGAAGAAATTCTCTCGGCTGATCTCCATCAGCACACTTGGTTCAATTACCACTACAGAAGCCGAGCGGGGTGCCTCATCTAATAAAGCCATCTCACCGATAGATTCTTCAATTGCGCGGCAGCCTAATATGACTGGCGTGGAAAACTCACCTTTAATAATCGCCAGCCTGCCGGAGATAATGATGTAGGCAGAATCGCCGGGCTCTCCCTCATGAAAAACTATCTGTCCAGCGTTGAACTGGCGTTCCTCGAAAAGATGGGCCCATTGTTTATGCTGGCGGAAGATGAGTTGGCCAAGGCTAATCTCATCTTCGCTTGGATCCGGCCTGCTTTCGACTGCGGAGATGATACGGTCCAGATTGCTGGGGGAGATTTTGGAATAATTCTTGTTTGTGGTTGACATTGTTTCCCATTTCTGGAATGAAGTGCTTAATAAATCCGTCTAGCAACCAGAATAACACATTATTCCATCTGCCTCAAACGGGATGATTATTTTTTTAAAGGTGTAGAGACGCAGCACGCTGCGTCTCTACAATAGTGGA
>CAZVPR010000237.1:0-3795 GCA_964629085.1 uncultured Anaerolineales bacterium
CCTCCGTTCAAAAATTATCGATAACAGCGCCCTATACCATATGTATCGAACTCTCAGAGGGATACGTGAGGCCGATTTGTTGCCAATAGTTGGGCATGGATCAGTTGACTATTCAAGTGTCGAGTGGGAAAGTGGTGAACCGAATATTCAAAATCACAGTGAATTAATGCAAGATCGCATCAGTTCTTATCGTAATCGTTTGACAGTGCTTGGTGAAAAAATTAGAGAGATGCAAGCTGTTCCAATTTGTGTGACGCAATACGCGCGTGTTTTTAAGGTTGATAATGGCACCATTTTCATGCGTTCAGATTTTTCATATCTTTATGAAGGGGTAGAGATTAATGGCATTGATTATTTTTATATGATGAATATCTTGAATGAAATTACTCTGAAAGTCTGTGAAGAATTCAACGGGATCCCAATTGATTTGGCCAATGAAATAGAATGGGAAGATGCAGATTTTTACGACGACTCTCACAATACTCCAATGGGCGCAGAAAAAATTGGGAAATACCTTTATAGAGAACTGGAAAGCCTATATTAGCAATTTGATCTAGTAAATTGAGGGTGGAGTTTTTTCTAAACTCAAATTTAAGGAGTACTTACCCGTGGTTATAGTCAAGCTCCCAATTTTCGTACCAATTAGAGAAACAAAATCACCCCAAAATGGGGCGATTTTATGGGCGCGAATGGACTCGAACCATCGACCTCACGGACATGTCCGTAAGTCGAGGTGAGACACAATTTTTCTTGATTTGAAGAGATAATATGTTATGATGTGCTTTGTGTTAGGCGGTAATTTAATATATTGCACAAGATCGAGACAAAATGCAGCATATAACCTGTTAGGCGAGACGCTCGCATGCGCTCGAATCGCGCCATTAGCCTTCGTATGTAATGAAAAAATAGGAATATTTCCGCCATTATTGATAGACAAGGAAGACTTGATGGAAACAACAAATAAGAGATTACAATTTGAATCAGTTCAGTTTAGAGCATTTACTATTGTGATTGCAATAATTGCCTTTATTTCAAATGTAGTTGAATGGTTGCCCAAAGATATACTTTCTGATGGCTTCAATTATTGGTCTTATACAGATTGGCTTATTGACTACTCGACAGGGTTTACGCGAAGGGGTTTGGGTGGTGAGTTAGTAGGTCTTATAGCAAACTATTATGACCCACACGTGTTTGTTGTTGGGCTTGTTTGGGGAATTTTTATTGTTTTTGCATTTGGTTTCTTCATCCTGTGTTTTCGCTCTATTCACCTAATTAACAACTTAGGATTTGTTGCTGTTCTTTTTTTACCATCATTGTTCTTCTTTTATTTATATGATCATGCACCGGTAAGCCGAAAAGAAATTTTTGGATACATTGTATTATTTTTGCACATAATTTTGGTTGAGCAATACTACAAGAAGATTAAAAACGGCAGCGGAAACAGAAAACAAGCTCTGAATCATTATTTACGTCACACATTTTTTGTATTGGGCGTTTTGGTGTCAATCCATATACTGACTCATGAAGCAGCATTTTTTTTATTCGTTCCAGTACACATACTAATTTCTTGGACAATATTGATGTCAAGTGAGGAAAAAGCATGCAGAAATTTTAAAAAGCAAATGATGTTGTTGCTCATCCTTTACGCTCCAATTTTTTTAATTTTTGGAATTGTAACTTTCTTCGGGCGTCCAAGTATTGATGCTGTGAGAAATATTTGTCAGAATTGGGCGATGATAGGAGAAGTAAACATGGAGTTTTGTCTGTCTAGTGAAGCTTTGCCAGGTGCTTTCGGTACCTTGCATTGGGGTTTTTATGAGGCAGCTTCATTGACATGGTGGCATTATGGTCATGTAGTAGTATCTTTGTTTTTAGTTTTTTTAACATTTGGTATCATAAATTTTTACTTTGTGAGCAAGGCAACAGTATCGATTTATAATTCTCTTCATGCCAGACAAAAGATAGTTGCAAAGGCAGGCATGGTAAGATGGTCTGCGTTCTTGCTCGGAATAAAATACTACCTGTTGCCCGCATTCGCTACCTTGCCGCTTTATCTGTTTGGGATAGATTATGGCCGTTGGTTTGCTGTGATTTCTATTAACTACGTGATTGTTACTTTGTCCGCTAGGCTACTTGTTCTTGAGTATGAAAATCACTCTTCTTTTGCATTTGGCGATCGAGTTAAAACTTGTATAGATAATATTTGTGTTAACCAACCGATTGTTTTAACGAAACATATTTATTTGTGGGGTTTTCTAAATTGGATTTTATTGCTTCTAATCATTTTCTTTACCAGGTTACCGCATTGTTGTTCATCTAGCATGGAAAATTTCTTTAAAATACCATTCTAAAGTATGTTGAATTTTGCAAGGTTAAGGTACACAAAACCCCGCAATCTGCGGGGTCTTTTTATGAGAATGGTGCGGATAAAAAGATAATTAGCGAAAACCAATCGATGATTAAATATATTTCTAAAATAGAGGCCTCGCTCCGATTATGGTTTCATGTTTTTTCATCACATGCTTGCTATAGAAGTAAGCTGTTATTGTTCCTGCAATAATTGAAAGAACGAAGAATATTAGAGATTCCGTAAACATGCGAAAAAATATGTTTAAGAATAATGTTATCGAGATGTAGAATAAGACATATACTTGAATTGCGATTTTCATTCTAATTGCTATGGGGAAAAGCATAAAATTCAAGAGCGACGTGCCACGCATTTTACAAAGGCAATTTAAGAATCGAATCCTTTGAATTGGATCGAAAGAAAACCAAACATCAAAGGGGAATTCAGTTTTTCTACGCTGTTTCACTTTCAACACCCCCCAAATTTTCTAAATTTTCATCACGCAATTGGTCAGCAAAAGCAAGCAATTCTTGACGTTGTTTTTCATCAAGATCATCCCACCCATTAATGATTGTTTGTAAATATGGATCAGGTCTAGCAAGGCCTAAAAGATCGAAAATTTCTGGACCGAGTTTCACTGCAATCTTGTGTGCATTTTCCTTTGAAGGACTTCTTGATCCATTCATATAGTGACTCAAAAGCGATCTTGAAATATTGAGATACTCAGCGAATTCGCCTATCGTTTTCCGCTTGCCTGATCTCGACATCCAGGCAATAAAGCTTTCATTTAAAAAGGTGGCAACCGATTTGTTGATTTTACTCATAGACAAATAATAACACAGCAAGACACCACACAGCACCAATATTGACAATCTGCGTCATTTGTACTAAAATGCGTCATATTGTCACAATTTCGATTGTCACTTACTCGGCGGCATCTCCATAAGAGTAAATGGAAGAAATATTGGTCAAAGGATCATCATGAATGAAAAAATTGTTCGCTATAACGTACGTATGCCCTACAGCATATCAAAGATATTCAACAACTTCGCCGCTTTGCTGGGTTACAGAAAATCAACCTTTATATTCGCATGTGCAGTTGATGGGCTTATTCAAAAGGTGGGTCGTCAATCTTACTTTGACATGGCTGTGGCTGTGAGTGGTTCTCTGCTGCCGGAGCCGTCCGTCGATGCCACCGAGCCGCCAGCGGGGTGAGGTTCGGTCAAGTCGCAGCGCAGGCGAAGCGGACGTGCGGAGCATTCGCCGAGAACGACTTGACGGGTTCTCGCTCCGCTGGCAGGCTGTGAGCGTCGATGGATGGTGCAGGCGTTTAGCAGGAACCACTGTGGTGATAATGCTGCTGGTGAGTCCTGAGAGGAAGATTTTTAGAAAGCATCAACCCCCCGATACTAATAGGGGGGTAATCTAGAAAAAGGAGATAGATTAGA
>CAZVPR010000238.1:0-3744 GCA_964629085.1 uncultured Anaerolineales bacterium
GCAAAGCCCCGTTTGCCCAGATGACATCATATTCTTCGGCAGGGAGCCTGCTCTCGTTGAGGTCGGAAACATAGTACTCAATATTGGATAGCCCTTCGGCTTGCGCCTGCTGTCTGGCCTGACGAATTGCTTCTGGGGCGATGTCAGTTCCAATGATCTTCCTGGCGACGTTGAGCCGGGCCAAGATTCGTTCGATCTCTCCGAATCCGGAACAGATACTTAGACACTTCTCAACTGGAATCACATGCTTGAGGTATTTCTCAACCGTCCAGTACTCGCTGTAATCCCTGCGGCCGCCATCATCCTCGCCAAACATCAGCTTGCAAGATCGCGCCCGAATCGGTGGAAATGTATAGAAATTGCTTTCTGTAGCCGAATAATGGAGTTGCGACCAATAATCCACTACTTTTTCATTATAATTACTCACAAACTACTCTCCTCGGTTACCGTTTTTAAAACACTTTCCTGCGACGAATTACACCATCAGACTTATTTGTACTATCAGGCAATAGTGGCGTAATCACAGGAGGGAGTTGTAGAAGTCGGCATAACGGCGCGCCTGCATCTCAAGGGTATATTCCTCAAGGATAACTTGTCGGCAGTTCTTTTCCATTTCCTTTCGCTTCGTCTGGTCATCCAACAAGGCGAGAATTACCCGGCACAATGATGCCGCATCCTGCGAGGGTGTCAGTTGACCGGTTATGCCCGATTTCACCATATCGCCAATACCACCTTCTTCGAACCCAACCACCGGCGTGCCGCAAGCCATGGCCTCCAAGACCGTGCTTGGAAAGTTATCCTGTCGCGATGGAATCACAAAAATATCTGCCGCGCTGTACACGAGGGAGAGCCAGCGATCATTCTTGATCCTGCCTACATGCAAATGCGCAAACCCTTCCAACGCATCGATCCTGCCACCTCCAACCGAAAGCAAGAACAGCTTCTCTCGATCTTGCAATTTCGAGAGAGCGGCTTTCAACAAATCAAACCCTTTGCGCGCGTTGCCCACCTTGCCGGAAACAAATAGCACAACCTCACTATCTTGCGGAATGTCCAGCACATCTCGGGCGGTTTTGCGATCCCGAGGAGCAAACACCTCCGTATCAATTCCGCTGGGGATTATCGTTACCGGATAACCTCTCAATAGCGAACTGCGTCTCGCCTGATCCGCCATCCAGCGACTTGGAGCGACAATATGCAGTTTTCCGGCATCTACACCCTTCAATGCGGCCTGTTTGCCTAACCATATCTTCCTGGAAAGATCACGCTCGTTCGAAGAGTTCAGGGCTGGGCACCTTCCACATTGCGCCTGGAAATTGCCACAACCATCATCATAGTGGCATCCCCCGGTAAAAGGGTTCATGTCGGACAATCGCCACACGATCGGAGTTCGCGAAGGAAGGGTATGGAAAAATAAGCGGTAATCGAGGAAACCGGCAATCCAGTGCAGGTTGATCACATCGTATGGGGGCAACTGGCGCATGAAACTCACGCCATACTCACTTCGAGAATCGCTGAAGAGTTCACCTTTCGTATTGGTGTAGTAACTGCCAGTTATTAGTTTTGGGCCCAGCACTTGACGATAAGGCGCGAAATCATGATCCATTCGCCGACGCCGCAGAAGCCGGAGCATACGATTGGGAAGATCCACCGGAGACCTATAAGTGATCACATCAGGATCGTCGCTGTAGCGGGCACAGACATACATCGTCGAATCGTGCCCAAGATAGCACAAACCCTTATGGATGCGAAACGCCGCGCGAGGAGCGCCGCCATTTCCATCATAGGTACATATATGCAAGATATTCATCAATCCGACTGAACCAGCAGGCTAAAAACCAGGATATTGATAAGTCTCAGGATTGGTATCATTTAGCTTCCTTTCGAGGCCTCGCCGCGCCAAGCCCTGCTTTAGCAGATATCTTCCCATTTGTATGCAGGAGACTCATGCTGGCCCTGCTCAATAAACACTACATGCCACAATTGAAACATGAGGGCCGCCCACACCTGCCATGTAAACACAGCCTGTCCGCTCAGATGGGGGCGGACAAAACGCTCATAAAACTCCGGCTGAAAGAAACCCTGACGGCGCAGCCGGGCAGGATCGAGGAGGCGTTCGGTTAGAGGAGCTAATTCATTGCGCAACCAGAGTTCCACAGGTATTACGAAACCTTTCTTGGGAGCGGTCAGCAGTTCCTGGGGTAGAAGGTCTGCGACAGCGCGTTTAAAAAGGTATTTCAGGTCGCCCTTTTTCGTCCGCACATCTGAAGGAATCCGGAACACGGTCTCCACCAGCACGTGATCAAGCAAGGGGACCCTCGCCTCCAGGCTATGTGCCATTGAAAAGCGGTCTGTCATGAACAGAAATTCCTCAGCTAGCTGTGTGCGAAAATCAACTGCAGCCAGTCCATTACGGGGATCGGGAGCTCTGATACAATCATAAAGTCCCTGAAGATAGGAGGCTGTATTTTGCAAGTCGCTATTCTGAACCTGGAGGACATCCGCACGCTTCCTGTCGTCTGAAAGATACAAGAAGTTTGCGTAATAATAGCTTCCAAATGGCTGTTTCAGCACATCATGAAGATTGGAAAATCTTCTACCCAGGCCCGCTCTTTGATTAGGTCCGTTTTTCCACGAAGTCACTCTCGCTATTGGGTTCACTATGCTGGCGAGTATGTTTGCAATTGGCCTGTTCCATTTGCGTAAAGCAAACCCGGCACGAAGAAGCTCATCCGATTCATAGGCCTTGAACTTGCCGTAGTTGCCGAAAAGCTCATCGCCCCCCGTTCCAGTCAGGCCTACTTTTACATCACGACCCATTTCGCGAAAGACATACCAGGACGGCAATCCTCCACCGTACGGCTCATCTAGATGCCAGACCATAGAGACTAAATCATTCAAAAGGTCCGAAGGTTCCAGGATGATCTCATGATGTTCGGTTCCCCACATCTCAGCCACCTGCCGCGCCCGATCCAGCTCGCTCCACTCCTGTTCGTCTATACCCGCGAAACCCAGCGAATAGGTCTTTATTGCTGGGTACTCCAACTCCGCCAGCAACCCCACGATGGCGGATGAATCGATCCCGCCGGAGAGGGAACAAGCAATGGGGACGTCGCTCAACGTCCAGCGCTTAACTGCCGCGCGCAATTCTCTCCGCAGGATTTCAGCCCAATCCCCCTCACTTCGGGTTTCGGTTTTGTCAAATCGCGGTTGCCAGTATTGTTGAAGCTCCAGTTGCTGGCGCTCAAGATCATATATGAAGCTGCAACCGGGGGAAAGTCGCCGAACGCCTTTGATGATGGACGCATCACCTGGTACGTACAAGAGCGTCATGTAATGAAACAGGCTTTGCTGATCAACCTGCCGCTCGATAAATGGAAGGACAAGCAGCGATTTCAACTCAGACGAAAAGGCAAATTGTCCAACACCCTGCCAATAGTAAAGCGGTTTGATGCCCATGCGGTCACGGGCCGCAAAGAGCTCACGACGACGCTGATCATAAATCACAAAGGCAAACATGCCGTTTAGCTCATGCAGCATTTCGCGGCCCTTTTCTTCATAGAGATGGATTAGCACCTCCGTGTCCGAATTGCGGGTCGCAAACCGATGGCCGCGCGCCTCAAGCCACGAGCGAAGTTCGGGGGAATTATAAATCTCGCCGTTGAAGACGATCCAAATCGTTTCATCTTCGTTGCTCATCGGCTGATGGCCGCTGTGCAAGTCGATGATGCTGAGGCGGCGCAT
>CAZVPR010000239.1:0-3742 GCA_964629085.1 uncultured Anaerolineales bacterium
TAGGTGATTGGTAAGTGACAACACATACATTCTGTCACCCTGAGATGCCACAGGCTGCCCATAGGGCCGTCTTCGATGAGAGCGCCTCTGGCGGGCACGGCGTAGCGAAGCGTTTATTCAACTCCGAATATGTCTTTCGTTTATACACGAGGGCGCAGTCGCTGCGAGCCAGGCTTTGAGCAGCGACTCTGAAGGCTGTCTTGACCCGGTTCATAGATGGCTGCGTACCTCGTTGATTAACCTTTCCACCGGTGACTTTGTTGTTCGGAGAGAGACGCAGCCAGGAAACAAAATGCTTGACGGTTGGCCATGGACTCACGCCAGTTCCGATTTCGCTCAATATGTCTTGGACAGTCAAGGAATCGAGTCCATCGATTTGGGTCAAGTCAACTCCTGTCATGCGATACAAGGACTGCGCCAAATCGAAGTGTGGCTGGTTCTTGCGACGCTTGGATTTGCGAGGATCGGGAGGTGGTGTGCTGGTTCATCTGGTAAGTCGAATTCTTGATACAGCGCTTCCAACTCAGCATCACAATCGTGAAGTTGTTGGTAGTAGAAATCATAGAGTTCCAGAGCTTGCTTCAATGCAAATAAGTGCTTGCGTTTGTAGTGACCTTCCAGTGATTTGGCGATCTCAGTTTCACTCTTGGCGCAACCACCGTGCCGATAACTGGCTAATACTTTTGGATTGCGTTTGCCAGTGATGATGGTTCGGATGATTTGCATTCCAGTCACCCCAGTGATGTCGTTGAGAACATTGGACAAACGAACGTTCATCAAATTTAATGCCTTTTGCATGTGCTGAATGTGTGCAGATCGATATTTGATCAGCATGTCACGGTGTCGCACTAAACCTCGAATGGCGCAAATTGCTCTGGTGGCCGAAATGATGGTTGCAACAATCCATAGGTATGTAGCTGTTGGATCCACTGACGTTCTTGATATTTCGAGCATTCACCAAATACACTTCGAAACATCGGCTTTCAAGGATTTCGCATAGCGGTATCCAATACACAACAGTGGATTCCATGGCAACAATCTCTATACCACATACTTCCAGCCAATCTGATAGCTGGTGCAAGTCTGCAGTGAAGGTCAGAAATGAGCCTACATTTTCCTCACCCCGTCCTTTGGGAACGGCAACATAGATCTCTTCTGCTCCAATGTCGATCCCAGCCACTTTTTTGTGTCGCTTATCTCTTTTCTTGCTCATTAGGTCAGTCTCCTTGCGGCCACCAATGAATAAGCCTGCAATAACCGGAACCATACTCGGAAACGGGTTCTTTGACACCATGGCGGTGCCGGTCTTAGCTGCCTGACCATCAACCTTATCTTATCCGGAAACTAACTTGTTTCTTTCCGTTTGAGCAGCGGCATTCGCGCGTGGCTTTACTCGGAATGACAAATCATCAATCCATCAATGACAGACCACTAGCACAAGTTGGAACCGTGACCCCTCACCCAGCATTGATCGGTCGGTCAATAGTCCTTCATTATCAGATGTTCAGTTAGCCGGAGCTGCGCTTTCTGGGTAAGTCATCTAAGCGCAGGCGAACAAAGATTATTCGGAAGTCCCCTTATGAAACACAATCACTCAGATCCACAATCCCCTCTTTAAGGGCATACATCGCTGCATGCGTGCGACTCTTCAATACCAATTTCCGTAAGATATTGCTGACATATTTCGCCACCGTCCGCTCGCTGATACACATCTCCATGGCAATCTCAACATTTGTCAGGCTGCGCGCCAGCAAGCACAAAGTCTCTATTTCGCGCGGGGTGAGTGTTGAACTCAATTGGGATTTATCGGTTCTATCAGCTTGATCTGCAACCATGTCTTGCCTGGGTTCCCTGATCTCGCGCATCAGCTTGCGAGCAATGTCTTTTGGCAGGTAAATTTCCCCCATTGCCACTTCCCGGATGGCTTGCACCAGCGTGTCCGGATCGACGTCTTTCAACAAATATCCTGACGCCCCCCCCCGGATCGCAGCAATCACCAGATCGTCTTCGATAAAACTGGTCAACACCAGGATACGAATCTCGGGGTGATTTTTCTTGATTTCCCGAATCGCCGTTACCCCATCCATGACGGGCATCCTCAAATCAGAAAGCACCACGTCGACGGGATGTCGCGCACAAAAGTCTACTGCTTCCTGGCCATTGTTGGCCACTCCCACCAACTCAAAATCGGATTGTAATGCTATTAAGGCCGAAAAGCCCTCGCGCACGATAGGATGATCATCAGCGATCAGAATGCGATACCGGTTTGATGATGTCCGATTCCCCGTCATAACGCCTCCAAAAAAGACTAAAAAACAACTTGTACGCGAGTACCCTCCCCTTCTTTCGAAGAGATTTTCAATTGCCCCGTTATCCCCTTGGCACGCGCCCGCATATTGCCCAACCCCATCCCAATTTCCCGAGTATCAGCGATGTCAAAGCCGCGGCCATTATCAGCGATTTCCAATTGCTTCTTACCATTCACCTGAGCCAGGCTGACTTCAATGGCATCGGCTTGTGAATGTTTGACGGCATTGTTTAACGCTTCTTGGGTGATGAAATAAAGCGCTTCCTCGATATGCGGTGACAATTTTATCGTCTCATCGAATTGCATTTGGATGTCAGCATGAGAACGACCTTCAACGCTGGCCAGGCGATGCTCGATAGCGTTCTTCAATCCATCTTCGGTAAGGACGGATGGGCGCATTTGGTACAAGAACATTCGTAATTCACGAACCGCCTGCTTTCCAATACTTGCCAGGCGATGGAATGCTTTTTCGGTTTGCTCTGGGCTGCTGTTCTCCACCATGGTTTGCCCAATATTTGCCATGGCAACCAACCCATATAGCGTGCCTGCGACAGTATCATGTAAATCTTGGCTCAGGCACTTTTGGGCGGCTTCTAACCATTTGCGCTTTGAAATATCCACCATCGAAGTACGACAACTGATCAACTGCCCCTGATCATCTCTCTGAGAATTCACCGTCAAGCTGACCCAAATTACCGTTCCATCCGCTCGCTGCATCTGTAGTTCTTCATCAATAATCGATTCTCCCCGCTGGGAGCGCCGGAAAATCCTGATCGCTTTTCCTTTGCCATCTGGGGTTTCCGCATAGAAACTCAATACTGGCTTTCCCAGGATATCGTTTAATGTACAACCCAACAACATCTCCGCCTGAGTATTGCACATTTGCACAACGCCATTACCGTCGATGGAAATGTAAGCATTCGGGGCATGGTCATACAGATCCCGAAACAATTCATATAAGTCCTCGGAATCCCAAAAGGCGGGCTTTTGTTTTGCGACCTGAAACTGCATTGTTTGGGTCATGGATATGCTTTCTCCAGAATCTATAATATGGAACGGTCGTAGCTCTTTTCGGATTAGTTCAGCCAGATTTCTTCCCCTGCGTTCAAGCCCACCGATTGCCAGCCAGGGTAGCTGGTGATAATCAGTCAACTTGGGCGAGGTCAATCTGCTGTTGGTCGTAAATAATCATTCCCGGAAGCACGCCGTGCAGTGTCTTCGGGAGATGGGTGTCCGTTAAACGAAGGACTGTATCGCCGCCTTCTTGCCGCAAGGCGGTTTCGACACGATATAAGTGGGGGGATGAGCCATACAAAATGATGAACATGAATATTTTCGCCTCTTGTCTGGTTGGCGTTGGGCATAACCATTCAACCATGGTACGCTCTCATGTTCAATTAAAACCAAGATCCACTCCAAAGTAAAGAGATAAAA
>CAZVPR010000240.1:0-3714 GCA_964629085.1 uncultured Anaerolineales bacterium
TTTTACGCATGCCCCTGGTCTTATTGGAATACCAGCCGTAGTAGCGAATTAGGTGATTTGTTCTTTTTACAAGTGAATAATTCCAGCTTTTCGGTTATAATCTGGGCAATGGATTGTTGAATATTAAAGGATTATGATATGGCTTACAATTTCCTGCCTTGCAACCGAAATCAAACTTATCTGCTGCCGCCATCCCTGACTGACTGGCTGCCGGAAGATCATCTGGCGTGGTTTGTTCTTGATGCTGTCGAGCAGATTGACCTATCGCAATTCTACAAAAAATACCGCACCGATGGCGTAGGCAACTCGGCTTTTAACCCGTCTATGATGGTTGGTTTGCTGATCTATTCCTATTGCACAGGCGAACGTTCCAGCAGACGAATTGAAAAGCATTGCCAGACTGATGTTGCCTATAGAGTTATCACAGCAAACCTGTCGCCTGACCACAGTACGATCAGTCGTTTTCGCAAGAATAACGAGTCGTACCTGAAAGGATTGTTTCTTGAAATCCTTCGTCTTTGTTCTGAGGCAGGGTTGGTCAAACTCGGCAATGTCTCACTGGATGGCACAAAGATCAAGGCCAATGCTTCACTGGCGGCCAATCGTAAACTAAAGCACCTGGAGCAGGAAATAGATAAGATGCTTTCTGAGGCGACAGCGAAAGATGCTGAAGAAGACAAAGCTTTCGGTACTGATAAACGTGGTGATGAAATGCCCGAGGATTTGCGAGACCGCAACAGCCGTATAAACCGCCTAAAAGCCTGTAAGGAGCGTTTAGAGCAGCAAAAGGCAGAAGCTCAAAAAGTTCAACAGGATAAGATAGACAAGCGTAAAACCAAAGAAGAAAGCACCGGCAAAAAACCTCGTGGCCGTAAGCCTAAGTCGCCCGAAGATGCAGAAAACAAAGATGCCAAAGCTAATGTCACCGACCCTGACAGCCGGATCATGAAAACGCGAAAAGGTTTTGTTCAGGGTCTTAATGCCCAGGCAGTGACAACAGAACAGCAGATAATAGTTGCCGAAGATGTAACACAAGAAGAAAACGATAAACAGCAATTGCATCCTATGCTTGAGCAGACTGAATCGAACCGGAAGGCAGTTGGAATTAAAGAGAAAACTGGCGTCGCATTGGCTGATGCCGGTTATTGCAGTGAAGAGAATTTCACGAAGAAACCTGCCGGTGATGTGGAATTATTGGTAGCAGTGCAGAAAGATTACAAACAGCGAAAAGCAATGCAGGAATTGCCGCCGCCGGAGGAGCCGATACCGGATGGCTTGTCGCCGACGGAATTGATGGAGCGAAAGCTTCTGACCGAGCGTGGCCGCAAGTTGCATAAGCTGCGAGGCCAGACGGTTGAGCCGGTGTTTGGGCAGATTAAAGATGCTCGCGGCTTTGACAAATTTATGCGGCGAGGATTTGAAGCATGCCGAAGTGAATGGTCGCTGATATGCGCTACGCATTGCATGAGAACGAGAGAATTGAGCCATCTCGCTCAGACAGCCACGGATCCAACGGTTGGGTTCGAAAACATTGTGCAACAGGCTCTTTAGGTAAAAATCAATGTCAATGAAATCTTAAAATGAATGGAGAAAGTTTATGAAATTTATAAGAATAATCTTCTTACTGCTGGCAGTTGCTTTTAGCGGTTTTGCCTCGGCAGCACGTCAAATGGAAAACCTTGACAGGGGCGTAGTTGCTGTTGACAAAGGCGGCAGCGAGGTTTACATTGGCTGGCGGATGCTTGGTGTTGACCCTTCAAATATCGCGTTTAATGTTTATCGCGGTTCTACCAAGTTGAATTCTACTCCTGTTACTGATTCAACTAACTATACCGATTACAGCGGTTCGACTTCTTACAGTTATTCTGTTGCTGCTGTTATTGGCGGTGTTGAGCAACCGAAGTCCGATGCTGTTTCTGTCTGGGGTAATCATTATCTCAGGGTTCCTTTGCAGACTCCTGCCGGCTATCATCCTGACGATGCTTCTGTCGGTGACCTCGACGGTGACGGCCAGTATGAGATCGTTTTGAAACAGGAACAAACTCCGTATATGCCAGGCAGCAGCGGCGCTGCCGGTCAGTGCAAACTTGAAGGTTACGAACTTGACGGAACACTTCTGTGGCGGATCGATCTGGGAATCAATATCCGTGAGGGTGACCACTATACTCAATTTATGGTTTATGATTTTGATGGTGATGGAAAAGCTGAAATTGCTTGTAAGACTGCTGACGGTACTGTTGATGGTGAGGGCAATGTGATCGGTGATCCTTCGGCTGATTATCGAAATGCTGATGGAAAGATTTTGGACGGGCCTGAATTTTTTACTGTTTTTGATGGTGAAACTGGTGGGGCTCTTCAGACGGTTGATTATATTCCTCCTCGCGGGAATATCTCAGATTGGGGTGATAACTATGGAAACAGGGTTGATCGTTTTCTTGCTTGTGTTGCCTATCTTGATGGTGTGCGGCCGAGTATTGTAATGTGTCGCGGGTATTATACTCGTACGGTTCTGGCGGCTTGGGATTTTCGTGATGGACAGTTAACGAGCCGCTGGATTTTTGACAGCGATGATCCTGGCAACGGCGGTTATGCCAGCCAGGGTAATCATAACCTTAGCGTTGGCGATGTTGACGGTGATGGTAAGGATGAAATTGTATATGGCGGCTGTGTTATCGATGATGACGGGACGGGGCTTTATACTACGGGGCAGGGTCATGGCGATGCTATGCATTTTAGCGATATGGATCCGACGAGGCCGGGGTATGAAATGTGGAGATGTGTGGAGACGGCTGTTACCGGTGCTTGTCTTACCGATGCGGCGACAGGGGAGGTTATATTTGAATTTGGCAAGGGCACTGGCGATGTTGGACGGGCCTGTGCGGGCGATATTGATCCGCGATACCTTGGCTACGAGATGTGGGCCTCTACGGGATGTCCGTTGTATACGTGCAAGGGTCAAGTGCTCGGGTCATCAAAGCCTGGGGCTAACTTTATGGTCTGGTGGGATGGCGACCTTTTGCGGGAAGTGCTTAATAACACGAGTGTTTATAAGTGGAATCATTTAAGCAGCAATTCCTCGACCATATTTACTGCCGCTGGATGTTCCAGTAATAATGGAACTAAGGCTGTACCGTGTTTGCAGGCTGATATTCTTGGCGACTGGCGTGAGGAAGTTATCTGGCGGGCAACTGATAATCAGAGTCTGAGGATATATACGACTACGTTCCCAACCGCCCACCGTTTCTACACTTTCATGCACGACCCGGTGTATCGTCTGGGGATTGCCTGGCAAAATGTCGCTTACAATCAGCCGCCGCATGTAGGTTACTACATGGGCCACGGCATGTCTGCTCAACCGCCTGCCGATATTGAGTTGGTCATACCTAATGCTCTAAACGTATCGATAACGTCTCCGAATAATAGTGCATCGATTACTCTGGGAGAAAATATTATTATCACCGCCCAGGCATCCGACTCCGAAGGCAGCGTAAAGAAGGTCGAATTTTATCAGGATACGACCAAACTGGGCGAAGACGCAACTGCCCCATATTCGTTTACATGGGAGAACTAAAAGGGGTACGGTAGAAAGCGCCGATTAAAATCGGCAGAGAGTAGAGAATGAAAGAGTCTTACAAAGAAGGTGACGCGCACCACTTTGACCCCGAGTCATGCCTCGACGACCCGCGAGGGCGTGGGGAAGCGTTGACAGGGGAA
>CAZVPR010000241.1:0-3676 GCA_964629085.1 uncultured Anaerolineales bacterium
GGCCCGAGAGCGAGTCATTTTTTCGTCTGGCAAAGACGGCGAAGCAGGCGATGTTTGTTTTATCGTCGATACAGCCGGATGCAGCCAGGCGGAAAAAGGGCCGCTCGAAGCCAGATCGAGTTCTCCGACAGGCTCCTAACATTTGAATGAATATCAGCAGTCCATGGATCGCTCTTCAGAGCTAATACTTATAGGACCTGTGCACGCGTCTGAGCGTTCCTGTACACGCTGCGACGCTAAGAAAGTATCCGCGGCCTGGCACATCAAAATAGATTGACCTGGTAGTATCAATCTGCGATTATACGCGCTAGCTCAGAAGGGGGCTGAGGCTCTCATTATCAAGGAAATTGAGGAGATAGGCTGTGCATAGAAAGGCCTCCAGTATCAATATTGGAGATGATGTACTCGTTGAGCAGTACAAAAGAGGTGATGCGTCTGCTATGGAAAGGCTGGTACTGAAGTACCAGAATCGTCTGTATAACGTTGTCCTGAGAATTTGTACAAATCCGGATGATGCTGCGGAACTTACTCAAGAGACGTTTGTCAAAGTAATTGAGAATATTGCCAGATTTCGGGGCAAGAGCAGCTTTTACACCTGGGCCTTTAGGATTGCGGTGAATCTGACCCTGAATCATTGCCGTAGAAGGGCAAGACTGGGATTCCGATCACTTGATGCTGGCGAGTGTGCTGTGGGTGACAGGACGGCGCTCCTGCTCAAGGAATTCCTTGGCAACGACAAATCGCCTGATCCGGCGAATGTTGCGCAGAACCGAGAACTGACAGAGATTGTGATGCAATGCCTGATGAAACTAGATGATTCCCATAGGACCGTTGTGATTCTGCGGGATATCGAGGGGATGAGCTATGCCCAAATGGCGCAGGTTCTGGATGTTGAGTTGGGCACAGTAAGGAGTAGACTGAGTAGAGCGCGACACAAATTGAAAGGAATCCTGGAGGCCGTCTTAGAATGAAGATGAATCCCAATATGGATGATTTGCTCAACAGCTATGTGGATGAAGAATTATCAACCCGCCAGAAGACTGAGATTCGCCGGCTGGCAGAGAGAAACGAGCAAGTAAGGGCGCGATTGCAGGATCTGCAAAACTTGAAAACGCTGATCAGGACTTTGCCACGTCCTGAGGCACCTGCGGAGATTTCCGATCAGATCAGATCTCTTTTGGAACGAAGGAGCCTGTTTGGTGAGATCCCCAGCGATTCGAATAGACCTATTTATCATCTGATTTTTCAGAAAATCCGTGCAGGTGCTGCTGTTGCAGGGTTGGTTGCAGTGTTTTGCATACTTGTTTATTCAATTATAGCGCCGCCGCGTCATACCCCCGCAAAAGGCCCGGATGCAGGCGGTCCTGCGGTTGTGCAATCGGTCCGGCCGCAAGCGGCTGAGACAGTCGGTCTAAGCGGACGTCTGGAGTTGTATTGTTCTACATTAGCGCCAGTGGATTCTGCAATCCAGAGAGCAATTGAACGCAATGAGATAATAGACTATGAGAGGCAGGGGTCTCGATACAGGAGGATTTATCAGGTCCAATGCAGCGAAGCAGCCCTAAATCGTATTGTCTTGAACCTGCAAGATATGTGGCCACGATTCACGAATGCGCACCTGTATTTGCATACCGACGGATTTGGACGGTGCGTAGAGGTAGAATCCATTTCACACAAACAGTTGACATCCATTACCAGCCAGGGGAATGCTAGTGCCAGTCTGGATATTGCCCGACGTGTGGCGGTTCGGAACAGCATGGATCAAATGACACTCACAGGCCAGGTCTTGGCATCTCTGGTGGATGTACCTGAGGCTGTTCTCGTGGTGCCCAAGCCGATGTTAACCGCTTCCCAGCCCCAGCCTATCCCTGAAGAAGAACCATCCGGATCCCCAGAGCGTGCTTCCTTGACAATTGTGTTGATAGGCAGGGAATAGCCGGTTTTCGCAGGGAATACCATTTTTATGATCAAAGAGATGCTTCAAATAGGTCAGTCTTGTCTGGTGGTGGTTGACGTTCAAGGCAAGCTTGCCCAACTCATGGTGGATCGGGAACAACTCTACAAAAACATCGGCATCTTAATACAGGTCGCTGATGGCCTGAGTATCCCCATCTTGTGGTGCCAGCAGAGTCCCCATGCATTGGGCCCCACAGTCGCGGAGATTCAAAAATACCTTGGGGGGTATACACCTATAAATAAGGTGAGTTTCAGTTGTTGGCAAGATTCCGGTTTTCGGATGCAATTTGAACAATTGGCGCGCACGCAGATTCTACTCTGCGGCATTGAGGCCCATATTTGTATCTACCAGACGGCTATGGATTTGTGGCTAAATGGCTTTCATGTGGAGGTCGTGGTCGATGCGATATCATCGCGCACTGAAGATAGCAGGGCACTGGCCGTAGAGCGCATGACGTCCCAGGGGATTGGGGGGACGAATGTTGAAATGGCCTTGTTTGAGCTGTTGAAGTCCGCAGATCATCCTCTATTCAGATCCCTGTCAAAACTCATCAAATAGCGGTCTAATAGGCTTCTTGCCTATTAGTGCTGTGTCCACAATTAATACTGGGCTGCCGCTTGCAGTCAACGGGCATCTACAGCATCAGAAATCCTCGACCTGCGACAGCAGGCCTCCGGTTTCTTCCTTGTATCTGCCCACTGAGTGCGGCGTACCAATCCTAAATTTCTTGTGCGACAAAGCACTCGTGCAATATTCTTGGCTTGCATTGAATCCGTTTTCGTATTATTCTAGGGTATCAAGCGAATTCTCTACAACCGCTGAAGTGTTTCTGTGGACGTTCGGCCATGTTGATGGTGGACTGTTGAAACCTTATATGAAAACAGTGATGTCGAGTCAAAACACAAGAGTCCAAGTCAGTAATGACGATCCTGGGCAGGATGGCGTGAGCGAGAATGTTCAGGCCGCTGCAGTGGTATTTCTCAAGTATCATCACGAAATCCGGACAATAATAAAGTACAACGTGCGTGACGAGTCTGTTGCCGAAGATGTCTATCAGGAGTTCTTTCTGTCTCTAGTATCCTGCCGATTGCCGACTGGCATTGGGAATATGAAACGCTTTCTCTATCGTGCCATTACTAATGATGTTTTGACGATGGTCCGGCGCAGTAAACGACGTCGCGAGCATTTGCAGACCTATATTCAGTACCGCAGAAACGGGACAGCGGAGAATGATCCGGGCGATAGGATCATGGACAATGAGGATAGAGACAAGGTCCTGGGCGTCATTGAAAAGCACCTTCATCCCAGTGAGTACCGGGCCATTCAGGGGCGCATGCGCTATGGCAGGGATAATGAGAAGGCAGCGAGAAAGTTAGGTATCAAGAAGCGGTCATATATCCGATATCTGTCCGTAGGTCTGAAGAAGATTCGTAAGCTCAATCTCAAACACGAGGAAGTCTGGGGATGATTATGTGGAACTCCAGAACTGACTGCCACGATGCCCGGCTCTACTACTATGATATCCTCCATCAGGAATCGCCAACGGACCTTCCGTCTGAGATGCTACTGCATGTCAGCGCATGCGACCACTGCCAGAGCGAGATCGCACGCCTTGAGAGCATGCTGGATGACATTGATGGGCCCAGTAAGGCCGTGTCGCACAGAGATCAGACGATTCTACCCACCTTTTCCGGACACTTTTCTCGGAGGTCGGCCGGA
>CAZVPR010000242.1:0-3611 GCA_964629085.1 uncultured Anaerolineales bacterium
CTAGAAAATCAGCGCTTTTGAAATCGAAGGCCGTGGCAAACATGGTCAGGCCAAGGTCATCGGCATATTGCTGCAACTCAATATACTCTGACTTATCGAATTCTAGGAATTCACGGTGTTCACCATACGTCGTACCAAAACTATTACGGTTATCGTAGAGACGATTATACATTTTGTTGGTGTACAAGGATTTGTTGTCGCGCTTCTGTAACTTTACTGCGTCAACACCGCATTCCTTGGCTGACTTGAAGAGCTGCTTGGCCTTCTCAAGATCGCCCTGGTGGTTGTGGCCAATTTCAGCGATGACAAAGCAGTCGCTGTCGTCGGAGATTACAATGCCGTTAATATTAAATTTATTTTTCATTCATTCTCCTGAACCAAATGTTTGTAGGGGTTGTGATCCCGCTTGATTATTTTTAGCGGAATCCTTTGCACATTGTGAAAGGGGTTGTTAGCATTCTGAAACGGATCCATAAGACTTATGAAACGCCCATACGTCAGGTTTCGCCAGTCACGGGAATTCAATCCCAATAATTTCATGATAAGTGTATTGACTACCGGCACCGAAATTGCTCGGCCTACCCACTTGGATATTTTTTGTGGAATTGTGCGTTTCTGAAGGAACTCGAACTTTTTCAAATAGATTGCGTAGTGATCAATTCCATTCATCGTTCCTTGAACCTTGGACTTCCAGTTCTCGTCTGCCCACTCACGATTATGCAGGACACACACTTCTTTTGTCATCACCACCTTTTTTCCAGTACACAAAACCGATGCGGTTAAATCTGGATCAATCAAATATGTCCTGTAATCTTCATTAAAATAATCGACTGAGCGCAAAAGTTCCATAGGCAAGACACCATGATTGCAATTCAATATTCCATACTCTGACAACGCTCCTGTGTAAGGAAGATGCGTCCATTGACCAACCACATCGCGGGTCTTCAACCCGACCATGCCAATTTCGGGATCGTTTTCCAGCAATTGAACGGCCAGGTCCAGTCCGCCATTAGCAAGTTCGGTATCGTCGCTCAGCCAGCATGTATATCTGCAATCCACGTTCCGCCATACCTGGTTATACGCGCGTGACGCGCCCAGCAATTTACCCTGGAAAACATGCGTGATGTCCTTTCGGGAGTTTAGATACTCAACCGTCCCATCAGTGGAACCGCCATCTATGACAATTATTTCATATGAGCAACGAGTTCCAGCGACGATTGAATAAATAGTCCGATTGAGCAATTCTAATCGGTTATAGGTTGCCACGAGGACAACTAGATAATCACTCTGTTTGTTCAGCATTATGATACTAGCATTCATATATCGAATGCGATAACCTTCTTAATTGTCGGGTCAGGATAACATTCCTTAAAATTCACACTATCTTTAGTGCCAATGAATTTCCCCTACTAGTAGAACACTCTCTTCGCACCTCTGCCAAAAATTGTGAATTCCAATATAATCATTTCCCGTCGCGGTAAAATTATTACCTTTCGAAAAATCACTCATAGTCTAACCGCCTTAAAACAGAGGTTTATATTTAGCGTCTTACCACCAATAAAAAAGGGGAACCAGCGTACATACTTTATTAAGAAATACCGTCTAATTACAGTGAGGATTTGCTCGACGGAGTTAATGTGCTCTTGTCGCACATAATCTTCATAATCACTTACAGATTTATAGCCCAGATTCTTCACCGCAAAAGGAGCGGTCACAAAACGGCGCCCGAGACGGAATGCGAATCCTTCAGTTGGAATAGTAGCTGCCAGAACTCCGTTTTTCTTCAGAATCCGGGAGAACTCAGCAACGCACTTATCCAATTCCCGAAAATGTTCCAAACTAAAAACTGACACCAAACCCTCAAAACTATTGGAAGCGAATGGTAAAAATTGAGCTGTACTCTGCAAAGATATTTGATATCGTCCTAATTGCCGCGCAATTTGCAGAACATCAGCATCTTTATCCAATGCGATATACCGCCGATCAGATCCGACAAACTTCTGGTGTTCCCCTGTTCCAGCTCCGATATCCAAGATAAGACCAGTCGCCGGAAGAAGCCGCTCGGTCATAATATGCCCCCAATTTTGGATATAGCTTATGATCGGATTGGTGTAAAAATAATCAAACGCTTTTGCTTTTGTTAGCCTATTTGTTCGATCCACGAAAATCCCTTACGTATCCGCTTTCCGGTTATTCATTTGGGCAAATATAAGGGCTGCCAAATTCTCGGCATTTGTTATGGCAGTATCTAATACTGTTGGTTCGGGATAAACTTGCGCCATAGATAATAAATACAACCCACTTATTGGGGTTATATATTCAGGTACCAGGTTTCCATAACCAACAACATGCAAATGATCTGCATAATTGGTTTGCGTCACTGCCATATCGAGTATCCAATCCGCTTGAAAATCCGGGCAAATTTTTACTAAAACGGGCAAATATTCAGACAGCAGATCATTCGGAGTTACTTTATGCAATTCATCATTGCTCTTATAATACCTGGTCACATAAGTTATATATCCCCCAAAGATTTCAGGCGGATACAAGCAATCTGCTGCAATTACGCCAGTAAATGGCATATCGGGATTCCCTAAATTAAGTTGATAATAGGGGGAGATCGGGAATCTGGTCTTAAGGATCAAACACACATTCCCAAGATATTCAATCTGATTTAGCTGTTCCTTATATTCTATAAGCTGTTCAGGAAGGAAATTCGCGAGCACTTTCACGGGCATAGTTGAAACCACACGTTGTGCTTCAACATGCATTCCGTTATTAAAACTTATGCCTGTTATCTGTTCGCCCTCGGTTATTAAACTATCTACGGATGAATTCAGGTATATTTCCACTCCCAATTCTTTTAGTTTATTACCCAAGCTCTTAAAAAGACTCTTTAAACTCCCGTGAATATAACATGATCCACTACTTCCGCGGCGTAAAGTAACCACTCCAGTTCTATGAATGCGATACCACATATCTGCTGCAGAAATACGATCCACTTCTGAGCCAAACCGACAGGTCATTATTGGTCGCCAGAAATTATCGTAAACCCTTTTCCCTCCCAGCTTAATCAGCCAATCACGCGCGTTTTCTTTATCTAATGGCCGCCAATCTTTAATCAATGTGGCAACAATAAAAGTGAGACCAAGTCGTAGGCGATCTATAAATTGTAATGCGTCAAAATTTAGCAAATCTATTAAAGATGAAGCAGGAAAAAGTTTGCCATCCTGAAAAAATCCTTGGGTTATCTCTACTGGGAAAATCTCTTCCTCTAATCCAATATCACGGATTAGCTGCCTTAAAGGGGTATCCCCATCAGTTAAAACATGATAAAACGAATCAACAGTCTTACCATCTATTTCAACCCCTACTCCTACCCCCCCAAAAAGGTCAGCCTGCTCGTAAATGGAAACCTGTATTCCTTTTCTAGACAGATAATAGGCTAATGCTAACCCAGAAATCCCGCCACCTACAATCACAATAGACATTAGTTTGATCTCTACTATTTAATTCGTAAGTATCTACAATTTATTAAACATAGAAGTTACGCAGTTGAAGGTGGACATGCTAAACTTTGAGCATGAACCCACCGAAATGTGACGAAATGG
>CAZVPR010000243.1:0-3606 GCA_964629085.1 uncultured Anaerolineales bacterium
AATGTGGCCAAGGGACCAATAAAATGCCTTATTCAAGCCTCAATGGCGGTAATACTGAACGTTCTACCCTCCACATCAATAGAATAAAATATCATGAATGTTATACTAATGTAGAAAGCAATGAGAAGAATTTCATGTGTTCGATCCATGGTATTTCTCCAAAATAATCATATATTTCTTCATACATAAATATTGTTGCTATTTGATATCAATGGGATTCCCTATTGATATGTCCTGTATAGATAAAAACAGGACATATCAATAGACGGAATTGGTAATCAATATGAACAATTCATTCTTACATCATTGATCCAAGAATAGCTTTGTTTATGGATTATGATTGACCGGATCCTCCAGAGGAAAATGTAAATGGATCAGGGTATTCTGGATTATCATCATGATTGTAGCTACCATTTCCATCGACGTAATATCTTTTTGGATTCTCCGAGTTGCCACCATTCTCTGAGAGGTCATCCCAATGATTCCCTGTTGAATCATTATCATCCCACCAATTATCTCCATGATCGCCATCATCCGATGCTTGAGCATCCGCCCCCCCAGGTTTATTTCCAATAAAATTGTTCTTCCATGTGTTAGCTCCGGTAGTTGAATCAAGATATATGGCATAATCGACATTTTCTTGGAATCGATTTTCTGTAATGTCATATCCATTTCCTTCGTCAATATGGATGCCGTAATTATTATTCTCATGTATGTAATTACTCTTTATGGCATAAGAGCCGGTTGAGATTCCACATTGGGAATAATGAATTCCATCACCACAATATCGGATAGTGTTTGAGGTTATAGTATTGTAATTACTTCCGCCTGTCAGGTAAATTCCATCAGCATCCATATTATCAATAATGTTGTCATCAATCACATTGCCAAGACTATTGCTGGTAACATATACTCCCCAATCTTCATCATCTGTGGTTCGTGTTAATGTGTTAGAGAGTATTGAATTCCCTTCTCCACTATTGATGTAGATTAGAGCCTGGGCATCTGTAATTTGATTGTTTTGAATTGTGCAGTCTTGTGAACGTAATTCAATCGCATTACCAGATGCGTCTCGAATTGTGAAATCACTTATTGTTACGTCACTCGCAGAAATTTTAATTACATAATTAGAATTACTACCATCCCAAATCACGTCATCAGAATCGTACGCATCAATTGTTAAATGGCTTTTTTGAATATGAAGTGTTTCTGTATATTCACCTTCATAAACAATAATAGTGTCGCCATTTCCCGAAGTAACTTGATTGTAAGCAGCCCCAATTGTAGAATAAGTTTTTCCATCTCCTACTTCATAAGTTGCACCGGCACCATCCACAGTCAATTGAAGTGGGATAATGGATACAATCGCAGTACAAATTATGAAAAATACAGTCCAAACAGATACCAATAATCTGAAATAATCGTTCTTATCACTGGCTAATAAATTCAAATCTAAATTTTTGTTACTCATATTATCACCTTTCCATTTCGAATACCATCACAACAGAAATGAAGTATAAAGTAATGGTGATTTTTGATAACATCAACGATTATTTATATGTTATTAGAATATTTTTACAATGATTTGCAACCCTTTTTGGCAGGCACGTTGAACATATACTAATTCACAGTAGGTAATGCATGACAGAAAGAACCCATAATTTAGATAATTGATGGCCAGCCATCATACTAGATCAGTGTTGGACAGATCACACGAGCAGAATAATGACCGATTAAAGACAGAATCATGATTTTTCTTCATTATATCGTTTCTGTCCCGAAAAGATGAATAGAAACGGCTAGAAGAACCATGGTGACCACTATCAATAATATAATTAGTATAAGATAAATCAATGTATTTGAATCATCATCTTGATTATCAACAACAATGCGAACCTCATCGATATTCGAAAATTCTATCCCATCCCAACTCCTGACCATAATGGTGTGCCTCCCATCAGAAACCATAGTAGTATTCCAATCATACTGCCAAAAGGTTGTCCCATTGACTTGGATCCATTTGCCTCCATCTACCGAAATTTCAATTTTTTCCACCTTCCCATCCATATCCCAAGCGATCCCATCAATGTGGATATTCCCCTGAAGGATTTCATTAGGTTCAATTGATCGGATCCTGATTTTAGGAATATTATTCATATAGTTGTTCGACCAAGGAGAAATGGAAATGTTCATTCCGGTTACGTTCCCTCCTAAGCCTGTAGGATTCATCGTAGCATGATAGGGTCCTGATGGACTCCCCCACCAATTTTCCGTGGAAAGAATCTGAGCACCATCAGATGAAGCATTTACTGCAAAATTTGCATTATTAACAAAATTACATAAAATGATTTGATTATAATGTGAAGAATAACCAATAGAAACTCCATTATTATTGTTTTTGAATATGCAATTCAGAATTGTGTTGTTAGTTGATCTGGAGATTTTGACCGCATTACTACCATTATTATCTTGGACAGAACAGTTGTCAATAACATTCCCATCAGAGCGGATAAGAAATATCCCTACATCAGCCCCACCATTGTATTCCGAGATCGTGCAATTCTCAATGATATTTCTGTGACTTGAACTAATTGAAAAACCGTGTGACTTTGTAGTTCGATTGTTATTTTCTAAAGTACATGTCGAGATGGCATTATCATTGCTAAAAATTAATTCAAATCCATTGTAATTATCGATTGATACACAATTTCGTATGGTATTATTATGGGAATTCCTCATTTCCAACCCAGCTCCTCTGTTACGGAGAAATGTGTTGTTCATGGAATATCCATATGATGAATAATAAAACACGGTTCCTTTATGGCTATCCACACATTTATTATCAACAATCTTCACATGCCATTCAGTGACAAATATTGCGGAATAAATTGTACTTCTGGAACTGACGCAAAATCCATTGAACTCAACAAACTTCGAATTGATCAAGATAGTATGAGCAGTACCTGTACCAAAGATGAAGGTATCCATTGACCCATTCCCGCGAATCGTAATTTGTTTGTCAATGGTCAAATCTTCATAATATGTTCCATCATTGACTCTTATTGTATCTCCAGCTTTACTGAATTGAATCGCTTCTTGGATACTTGTATAATCAGCACCCCCATTATCATCATCAACAGTGATAGTATTGGCAGCTCCATTCATCACCAACAGAGTGAGCATCCACAGTGTGATACTCACGAATAATAATATTCGCAATGGCCAATGAAATTCGTTTCCCATCGAGGATTATTTGCAATAATAATAAATAAATATTTCTCTTGATCATTTTGATGGACAATTATTTCTCCCTCTCATTCGGCATTTTAATTGGAGTGATGATGAGTAGAAATCCGGCGACTATTAAGTTTACCATCGCAAAATGAGATGGAGAGGTATTATCTGGTCGGGTGAAAATGTAAATGGTGGTAATTCCAATCGTAATTATCCAAACTATCTTTACAATCTTATTCATTGAATTCGATCCATTCTTCTTTGCCATTTTATAATTGATGACTTAATATATTAAAATGTTTTTCGGTGTGGTCAGTATACCGGACATTTGTTGAACAAAATTTCTTCATCTGCTATTCCATTTAGAATCGT
>CAZVPR010000244.1:0-3590 GCA_964629085.1 uncultured Anaerolineales bacterium
CCATTTTATCTCCGTTATATTTTTCGAATGGGGGTGGTAGAATGTTGTTCAATTCTAAGAGTATCTACCGAACTATGTCTGCAATCGCATCGTCACTGTTATCCTCCAGGCACAAGCACATACGACCCTTTGACATGCGCCGCGATCTTAGACCCGCAGCGGACCTGATCGAACTGAGCTTTGCTGATACACTCACCTACGATGGCCGCAGATACTTACAAACCATGCGGTCTGCTGCAAATCGGTACGACAAAAGTGGTCCGGTATCATTTGTGGCCCGGCCCACGCTTACGATGACAGGTTATGTCTGGGTGGAAGCAGGGCAGCTCGTCGGCAACTTGAGTCTCATACCATTTCTGAAACGCGGCCGCCGTCTTACTATGATCGCGAACGTAGCCGTTCACCCGGATTTTCGGCGACGCGGGATTGCGCGCGCCCTCACCAAAGCAGCCCTAGAGAAATCAAGACGGCGCAGAATTCCCGAATTGTGGTTGCAAGCACGTGATGATAATCCTGCTGCGCTTGGTCTCTACTCTTCGATGGGCTTCAACCCCCAGGCCAAGCGTACTACCTGGAATATCCGTATCAAATCTTTACGGGGCGAGAATCTTTCAGATGCAAATGCAACCATCCGAGCGCCTCGTCATTGGGAAAATCAGAATATCTGGCTCTATTCAAATTACCCCTCAAACCTACGCTGGCATTTCCCTATCAAAGATCAAGCGCTAAAACCCGGTATTCTCGGATTCTTGTATCGAGTATTGAGTGAAATCCAAATCCGACATTGGGCGGCACAACGCAAAGACCAGCTATTGGGTGTTCTGACCTGGCAGGCAACAAAAACTCATGCCGATTATCTCTGGCTGGCAGCCCCCCCAGAGACAGAAGACGAAGCCTTACAAACCATCTTGCCCTTCCTTCGACAGGAATTCCGCTTGCATCGCCCCCTTTCCTTGGAGTATCCCGCGGGACGCGCCCAAGAAACACTGTTATCAGCCGGATTCGAACTGCAGCACACGTTAATCTGGATGAAAGTGAAGCCTTGATCAAAACTAAAAACAAACTTGACGTTGAGGGGGCACGCCGATCCCATGCCTGGGATTTGCCTCCAAAGCAAGCCATAGAAATTCAAGAAAAACTACGTAATCAGGTAATTCAGCAACCCCTGGCAGATGATGCTATTCATCATGTTGCCGGAGTGGATGTAGGCTTCCCCCGTGGAAAGGAAATCGCCAGAGCAGCCCTCGCAGTTTTCGATTATGGATCGCTGCAACTCGTTGATCAAGCTCTTGCGGAATTTCCGGTTACTTTCCCCTATGTTCCAGGATTACTGTCTTTCCGTGAAATTCCTGTCATTCTGTCAGCCTTGAAAAAACTGACCATCATGCCAGATATGCTAATCATTGATGGCCATGGCCTCGCCCACCCGCGCCGATTTGGCCTGGCCTGCCATTTAGGTGTATTGTTAGATCTTCCGGCAATTGGGTGTGGAAAATCGATTTTGATTGGCGAGCACAATCAACTGGATGAGAACCGGGGTAGTTTTACAAACCTTACGACGAATGGCGAAATTGTCGGCGGGGTAGTGCGCACCCGAGATCGGGTCAAACCCGTTTACATTTCAATTGGCCATCAAGTTGATCTTCCTTCAGCGATTCGCATCATTTTGAACTGCGGTGGGGGGTATCGCCTGCCCGAGCCAACCCGCTGGGCACACCGTCTGGCCTCATCCAAATAACTTTAACTCTATCGTAAACAGGCAACCAGGGACAGTCCCTTGAGAAGTGATCCCCGCCCGCCGTGGGTGCCCGTCGAAGTCGTGCCTACGGCAAGGGATCGTATCGAAGGGTGCAGTTTGGCCTAGTTTTGCTCAAGTGCGTAACATGAGTTAATTCAGTTTTGTCACAACTTTTTTAAAGTGGAATCGTTATATAGACCAGAAAATATTTTGAAAGGATATCATCATGAACCGTTTCTTTATTCGCTGGATAATTAACGCCATTGGCTTGTACATTGCGATCAATATCGTTCCGGGCATCGAGGCCCAAAGCACCCAATGGATGGCCATCTTTGGATTGGCTTTAATATTTGGTTTTCTAAACGCTCTCCTTCGTCCACTCCTAAAACTCCTGACTTGCCCCTTGATCATCCTTACATTAGGTTTGTTCACCCTATTGATCAACACCTTGATGTTCTACCTGGCCGGACGCATTGGCTCGAACTTTGGCATCGGGTTTATGGTTGCTGATTTCTGGAGTGCTTTTTGGGGTGGTGTGGTCATCAGCCTGGTGAGCATATTCCTCAGCCTGATTTTCAAAGATGATCTAAAAAGGCACAAAGAATAATCCTCGATCCAGACGTTACCCCGCATTCTCGGTCTCAGGTTCGGACAAGAGATCGGCATTATTGCGCCTATGGCGTGCGATCCCCTGCCAGGGTGAAGCAATCTAAAACTTAGGGTGAGATTGCTTCGCTCGCAATGACAGATAAATTTAGTGGTCTGGGATTTGTCCGATCTTTTGTGCCGAAGGTCAGTTCGGTTGGTTGACTTTATATTCGACTCGGCGTATACTCAAAATAATCCCCGGAGGCAATACGCTTATGCGAGATTCAACCAAAAAGGGAATAACTCGATTCAAACTTTAAAGCACGCGCGCGATTTGCGTGCTTTTTTATTTATAAAAATTTATGGTCAGGAGCACATTATGGATTATGGGATGATTGGAAAGATCAAGAAGGCCAAGCAATATGCCGAAGAAGAGCGCGATCGGATTCAAATTAACACCTTAAATATTACCTTTGATGGGAAAAACAACCCCCACGTTGTAGGCTTCGAAAATGGGCAATGGCAATGTGACTGTGATTTTTTCAAGACACGGGGGCGGTGCAGCCACACTATCGCTTTGGAAGAAATCTTAGATGGAGTGGGTTGGGGCGAGTGAATTTTTTGTTATGTGATCAAACGCGCCTCGCTTGAGCTTTGCGAGGCGCGTTTTTGATTGACAGGCTTATTTCAACAATTCATGTAACCGGGGGTGATCAACGTAAACCCCTCGATAGTTGGGCGGAAGCAAAGCGGCAATCCGACACATGATCTCATCGGTATTGCGTTGTAGTGATTGGTCACGGTTTTTCCGATCAAGGGGTGGCAGAAAAAAAGGCTTACCCACCGCAATATTGACTTTCGGGCGTGTCAGACGCAGAATTTTTCCTAACGAATCTTCCGTGCCCGAAATCCCAACCGGAACGATAGGCACATTGGCGCGAGCTGCCAGGAAAGCTACTCCCGGTTTAGCCTCCATCAACTGATGACTTTCGCTGCGCGTGCCCTCGGGTGCAATTCCCAGCATGCCTCCTCCATCCAAAAATGCCTGACAGGCTTTGATTGCGGCCATATCCAGGCCTTCCCGATCAATCCAAATACCATCGGCGCTATAAACAATCCAATTGACTACCGGCGTTTTTTGATGTTTCTTTGCTACCAATCCGGTAAAATCATTTCTTTCGATCAGCCCAAGCAAAATGGGAGAATCAACGAGGCCCAGGTGATTGATGGTAAGCAAACAACCACCCTTTTCAGGAAGGTATTC
>CAZVPR010000245.1:0-3529 GCA_964629085.1 uncultured Anaerolineales bacterium
CCCAATGTTTAATTCGGGCTTTACTTAAAGTTTGAATTCAATCAAGACACTACACAAACTAAAAAATTAACTTTAAATGAAAGGCCTAACCATGAACGAAATAACTAAAAAGAGTGATGAAGTCATGATTACCTTCCCGGTTCCAAAAGCTACTGCAAAGAAAATGGAAGTGATCCGCAAATGGCAAGATCCAGAGAAAATCTGGAATATTAATCACTATGCCCGGTTGTGTTTCAATGTACAATTCCAGCAGGATCTTGAAGCTAAAAAAGCTTTTGATGAAGAGGAAAGGGAAAGACGGAAACGTGAGCTGGAGCTGAAGGAAGCTCAGTCAAAAGCTGACAAACCGAAGGGTAAATAATAATTACTTAACAATCCAGGGGGGACGTTTGTAATGTCCCCTCTGGGTAATTTAACTATAAAATAAAAGGAAGGCTTATGATTAGATACTTTGAAGACGACAAAGAGTGCTATGCTGACATCTCTGGTGAAAGGGGAGAGATTGTACAAGCAGATGGAACCGGAATTATCGCTGAATGTCAGATTAACGATTTAAAAAATGAAAACGGAGTAGGTTTTTCTGAAAACTTAACACTGTATCTTGAAAGCGAAGACGGCTTTGGTACAGGTTTTTTTTATGCCATGCTTATTAATAATTTAGGTACAAAATTAAGCTTGGTGTTTTTGAGCAATTTGGATGATGACCGTGTAGATGATGCCACTGACTTTGCTCAAATGGTTGATTCAATCCCCGGGAAAATATTCAAAGATGGCAGCTTCCGAAGTAGTGGATTGTCCATTTCTTATACTCCCGTTGAGTTAGCTGTGATCAAGGAGATAGCTTTAACTAAAAACATCTATGATGCAATCCAAAAGACTGCTCAAAAGATTAACAAATTGTTTAGACTAAAAAGTCAATGAGAACTGAAGGGCGTCGAAGTTTGATGCCCTGATGTATTTACTCACTGCTCATTCTGGAGCATGGCTCCTTAATTAATTATTGGAGACGGATTATGAAAAGAAGATGTAAAAAAAAGTGCCATTGTCAAGGGAGGTGTGTTTTTAGTAAGCTTAATAAAAAAAACTCATCTTGTAATTCAAGAGAAACACTCTTGTGTAATAATGATAATAGTTCACAAAACAACGAAAGGAAAAAAGACAATGTTTAAAATCGAAGAAGAAAATAGCTTGTTAATATCAGACAAGGAAATTGAATTGCAGTTTTGCCACTGCCATGATGTATGCTATGGTATGTGCGATTTGGAAGATCTAAAATCAGAATTCGGTATTGATTATCCAGATGAGATTCATTTATTAGTTATAGATGAATATAACTTGTGCTCAATACTCGAAATTGAAAAAGTTGATTCTGGTAAAATGCTTCAAATTAAATACTGTTTTCATAAAGAAGTACCAGAAACAAATGTTTTCTTTTCAAGCTTTGCAAATTTCAATTTGTTTTTTTCCAATCCTGATGTTCTGGATAAATTAAAGATGTTTTATGATGTTGATCAGTGTGATGGATTTGTTAGCTTATCCAGGAAAAATAATGTTGAAGATAACATTTATTCATCAATTAAAAATGATTTAAACAATATCAAGGCTATCCTGACCAATTAAGGTATTCAATAAGGGCGTCATCTTTTGGCGCCCATTTTATTGTTTTATGATAACCAAACTAAATATTCAATGATAAAGAGATTACTAAATATAAAAGATGCTGCTGAATATATGGCTACTACGCCTGGTAGCCTGTATCAAAAAGTACATAATGGCACCTTTCCATATGTTAAGATTGGTCGGTCTGTGAGATTTGATGTGAATGATCTGGATGAGTTTATTAATGATAATAAAGTCAATGTGATTAGCTATGAATTTTCTGGTATAAGAAAGAAGATAGAGAAACGAAAGTGAGATTATTAATTTTTTACCAACAAAATATACACATAGTTTTATTGAACAGAATAAATTACACAATAATTTATTATAATCAAAAAAAAAGAATTGTTACACATGAAAGATAATACTGCCCATAAATTAATAGTTATGAATACTCAACAAACATATCAGAAAAGATTATATTCAGTAAAAGAGGCAGCTTATTATCTTGGAGTATCCATATCTGCCCTTTACAAATATATCGAATTCGGTATGATACAATATCTGCGTTTGCCATGTGTAAATGGGAAAAATAAGTATAGTCGGGAATCAAGAGGGAAAATTGTTTTTGAGAAAGCTGATCTGGACAATTTTATTGATCAAAAAGCGTTAAAAATAACCAACAACACAATTGTATAAATTAAATAGGAGAAAAAAACCTTGACAATTACACACAAATTCAATATATTTGCCATATTTTTATCCGTACTTTACCCAAGTAGTAGGGAAGGAGAATGCTATGGCAGATAATCTCTACAAACGGGGGCGGATATATTATTATAACTTTACGTTTGACGGTAAACGCTATAATGCTTCAACTGGCTGTGAATATAAATCACAAGCATTGAGGGTTTTACGACAAAGAATGGCAGATGTTTATGAAGGAAAATTTACACCTACTAGCCAAAAATGTATTCGATTCGAAGAACTTGCAGCTAAATTTTTAAAATGGAGCGAAGTTCATCGAAAAGGAACACACAGAAGAGATAAACTTGTCGTAAAAAATATTTTACCGTTCTTTGAGAATTCACGGATTGATAAAATCAGGGCAAAAGATATTTCAGATTACATGCTTGAAAGGAGGGAAGATGTAAGCAGCGCGACTGTTAATAGGGAGGTGCAAACATTACGACGAATGTACAGTCTCGCAATAACGTGGGATTTAATTAATTTTAATCCTGCAACATCGAAGTTGATAACTTACTTTAAAGAACCACCAAAAACTCATAGATGGGTTCGCCCTGATGAAATCAACGCACTTTTAAGTGAGTGTAAAGGTAAGATTGAACACCTGTATGGTATTATCATGGTTGCCGTTCATACAGGGCTGCGGAAAAGCGAAATATTCAAATTAAAATGGGAACATATCGAGCTTAAATATCTGCGAATTACTGTTAAACATGCAAAACATCACCGTAATAGATATATTCCATTAAATAAAGAAATTTATCATGTTTTGGATGAAATACCAAGAATTGGGGAATATGTTTTTTCTCACAAAGATGGTGTTCCAATTGGGAGGGTTGATAGATCGCTTGCAACTGCTGTGAAGAAGGCTGGCATTAAAAAATGTACATTGCATGATTTTCGAGCCACTTGGGCGACAGAGTTACTATCTGAAGGTGAAGATATTGAGACGGTGCGTCAACTTGGTGGTTGGCGAGATTATTCAACGATTCTCCGTTATTTGGAGGCTATTCCGGAACGAACTAAACAGGCAAATGATAGACTTTTGGGCAAATATAAGTCACGACACTTTTCACGACACACAAAAAGTGCAAAAAAAGAACCAACCGTAAAGTCATAATAAACAAATTGCCCCTGTAGCTCAGGTGGATAGAGCAGTGGTTTCCTAAACCGCGTGCCACAG
>CAZVPR010000246.1:0-3451 GCA_964629085.1 uncultured Anaerolineales bacterium
AACAGCTCTGCACCAAAGCCCGGTAAGAATCCATCATCAGAGTCTACTTTTTTCACTTTTACTGTGACTGTAACAACATCCGAATACAGTTCACCATCGTAAGCCTTCACATAAATGATGTGACTACCCTCATCTAGATTTGATGTGTCCCAGAAGTAGCTCCAACTAGTCGTTCCTTCGGCTTTAAGCCAGTTTCCCTCATCGATCTTAATCTCTACCGCTGTGACTGAATAATCATCTAAGGCAGTCCCCTCGATCACGAACGTCCCCTCCACGACTTGTTCTACAGATGGTTTGGTTACATATATGATGGGCAAAATAGAGTCTGGTTCGTTTTGTACATTAAGTTTCAGCTCTGTGATCTCAGAATATTCGGTGCCATCAAACGATCGAACTAGAATATCATGTTCCCCGTCTACCATTTTTGTAGAATCCCATGCATAATTCCATGACACTGTGCCCGTCACCGTAATCCACCCAGCGCCGTCAATGGATATCTGCACCCTTTCGATGATTCCATCTTTGTCGGCTGCGGTGCCACTAATGGTAAAAGTTGCATTGATAATCGAGTTATTGTCAGGAGAAGTAATATTCACAGAAGGCACAATGTTCAATGCCTTGTTTCCAAGGATATCCCCTACAATATCCTTATCTATTTCAAACGTGCCATCGCCATCCAAGTCAGCAAGAAATCTTGTGCTCGAAATCCCTATCTCTATGATATGTGTAGAATTCTTTGTGATTACTAAGTTTGTTATAGTGCTGTTTCTCCAGATTCCATTTTCCTGATAACACATGGTCATGTTGAAAGATCTTTCCTGCCCCCCACTTTCAATTAACACGTAACCCATGTTTTCGTTTATCACGACTCCATCTTTAGAATTGTTTTCCAACCATGAGTCTGTAACTGAAACCATCTTAGTTTCATTATCACTCATCTGAACAGCAGTAAACGTATATTTCCCGCTTTCGTTCCCAATTATTTCTATTAAGTAGGTATCATCGCTCGGTAAAACATACATTTCAATTTCACTTGAGTTGGAAAAACATGCAAAGGCTTCTGGAATCTCATTATAGTATGTGCCGTTGATTATTCCAATCCTCTGTGCTTGCGAGTTAGTGATTACTAAGTCTGAAGGACAGTCATGAAGGAGCGCAAACGGGTTATTTGCTGAGATTACCTCATTCACGGCATCGTTGAGCAAATTGTTGAAATCATATTGAGATGTAAGATAGTCGCCAATCACTTGCATTATCATCGTTGGACGATCATATGATTCTATCTCGAAAATGCCAAAGTTGCCATCCACATTTTGAATGACACCTCTCTGCAGAGAATATTCGACATCGTCATATAACTCGATGCTGAATCCGTTACCAAGAACGCTGACACCAATATTCTGAATCTCCTTTTCAACTCCTATAACCTTATATTCGATCGGCACATCAAGAATGTCTGAAAACGCCTCCGAAAAGGCAGGGAATATATTGAAGTCGAGGGAGGATAGTTTGCTGATAATATCTGGTGCATTCGAATCAAAAACGGTCCGGTACTCTTCAATGGGAAGCGTGAATTCTATTCTCACCCCCTCCCAGTGAGTGCCTGAAAGATCCTCTGCCACACTTGCGAAGTTCAGACCGCTATCACCGGTTTCAACTCCGAAACTCAATCCGTTGTACGCAGTACGCGATATTTCGTATGATAATGTAATATCTTGTGGGTCCCCATCTAAGAAATCATTGAAATCCTTGAAGTGAAGTTCCAAACCGATAACTGCCCCTTCATTGATTTCCCCACCGAAGAAAGGAATCTCAGCGCTTGCTTTTCCTACCAGCTTAATTTCACCTTCTATGGATACACTACCATCAGGATAGTACTCAAAACCGAAATGAGCGTCTACAGAACCTCCGGAATGAACCCCAAACAACCTTAATTCAATAGAATTGTCATCGGAATCTTGGTGGTTAACCATTTTTAGAAGTCTTCCATCGTAGATTTCAGCATACCCTCCCAGTCCCGCAGTTAAATAATCGAGAGCAGTGGCATCACCAATATCTGATGTGCACTGTATAGCTGCATTTGCAGTGAATGGTGCAAGCGCACCTGGAAAGGGGCCTCCTCCCAGTAGTACTGCTGTTGATGCCAGTAACAGATTTCGGGACATGATTTTCTGGATTATATATTGCTGACTGTCCATGTCATTCAAGGAAATGCCTACTCCTCCATAGCAGTACAATCCCGCATCAATCCCCGCAGCATAGTTAATTTCACCAACATCAACATTAATGAGACTCGAATCAATTCCAACACCAAGCTGACCATAATATTCATCTACAAATCTCGAAACATCATATCCGTCTGTTAAAATCGATATTGATTCTCCCCCTCCAGCACCTCCAATAGTACTCAAAGAAACTTCGCTTTCAAAGCCTCCCGTAGAAATATATTCTCTCCTGTAAATGGGGATACTTAATGTGTTATCATCAGAAGCAAGTGTACACCCATCGCTTTCGTACTCACAAGTGTCGGGGATGGTAATCTTGATAGAATTTCCCGAAATAGAACCTGTGTCAATTTCCAAGAGGAGAAATCCATCAATCCCACTGTACTTCTGTGATGTTTCTCCAGATGACCCAATTTCCTCAATCTGGAAATTGATTTCAACATTATTGGTAGGGATGTCATCTTTGGTGACAATAAATGGAATAGAAATAATTCCGCTTTTTTCAACAGAAAGCTCATCCATATCTATGAGGGGTGTAATCCAGATCGTGTCTCTATTTTCGGGATTTACGTAATACCTGACTTCGGCAGAATCTCCCTCGCTGTATCCAACAGCGAATTCGCATCCATCAGATGAAATACTTCCAGCTGATGCTCCTGTGATATGCAGTACTGGTGATTGATTGTTGTTGTTGAAATAATAGAGTGTACCGTCAAATTCTCCGTCTGTCCACGCAACCGAATAATCGCCATTCTTGCTTATGAAGCCAACTAGCATATATTCATTATTTGTTGAATATTTCCAGATAGGATTTCCATCAGATGAACTCCATCCAGAACTCCCATCCTTATCACTCGAAAAGTGGTAGATCGCTCCGTCGTAGTCGTTTTCATCTTTAAATCTTGCATGTACTGCACTAATCTTAAGTCCATCACTGGAAATTGTTGCATGTGTACATCCTCCTCCGTTTACAAAGTACTCCCAAAGGAAACCCGTGTTTGAGGCTTCAATGAGATAGATATTCCCTCTTTGATTATCAGAAAAGAAACCATCCTCATCGGAAACAACAATAAATTGACCATCAGAGGACATATCGACTGAACTGGCATTATACTCAGTATCCCATACACGAATCCGAGAATCACTTTCCTTGCTGAAGAGATATACTTTTGTTGGTGCGACAAGTATATATATGTTTGTGCAATACTGCACACATTGACTGGAAA
>CAZVPR010000247.1:0-3435 GCA_964629085.1 uncultured Anaerolineales bacterium
TGAAGATGAGGGGCAGGCCGTTGATATAGAGGATGACATCGGGGCGTTGATAGTAGCGCTCGCCTCGCACCCAGAGCTGGGTGACGGCCAGATAATCGTTTTGGGCAGCATCATTGAATTCGATCACCCGCACGCGATCAGTCTCCATGCGTCCGGCTTCGTTCTGATATTCAACCTGGATGCCTTCCCGGATCAGACGATCGATCTCCCGGTTGGCCAGTATGGGCGACATGGCATTGCGCCGGTCGGTAAGTTGCGCCAGGGCCTGATCCAGGGCCGCTTCGGGGATGCCAGGATTGAGCCGCATGGCGGCAGTTTTCAACCGGTCATGGAAGACGACTTCGGCTTTATCGATCCGATTGGTACCATCGTTGAGATTGTCCGGGTTGGCGGTGTAGGCGTTCAGAGATTCAAAGCCATACTCATTGACCAGCTTTTCAACGATAGCGACTTCAATATCGTCTTCGGAAATATAACTAGGCATGCGCAGGTTCATCGGTTTCGGTCATGCTGGACGGGAAGTGGATGTCCAGATCATCGACTGGCAGCTTGCCTGAAATCAGGCGGGAGAGGAGAAGATCGCGAGTTTGGGTTAGTTTGGCATTTTTATTGGTCAGGTTTTCAATCTGATTCCGTATTGGCCCAACTACTTGTTCAAATGAATACAAAAGAGGTTGAGTCGGTAACTGAATTTTGAAATTCTCAATTGCTTTTACGTGAAGACTCTCCATGATTACCCCACTTGATTTTAGATTGGCGACATTAAAATCCTTGTGAGGCGATAGCAAGAATTGAATTAGGAAATTAGGATATTTTTCCAATCGTATTCCAACTAAATTTCTCCCTAATGCTGCTTTTATACCTTTTGGGATCTGAGCCACAGCTCCAACTCTACCAGTTTTAGTAATAATACAATCACCTTCTCGAACTTCAATTCGAGATGTCCACAAATTATAATCTTCGGTAGAGATATTGTATGTTTTAGATAAGTTTAATCTACCATTATCACCAATATTCCAAACATGCAGTAATTTGTTGGTAGTTTCTTCGTCTTCTCTCGGTTTTTTCGTGTGTGGACAATCAACTACCACTGCTATATCAGCCAATCTTTCAATTTTCCATCCTACTGGCACTTTCTCATCGAACTTCGCCGTCTCCCAACCTGGGAAGCGCATGCGCACAAACCATTCGCGGTAAATCTCTTCGGCGGCTTGTTCCAGCAGGGCAATGCGCCGGTTGTTGTTCTCAATCAGGTCATCGTAGGTGGAAAGAATGGCGGCGATTTTCTTTTGTGTATCAACTAATTCTGGAACTCTGAACTTGATTGAAAGTAGTTTCCCTAAACTTAAGTTATCCTGCGTTGTTCCTTGAGATATTGCCTGCATTTGTAATTTATAGGTTTCTAGACAATATTTGACAAACCTAACATCCGCTTTGTCTTTATACGGGATAAAACCAATAATGCTATCTGGAAAACATGCAGGAATTCCAAGAATAGCTGTTTCAGCAATGTTTGCCGCTATTGTGATACAAAGCGTTCCTGGTTCCCATAATTTGCTTTGAGCAAGCCCCTTTTCGTTATATGTTTGAGAATATTCGGTAACGTAGAAATTGCTATGTTTGACATCGCCTGTTTGCACAAAGGGATAGTCACCGCCAAAAAGCGATGGATCGTTTCTTGGTCGATGTTTAGATTTTCCCCTTGCGACCTTACCTAGCTCATCGAGTGTACGCAATTCGGTCATTCTTCCCCCGCCAACTGCTTTAAATTATGCCCAATCACATCTTCGAGTATTTTTGCTTGCTGGGAGAGTGTACCCAGTTCTTCCTGAATACCCAATAACTCGTCAATGAACTCTTCTTCGGTCTTGCCATCTTCTTCGATCACCACGCCCACATAGCGGCCTGGGTTGAGCGAGTAATCCTGCTCTTTGATCTCTTCCGGGGTCGCCAGCTTGCACAGGCCAGTGACATCTTCATACTTCGCTTCCGGGAAGCGTTCTTGCAGCCAGTGGATATGTCCAAAACAGGCTTGGGCGTCGCGTACTTCTTCCCGCAATGTTTCCAGGGCTTCCTTCAAGGCTTTCAAATCCTGGCCGATCCCGCGGCGGCCGTTGACTTCCCGTTCTTTCTTCTCGTAACCCCGCACCAGCTTATCCAGGGTCTTCAGCCCGGCGCGCAGTTCGGCAAAGAACGGCTCAAATTGGGCTTGCAATACGTGTTGGGCCTGGTTGTGGGCTTCGATGGTGGTGTAGCTAGCCTGGGTTTCCTGATAGGCGGTATGAGTGACTTTCAAGTTCGCCCAACCCGCCCATTTCTCTTCCAGAGTTTTGACAGCCTGGTGGCCCTCGGCATCATCCAGTACATCCAGTAGTTGTGCTGATACCTCCCGCACCTGTGCCGCGTTTTTCGCCAATCGTTCCACGCCATCGGCGAAATACTGATCGACCAGCCGAACGAATGCTTCCCGGTTGCCCTTGTGCAGGCGACTGATGATAGCGATATTTTGGATCTGCGATTCCGAAAAATCACGGTGGGCTCGGTCGATCTGCCGGAAGATATTGCGGGCATCGATGAACAAGATGCGCTCATCGGCCTTGACCTTATCGAAAAACCACAGCGTGGCCGGCAGCGTCACCGTGTAGAACATATTAGAAGGCAGAGTCAGCATGCCGTAGATCAGGTTTTCTTCGATCAATCTCTTTCGAATATCAGCTTCCGAGTGGCGTGCATCCGAGGCGGAGTTCGCCATCACCAGGGCTGCCCGGCCGGTCGGTTTCAAGGATGTGGCGAACAGATTGATCCACAAATAATTGGCGTTGGGAACGGTCTCGTTCCCGGCGTCTTTCTTTTTGCTCTTGGTTTTCTTGCGGGGCACCCCATAAGTGCTGAAACGGTGGTCATTCTCCACCCGCTGCAGATTGACATCATCCACGTTGAAGGGTGGATTAGTGAGTACGTAATCGAAATGTTCGAAACTTTGGAAGTGATCCTCGTAATAGGTGTTGGCCTGGCGCACATCGCCCCGCAGGTTGTTGACTGCTAAATTCATTTTCGCCAGCTTGACGGTTTCCAGGGTTTTCTCCTGGCCGTAGACGAAGAAATCCGGTAGCTGTTCGGCCTTAGCCCCTTGGCTGGCCTCGATAAACTTACTCGACTGCACGAACATACCGCCCGATCCACAGGCCGGATCAAAGATAGCGCCGCCATGTGGCTCGATGATCTCGACCATCAAACGCACCACCGAACGCGGCGTGAAGAATTCACCGCCGCCTTGCCCTTCCGCCAGCGCAAACTCACCCAGGAAATACTCGTAAATCTGGCCGAACAAATCACCGCCCAGATCATCAGGGATATTCGAGAAATTCTTCAGTAGACGCGAGGGGATCGTCGTGTCCGTACGGGTCAGTTTGAAGTACTCATCCTGGGGCAGCA
>CAZVPR010000248.1:0-3430 GCA_964629085.1 uncultured Anaerolineales bacterium
ATTCCATTTCGATTCTACACAATCAACTTAACATATTGTAAATATTAACATGTTCAACTAACAAGTAACAAATAAGCAACAAAAACAGTTCAAAAGCGGTATTATTTATTACAATGGCACTGTTTCATCTTCAACGCTAAACAAGCTTGGCAATTCAAACGTACTACGATTTATTTTCTCTCCTGTAAAATATTTAATATACTTTTTTTCTTCTGACAATCTATTTTCAAATTTTTCTCTCAAATCATTAAGCTCTTTTGCTGAAATATTATCATAGTCTTTTTTCTCAAGAGCTTCATAAACTTTTTCAAGCTGCTTGCTATAAAATTCTAACTTTCTTTTTTTAGTCATTTGATATTTTTCAAGCAAGTTTTGAATCTCTGTATATTGTAAATTATTTATTTCTTTTGAAAGTTCAAACTGCCACTTTATTAAAGTAGTTTTTGATTTCTTCAACTTGTTAGCTATGTTGTCGAAACTCACTCCGCCCGCTCTCAATTCAATAAATTTTTCTTTCAGTTTTACATCAGTCATTTTAATCACTCTCCAAAGCCTTCCAGAGCTTCTCTGGTCGACATTTATTTATTATTTGTCTTACACCCTGTTATTTTGAACTAAATTGAACAATATTTCATTTAGTTTTGTAATAATTTTTTCTGCTTATTAACTTGTTAAATTACATTTGAAATTTACTTAAACATTTTCAATTATTTATTCCAACGTTTTTCAAAATCAAATAGAATCATTACTAAAATAGTATTATCTTCAACAACCGTTTCAAATGCTTTATTGTAATCGGATAAATTTTTTTCTGACATTTTTCGTTCTATCAAATAATCAAGCAATTCATTTTTTTCCTGTTCAGTCCAGCTTGAGAAATTAAAAACATCATATTTTTTTTCATAATGATTTTCTTTCAGGTATTCTTTTACAAGCCGGATTTCTTTATTGTTTAAAAATTCTATTGCTAAAGACATATTAATCTAAATGATTTTTAGAAGCTATATTTTTCAACATCACTAATTTTCTCATCAAGCTCTTTAATACAATCATTCGGTTCTATGTATTGTTTATTGCTTGTTATCGCTTCCAGTTTATCCTTGAGTCGTTTAAATTGAAACCTGTCTATGTTTTCAGATTGGCGTTCAATTTCCAGCATTTCCAAAACAGCTTCTTTGCCACCATATTCTACAAAACCAAATAATGCGAATTGGTTCGTAAAATCTTTTGTATTTAGATTTTTCAAATTCATCTTAAACCTATGATTTCTTTTAATCCTGAAATATTCTTTTTGCCAGGTCTTAATTAACCAAATATAAAAATCATTACCAATTAAATCAATAACTTTTAGTTTGTATTTAAATTGTTCAGTAATACGTTTTAAATATCTCAACTCATATTTTAAAAGATACCTATTTCCAAATCCTTCCGGCAAATCATTTTTATTTTTTTTCATCTCTAATGTTTTATCATAAAAAGATAATGCCCGCCTGTCATTTGCATAAAGCAAATTGCCATTTGAATATGATGTCTTATTAAAATATGGACAATAACCCAAAAAGCCTAAATACTCTCTGACTGGTTGATTAAGAACTAAACAATTGCCAAAATCAAAACGCCGGATATAACCATTGTTAACTTTGAGCCCAGACAGATCCTCCAATTTTTCAAATGCTTCTTTTACTTTTTTTCTTGTCATAAATTCTACATTGTTACCCATATAAAATTTAGCCAGACTTCCATTGATTGTTATTCTCCCTGAATTCTCCCAAATTTTGAAATTGTTCAATTTGCCTGTATAACTAATTAAACCTGTATTTTTATCAAAATACTCCCCTACATTGTTCAATTGATTAAACAGGTACTGTGTTTCTTTTTCATACAAATTTATCTTTATTGAATCTAACATTTATTCGCTCAAGCGTTACAGTTTTTAGACTCATCAGTAACTTAATATATATACTAATGAATCAATTTTAAAAATAACTAACATAAAAAATAATTAATCAAGCGTTACAGTTTTTGTAACGGTGGTTTTTTTAAACTGAATTTAATTAAAACGCCCCACAATCAACTTTTATGTGTTGGCAGTGGTTCGGCATAAGTTATGAACTAAAAACGCTTGTGAGTTGGCAATATTAGCCAAATAAAGCTATTTATTTTATGCTTTCCAACTCGTTTAATCTTTTGTTGCCAATTCCTTTCCTATTAGGATTTTTTCCCATCCTAAAGGGATATATTGGACAATCTGGAATATTGCAATTTCTTACTTCTGCCTTATCGTAAGCGCTGCAATCAAGACACTTTTTCCTTATGGCTTTTAATGGTGTCATTTTGTCCCCCTGTTATTTATATAATCGTCTGCCTGGTTTTCAATCTCTTGCTCGGTTCTGACAGGATTTGTCATAAGCCAGGTGTCAAGTTCATTTTTAGAAAAATAAATGCGCTTGCCCTGTGGCTTATAGTGTGGTATTTTATTATAACAGGTTAATTTGTAAAGGTATGACCTGGAAACGTCCAAATATTTGGTGGCTTCCAGAAGTGTAAAAACTTTGTCTTGTTGCTGTTTGAGAAGATTCTCAATTTTGGTTAGTTTGTCAAGGATTACATTTTCCATATTTACTCCTGATAAAAGAATATAATAATAGCTAATTTCAGGAATAAAATAGAAAAAAAAAGCAAGCAGTAATGAAGTTAAAATTAAAGTATTTTTTTGACTAAAAACCCCACATTTATGTTATTTAATTCATTGTTTTTTATAATAAATAGAGCGGACATCTTCTATTTTAAATTTTAGAGTTGAAAAATCATCATTAAACCAATTGACATTTTCTTTTTCTTCATCTAATTTATATAAGAATTCACCAACTAATAAGCAACCATCATCTACTGTTAAGTTTGTTGACTGTATGAATATCCGTACCAACTTTTTAATAACTTTATGTTTCAAAGTTTTCTTTTTTGCTCCACGCTTTATTTCTGGCTTGCTATCCAAAATTTTAAAGCCTGGATAGCCATTCTCTGTTTCTAAATATTCAATATATTTTTCTTCATTTTCCCATATAGTTTTTTGGATGTTAGACCCAGTCCTTTTTTTTATCTCTTTTTCTATTAATTTTTGATTATGATCGTTTAATAGATTGATTATTTGATTAATACAACCAAGCAAAGCTCTCAATTTATGTTTTCTTGATTTAAACATATTTTTATATTTTGGTGCACTCCAATTTTCATAAATCGTATCATTTAATGCCTTTAGAATTAACCTTGTGATGTTTTCACTATATTCTATATTTGTTTCAGTATCCATAAAACAACCTTTTTGATCTTTGATTTTTGCTCATTAATAAATATATTTTCATGTGACAATTTTATATTTATTTAAACGCCCCCAATCTTTTAATGGCAAATCCGCTTAATCTCATTCCTT
>CAZVPR010000249.1:0-3420 GCA_964629085.1 uncultured Anaerolineales bacterium
CTTCCCCAGCTAACGTTTTTGTTTTCTGAATCTCTGTTTTCTGTGTGCTGTTTGCGGAGCGAAGCGGAGTACCTTACCCCCCTTTAGGGGTCGAGTTTGAGCGAGCGGGCCTAGATGACTACGCCCACTCGACACGATAGCTCATGAGAGCTAGCGTTAGTGAAAAAAATAGACATGATCGTGCTTCATCGAAAAGTGATTTAGGGATGTGAAATATGGAACCTTTGACTGCTGTCATTGCTGTCGCATTAGCACAGGGTTTAGTTCAAATAGGGAGTAAGTTAATCGATGTAGGGGTAGACACAGCTTTAGAACCTGGAAAAGAGCGCCTAAAGAGGTGGTTCGAGTTTGGTGAGATTGTAGGATAATAAAAATGAATACTATAAAATTCTGGATCAAACTGGCCAAGAAACTCATCCCAATATTATCGATTGCGATAATTACAAGTGCGCAGACTCCAACTCCAACGTCAGAACCTTGGTGGCAGGTTACTGAAGATAAAGTGCCATACCTAATTGGATTGTTAGTCGCAGTGCTATCATTTATTCTTGGTAAGTTAGCAGGCCCAACTCTAGATAGCCTAGGCAGCACGCTCAAGCTATGGGTACTAGGAAGGGGTAAGCATGGCGATTTCCGTCAACGCTACCTGACGGAAGTGGTAAGTCGCTGTCGCCATTTGACGTTGTTACCTGCCAACGTGGTCGCCGCGCGCTGGGAATACCGGCGTAGAGCCGTTGAATTAGAGGAGCTTTATACACCGCTCTCCTTGGGAGAAGAACGCGGTGAAATTAGTCCTGATGAAGTTCAAAAAATAACTGGTCGTCAAAGATACCGTGGGCAACCCAAGCCTAAAAACTGGGTCCAGGCTCTTTCGTGGAAAGTACGACCACCCATCCAACCCAGTGCTGGGGGACTTGGGGAAATTATTCAGTCCCATCAACGGCTGATTGTGCGTGGCGATCCTGGGTCGGGCAAAACAACGCTCCTGCGATATTTAACCATCACTTGTGCTCGTGGCCTGCGTAATGACCGTCGAGATGGTGATAACTCACGCATGCACAAAGAGCGACTTGGTTGGTGTCGTTCACGCTTTCCTATCTTGGTAAATTTGGGCCTCTTTGCTGATATTACAAGCTGGACCAAAGAGCGCCGATTGCTTGATGCCATTATTGATACACTGCCCGCAGAGTTGCGCAGCCGCTATCCCAAAAAATTCTTCCAAAAACAATTGGAACAAGGTCGCTGTTTAGTGATGTTCGACGGTTTTGATGAGCTTGGTAGCCGAGTTGCCCGTAATCGCATGGCTCGCTTGATTGACGATCTTGTGAATACCTATGATCATGCTAAAAATCGCTTTATTGTTTCGACACGTATTGTTGGTTATGAAGGCCAACTGGATGCTTGTGGCTTCACGGTGCGCACTGTGCAAGACCTCAATCCGCAAGCTATCCACCACCTGGTGAAAAGTCGCTACAAGGCCATTGCCATCGGCGAGGGGTTAGGGCGTAGCGATCAAGAACAGAAAGATTTAATCCGCAGATACGAAGAACGAGCAGCTACCCTTCTATCGGAACTGGAGAATAACGAAGGGCTAAAAATACTTATCACTAACCCGCTACTTCTTTCCCTCATTGTTCTAGTTTCTCTGGTAAAAGTAAAATTACCAGAACAGCGGCACATCCTCTACCGCGATTGCGTCGAAGTGCTTACTGAGCGCTGGCAGGAACAACGTCGGACTGAGGCTGGTGTTCATCAACCTGATCCACATCGACCCGATGATCTTGTGCTGGATCAAAAGCTCGTCTTGCTGAGAGATATTGCCCTGGCATTACAGGCTCGCCGTAAAGAAGGTACTAGCCAGTTGCTAATGGCGCGTACAGAAGCTCGGAAGCTGATCGCGGCCAGGCTGCCTGATTTTCTCGCTGCCCATCTACCAGAAAATAAAACTCAGCAAGCCCAAGAATGCCAACGCAGAGCAGCTGACCTTTTGGATAGTATCCGTGAAGAGAGCGGCATTTTGGTAGAAAAGGGTTTGGATCGCACAGGTGAGCCTGTTGTAGGTTTCTCTCACCTGACCTTTCAGGAATATCTGGCCGCTGATGCCATTCACCAGCAAAGCAATGCATTACCTTTGCTATTGAATAATCTATTCAATCCCACCTGGCGCGAGGTCTTGCTGCTATATATGAGCATGGCAGACGGAGGCACCATAATCCAGAATTGCCTGGCAGATTCAAGCCAGCCTTATTTACTTCGCTACTTGCTTGCCGGTCGCTGCTTGGCTGAAGAAGGGTTACTTGACGCTCAACTTCAGCGTAAGGTTTTGGATGGCCTGGGCGCTTATTTTTGCCACGGCCCAGAAGATATCAAAAGTGTTAAGGAGCTGATTGAACGGATTGGAGGCACAAAGCATTATGATTGGTTGCTAGAGAATATGCTTGGTTTACTTACGCAAGATGAACTCAAAGCTTTCGCAACACCACCGGAAACTGCTCAGGCTGGTAGCCTATACAGACACTTCCAACAAGCGTTAGTGCGGACTACTCAAAACCCAGAAATTGCCCCAGCAGATCGAGCTATCACGGCAGACACCTTGGATGGCATTGGTTTCCTACCTGAAGACTTATATCATTTTGTTCCCATCCCCAATAAACAATCTCCAGTCTACATTGGACAATACCCCATAACCAACACCCAGTATCAGCGTTTCTTGAAAGCGGAAGATTTCGCCGAACGTGAATATTGGTTAGGTTTCCCAAAGTTCTCCGAATCTGAGAAAAACTACGAGCGGATAGGTGATTGGGGCGATGAAGGCTGGAGTTGGCTGCAAAAAAACTGGGATGAGAACAAGAAGCTGTATCCGCGATATTGGCATGACCCGCGTTTTGGCATTGCCCGTATGGGTGTGCCGGTAGTGGGGATCACCTTGTATGAGGCCAATGCCTATTGCAAGTGGCTGCTGGCGCATTGGGATGAGTTGAGCGAAAAGGAACAAAACCCAGACCTAAAGCCTGGATTGATCCGCTTGCCAACGGAGCTGGAGTGGACTGCTGCTACAGGGGGTGCTGATCCGGCAGATCGCTACCCGTGGGATAAGGATGGCGAAGTCACCCAAGACGAGGCCGAAATCCTGCGCCGCGCCAATGTGGGTGAAAGCGGCATTGGGCACACGACGCCGGTGGGCATGTATCCGCTGGGTGTCAGCCCGTTGGGTGTGTGGGATATGGGCGGCAATGTTTTTGAATGGCAGGCGAATTATCGAGACAGTGACCATGATGTGCTGGCGTTGCGGGGCGGCTCGTGGAGCCACTATCATGACCCTGCCCGCCTGTCCCGCCGCGACGATAGTCACCCGAACGATCGATGGCTCGACTACGGTTTTCGGGTGGTAGCCTTCCCCAGCTAACGTTTTTGTTTTCT
>CAZVPR010000250.1:0-3402 GCA_964629085.1 uncultured Anaerolineales bacterium
TTTTCACCCTGACCTAAGATCAGGGCTAGTTCATTTGTCTATATACGAGTAAATACATTCCAAGGAGTGTCACCTAATGAATACTGTCATTTTGGTCGCGATTGCAATTGTGGGAGGCCTGGCAGTCACCTTGCAGGGTCAATTTATGGGACTTATGGAACAATCTCTCGGAACTCGTGAGAGTGTGTTTGTAACCTATGGTAGTGGTGGATTGGTTGTAATTTTGATTTCGCTTATTCAAGGGGTAAACTTTGATAACTGGCGGAAAGTTCCTTGGTATGCCTTTACTGCAGGGATGTTTGGTTTGATAATTGTGGGTACTATTGGTTACGTGGTACCTCGACTGGGGGTTTCGGGCGGTTTCACATTGATCGTCGCATCACAATTTGTGCTGGCAGCCTTGATTGATCATTTTGGATGGTTAAGTGCATCGGTACGCCCCATCGATTTGCCGCGGGCCTTGGGATTAGTGTTGATAATGTTTGGAGTTTGGTTGACAGTCAGGTGAGTTTGCATTGGGAGGACTTTGGAAAATTAATGTAATTCTTGAAACGCACTATACAAGGCAACAATTCCGTAACCCAGCAAGATCACACCCGCTATTCTATTGATCCAAACCATGGATTGAGAGTTGAATTTATCCCGGAACAAGCTAACGATGCCGCTCAAAGTCAGCCACCAGGCAGCCGATCCTAAAAATACTCCCATGACCATATAAAATGCTGCCAAAAAACTGCTTTCACTAGAAACCAGACCCAAACCGGCAAAGATAGCCACAAAGGACAAAATTGTAACTGGATTTGTAAGAGTCAACCCTAAAGTTGAAAAATAGGATTCCCACAAACCAATATTTTCAACATCTGAACTCATTGAAGCTAGTTTGGCGTTAAATGATTTAATTCCAAGAAAGCACAAGTAAATGCCACCGATTAGCGACAACCAAAGTTGTTGGTTGATAAGAAAATTAGAGATTACTGTAAGCCCAAAGCCAGCAACGAAACCATAAAAAGCATCCGCACTGGCTGCGCCTAACCCAGATATTACCCCTGAATTTCTCCCAAAAGACAATGTGCGTCGAATGCAAAGTACACCAATCGGTCCGACCGGAGCAGCTATTGAAAAACCGAGTATTAAACCTTTGAAAAGCAAATTGATATCCATATGGGTAGACTCCAATTTGGGGATTTTACCTCCATTTGTAGAGTTGTAAATGGAGATAGAACGGGTTTTGGTAACAGACATGGAATTTCGTTCTATGTATGAAAAAAAGGGCACTGAAAGTGAAAAATTGGTGGCGGTATTTGAATTTGTTTATTATCTTGAGCTTTGTGGTGGAGGTAGTATATGGTAATTACATGATATTTTTTGGTAGTGGGGGTGGCAATTGGCCATTGTTTGGACGAGCCATTGAAACACCTGTTGAATTGATCATATGGCGGCGTCTTTATGCGATTGAAACATGGATTGCGATTTCAGGAATGGCCGTTTCTTAGCTCTAACCGAATTGCTACCAAAGAAATTACAAGTAATGAAAAGGAGGGATTAAGAATCAGGCCGTGCTATTTGCACGGCCTTGATCTAAGGTGGAGATGGCGGGAATCGAACCCGCGTCCGAAAGATTAGATTCGCGAACATCTACGAGCGTAGTCACTTGTTTCTCCTCATTGAGCGGCCTACAAGCGACGAAAGAACCCACTCAACCAGCCGCTGGGACCCGAAAGTCCCTCTTAGGCACACGTAGCGGCGTCATGTGCAGCACTCCGACATTGGGGCGTCCATCTCGCCTCCGGTCGGAGAGCGGAAGCAAGCGGACGTGGCTCACATTGGAGCCAGTGTGCGCTCAAGCGATCACTGCACTAGGCAGCAAGGGGAAGAGCAGCATATTCAGTGCGGTCGGCACTTAATAGTTTGCGCTGATTTTTCGAGGTCGGCGCCTCTCGGCTCGCAGTTCGGGACCAGCCTCCTCCGTCGAAGCCTGTCATCCCCGAACGACAGAATTATAGCATATCCCACTCGAAATCTGGTCTGGCGATCGTTAGAAATCCATCAGAAAATTTGTGGATTGTAACCTTGTTAGGACAAGCTGAATTGGGGGGCTCGTGATATACTACTCCTTCATGATGAGAGTAACCAAATGCTTTGGGTGGGGTTATGATTGATAAGTTGCAGAACCAAGAGCTGCCACAAACGTTGAGTGAACTTACCGATGATGAAGTCGTCACACTTGCGACCAGTGGTAACGTCGATGCTTTTGGTGAGTTGTATGATCGCTTTGTCGAGCGAATTTACAACTACATTTATTACCGTACAAGCAATCCTTTTGATGCTGAAGACCTGACAGAACGAGTGTTCTTTCGAGCAATTCAGCACATAAAAAATTATGAGAATCGGGGATTGCCCATTTCGGCCTGGTTATATCGAATTGCTCACAACCTGGTTGCGAACTGGTATCGGGATAATAGCCGTCGACAAGAAATTCCCCTGGATACCTTCGATTTTACCTTACAATACCAGGGCGAACACCCGGAAGTAGCTGTTCTGCGAAGCGAAGAGAAGGAATATTTGCTAAGCATAATTCGTGAATTACCCGAAGAGCGACAGCAACTCGTAATATTGAAATTCGTTGATGGTCTAACAAATGCTGAAATTGGGAAGATCATGGGTCGCACGGAAGGTGCCATAAAGAGCTTATATCATCGAACTTTGACTTCTTTGCGAGAAGATTATAAATTGGATTGATGGTTATCGGTGAAAAAATGTTGAGAATTGCGATTGATACAGCTGGAGATATTCCCTCCGAATGGATTGATGAATTGGATGTTCAAATGATTCCAATCAACATTCACTTTGGGGAAAAAATGTTTTTGCAGGGTGTTGATTTGGACAATGAAGGCTTTTATCGCCTGGTGGATGATACCGGAACAATCCCCAAAACCAGTCAACCTACTCCACAGCAATTCATTGAATTTTATAAGAAGATTGCTAATCCTGGCGATGATATTCTCTCCATCCATGTGACCAGTAAACTTTCCGGCACGTATGCCTCGGCTGAGTTGGCTGCTCGGGAACTTGAAGGTGAATTCAACGTCATTCCCTTTGATTCAGCAGCAGGATCAGCAGCCCAGGGATTTATGGCTCGAGAAGCTCGTTTGTTGGAACGCAGTGGAGCGACGCTGGATAAGATTTTGGAACGGCTGAATTTCATTCGTGACAATGTGCAAGTGATATTAACGCTGAACACGATGGATTATGCTCGCATGAGCGGCCGGGTCAAGGCGCTGCAGGCTGCGCTGGCATCGCTCTTGAATGTCAAACCGATTATTATGTTGGAAAATGGAATACTGGATGTGACGGATAAAGTGCGCACCAGAGGAAAATCGCTAGAACATGTTTTGAACTTAG
>CAZVPR010000251.1:0-3247 GCA_964629085.1 uncultured Anaerolineales bacterium
GTTATACCACTAAAATCAAAGGTTAACTAATGTTTGATATTTGTTATTTGTGTGGTAAAGAAATTATCGAGTCTGATAAATCCAGTGATGATCATGTTTTCCCTAAGACTTTGCTGAAAAGAGACAAACCAAAAGTAAAGGGATATGATTATGCTGGAAAACTCCCAACGCATGAGAAGTGTAATAACACATTTGGTCCTGAAAGATTTGTTAGAAAAGCGATTGAACTTTTGGTAACTTTTAATAATCCAAATAGCTACTCAACATTTCAAAACATAAAAAATCCAGATATAGAATTATTTGTAATCAATTCTGATTTTTTGAATAATCTTTCTAAACAAGAAAGAGATTTTTTTAAAATAATTGATGTTCGAAATGAAAAATATTCTGATTGGACTAATCCAGAAAATCTAAGATCACATGAAAAAACAAATCCATTTTTAATTCCATGGAATACAGCGTTGTCTGTTTTAGCAAAGAGTGCTTCAGCCATACTTGTAAGGAGATATAACATATCTCCATCAAATTCACCTTGGCGTATTTTAATGATTCAAAATTATACCGTAGAAGAGAGTATAAATCTATCAATTCGATTTGGCAAAGTAAAACCATTTGATGAACGAATCGAACTCTATGTAAAAAACTTTGATAATACTTCTGATTATTTTGTTGTTTTTAGATACAACAGTTTAATTATTTATATTTTTTTTGCGTTTGACTTGGGCTACAAGAATATTAAAACAATTAAAGAAATTTTCTCAGATCAAGCACTTTTATTATTTGAGAAAGACTCATTGGTAGAATTAAAAGATTTTAATTGGTTGGAACACGATTTTTCATGGATAGAATTATCTTAGTTTTTTATAAATTGGCACATATCAAAAAAAGTCATAAAAGGGGACTTAATTTCTTGATTGCTCGAATAGATTTATAAATTGATTTATGCTCAGATATTTATTCGACAATTAACTATTTCTATAATAATTTTATCCATGAGATTTGCAGTAAATTTATCAAGATAAAAAATCAATCTTCAAGGAATGAATATAATGATTTAGTGAATTTTAATATTACTTCTTTTCTTTATGGTTTTTATATCATATTTGGAAAGTCTTTTTTGAAACTAAATTTTGTAAAATAATAAATCTGGAGTTATAATGAACAAAAATATTAATATATATATAATTTCAATATTGAATATTTTTTTGTTAACATGCAGCAATCCAACTTCCTCAGATGATACACCTCCATCTGTTGCAATTACATCACCACAAAATAATTCTGTTGTCTCACAAATTGTAAATATTACATGTGTCGCAACAGATAATAACAGTATCAAAAAAGTTGAATTATGGGTAAATGGTAAATCAACATCAATAATTGATAATAACGAGCCTTATTCTTTACCATGGAATACAACGACATTTGATGACGGAACATATACAATAACAGTTCGGGCTTACGATCAAGATAATAATAAAACTGATAGTAACTCATTGACACTAATAGTTGATAATTTAAATTCCAATCCACATAAAGTAAATATCATTTCAATTGAATATACTCTAACAGAAATGAATATTATTTGGAATCAAGCAATTGACAACGATTTCAGTTATTATGAGCTACTTCAATCTGAAACTCGACAAGGAAATAAAAATTCTTTAATACAAATTTTTGATATAAGTGATACATCGTATATTTTAAGTGAGTTTGATCCGACGCATGAAATGTGGTACTGGATTAGTGTAACAGATTCATTTGGTTATTCAACATCAAGTGATGGTTATAAGATTTTGGATAGTCCGCCCTCAATGCCTACTATTAATCAAATAAATTATAATAATCACTCATTCAATATAAATTGGTCGAAAAATGAAAATACTGATTTTCAAACATATAATCTTCATGAATCAACTAAATCAGATATGAGTGATAAAAATTTAATTTTCACATCTGATAATAGAGATAACAATTTATATGTTGTGAATGATGTTAGTTATAATGAAATACGATATTATCAATTAACAGTTAAAGATTACTGGGAGTTACAAACATCAAGTGAAATTGTATCTGCCTCGTCTTATCCTAAAATAGCTTACAGTTGTGGTGGCATATGTATTATGGATTATGATGGAAGTAATTCTAAAGCTATTAGCTCGTCTTTCTCTGATTTTGAATTTTCTCCTGATGGTTTAAAAATTACATATACAAAGAGTAAATCAACTCAGACTGATATATGGATTAGTGATATAGATGGTAATAATAATATTGCTTTAACAAATAATCAAAAAAGAAACTTCGGCCAACGCTTTTCACCTGATGGCACTGCAGTTGTCTTTGTATCCGACAGAAACTCTAAGTGTGAAATATATTTAATGAACATTGATGGTGATAATCAGAGAAATCTAACAAATAATCCTTATCATGATTATTTACCACAATTTTCACCAGATGGTTCAAAAATTATTTTTACAACTGACAGAGATGGTAACTATGAAATCTATATCATGGATCTAGATGGTACTAATCAAATCAATTTAACTAATAATGCGTTTAATGATGGTGTATATGGACCAATCACTGCAAATGCTCATGGTTTAAACGGTATTTCTCAATTTTCCCCAGATGGTAATCGAATTATTTTTACTTCTAATAGAGATAATAATTATGAATTATACATAATGAATAGCGATGGAAGTAATCCATTCAACTTGACGAATAATCAAGCAATTGATTTTATGCCGAGATTTTCTCCAGATGGTTCTCACATTTTCTTTTTGTCTGACAGGGATGGTAGCATCAATATTTATTATATGACTTCAAATGGTGACAATGTAATAAATTTAACTAATGGTATTGATGATATTAATTTCTACGATTTATCAACTGATGGCACAACGATAGTTTTTAGCTCAATAAATTGGATTTATGCTATGAATTCGGACGGTACAAATATAAAAAATTTAAATATAAATGGTAGTTATCCAAAACTTCAACCGATCAATTAACTTTTTAATTGTACTCGGTGTTATAATTTTTACTCTACTAATGTGCATTCTTAATATAATAATAAATAAGGGTATAACATCGGTTTCAACTTGACCAAACCGCCGTGCTTCAATTTGAGTTCGGTGGAGAAATTTTTAACTTTGTGCACTGTTTCAGTTTCAGTGTAGCGGTTTGGCAAGTTAAACCAGCGAACCCCGCAGTCAATGAGCGAGTTATGCGCAATTAGGCAGGCAAA
>CAZVPR010000252.1:0-3222 GCA_964629085.1 uncultured Anaerolineales bacterium
TCACATTGTTTTTTCTCACAAATCCGGGCGGATGAACGAAGTAGCCAGCACAGGGGGTGCTGAAGCCGATATGCCATCATCAGTGTAATTGCATATACCATCACCTGAATTATCGTGAATTGAGTTTCCTGTTATCGCGTTTCCTTGAGCTTTTTCACTGCGTATTTCGACTCCACACCCGTCTTCAATACCATTAAAGGCAATAATATTGTTTGGGCCAATGTCATTGTGGCTAGCATTGCCTTCTACGCCGATCCCTGGAGCACGATTACCAGTGTTTTTCAGACCGGTAATATCCGTTCCAATATAGTTGCCCGTAATCGTATTTTCTGAAGCACTATTGAGAATAATTCCATCGCTATTTCCACTACTGAGATTACCCTGACCGATGGGTCCAGAGCCAATGTCTCGGTCACCACCAATGATATTGTGATTAGCTCCCTCCAGTACAATACCTGCGCCTGAAAAGTTGACAATCTGCAATCCACGGATTATGTTGCCATCAGATGTGATTGATAACCCGGGGATCCAATCTCCTTCTATAATATTACTTCCATCCAAGATCAAGCCAGCGTCGCTTGCATCAATGGTTAGATTGCCCTGAGAAATATTTGGCAAGCCACTGAAAAGATTTATAGTTGCTGGAGTTTTTGGTGGAAAGGCCGCAGTGTCAAAGGTGATGGTATTACCACTTTGTGCATCTAGCAATGCCTGGCGAAATGTACCAGGGCCATTATCGTCAGTACTAGTGACGATTATGATTTTCTCTTGCGTTACTGCAATTGGTGAAGACTCAATGGGAATGGAAATAGGAGATAGGCTTGGCCAATAGCTATTCAAGGAAAGTATAAATAGAGAGATTCCAAAAAGAAATTTATTATTGAGCTTATTCATAGTTCTCCAAATAAACGGGCTAACGGGGGCGTGAGCCGCTTGGGGACTTGGCACTTCACGCGGCTTTCAAAGACACCAAACTATGCCTGATTCCAGTTTTTCGGCCCGCGTACCCCAAGTCGGCTCTACGCGGGGTTAGCCGCCACTCCAATTTTTAAATAGGGTCTGTGCTTCGCTTTTTCTTTTTTCTGTCTTCTTGCATTTTTGCTAAGCGATCAGCTTTATAGTCAATTTCATATAGAAAATTTAATAAATCTTCGCAAATTTCTATTGCCAAAATCAATTCGGATCTAATTGGAGCGGATAGTTCATGTGCAGCTTCATTTCCCAAAAATCGAATACTATGAAGATTAGAAACAATATTTTGTGGAAGAATGTTTGATAAATTTTCTATTTTTGTTTCAAGATTTCTTCCCCCTATTCCTTTATCAGCACAGATTCCTTCAAGTAGAGCTCTAATGCCAATTGATGCCAAAATTGAAATATCATTATTCAGAGTTTGGATAGTTTCTCTATAAATCTTGCTAAGTTTTTCGGGTAATTGTCGAAAGTGCTTTATGGGCAACTCAATTTTGGACCGTTTTGGATACAAAGTTTCTACCCAATGATATTCATCGCCATCCCCATCAAACATACCAGGATTAGTATATTTTTCAGTCAATGTAGCTGTGTCGCAACCTCGACAAATCCAAAATCCATACTCATAATCTTCCCAATATGCGAGTTGTGGCTGTGGGGAATGCTCATCATAAACATCTTGATAATTTCTTTTGTGAGTCGCTCTTAATTCATGATATGTTCTACCCTTACAAGTATTACAAAACATTTTTTGAACTGTACCTATTTCAAGAGCGTTCATAGCATAATTCCTAAATCATCATTTGAACCGAATAAATTCATGGCGGCTAACGGGGGCGTAAGCCGCTTGGGGTGTTAGCATTTCACACGACTTTCAAAAACTCCATTATTTGCCTAATTCTGCTTTTTTGGCCCGCGTACCCCAAGTCGGTTTAACGCGGGGTTAGCCGCCTTTCCAGCCCCTAGTGGTACCAATCTAATGTCGAAGTAACTCAAGGGACTTATTTCTCCCTTATCTTTAGCGGTTAGGGGAGAAAAATAATTGGATATTCAATTTCTATCAGGAACTTTGCAATGTTTTTAATGCGCTGTGGATCTTAAAGTAATTGGACTCTTTTTCCACCACTTGCTATCTAGTGATCCTGAACAGTTTGGGCTAGGATATCCAGAATTCCAATTTGTCCCATTAGGTTCATTGACATTATAACCACCACAGAAGCGGTATTCTCTTCTATTTTCGTAGTTTGCGTATGGAGACCAGACCCATTCATCATGCCATTCTCCAAAATAATCTGCTACGCCTTGCTCATATAATGTTATGGTTTGAGGATTATCTTCATCATATTCACCAACATTTAAGAAACCCCCTACCCAAGGTCTAATGATGCGACCTTCACCACAATCTTCTCTCCATGCCAAATCTTGATACCATGGATTAGCATCATGGCACTCATCTTTTGATGAATAAGTCGCATGCTTTCCTTCAGATACGTACATATAGGGGTGTGTGCCTTCCCATTCTAATTCATGTGGTAAATATAGATAATGATGAGAATGTCGAACCGTTACAACAAAATCTATTTCATAATTTGAATCTCCATTATCGTCCGCAATACAAATACGAATTACCTCAGTATCGCCGTAATGCATTAATCTGTCTTGTTCTCCACTAAAGCTTCCTGGATCAACTAAAAATGATGGATCAAGAGGAACATAATCGTATTGATAAGTTGCAACTACAGTTAGCAAAACTTTTGGAGGCAAGCCATTATCATGCCAATATTGAGGGGGGTCATAATAAATTTTGTGATCACCATCGAGACTACTCCACATGTGACAGTCTACAGGTGACACTTGATGTAGAAATACAAGCCCACTCTCCCATTGATCAAACTCCCCTTCTGGCTGATCAGTTACAATATTATGCTCATCTTCGTCATATTCTAAAATTGGCATAAAAATGTCTGCAAATTGATGTTCTGTTTCATCTGAAATACAGTCTCTATCAGAGTCTGAACAGTGATTATCTGCACGTACAATTTGCGTCATGCCAAAAACCATTACGACTAGGAAAATACCAATAAGTGCGTAAAAAAGCCCTCTCGATTTCATAATCTTCCTCCTAAAAATATTCACGAAATTAAATCGTGATCCGATATTACAACTTCATTGTAGCAGAATAGTAGAGCTGGCGGCTAACTGGTGTCTTGCGTCACCTGAAGACTAATCCTGAAGATTAACATTGTTTAT
>CAZVPR010000253.1:0-3218 GCA_964629085.1 uncultured Anaerolineales bacterium
ACGATTAAAATTTGTGGTTTTAGAGGAATCCCGCCTGTCGAGCCGCCTGACGTAGATATTGATTTGTCAACAAACTCAGTTGACCCAAAACATTTGCTTCTCTTTGGGCCTAACGCGTATGGCAAAAGTAGCATAGCAGATGCACTTGAATGGTTCTTCAAAGAAAATGTGCGCGGCAGCGATTATTTTGCAGAATATAGTGATGTGGACAATGTCCATGTAATGTTGGGACAGCCTGATTATCAAGCTGAGGCGTATATTGAATTATTGATTGAACATGATGGTAATGATCACACTGTTAGAAAAGCCCTCGATGGGGATGGGAATAAAGTCAACGAGAATTTAGGCGGTATTCACACCATCCTTCAAGAGTTAGATGATGAAATCATCGTATTAGACCATGACCAATTTCGCAAATTCGTTTCAGCCGCGAATACGGATAAGTGGACAACCTTCTCAAGCTTAATAGGATTTGAAGAGCTAGACAATTTTAGAGCAGGTATCGATTCCCTGTCACAACGATCATTGACCGATCATTTGCACACCCGGGATTTGGCATCAGATATTGATATTCACAAACAAAAATATGATGATGATTTTCAACGGGTTTTGCAAACCAATGAAATTAATGTGGAATCCTTGGATGATTTGAAATCTCAATTCCAGACGCTCCTCGAAGTCACATTAACATCTTTGTCAATGACAGCCCCAGATAATGATGAGATCAACGCCGATTTCTGGACTGATGTTAGGGGGAAAATTATAACGCCTGATCCAGTTGCAACGGTTACCGCTCGTTTAAGTGAATTGAACATTATCTCAGGGAAACTTACTCTTTTCTCTGATGAAATAATTGCATCAATCGGAACTTTAAATGATTTGGCTGCTGCCTTGAATGGCAAGAAGGAAGATTTTGACAAAGAACTTCTGGCGGAATTCTATCAGGCAGGTTTGAGTATTATCGGAACTGGCAAAACAGAACAGGATATATGTCCTTTTTGTTTGTCTCCTTTTGATTGGGAACACCTAGCAAAAGAAGTCGCAGAGCGAAATCAAGCTTTAGATTTTGCGGCAATCCAGAATGATCATCAGGAATTACTTCAAGCTTGGGAAGGTCTAAAATCAGAAATCAATAGCCGCAGATCAAATTTAGGGACTATTGAAATCACTGCTGTAAAAGATACCTTTAGAGAAGTTGACAAAATACAAGATGTTGATAGTGCCTTAAGTTTAAGCAGCTTTGACCTTGAGTACATTCAAGGTTGGGCAGGGAAATTTACTGCCTTGTCTGAAGTAGTAGCAAGCAGCAAAGATGCTGTTGTAACTGAAATTGCCGAAGTCACCGTAGCCATTGAAAACAACCCTCAATCAGAAATCCAGCAGACAGTAACCCAATTGCAACAGCTATGGACTGAAATTGGAACCCTGAGTAGTGATCTTGATCATTTGCTCGCATTAGAAAATAGACTAGCGGTAATGAACGGGGTAATTGAAAACCTACGGAGTATCACGCGCGATTTTCGCAATGAGTTAGGAGACTTTAGTGCTAGGGTTGTGGACATAATCAATACAGATGTTGTTTCATACTACGATGAATTGCACCCTGACGATAACGTCCGCCCATATCTAAGTGTGACCCTGAGTGGCAGTCAGCGTATAGTAGATTTACAATGTGATTATAAAGGAGTACCCGATAGAGCCGCAGTAACTTTGCTTAGTGAATCTCACAGAAATAGTCTTGGGTTAGCTATCCTGTTGGCTTTTATGAAATATAAAAGACAAACTGGCAGCCCTGTTGGATTTTGCATTTTTGATGATGTTACCCAGAGCTTTGATGTGGAGCATAGAACCAATCTGCTTAGTCTGCTAGAAAACCAGAATTTCCCAGAGATCAGCGGTCAACAAATAATTTTCATGACACATGATAGAACTTTAGCCGATTTGATAAAACGCCCTGGAGAGCAGGATGTTCGCGGCAATTGGGTACGCATGGATATTCGGCATTGGTGGCTTGAACGCATGTTGCTTGAATCAGAACGGGATCAGGACCCTCTAAATCGCGCTCAAGAATATATAAATCAACTTGATGAAATCGCAGCAGCAATATATGTGAGAAGAGGATTAGAGCAGTTATATAAAAGAATAATCGGTAAAACAAACATGAGAGTTCCTTTCTCGGACAAACCTTGGACCGTCAAGATGGATTCATATCGATACTACATCATGCGCGAAATTGAAGAATTATGGAGCGACAATAAAGGGTTTATTGATCCTCAAGAGCAAACATTCCAACAACTCTTCACTTCTCAAAGAATATTAAATCTCACTGTGCACGACAGCCAGTTCTTAGATAATCCGATGACACTTGGCGATGTAAATAATGCTTTTTCACTAGTACAGCAACTACAAGGCAGATTTACATGTAATTGTGGAAGATTTTTTCATACGGTGAGATTAGATCAAAATGGAAACCCTCCTCAATGTCGGAGCGGAAACTGCAATAATTTATTAGGTTAGGCTCTTTCATCTACTAAGGATTAGTTTGATATCATGATCCCCTTCACAATCACTGAGGATATTCGCTCAACGATTATTGATTACCTCACCACCACCTTCAATTTCCAAGAAAAGGAAGTTGAAAAAGCTTTCGTTGAATTCATTGAACAAAAAGCGGGCGGGCTATTTAAAGGCCCTTATATCAATCTGCGCTTGCCGTTCCGCAAAGCCCCAGAAAGTCACGATATCCCCCTGGAGATTAGCCCATCCTTTCAGCCTTATGTACATCAAATGAGGGCATTTGAACGCCTCAGCGTGCGCGGCGATCATCCTCCGGAAGCGACGATTGTCACCACGGGAACCGGCTCCGGCAAAACTGAATGCTTCCTCTACCCGATCCTGGATTATTGCCACACCCACCATCGAGAGGCAGGCATCAAAGCAATTATTCTGTATCCAATGAACGCCTTGGCATCAGATCAGGCCGTTCGCCTGGCAAAAACCATTTGGCACGATGAGCGGCTCAAGGGGCAAGTATCAGCGGGAATTTATATCGGGGGTGGTGAAAGGTCTTCTAACTTTGGCCAAAAATCGATGGGCGAAACATTCCTGATTGAAAATCACGAAACGCTGCGCAATAACCCACCGGATATCTTGCTCACCAACTACAAAATGCTCGACTTCTTGCTACTGCGCCCGGAAGACCGGCGGCTGTGGGAAGA
>CAZVPR010000254.1:0-3206 GCA_964629085.1 uncultured Anaerolineales bacterium
ATACCCCTTGATCCGTGCCAAGGGGTTTCCTTGAGGCTTTGGGCATCGAGCCCGCACCTCAAGCCAGGAGATCTGGCCTGTCTCATGGAGGCCATGGCCGCGCGCACCGTTTTCCCGCCTGTTCCAGACGTACAAACCGATCGCTCTGCCAGACCCCCAATCGCCAGCCCAGCGTGTCGTCGGTTCTTTCCGCTATGTATCAACTTAGGTTTACCCCGCGGATCGACCCCGACTGCCAACGCTGCCGCCTTCGTCTCTTGTCTCTGCTGCGCAAGACAAGAACCTCAGGTACCCTCGTTGCATGGCTCACCCGCTATCGCGTGCTAGCCTGCAACTTGGCGGCCTGCTCGGCTAGAGTGCTGCTTACACCGTTTCACTGCTGCTATGGAGTCGCACACAAGCCTCGCTCCGCGTTGGCAGTCGGCGTCTCAGAACCGGCTCAGATGCCGACACGTCTTGCACCAGGTCATCTCCTGGAACCTCTGACCTGGCGCGCTGAGAGCGGAGCGGGGCTTCGCCCCTTTTTCTAGAATCTGCTCCCTGAGTTTATCTAATGCCCGGAGATTGCATTTCAACATGAAGAGATAGTTGGGGTCGCCGCTGGAAATAAAAACGCGCCCTAGAAGGCGCTAGATGCTTTCCCTTGCCTGTTAATCAATTATCTCGGCCTACTCATTCTAACTATTAACACCCATCCCAAACCATAAGCTAATAAAATTTGGTTTAGGGCATCCATTTATTTAATGCTGGGGTTGGTAATGGGGTTTCGATCTGATACACAGTTTGATCACGAAAGTACAATTATGGAAAAAATCTAAACAATCTTAACTTGTAATCAAGGCTGAACTAATATCAATGCTGGCGGAAAAACTACACTGCCGTTCTTTTGTTCAACATAGCTTATAAACGATGCAAAGCCATTTTGCCAATGGCTTCCACCAAAAACCTGATCTCTTAACTCTGGATCTGACATCACCCTAATATATCCTTCAGGATTATCTATATATATCTGTCTAACTACTTGCCACAAAGGATGATCTTCATTTCCAGCAAATGTTCCAAAACTCTCATTACTAAAATCTCCTCCTTCTGTAATAAACAAAGGAATACTAACTCTTACTATCCTCCCAACTAAATCATCCCACTGAGAGGGCTCATTCCATCTTTGAGAACCGCCTTCTTCTTTCACGCTAGTCCAAATCCCCTGATAACCATCTACTGTTATGTTGTTAAATATATAGATATCCACATCAGGGGCATTAGTATTCATTAAAACTAATGCATTGGCAGAAACACCATCTCCAAGAGATATCTCAACTACTTCAGTACATAAACCATAAAAACCTAAAGTTCTTAAATTCTCTACTGCACCACCTCCTGATAAAACAACTTCATCCGAATATCGAAAATCTGTGGCTAATTCAGCCATAACCTCTTCCCAAGTATCTGGCGTATCTGGCTTACTTAAATATCTTTCGTGTATTTGGGAACCTAAACTCTCATCTTCTGCTGGTACTTCTAGTGTCATTTGTGGTGTGTCGGAATGTATATTAAATGTAGTTGTTGCATTTTGTAAAGATGTTGGTGTTGGCGATGGTGTGACGGTAGTGGTGTCTGTCAGTGCGGGAGTGTTTGATGGTATTGTGGTTGGGGTGGTTGAAGGTACCGGAGTTGGAGATGGCGTAGCTGTGGGCATGTTCCCTTCAGTTAAATTACAACCCACTAAGAGTAAAAATATGATTATTGCAAAACATAGCACGGCTTTGTTTTTCATTTTTCCATGATCCTAATTCCCTTGCCTGTTTCTCAATTATCTCAGCCACCTTCGGCAGTCAAGGACTATGCAAGTCGTTCTTCGTACGATCCTTGACTGCCGAAGGAATCCAGCTGTTTTCCTCCCTTTATGGGCAAGGTGAAATATATGGCACTTTGGATACTACTTAGGCACTGAAATATGCCACTGCGCAAATGGAACTCTGGATAGATCATTGATCGTAAAATAAAGATCTGTCACGTTGGCATCAAAAAAGTGCGAGTCATCAAACGTCACTGCGGGGCTGCCATAATGCGTGTGATGCAACTGCATTAAATCTCCAGCGGGAATGACTGTGTTATTGACGCCAGTCTGACTCTGAGAATACCATTCAAACGCATATCGGTGATCTGTGTTATCAACGAGTGCGAAGTTGCCGGTCGGTGACCATTCAAAGATCAGATCGTTCCCAGTCTTATTCCACAGCTCTATTCTTATCTCAATATAACTTGAAGACCCAAACTCCACTTCGCTGGTTTTCAACCAAACACCTTCATATTTCCACCACTCCCCTACTTCCAATATCGTATCAGGGAGAGTATTAACGGGTTCAATTGGAATCGGTGTTGGGACTGCCGTCGGAAGCGGTGTAGCTGTAATCACAATCTCCGTTATATAGGGCGGTGATGTTGGTCCTGGTTCAGCCGTGACAACTACCGTTTTTTCTACTTCTACCGGAACTTCAACGGTCACTTCTACAGGCTTCTCAATCACGGTGACCATCACATCAGGTTCCGGTACGCTGACTTCGGGCTCGGGAAAGATCAGATCGCCAAAAGCATAAACGAAGCCCGAAACCAATATGGCCCCCAGGATCATCCCAAATACCATCCAGCGCAAACGAATGGCTCTCACAATTCGAGGGCGAATTTCAATCGGTTCAGGGGGTGCCACCAGCGGTGCTGGCTGCCAGGGCACGATCGCTAGTTCATCTTCTTCCACCATCCTGGCCACTCTGTCAGGCACAGCTTCAGGCTCAACCGGTGCTTCTACTGGCGCTGGAGGCACCTTATTCATCGCCGGGCAACAAACTTCGTAGATCACTTTTCGACGCTGGGGAGGTGGGAGCATATCCAACCCCAGCTTCTCATAAATATTGCCCATGTGCGCTTTGACAGTTGCCTCAGCGATAATCAGCATGGCAGCAATGTCTTTGTAGGTTAAACCATCGCAGACCAACTGTAATACTTCGCGTTGGCGTCCAGTCAGTTGGGATAAACCTTGTAGGGGGTCTTCTGGAAACGTCATAAACCCTGGCTTTCGCTCTTAAACCTTCTTGACCACGAAATTCACCACAACCCTATACCAGTAAACCTTGGATTAACTTTGTCACGACTATACCCCGGACTATTCAAATCAGTGCTACTTTCCTGTATCCTACGGGCGAACAAAC
>CAZVPR010000255.1:0-3200 GCA_964629085.1 uncultured Anaerolineales bacterium
ATAGTATTGGTGGAATCTTTAAGAATCGCCATATGGAAGCAAAACTTCATCGACCAGTACGCGGCCGAAGGCCCACCTTTGGTGTGCGCGCCGTTGGCACCCCGAAGAGGGACAGAGAAGTTTTGCTGCTTTCTTTTTACACAGGTTTCCGAGCAGAAAATTGATTTTCTTCCAATTTGATCTCTGCGTTTCCAGTTGAATGGCAAGTTTGGGGGAGGTTGATCGTGAATTATTTGACATAGATGATAAATTATGCTATAAAGTCATCAGACGACTGATGTGTGCGAACTGATGACTTTACGAATCGATGGTTTTTGAACGTATGAAGGGTGAATTATGGCTATAGAAGAATCGAAAACCGACAGTGTCATCTCCTTTGTCGGTGGGCGGCGCCCACTCTACGTGGAAGTGATGGAGGAGTTGGAGAAACTGATCAAGGGGCGCAAACTGCAGCCTGGGGAGAAGTTACCCTCGGTGGAGGCGCTGACCGAAATCCTGGGCGTTTCGCGCTCGACGGTCAGGGAAGCGCTGGCGAACCTAGAAACCCAGGGGCTGATCATCCGCAAACAGGGGTCTGGGACATTTGTTTCGCATTCCATGGGCCGAGGGGTTATGGGTGGCCTGGAGCGTATAGAACCCTTCCGTATGATTGCCAACCGAGCAGGCCAAAAATCTGAAGTAATTTTCCGTGATGTAAGCCAGGTAAATCCTGATGAAGTTTTAGCCAAATCTCTGGGGATCCAGGAAGACGACTTTCTGATCAAGATCGAGATTGTGGAGGCCATCGATGAGATCCCAACCATGTATTTGGTAGATTATTTGGCTAGAAGCTGTGGTGGTGTTGAGGATTTAACCGCATGGGATGAATCTGTGATCACATATCTGGTTGAAAAGTGCAATCCGCCGCTCAGCCATGCTCGAACGGAAATATTTGCCGTGGGTGCAGATGAGCTTGTGGCCGGGAAATTAGGCATTAACGAGGGCACCCCGATCCAGTTTCAGTCCGAAACGTATTTCTCCAGCGTTGGGGAAATCGTTGGGATGGGATACATGTATGTTCTGACGGATCATTTCCATTTTTTTGTAAACAGGCGTGTAGTTTAGACATAACGGAGTACAGGGAGCAAAACATGGACTTAACCATTCACAATGCAATTCATGACAGAACATTAGAAGAAATTCACATTGGCGTTGATGCAGGAAAAATCGTGGCAGCTCAAAAGGAGCCGCTTCAAGCAGGAGATCGCTCTATAGATGCCCAGGGAGCGATGATCTCTCCGGCATTTGTTGAGCCCCATTTTCACCTGGAAAATTCGGTCATGCCTGAGTATGAAAATGTCAGCGGCACTTTGGGGGAAGCTATTCGCATTGCCGAAGAGATCAAAGACCAATTGACTGCCGAAGATATCATGCGGCGCTCGACAATTGCGCTGAAAGAAGCCATCCTGAAAGGCGTTCAGTGGCTACGCGACCACACCGACGTCGACGAGGTCGCCAAGTTGGATCTGCTTAACGCGGTCATCGCAGTGCGCGAACGATTCAAAGATGTCATCGACCTGGAAATTGTGGCCTTCCCCCAATTTGGGTTGGCCGACAATCCGGAGTCTGTGGATCTGATGTGGCAGGCCATGGAGGCCGGCGCGGATGCGGTCGGTGGTGTTCCCCACCGTGAAAAAGATATGGACAAAGCTGCCCGGCAGATCGAACTGGCTTTCGAGATTGCTATGGCCAACGATGCCGATATCGATATGCATGTCGACGAGACCGATGATCCCTACTGGCACACACTGGAACTGTTGGCTGAAAAGACTATTGAGACCGGTTACCAGGGCCGGGTGACAGCCGCTCACGTCTGTGCTATGGATGCCTGGGATGAAGCTTTATTCCAGCGAATTTTGCCGAAACTGGTCGAAGCGCAGGTCAATATCTGCACCAACACAACGGTCAACCTGATAATCCAGGGACGCAATACAGGGCATCCCATGCGCAGAGGCATCCCGCGGGTCAAGGAATTGTTGGAAGCAGGTGTCAATGTCACCTGCGGGCAGGATGATCTGGTGAATATGTTCTACCCCTTTGGAGATATGGATAGGCTCTCGGTGGCCAATTTTGTAGCCCATGCTGCCCATATGAGTTCCCCCAGTGAGATCCAGGATGCCTTTGAGATGGCCACGTACAAAGCAGCCAAAGTGCTGCGCCTGGATGATTATGGCCTGGAAGTTGGGGATCGCGCCAATCTAGTGTTATTCAACGCCAATTCGGCCGCGGATGCGCTGCGCCGCCAGCCGATGCGTTTATTTGTGATTCGGGAAGGGGAAGTTTTAGTGCAAAGCGAGCGTAAGCTGACTTTATCATCAGCGCTGCCTTTTGCTTGAGACTCGAGCAAATCTAATTCAAATTGTTCAACAAAAGGAGAATCATAATGAGCGAAAAAGAAATTCTGCTGCAACTTTACGAAAGCGTGCTTGCAGGGAATGAGGGGAAAGCTGTCGAAGCTGCCCAACAGGCATTGGACGCCGGTATCTCACCCATTAAGGCCATCGAAGAGGGTATGACCCCAGCCATTCAGGAAGTGGGTGACCGCTTTGGCAAAGGCGAAATGTTCTTGCCCGAGATGGTCACCAGTGCTGATGCCATGGAGGCCGCACTTCAAGTGCTCGAGCCGCATTTTGAAGGAGATGAAGGTGCCAAAAAAGGTAAAGTGCTGATCGGCACCGTCCAGGGCGACATCCATGATATCGGCAAGAACATCGTTACCGCCCTGCTAAAGGTCAACGGATTCGATGTCGTCGATATCGGGCGTGATATCCCCTCTACCGACATTGTCGATAAGGCTATGGATATGGAAGTTGAGGTGATCGGCCTCTCCGGGCTGCTCACTACAAGCCTGCCGATGATGCGCGACATCATCCAGATGCTAGACGATGACGGCGTGCGCGACCAGTTCAAGGTCATCATTGGGGGCGGCCCCACCAGCCAGGAATATGCTGATGAGATCGGCGCCGACGGATATGGCGAGACGGCCTACAACGCCGTCCAGCTCTGCAACCAACTGCTAGGGAAAGCTTAGGAAAAGGAGAGTCGAAAATGCCAGGTTTACATTTTGAAATGATCGAGCGCGTGGACCAGGGTCCACGAGTCCGGGAAAACGAATTCGACAAATCCATTTTCCCGCGTGTCAAAGAATTAGCCGAGAAATA
>CAZVPR010000256.1:0-3161 GCA_964629085.1 uncultured Anaerolineales bacterium
AATTTATAAATAATTTCCCATCCCATAATCCTTAATTACCAGATTTAAAGAAAATCTTAAGCACTTTTCTTTTTCTATTTATAAATCTAATTCACAAAATTTGTTATTCAAATATTTACCACTTTTGTAATCCCACCTTTTCTGAATCTATCTAAAATATGGTATAAGAACCCTGTAAATAACCATCACTATTTAACTTTTCAGAAAGGAAATGATATGAGCAAAGAACAAACTGAACCAACGGCTGACAATTTCAAAAAAGCAGAAAAAGCTTTTAAAATCGGGACACTTGTTCTCAGTGCATTATTAACCGCGTTACAAATTGTCTCGGTGGTCAGAGACGATGAACCAGAAACTGTGAAACTGTAACATGGCTGAAGGAAAAGAAAAACTGCCCAGCGAAAGCGAAGATAAGGTCATCGAAGTCTCACTCCGACATGTCGTCCTCGCTTTCTCCGGCTTGGTCATTGGGTCTTTCACTGTAGGTGCGGGAGTAGTAATACTGAAAGATTACACAAAATACCGGCGGCAGAAGGCGATCATCGATGCTGCAAAAGAACTATTCACATTTATTAAATATGGAGATAATATATCCTCATGGAAGAAAATGGAAAAAACGGAATCTACATCAAAGAAGCAACCATCAAAAAAGCAATGCAACTCCTAAGTCACATCGGATTGGGAATTTTCGGATTAGCCTTGTTGCGCGTGATTATTTATCCACCCAAACGGAGACGAAAGGATGGATAAAAACACAAAAGTGCGGATAAAATTAAATCCTCAGGTTGTGATTAAGTTAGCCGGTTTGTGCAGTAACGCATTGGTACTTTCAACTAATGCTTTCCTGCTTGGCTCCAATGTCAGACGCCGGATCACAGAAAAAAAGACAGAAAGTGTTGCCAATAAGCTTCAGCTAACTGCAGAAGTTGCATCTGCAATATCTGGTGTTGCTAAAGTAGTTGCCGCAACATTGGATAGCTATGAGAAAGGTTAAAACATTCGATCCGGAGCAGCGACGTTATGTTGAAGAAAATTTCTATTGCAGTTACTGCGGCAACACAAATCAATGGCAGATTGACTTCAGGTTAAGACATATTGTTGAGTACTCATCAGATGGTTTCTCTGTTACTCTTGATGAGAAAAGAACTAAAAGGCTTGCTAACGCTCTTCAAGGATTCGTCAGAAGAAACATGGACGAAAACCGCTTTCGCTGCGCTAATTGCGGAAACACAGAGATCGAATACCACTACTATTATCTGGAAGGCTGCTGGAATAACTACTGTCCTGGTTGCTGGCATTGTGGAAACTGGATCGATAAGGAATCATTAATTGAGTTCTGCGAAGAATGTATTACAAATCATAACGGCAATATCACCGAAGATGATTGCTTTACGATCTGTGAGCACTATGATTTCGGGCTAGCCGAAGTTAGAGATCACTATGACCTTTCCCTTGAGAGTTTAAAACGAGATTTAGGCTATGTTTGATGGACAGGGCTGGAGATTATTCTTCAGCCCTTTTTGCTTTGTTAAATATTTCAACGGAGATTAGCAAATGACAGACAAAATAAGAAAAACAAAAAAGCATAAAAAAATAAAAAAACTTGAAAAACGAGAAAAGCTAAAGACAACAAAGAATCAGAAAGGCTGGTTGATATATTATCTATTACGTTTGGATCAGATGTTTTACTGTCGCTGGGATTATTGGACACGCGCTTTTCTTAAAGATGAAATCCCTATAGAAGAGATTCCACAAATTCATTTTAGACCTGCCTGGAATTACATGGAAAGAAAAGTTCAAAAGAATCTCAAAGCCTGTTTTGACTATCCGGGCTACACCGATCATAACGTCTTTGAGAACTTCATCGACTGGCTTCTGTGGGGATTTAACCAGGGTGAATCATTCCCAAATATTAACAAGCGTACAGATGATTATTGGTACAGAACCTTTAACCTGGGACTATTTTACGAAGAACCAGCAGATCACTTTGCTGATCTCGCCACTGAATATTTTGTGGGAAAGTCTCGCGGCTATTTTCCCACTCCAGGACCAGTGGTTGAATTAATGGTCAGGATGAATTTTGGTGATGAACCCAGCCACAAACATAAAAAATTATCAGTAATGGATCCATGCTGCGGTACTGGAATAATGTTGATGTACGCTTCCAATTATTCCCTGAATCTGTATGGAGTGGATATTAATCCTTTACTTTGCAAAATTGCCAAAGTCAATGCTTATATCTACGTTCCCTGGCTGGCGTTTCGTCCAAAAACTCTTACCATGTTTGACAAAGTTGACCAGGCAATAATCGAAATAGAATTGCCATCGGGAATAAGGATTCCAGAATGTCGAAGATGCAGAAACCGTGAGAAATTCTTATTGGAATTGGAAACTGATCACGAACTACTCGTGTCCAATGTGGGATTCCTGAATATCAAACAACCCAGAATATCCAGTGATGTCATTAGTAAAAAGTTAAGACCGGAGAATATCAGCTGTGCAAATTGCTTTAAGGAGACGTTATGATCAAACTGATATGCATTGATTGCGGAAATTACACCTATTTTGAGACTGATGTTCAGGGGATAAGAAGTGTTGAACCCACAGCAGAAGGCATGATCATCAAAGATTCAATGATTGAGAACAGTAACTACACCGATGAGACGATCAGGGGGAGTCTTATTGATATAATCGATTATGTATTAAAACAATCTGAACAGATCCTTCAATTTGAGCCTGAGACAAATAAGTATTACAATCAGTATGTAAGCTGCGGTAGATGTGGTTCAAAGGTAGTTACCCCGCCATATTCAGAATGGAAGCCAACACCTGATTTTATGCCCCTTGATGATGAATTATTGGAAAACAGAAAAGAATATTTACAATTACGAAAGGAAAAAAGAGATGACAATAACCTGCCCGTCTTGTGGCAACCATAAGAAGTTTTTAGTGCCTTTGTGGGTGCGATGTACTTTTCGATTTAATCACGATGGTACAATATCTATCCTGCATGTTAAACAATTAGAATCACTTGAAGAAAAACTGGCGAATCAAAATTCATTTCCGGCGTTGAACTGCCAAGAATGCGGAGCAGAAGCCGAGATAGATTTTAATGAATTTGAAAGCATTGATAACACTAAACGGGAATTAATGGCGCTGGA
>CAZVPR010000257.1:0-3151 GCA_964629085.1 uncultured Anaerolineales bacterium
TTTCTTGTCGATTAGGACATTTTAACTTTGCAGAAATAGGACTCTACTACTTTGCGCTAACAATCGTGTGGAGTATTTTGACCTTGCATCAAGTATGTATTACAATTTGTTGCAACGTCATAAATAATGCTACCGCTACTGATTGTCATTGACAATGTGCATATTCAGAATGTGGAAAGCAGGATCGTCACATCTTTAGGAGGATGTATGGGGAAATTAGCTCGTTGTGATTCGCTGAAATCTTTGGGGAAAAGAAAAATAAAACCGTGCCGCAACTTTATAACCTTATTGCTGTTGATCAGCTTATTGGGCAGTTTGCTGGTTGGGGTAGTAGGTGCTTCAGATGGCGACTACATCTGGGCCAAACGCATGGGGGGTACTGCTGTCGAATTTGGCAGTAGCATAGCAGTAGACTCCAGCAGTAATGTCTACACCACGGGATTTTTTCAAGGAACTGTTGACTTCGACCCTGGGGTTGGCACCGTGGAACTGACCAGCGCAGGGGATAATGATATCTTCGTCAGCAAACTGGACAGCAGCGGGAATTATGCCTGGGCCAAACGCTTCGGAGGAACAAGTAGTGAGCAGGGCGAGGGCATTGTCGTGGATGGTAGCGGCAATGTCTACACCACCGGAAATTTTATGGATATCGTTGATTTCGACCATGAACCAGGTACTGCAGAGCTGACCAGCGCAGGGAATCCTGATGTCTTCATCAGCAAACTGGACAGCAGCGGGAATTACGTCTGGGCCAAACGCATTGGGGGAACTGATAGTGACAACGGTAGAAGCATTGCCGTGGATAACGGGGGCAACGTTTACACCGCGGGAGAATTTAGTGATACTGTTGACTTCGACCCAGGACCCGGCACCGCCGATCTGACCAGCGCAGGGAGTTATGATATCTTTGTCAGCAAACTGGACAGCAGTGGAAATTATATCTGGGCCAAACGCTTGGGGGGAGCTAGTAGTATTGAATGTCACGGAATGACTGTGGACACTGGCGGTAATGTGTATACAACGGGATTTTTTAAAGGCACCGCTGACTTCGACCCTGGGCCTGGCAGCGCAAACCTGACCAGCCTGGGGAATGACAATATCTTTGTCAGCAAACTGGACAGCAACGGAGATTATGTTTGGGCTGTAGCTATGGGTGGAGTATCTGGTGATTATCATGGCCATGGCATTGCCGTGGATGTCAGTGGCAATGTGTACACCACAGGACTATTCGAAGGTACCACTGACTTCGACCCTGGGCCCGGCACCGCCGAGCTGACTCCTGTGGGGAAAAGTGATATCTACGTCAGTAAATTGGACAGCAACGGAAATTATGTTTGGGCCAAAAGATTGGGCGGAACGAGTAGTGATCAGGGCCGTGGGATTGCCTTGGACGCAATCGGGGATGTGTACACCACCGGGCTTTTTGGAGGTGTCGCTGATTTCGACCCTGGGGCTGGCACCGCCAATTTGACTAGCGCGGGGAGTAGCGATATATACGTCAGCAAGTTAGACAGTAGCGGGAATTATGTCTGGGCTAAACGCATTGGGGGTACTGGAATTATGAATATGGCATCCGAAATTGCAGTGGATGGCAGCGGCAATGCGCTCACCACAGGAGCCTTTAGTGATACTGTGGATTTCGACCCTGGGCCTGGCACCGCCGAGCTGACCAGTTCGGGGAGTGTTGATGTCTTCGTGAGTAAACTGGGAACGCCAGTAGTTGGAACGCCAGTAGTTGGAACGGCAGCAAATGGGAGCGGCGATGGTGGTGACGAGGCTTTCAGTGAAAAGAAAACCATACAAACAGATTTCACGGGCGGCACTTATAGCTTTGGTAGAGTGAAAGTGATTATCCCTGATGGAGCACTGAATTCGAATTGCCAGTTGGTCATCAAAGAGGCTGTCAGCGGTAATTTCCAATTGGGGGATCAGGTTTATGATATCAAAATAATTTGCGGCGGCCAGGTCGTTTCTCAATTTAACAAGCCGATTCAGATTTGTGTCAGGCCGAAGGATGGGGTCGTGGCGGGAAAGCAACTTTTCCACCAACCTACCGGTATCAGCGCATTCAGCCTATTGCCAACTGCCAAAGGACCGAAGGGTTATGTGTGTGGTGATACGAATAGTTTCTCACTCTTTGCCCTTGGGAAATTGCAATTGCCAGGCACAGGTTTTCCCCCTGGATCACAGGTTACTATCCCTGAGCACCCAATTCATGAAGCAAATACCATTTATGATAGGTTATTGTTAGAAATTCCCGCTCTTAACCTTGAATTGCCAATTGTGGGTGTGCCATTAACCGGACACGGCTGGGATGTGACCTGGCTTGGAGATCAGGCTGGTTATCTTGAAGGGACTGCCTATCCAACCTGGGTCGGCAACACAGCCATCACAGCCCACGTCTGGGATGTGAATAATCAACCAGGGCCGTTCATTAATTTGCACACACTCAAACACGGAGACCAGATTAGAATCCACGCCAATGGTCAGATCTATACCTACGAAGTGAGCGACGTTTTGGAGGTCAAACCTGACACCCTGAAAGCTTTGCAGCACTCAGAATATGACATGCTCACATTGATTACATGCAAGGGTTTCAATGCTAGCAGTGGCGAGTATGATTGGCGCCTGGCGGTACAAGCTGTTCTTATTAATATTGAATAAAAGCTTGTATCCCGAGCGCAGCGAGGGTCAGGCTTACTAAAAAGTGACATCGGAAGCGGAGTAAGCGTTTCTCTTGGAAGAATGCCAAAGTCCCCGGCTGGAGCCATGGGGACTTTTTAATTGTGAGTTATGATAACAAGTTTGATCAATAGTATGGGTTTCAGTATATAGTCTTATCGGTAGAATCGCATTTATTGCAGTTGCACCACGGTTGCACCAAATTGCAGTAATTACTGCAATTGAATTGTCCCATTAACGGCAAATGTGGTGATCCTGGGGGAAGGTACCACCACATTTGGTGCGCACCCGGCATGCGAGAGCAGGGCATCCCTGTCTGCTCTCGCTGCGCCAATCTAAGGGGATTGGCGAATAGTGTTGGATGATGACCAATAAAGCCTTAAACCTAAAAGCCCCTCAAAGGGGCTTTTATCAGCGCACCCGGATCCCGCAGGGTGCTGATTTGCGCACCCGGAGGGACTCGAACCCC
>CAZVPR010000258.1:0-3143 GCA_964629085.1 uncultured Anaerolineales bacterium
TTTGGCGAAAGATGCCATTTGCCCACATGCCAGGTTGCATAGCCGGCCTCCTTCAAGCGCTCCGCAATCGTCTCGATTTCCAGCGGCATGTGATCGCGGAAGGAAGGAAAGTTATAGGCCCGATTGGGATTCGAACTGGTCGGCAGGGACGGTTCGGGCTTCGCATCGTTCACAATGGCCGCCCACATCGCGTGGCGCGCCGCGGAATTCTGCCCGGAGAGCAGCGCGAACCGGCTCGCCGAACACAACGGCTGCGCATACATATTACCGAACCGCACCCCCTCGCTCGCCAAACGATGCATATTCGGGGTCTCAAACAGCGGACTGCCATCGGGGAAATAGGTCGGATGCTGCTGCACATCTGTCAGTCCGAAGTCATCCATCAGGAACACAATCACGTTGGGAGCGGGAGGGACACCTTCCGGATCCGCGGCTGTCACCAGCACATCATCGATTCTGCACCATTCGCCCGAACCGGGGAGGCCAATCTGATCGAAACGGAACGCGAAACCGGACGTGAGAAATTCCGAAGCGAGGTTCCACTCCCGGGTCACATATCCGGCAGTTCCCGTTAACTCTTCGAGCGTGACCCAAGTGGCACCGCCATCGGCCGATATCTCAAACGCGATGGAATTGGTTTCCGGCAAGTCGGGACTGACGTTGATGGCATAGGACAAGGTGACATTGGTCCTGCCCGAGAGGTCCAGATCTTTGCTCCATACATCAGCCCATATGAGGTTGGCGCAACTGGTGCCACTGGCCGCGGCGCTACTAAATCTGGGTAGACCGTTCTCTATTGTCCACCCTCCCGTCGTGTGGTCACCGCTTTCGAATCCGTCCGAGAACAGGGCCATCCGTGCGCCGCCATAGCCCACGTTGATCTCCAGCGTGGCCGTATTGGAGAACGTGCCGTCCGACACCTGCACCGTCCAGCTGTTGGGGCCGTAATCGCCCGATCCCGGCGTGCCGCTGAGCGTTCCGTCTTCCGCAACAGCCAACCAGGTGTTGGTGGGGGAAACCAGCGAGAAGGTCACCGGATCGGCATCCGGATCAACCGCTTTATTCGCGAGCGTGCCGCTGTAAGCATCCGTGGTCCCCGCATCGGCTGCAACCACCGGATCGCGTATGAAGACCGGCGGAGTGTTGCTGCCCGCAGGCACCACAGCGATGGATACGTCATCAATCCTCCCCCAATCGCCCGAAGCGGCGCCAATCTTATCGAAACGGAACGCGAAACCGGATGTGAGCAGTTCCGAAGCAAGGTTGAACTCCTTGGTCACATACCCGCTATGTCTTGTCCGATCCAGCTCGACCCAATTGGTGCCGCCATCGGCCGACACCTCGAGCGCGATGAAAGTATTGGTCGGCATGTCGGGCTTGCAATTGATGGCATAGGATAAGGTGACGTTGGTCCTGCCCGAAAGGTCCAGGCTCTTTGTCAACACATCACCCCAGTCGATTTGGGCGCAATAGGAGCCACTGGCCTGTCCAAACGTTATGATAGTGGGGGTATTTTCCAGCGTCCACCCTCCCTCAATAAAGTCACCGCTTTCGAACCCGTCTGAGAAGAGGGGCTCGGTGCCCCCATCTTGGTACTGTTCGATAATGCCCTTTACGATCCAGGAATAGGTATAGGGTGTCGTCTCCGGCATAAGCTCATTGGGTTCCTCAAAGGTGGCATACCAACTCTGAATGGAGTAGATATCCGGATTGCCGCCATATTGATTACAATACAGATCAATCCATGCATGGACATCCTGATCAAAGTCCTGGCGCGAAGATGCCTCATCATTGAAGATAAAGACAAATTCCATATCCGGAAAAGGAAACCCACCCTTCACTTCATTCTCGATGTCTCTAAGCCGGTTTACCCAATACGCCTGATCATTGGCATGATGGCTCGCATTGCCTAAATAGTCATCGATATACTTATAGGGAAAATCAATTTCATAGGTATCAATTTGAGTATCATACAGCGGAAAAATATCTCTTATTTTTCCGAGCATCTCGTAGATATCATAATACCCATTCTGGAGCCCATGTGGCTTGCCATATGGGCCTTCACCTTTCCACGCTCGCCATACCGGCGATCCAACCGGGCCAATCTTTACTCCCGGAATATAGTCCTTCCACATCTTTGTAACCTTGGCCAGTTCATGAACCGCCGCATCCAGCGTCCATAAACCATCCATCGTTCCACCATTCAGTCCTTCAGTCATCATGATGCGGATGAGAGGATTGTCATAGAAAATGTACTCAACGTTGGCTCCCAGATCGACGAGCCTTGAAACATAATTGCTTTCCGAAGTGAACGAATCAACGGCAACCGTTTCGGGCCGATCTCTAAAGTGCGTAGACAATCCACCCATTTCAATATAGAACCCCTTGCCTAATGCATTCGCCACATCAACCACATTCTTCAATTCTTCATCCGTGATTGGATTGTTTCCACCAGCAGGGTTAAGATGGCCAACGTACATACCAATTCGATCAACCTTTGAGAGCATTTCGATGCAGTCTTGAGGATTCTGGAAATAGTCCTGCTGCTTTCTTGATAGAAAGGTTATTTCCTGGCCCCACGATGGCAAGGCAACGGACATGCAAACCGTTAAACAGACTGCAGCGATGATTGGTTTGAATCGATATGTACTCTTCATGAACCTCTTCTCCTGACTCAACTGTATAGATTCATCCATACGTCTGACTCCACCGACCGCGCTTGCACGGCAGGCCCAAGGGCCTCTCCGCAGTCAAAGCAATGGCTTGTCGTTGCGTTCGCCAGTTTCACTGGTGCCTCCTGTTCGTAGCAGTTTTCAACATTCACTCCTGGAAGAAGATATCCATCTGCTGTTTGGTTACGTTGAGGAAGGAGTTGGTGAGGGTTTCGGGGCCGGTTTGGGACGGGTAGTCCATCCAGCTCTGGAATATGATACGATCCGCGTTTCCGCCGGCAGCCAGGTAGCCCTGCATGTAGGCCATGATCCGGTCGGCGCTTTCCTGATCGCACTCCTCATCGGTTATGCATCCGGCATCGGTGTATACTTCATTTCTAGTAGTGTCGTTGAAGATCACCCCGACTTTGATTCCATACTTGTGGCAGACCCGCTCAAAGGCAAGGAGGCGGCCGTAATCAAATTCGTCGA
>CAZVPR010000259.1:0-3137 GCA_964629085.1 uncultured Anaerolineales bacterium
AAAGGCCGCCTGGTTGCCCTGGAAGGGCGCATGCAGAACAACAAATGGGAAGACACCGACGGCCAGACCCGCAACTGGTGGGAAGTGGTTGTCGATGATTTCCAGTTCCTGGATCACCCGCCCGAAGCTGACGCCGAGTAACATGATGCCGAGAAAGTCGAGGCAGAGTGATACGAAGCCCCAGAGATGCTACCCGCATCTCGTTGAGAGGTGCGCACTGTGCGCACCTCTCCCTTCTTTCTTTTTCGTTACAAAGCATCGCCTCTCGACCCCTGGGATGAAGTCTGATATTGATTTTTCCCCAGAGGTGGAGGGGTGAACCTTCTTCCACATGACTGCGCCAATGTCGCCTCCTTCCAGATTTGTGACAGGAGGAGATCACCCACTCCTCCTGTCTCTCCCCCTGGACAGGAGTTTCCTGATCAGGCGGAGAGGCGAACGGCCTCTTTGGACACACATTCTGGATTGGAGGCAACAATGGATGCAATCATGATCGTACTGGGAGTGACCATCGCCAGCGGCATGCTGGTGCAAGGTGTACTGGTGCTGCGCTATGCGGCCAGCACCGAATACAAAGCACGCCAGGCCCTGCGGCAGCGTTTGGGCACAGAAGGGAAAATGACCACTCGGGTCAATGTCCCTTACACCGAAGCGCGCCGGATCGCCAGCGAAATTGAAGTTGCTGCGGCGAACGGTCGAATTCCCAACACTTGTGGAGAGGGCTGATCCCCTCCACTCCTCCTTCTTGCAGGTGATGTGACTTATAATATCGAGCGTGATGAAACGATACCTTCTCTACCTGCAGCACGAATATGACTCTGGCCCCCATGGGCGGCTGCATTTCCACAAGGATTATGACACCGTAGAAGAAGCACGGCAGGCAGCCGCAACTTCTGGCATGCATGGCTACCAGATTGAAGATTTGCAGACCAGAAAGGTAATTGAAAAGGGTTTAGTGGGCGACATTAATATTATCTTGGAATGATCAGTGGAGGATAAATTCATCAAGATCCGCAAATGGTGGGAAACTACTGTCGACGACTTCCAGTTCCTAGATTACGTCGAGGAGTGATCTGAGTCCATTCAGGCCACCCTCCTGAACAAGAGACGTGCTTCATAACACTCATCTCTTTCAAGTTAATCAATATGCTTATTCAATGGTAATGGCCGATACGTTGCGATTATTCTTCCACCCATAACAATTTCAAGCGCTTGTCAAAGCCACCGCGGTTTGATTGACGTTCCTGCTGGACGCGCCGCACTTCTTCAGGCAGTATTTCAAAAGCCTGCATGGTTGCTTGAATAACTTCCATCAGGTCTGCTAGTTCGATCATCAACTTGTCTGGTTTTGCAGCGGCTGCTTCCTGAGCTTCTTCCACCAACTTTATTAATAAAGCTTGCTGATAATCTTGTACTTCCATTACTTCAGTTAAATAGGTTTTACCTTCGTTGGCAATGATTTCTGGGATTCGATCCCGAATCAGCTTGTTGTATTCGATTCGCATTCTATACTCCTAAAATCTGGCAATATTTCGAGATGCACTGATTTGCTCCACAAAATTGGAAACAGCCTCAGTCACAAGATCAGGAAATTGATTGCTTTTCGTGTCGATGTTTAGAAAACGGCCACGAACATCCTCTTTCAGGGTATGAGACAGTTCTTCTTGATAGCCATAGGTTTTATAAGTTGTAACCAGATGGGGATACGCTTGTTGCAGTTTTTTAGATGAAGGCAGACGATCTCGCTTCCTATGGGAGTTGAAATAGGGATCCGAAGGAACAATATTCCATATTTCGTTGGTTGGATAAACTGCTAAAGGAATGATGTGATCAAGATCGTAAGAAACTCCTTGTTTGATCCTTTTTCCTGTCCAGGGACAAGAAAATTCATAGGCTTCCATCAAAAGAATATCAATTAGATTGCGTTCCCAATCCAATGGCCTGCGGTTGTCCGGACGGGCGGTTAGCAGTCGATAGATCGCGCCTCGGTGATACTCCTGGTCGATATTTTTACGTTCTGTAAACAGACTCCACTCGTGGATGCACAGCGCTTCGATGTAGAGTGAAATCTCTTGAAACCCAACCAAGAGTTCTTGACCAACAATCACACAATAATCGTTTGTCTTGGTTTCTGGAAGAGCAATACAGCGGTCTTGAATTTGATGATATCGCGCCGGTTTAGCAAAAATGGACCATTCTCCCGGTCCTGCATATTGGATGGGTTGCCGAATTGCTTGGATAATTTTTTGGATGGCCTGCTGATATGCAGTTACAAATTCAACGGAATAAGTGCTCTTCCTGCTAGGGCGATACATTTCGTCAATTACAAAGAAACCATCTTGAGGCGCTTCAACCTGGTTGATTTGATTATTCCACAGTGTTCGCAAATGGGTGAGTTCAACCCGGAATGCGATGTCATTGCGCAGTTTTCCATCCAAAACTGCTTGTGGGCCTTGAAGGATTGGTTTTTGCGGATCACAGAACGGCCAATAGTAGGCCAGCCAATATCTGGCAATCATCTGTAAAGGGATGGCGATATCCTGTTTGAAAAGATTCAATCCCGGATAGGACAATGCCAAATCGTTGATAGCCCGTATCAACGCGATTTTGTAAGTGTTGATTTTTCGATCGTGTTTGAGGATCGTGCTAATCGTTTGGATGGCGTTCATTCTACAAATTCAGATCAAACCGATGGCGTTTTCATACCGTTGAAATGACTTCTGCCCAAGCTTCTTCCAATCTTTCTACTGTGAGCGGGTAAATCTTAATATTGGGAACCATAAAACAAAGGGCAGCCTCAGCTTGTATATCAAGTGCTTGCTGGATAGCTTTTGTATAAACCGCCATCTGAAGCAGGTGTTCTTGGACAATTTCTTCAATGTTAGCTTTAGGTGCCCACTCTGTTTTCCAATCCACTATATGCCACCTGCCATCTTGATCTTGATAAAGCAGGTCAATGATGCCATGCAAGATTCCTACGGGGGTATTCAGGCTGAAAGGAACTTCGTGAAATCGTTGCTGAGCCTGGAGAATATTCGCGTAAATCAAATGTTTTTTCAAATCCAATAACATCTTATTTGATCGTTGAACAGCATCAACCAATGCACCAGGGAAGACACCTTCCCGACGGGCATAGT
>CAZVPR010000260.1:0-2970 GCA_964629085.1 uncultured Anaerolineales bacterium
ATGCTGGGATACGGTTACCGATTGCAGGGACGCTACCAAGAGGCAGAGCCTCTGATCACGAGGGCATTTGAAATCAGTCGCCAAAAGTTCAAACAGAAAGACTGGCGTACACTGGGTATGAGGCAGGGCTTGGGGAGCTTGTATTGGGACCAGGGCCGCTATGAAGAGGCCGAGCAGCAACTCGACATAGCCCTAACCAGCCGGCGCGAGATTTGGGGCGAGCACCACCCGGAAACGCTGGCTACCAAGGACTCTCTGGGCTGGCTGCACTATAGCCGAGGCCAGCATGAGCAGGCCGAGAAGATGTTTACCGAGGTCCTGGAAGCTGCCCAGCGTTTACATAAAGCAACCACACATTCCATGCACGGGCTTGGCACGCTGTACTTGAATCAGGGGCGCCATGATGAAGCAGAACCGTTGTTAAAAGAGGCAGTGAATATCACAAATGAACTTCTGGGCGAAAACAACTGGCATGCACTGCACATAGTGAATACGTTATCCAGGCTGTATACCGCGCAGGGTCGTTTTGTTGCAGCAGAAAAGCAATATATCGAGACACTGAAGGCTCAACGCCACATCCTCGGCAACGAGCACCCACACACCCTCGCCAGCATTAACGACCTGGCTGTGCTGTATACCCGACAGAGGCAATACGATGAAGCAACGACTTTATCCAAAGAGGCCCTAGAGGGCAGGCAACGGAAGTTGGGTCACGATCATCCAGCTACGCTGGAATCCATGCATGACATCGGCAAGCTCTACCTCAGACAGGGCCAGTATGAAAAATCAGAGGCCAAATTGGTTGAAGCATATGAAGGCCGGAAAGACAAGCTCGGCCCCGAGCATCCCCACACCCTGAATTCACTCAAACAACTGATCCAACTCTACGAAGCCTGGGACAAACCGGATAAGGCCAAAGAGTGGCAAGACAAGCTGTCAGCCTTCAGTAGTCAGTAGTCGGTTTGAGCCTAAGAAGATGAGAGGGTAAGAAAGTAAGAAGGTAGGAAGGTAAGCATAGCGGAATCTCACGGCCTCCTGCCTTCTCCATTTCTTCTCTTCCTAGCACCTACCACCCAACACCTGACACCTCACCCGGCCTCTACGGGACCGCTGCCCGGTCATTATCAAGTTGTCAGTTTCTGGCTGCTGGTTGCTAGTTCCTTGCCAACAACCAACAACTAATAACCAGCAACCAACAACCTGTCGCACATCATCGATCATCCCAGACCAGAAACTGCTGTTAGATATGCTTTACGCCAGCGTCATCTGTGAGTGTTTTCTTCCTTAATATCACCCTGGCATTACCCGACATAACTACTGACGTAACACATGCGAAAACTAATTCAAGAGAGGTGGATTATGGAAATTTGGAAAATCGTGGTCTTTTTGGTCATTGTCGTCGTTGCTATATATGCTGTGCCCCGCATTGGCAAATCCACAGTTATTGAACAAGATGGAGACCAGTTATCCATTTCGATAGGCAGACATCAGTTGAGCGCCGCGGTCACTAGCAGGGACAGCACCGAGTCTTTGCTTGTTATCGGCGGCTCAACCGGAGGTGACAAATATTTTACCACTCTGCTTCCAGTCATTCTTCTCGATACAGCCGAGCGTTTGTATCGAACATACGGCGATTTTCTCAAGTGCGGTTCCCCGGGGTCTGCCGAAGGGATGCGGAGTGTCATACCCATGTTTCTCTATGCGGACAATCGTAATGTTGAGCGAAAGTTGAAGACGGTTAATAAGCTGGCAAAAACCGGCAAAGATCCTGTCATTAAGATGACATTCGCGCGATTAAGCATCGACGACCATAAGGCCGAGCACAACGGCCAGATGGTACAGGTTACCTCTCAAGGTACGACCGACGCTTTCCTTGTTAAAGACATCCAGATTCTCCAGGAGGACCATAGCTGGTAGTCGGCTGTCAGTTTGAGCGTAAGAAGATGAGAGGGTAAGAAAGTAAGAAGGTAGGAAGGTAGGAAGGTAAGCATAGCGAAATCTCAATGTTTCTTATCTTCTTCATTTCCTCGCTTCCTAGCTTCATACACTCGCCACTGCCCCTACGACTTCACTGCTCGGTCATAGATCCGCACATCATCGATCATACCGGAACAGAATGTGTCTGGCTTGAGTCCCCTTCCTGCACCAATATATAGACCTCCAAGTCAAGCATGTCTGATACCTGGATCCTTGTGACGCTTCCATTGTCGCGCTTGCGTCCATGTAAGGTTGGGATCCTTCACTCTCAACTATCCGAAATCCCCGGAAGACTGCGCAACTTCTAAAAGAATCTGAGAAATCGCGCGAGTGGAATTCCAGGGAGGTCTTTAAAGAAAAAAGCCGACAACCTTGCCAAGGCTGCCGGCCCTTTGCATACTCTGTGAGCCTATTGTTATCACCTACTCGCCCTCAGGTAACGGTGTCGGTACACAACCCGGCATCATTGTTAGACGTTTCGCGGTCCATTCCCAAGGCACGCAGACTACAGGTTCCTGACCTTCGTCTGGGAAGCCATCCTGATCGGTATCTTGTTCCGGCATATAGTAGGCCCCTGTGCCCTGGCCCTGAACCAGATCTGGACCAATGAGTTCGAAGGTGCCGGCTACGATTCCGATGCCGACGATTTCCTCCAAGCTAGGGCCGGCGGTTCTGGTGAAATACTCGAGGGTCGTCATCTCGTATTTGTTTAGTCCAATCTTCTGCGCGAGCGCGCCAGCAAACTTGACTTGTTCTGAATCCGGATAAACGTCAATAAGCACCGGGTAGGTATTAATCTGCTCGAACTCTCCTGTGAGCCGGGTCTGCGCAGCATCCTGCGCCACCCAGGTGCCCTTGATTATCATGTTGCCCATTGGGGTGGGCACCGTCGTAATCCAGACCCCTTGCGCTGGCCATTCCGGGGCTGTGAGCTGCTCCATCATGCCCAGGACGTCATAGGCCCACCAGCTTTCCACTATCTTGCCGTCAGCG
>CAZVPR010000261.1:0-2896 GCA_964629085.1 uncultured Anaerolineales bacterium
TTGATTCACAAAATTGGCTGGCTTTTATCGGGGGCATTTACCTCTGCTATTTAGGTATTAGGACATTTCGATCAAAACCATCGGAGATGAGTGCAGAGATTGAGAATAATAATTTAGGGGGCGCTTATCTCTCCACGTTTTTATTGACGTTGACAAACCCGGTAACAATTCTGTCCTTTGTGGCCATCTTTGCCGGTTTGGGACTGGTGGGCATTGACAGCGACATCGGCTACACTTCAACGATATCTTTGGTAACAGGTGTATTCATCGGATCAGGAGTTTGGTGGCTAACCCTAAGCGGTTTGGTCAGCCTATTCAGGGATAGGTTTAACGCAAAGATGCTTGTCTGGGTCAACCGATCGGCGGGAGTCATCCTAACGATGTATGGCATTTTTGCATTGATTAGTGCGTACCGGATGTCAGCTTAGCAACCACCACAACCCCAGGTTGATCATCCCAATGATCAACAGCACAAACATCATCCCCAATACCTGCAAACCTTCCGCAAGATAGGATTTGACTAGTTTCCAGCGATCCTGACCGATAACCGAAGTGCTGTACTGGAATTCAAAGCTGTGCGTGCTATCCCACTGGCCCTGCACACTCATCAAGCCAATACCAATGGAAATCAGACCTACCCACATCAGCCCATTAGCATATTGCTCCACAGTTGTCCAACCAGCCAACCAGTAGATAAATCCCATAATTCCCAGGATGATCACCTCTACCAGAACAATAATTCCGCTGAGGTGCAACAATGAAATAAATATTCCCTGCTTTTTCATATATTCATGATGTATGGTTAGAGCAAATGAATTTATTACCTATTTACCAACCACACACCAACCAACATCATACCCAAACCTGCTAAACGCGTAAAGTCCAGTGGGCGAATAGATGCCTGGAACCAGCCAAAGTTATCGATCAATGCCGCCAAAATAAATTGCGAGGCGACGATTAGCATAAAGCCGCCGGCAACACCCAATCTGGGAATCACATATCCAATGGTGCTGACAATGACGAGTCCCAAAAGCCCAGCAAAAAATGCGTACCAAGGCACTTTACGCCAGTTTTCGAAATTAACACCAGTGATGACTGTAAACAATGCCACAATTAACCCACCGCTGGCATAGGTAATAAACACACTGGCCTTAGTTCCAAGGTTTTGTTCCATAATACCCATGAACTGACCTTGTAAGGTAACAGCAACACCCCCCAGAATAGCAAACCCAACAATGAACAATGAATTCACAAACTAATCCTCCAATTCTAGTGATCACTACGTAAAGCAAGGATGGATGTAATCAGTAATACAATCCCCGAGATAAATATCCCTATAATCAATGTTTCTGAAAACCACCCACTCCAATAGGGTTCTGGTAGAAGAATCTTAGGGATATGTTTAAGCAAGACAGCTAATGCCAAGAACCCCCCAATAAACGCTGTGCCAAAATATCCCCCACGCCACTGTTTTGAAACCAGGATCATTATCCAAAGATAACAAACTATAAAAATCCCACTGAGTATCTGGGCCTGTATATTCGTCAACCCAAATTCTGTGGGAATATCAAAGATGAAGTCATCAATTAAATGGGGTATGGAGAAGAAGGCAAGAATGATACCAATTATAACGACAAGATTGCTGTGTTTGTTTTCACTCAACATAATAAAGACAATTCTATCTCATCAGGGAGAAAACAAAAAAAGCCCACTACAGAGTGAGGGGGGCACCCTGCAGTGGGTAACACTATTATTGCACAAAATAACTCACAAAGCAAGCGGTTCTTGCTATTTTTTTGACCTTTAAAACGATAGCGGACGCTTTCCCCTCGCGTCCACTACCTGATCTAAAATATCCCCAATAATGGCTACACAAAATATATAATACTCGAACTAATATTGGAATAGACATCCAACAGATGAATATAGACATTTGTACTGAGATACCCCAAAAAACAGATTTAATCTTGTGCGTGTTAAAATTCTCTGTTAAGCTGTCAATACGCATAAGGAGGTGAATCATGTCTCAAACTATTAAGGTTGCGATCTTAGAGGACCATCAAAGCATTGTAGACGGTTATACATTTCGGCTTGAAAAGGATTCCGAAATTCAGGTGATGGCAATATGCGCCTATGGTGAAGAACTGGAATCCATGCTAGCGGATAAGGATGTAGACGTGCTCTTCCTCGACATTAACGTGCCCACATCGAAGGACAATCCCAATCCCTATCCTATCCTGCACCTTATTCCCAAACTGCTGCAGAAATATCCCCAATTAAACATTCTGGTGATCTCAATGCACCATCAGGCATCCTTGATAAAGAACGTCATGGAAGCCGGAGCCAGCGGTTTTATTATGAAGGATGACCGCGAAACCATCCAGGAACTGGCTGCGGTAGCGCGCAGCGTCGCCAGGGGCGGCGTGCACATGAGCCGCTTGGCCCACGATCAGTACTTCAAGAAAATTTCACCAGGAGACAATCTTAGCTCGCGACAGTTAGAGGCTGTTTCATTATGCGCCGCCTATCCTGAAAAAACCACGGCTGATATCGCCAAGCTCATGAACGTGGCCAATTCCACTGTGCGCAATCTGCTCTCTGAGGCCTACCTGCGCATGGAAGTTCCTAACCGCATGGCCGCGGTGGTGAAGGCTCGCCAATTGGGGTGGATTGCCCCGGACCTACCGGGAGTCGAAGGTTAGGCTTCCCCCTTGGAAAATATCTGACAACAGAAGCGAAACATCTTTGAGAAGTTTCGCTTTTTTTCAAGAATAGCATGCCACACAATATTTGAGGGCAGTATCTTCAGCTATAATTGAGTCATTATCGTTATTCAACAATAAATGTAACTACTAAGCCATCACCTGTGATGGCATGAACGACTGGCTGCGGAGGG
>CAZVPR010000262.1:0-2877 GCA_964629085.1 uncultured Anaerolineales bacterium
TCAGCCACGATCCTTTGGCTACCGCTGCTGTCCCGCCTTAAGTGGATAGCCCTTTTGCCCTAAGGCATTAAACAGGGTGGCCATAATGCTGATGTTGAGATAGGGATATCCGCCAATATTGCCGACTGTTGGATATCCGGGCAAGAAGACCCAATCATTCAAGGTGAACTGGATCACCGACCAGGTTAGCGGGGTCATCACATCGGTGACTGCCTCCCCAAAATTGACATTGGACCACAGGTAATCACCAGTGAGCGTTGCATTCCATTCGATGTTGTTCATAATTTATTTCGATTTTTATTCAGGTAGTTTTGTGATGAAACCGCAGATGAACGCAGATTCACTCGGATAAAATTATAAAAAAATCTGTGTTTGCCGCAGGCGCGCCTCTGGCGTCAGCGTCCATCTGCAATTAAAACATGTTGGCGCAAGAATGCGGCCATATTCTTGACAGCCTGGCGGGCTTCAGGGACAAAGGCAGCCGCGAGATGAAAGACATGGAACATTTCTTCCCAAATCTCTATGCTGACATCGACACCTGCCTCACCGGCGCGTTCCGCCAGGCGGGTCGAGTCGTCTAGTAGGATATCCCGGGTGCCGACCTGGATCAGCAGCGGGGGTAAGCCTGTAAGATCAGCAAATAGGGGTGAGATAAAAGGGTTGTTAAGATCATGGTTGCCGGCGTAGTAATTTGCAGTAGTCTTCAAGTGTTCAGCAGAGTTGATGAAATCGGCTTTGGCTTTACTCCGCATTGATTCGCCGCTGCCCGTCAGGTCTGTCCAGGGGGCGACGCAGGCAATGGCTTCCGGGAGCAGATCCCCCTCATAGCGAAGCTTCAGCACTGTTGCCAAGGCCAGCCCCCCGCCACAAGAATCGCCAGCGAAGGCGATATTGTTTGGAGAATATCCCTGTTCCAATAGCCAATCATACGCGGCGATAGAATCATGCAGAGCTGCGGGGTATGGGTCTTCGGGAGCGAGACGGTAATTAAACACCAGGGCGTGCATTTTAGCTTCCCGTCCCAAGCGGGCGATAAGATCACGGTGGGGGTTAGCGTAATTCAAGAAGTAGGCTCCCCCGTGGAAATAGAGAATGACTTGATCTTGGTTGATCTCAGGTGTGCTGATCCATTCGGCTGGCCTACCACCGGCATCAATAGACTCAACTTTCACATCGGATGGAAGCTTCACCGCACGAGAGTATTTCTCCATTTTGGCGCGCATCATGTCTACGGACCGATCTTTGTAGAAATCTGCCATTTGAAAGCGCATCAACAGGGTGGCAATCTTGGCTTGGACGCTCATGAGTCAGCTCCATCACTCCAGCCATATTTGCGGAAGAAGTAGCCAGTAGTTTTATAGTAAAGAGATTCTGGGATTACGTTGCGCCATAAGACTTGCATCCGAGTCAGCCGGCCAGGGATGCAGATCACCTTATTCTTTTTTAGACAACGCAGCGAGCATTCAACTACTTCATCAGGCGATATCCATTGAAACGGCCCCCAATCAACGATACGATCATCGGGTATGCCCAGCCTGACATGCATATCTGTTTTTGTTAATCCGGGACAAACAACTTGGACCTGGACGCCAGTACCTTCAAGCTCGAAATGTAATCCCTCTGTCCAGGCGCGCAAGAAGGCTTTCGTGCCGCTGTAGGTGGCTGTTTTTGGTGAAGGAAGGAAAGCCCCTGAGGAGGAAACATTGATGATCGTGCCCGATCCTTTTTTGATCATTTCGGGCAGCAGCGTATGCGTTATTTTCATGTGTGCTAGGATGTGCGTGCTGACCATCATTTCCTGAAGTTTGAGAGGTTCCCTGTGGAAAAATCTGGTCGAAGCAAATCCGGCGTTATTAATCAATAGATCGATAGGGCGATTTTTGATGTTTTCGACAAATTCATCGACCTCGACGGGATCAGATAATTCGATAATAACGACATCGACTTGGCAGTTATGCGAATGAGAGAGATCATCGGCTAAAGCCTCGATTTTTTCTTTTCGACGGCCTGTGATGATCAGGTTATATCCATCTGCGGCTAATCTTTGGGCATAGGTAGCCCCGATACCGCTGGTTGCTCCAGTAATCAAAGCTGTTGGTTTGTTGCTCATGTTGTTCTCCCGATAATTTCTACAATTCCTTTGCCACCATCTACGCGGACAAAGTCACCGGTCTTGAGAATCGAAGTGGCATTGAAGCAGCCCACAACGGCGGGTATACCTAACTCTCGGGCGACGATGGCGGCGTGCGAAAGTGGTGCGCCCACATCAGTGATCACCGCTGCCGCGCGCGGGAAGATGGGCGTCCAGCCGACGTTAGTTGTGATGGCGACCAGAATCTCACCGGGTTGCAGCAGGTCACCTTCTTCTGCCGAATGGATGATACGCACCTGACCCTCGGCATGCCCAGCAGATCCAGGTAACCCTTCTATTTGTTCAGTGAAATGTTGCTTGAGAAGGCCGGTGGCATCGAAAATATCCGTACGCCGATTGGGGTCAGCCGCCCATTCAAAGGGATCGAAACGCCCCATGATGACGGTGGGATATTGTGGTAGGGAGTTATATTTTTTGTAAGCCGCTTTTCGGGCTGATATTTGCGTGGTTGATTCGTCATTGCCAGCCAGAAGATCGACAACTTCTTCATGCTCTAAGAAGAAGGCATCATCCCCTAAATCAAGAAGTTCGCCCACACGCTGGACAAATGTGCGTGAAACCCAAAAGGCTCGAATTCCCTCAGAGCGCCCGGCCTCGCGCAGACGTGTCAAACGCGCCGCCTCAAGCAATCTCATGTGAAAAGACTCAAATTTCTTTGGGATATATTTTCTGGCTATCCACTTAAGGCGGGACAGCAGCGGTAGCCAAAGGATCGTGGCTGATGC
>CAZVPR010000263.1:0-2733 GCA_964629085.1 uncultured Anaerolineales bacterium
AGGGTGCGCATGACCAGTTGCAGCAAAGTGCCCACGAGCGTGAGCAGGTGGAGGGTGACTTGCGCCATCAGATCTCCGATCTTGCCAGCCACAACGAGCATCTGCACGGCCAGCTCGGTGAATTTGAGCAGCATCAGCACCAATGGCAGCAGGAGCGGAAAGATCTTGAGCAACGTCTTGAGGCCCTGATGGATGAATTGCACTCAGCCCACGAGCGCTTGCAGCACGCGGCCACTGAGCGTGAGCAAAAAGAGTCTGATTTAGGCCATCAGGTTGCTGATCACAAGCAGTATCAGCAACAATTGCAGCAGGAGTGTAACGATCTTAGACAGCGTGTTGAATCGCTGAGCTGTGAATTGAAGGCGGCCCGTGAGCGCTTGCAGCACGCGGCCACTGAGCGTGAGCAGGAAGAGTCTGAATTAGGCCATCAGATTGCTGAACTGACGGCCGATAAGCAGACCTTGCAGGATCAGGTCGTCGAACACGAGCGTTGTGAGCAGCAAGTGCAACAGGACTGTGATGATCTCAAGCAGCGTGTTGAATGCCTGAGCGGCGAATTGAAAACGACCAACGATCGACTGCAGCACATGGCCCATGAGCGTGAGCGCAGAGAGTCAGATTCAGACGGCCGGATTGCCGATCTGACTGTTGCCAAGCAACAGTTGCAGGACCAGATCAGCGAACGCGAGCGATGTCAGCAGCAAGTGCAGCAGGAGTGTGACGGGCTTAAGCAGCATATTGAATTTCTGAGTGGTGAATTACGCACGGCCCACGACCAGTTGCAGCACCTGGCAACTGAGCATGAGCGAAAAGAGTCTGAGTTGAGCCATCAGCTTGCTGATCTGGCGGCCATGAAACAACATCTACAAGACCAGCTTGCTGATCACGACCGGCACCGGCAGCAAATGCAACAGGAGTGTGACAACCTTGAACAGCGTCTTGCATCACTGACCGGCGAATTACACACAGCCCGCCGTAATCTAGAGTGTGCCAAAATCGAGTATGAACGAGTGGAAGGAGACCTGAGACGACAGGCCTCTGAAACGCTAATAGCCAACAAGAAACTCCAAGATCAGATGAGTCAACAGATCCATCTGCATCAGGGATTGCAGCAAGCATACACTGATCTCGAGCAGCGTTTTGATGCTCAGGAAAGAGAACTGGCAAATGTCAATAATGGCCTGCAGCAAGCCGCTGCCCAACGTGACGAAGTGGAGGTTAAAATGAGAGAGCAACATACAGAGCTCCTATCTAACAACCAGAAATTGCAGGGTCAAATTCGCGATTACGAGCAACAATGCCTTCAGTTGCAGCAGGAACGGGCCGATCTCGAGCAGAGCCTCAAGATCCAGGTTGGCGAACTGCAAATCGCAAATGACAAACTGCAGCAGACAACGGACCTGCGCTTGGTCAATCAGAAACTGGAGGAGCGAATCGCGGAGCATGAGCGCCTGCTCAAGGAACAGCAGCAGAGACGTGCTGACCTCGAGCAACACATCCTGTCCTGGGGTAGTGAAGCGCATACTGCTGGAGGCAGGACTGAAGCAACGACTCCGAGACGCGAGGACGACAACAAAGACCTCAGAGAACAGGCGGCTGAGCTGGCCACGGCCTGCCAACAACTTGTGGACCAGATGACCGGGCAAGATCATTCTTCCCAGACGTTGAGGCAAGACTATGCTGGGCTGGAGCAACGTTTGGACCTTCAGCCTGGCCAAGCTCAGACGACTGGCCCTGATTTGCAGCAGACGGCGGATCTGATACTGGCCAACAAGGGCCTGCAGGACCGGATTGTCGAGTATGAACGCCTCTTAAAGGGACTTCTGCACGATCGCAACGATCTTGAACAAGATCTTGAGCTCCGCAGCAGTGAGCTTCAGAGCACACATGAGCAATTGCAGCAAACGGAGAACGAAAGAGAGCGGATTGAGTTGGATCTGAAGGATCAAATCTCACACATTGCCGGCCATAATGAACACTTGCAGGGCCAATTGGGTGAATACGAACAGCACCAGCATCAATGGCAGCAGGAACGCTGCAATCTTGAGCAAGGTCTTGAGGCCCGCAGCAACGAGCTTCAGCGTTCACAGGAGCAGTTGCAGCAAACAGCGCGTGAACGAGAGAAGACTGAAACGGATTTAAAGAGTCAAATCTCACACGTCACCAGTCATAATGAGCATTTGGAAGCCAAACTGGGTGAGTACGAGCAACGCCAGCATCAATGGCAGCAGGAACGCTGCAATCTTGAGCAAGGTTTGGAGGCCAAAGAATCCGAGCTTCGAAACCTGCGTGCACAACTGCACCAGGCGCTCCGCGAACGTGAACAGGTAGAGAGGGACTTAAAGAGCAAGCTTTCAGAAGCCACCGGGCATAGCGAGGACTTGCAGAGACAAATTGGTGCGTACGCGGAGCGTCAGAATCAATGGCAGCAGGAGCGTGGTGATCTTGGGCAGCGTCTTGAGACTCAGGCCCAGGAACTTCAGGGCACGCATGATCAGTTACAGCAGACCATCAACGAACGCGCGCAAATAGAAGGTGACTTGCGCCAGCAGATCTCTGATCTCAGCGCCCATAATGCTCACCTGCAGGGTCAATTGGGTGAATACGAGCAGCATCAGCATCAGTGGGAACAGGCCCGTGGTGATCTTGAGCGACGTCTTGAGTCCCAGGGTCACGAGCTTCAAGGTGCACACGATCAGTTGCAGCAGCGTATCCATGAGCGCGAGCAGTTGG
>CAZVPR010000264.1:0-2704 GCA_964629085.1 uncultured Anaerolineales bacterium
CAATTTGATTATTTTGCGTCAGGCGCTAATTTTGTGCCTTTTTGCGCCAATGGCGAAAGAGAAATTATAAAAAAAGAAAGAGGTTTTTGATGGAAGCTACAACAATTATTTCTGTAATAGGACGACAAATTCTCGACTCCCGCGGCAACCCCACGGTTGAAGTCGAAGTGCAGTTGTTGGATGGAAGTTGGGGGCGGGCGGCAGTACCCTCAGGTGCATCCACTGGTGTCCACGAAGCATTAGAACTGCGTGATGCCGACAAGAGCCGATATCTTGGCAAGGGTGTGCTCAAGGCAGTTGAAAACGTAAATGGGATCATTGCAGAAGAGTTAACCGGTTGGGATGCTGTTGAACAGCGCGCGATTGATTTGGCTTTATTGGATTTGGATGGAACCCCGAATAAATCCAAGCTAGGTGCCAATGCTGTTCTGGGAACCAGTCTGGCGGTAGCTAAGGCAGCTGCAAATGCTTTGGGCCTGCCGCTATATCGCTATATCGGTGGTGTCTATGCTCATGTGTTGCCCGTTCCGATGTTGAACATTCTCAATGGTGGCGCACACACAGGTTGGCAATCCACAGATGCTCAGGAATTTATGGTAATGCCTTTCGGTGCGCCATCCTTCTCTGAAGGCTTGCGTTGGGGAGCTGAGATTTATCATGCTTTGAAATCTGTGCTCAAATCACGCGATTACAAAACCCTGGTAGGTGACGAGGGTGGCTATGCCCCGGCCCTGAAAGCAAACGCCGAAGCAGTGGATGTCATTTTGGAAGCCATCGACAAAGCAGGATTCAAAGCTGGCGTTGGTGAAGAAATTGCCATTGCTCTCGATCCTGCCGCCTCGGAATTTTATGAAAGCGATACGGGACTATATCACCTGCGTACAGAGGGAAAGAAGCTCAACAGTGAAGAAATGGTCGCTTTCTGGAAGAATTGGGTTGATCAATACCCGATTGTTTCCATCGAAGATGGTCTGGCTCAGGATGACTGGGAAGGCTGGCAGATGATGGTTGCTGAAATTGGTGACCGTCTGCAAATTGTTGGCGATGATTTGTTAGTGACCAACCCCGACCGTGTACGAAGAGCCATTAAAGAAAAAGCATCCAATTCGCTCTTGGTCAAACTGAATCAGATCGGTTCGCTGACTGAGACCATCGAGGCCGTGGAGGCTTGCCATCGCGCTGGATGGACGGCTGTAGCATCACATCGCTCGGGCGAAACCGAAGATGCCACCATTGCTGACCTGGCAGTAGCTCTCAACATGGGGCAGATCAAGACAGGTGCTCCTGCTCGTTCAGATCGTGTAGCCAAATACAACCAGTTGTTACGTATCGAAGGCGAATTAGGCGACGAAGGCCAATACGCTGGATGGGATGCGTTGAATATCAAACGCTAACAGCTTTATTGCTAATGAAAAACCGGATTTCAGATAGAAATCCGGTTTTTTTTATTAGCTTAGAGATGGCCCTTATTCGCTTTCTTCACCGTCAGGTTCATCTTCGTGCAATGCTGAAGTCAAAGGACTGAGCGCTTCATCTAATGTCAAGTCCTCTCGTCGCATGCCTGGGGTGGGGGTTCCGCAATGGGGGCATAAATTCCAAGGCAATTCCATCAATTTTCCGCATTGGTGGCAGTTTTTCTTGAGCTTGGTGTGGCAATTTGGGCAGACTTTCCAATTTTCTTTGGTGCGCCGTCCACAGCCCGGGCAGATTGGCGTGTCTTCAATGGATCTCAAAAGCGCTTCTTCTTCGAGAGTGTGTTGGTATTCATCATCCAGGGTGCGGTGAGGGCGTAAGATCAGATAAACAACAATCCCAGGCAAAAACAGCACCGCCACAACTAACACTGCCAAAATGCGGCCCAAGGGATCTCGTGCTCTTGCCCTGATATCGCGATATGTCCATACAATCAGGCTCAACCATAAAGCGGCCAGAAAGGCTCCACTCCAGGCGGTCAGAAAGAGCATGAAGTTGCTTAAGGATGATGGGTCAAAGGTCATAATCTCTCTCCAGATTTGAAACATAATTATAGCCTAAATTTGATCCGTTGCTTGCTTTTTCGCATTATATATTGTATAACGTTAGATGACTAACTAAAAATGCAATGAAATTGTAACTTAATAGGGGTTCAAAATGAAGGATGAGACAGCTGTTTATCGAATCACTGATCTTGACTCTAGCGAGCGACCACGTGAGCGCCTGGCAGAAATAGGGCCACAAGCCCTATCCAACGCCGAGTTGTTGGCAATTTTATTGCGCGTTGGTGTACGAGGGGAAAATGCCGTTCAGGTGGGTATGCGTTTGTTGCAAAATTTTGGCGGGTTATCGGGTTTGCATCGGGCGGATTACAGTGAAGTGTGTGACGAGCACGGCATCGGCCCGGCGAAGGCTGCGCAGGTGAAAGCAGCTATAGAATTGGGGCGGCGCTTGACAATCGAATCCCCCGAGGCTCGACCAACCATCCATAGTCCAGCAGATGCGGCGGCATTGGTCCAATTTGAAATGAGCGCGCTTGAACAGGAGCATTTACGCGTATTCTTGTTGGACACAAGAAACCGAGTTTTGGATATTATTGAAGTTTATCGCGGTTCATTGAACTCGTCCCAGGTTCGGGTAGGGGAGCTTTTTCGCGATGCAGTGCGTAGAAATGCGGCCGCTATCATTGTGGTTCACAACCACCCCAGTGGTGATCCATCCCCCAGCCCTG
>CAZVPR010000265.1:0-2698 GCA_964629085.1 uncultured Anaerolineales bacterium
TCTAAAGGTCAGTATGTAACATTGCCTGTTGATCAGTTTCCTAATGAGGTTTTAGCTGTCATAGAGTCAAAAACAGCGGGATAATTCCCGCGAACATGGTGGTGCATTGATACGCCTCCTTCGTCGGCGATCATGACCACGTGCGTTAGGCCGCGAACGAGATAACGTCATGAAAGTATTTATATCTTACAGTCATTCTGATAAGCAGTACTCAAAGCTTGTAAGTAATTTCCTGGCAAAGTGTGGCATAACGCCGATTTTGGACGAATGGACGTTTCGGGAATCAAATCCCCTCACTGAAGAGGTGTGTGGCGCGATTGCTGCCTCCGACGCATTCGTATTGCTGTGGTCGCGAAAGTCATCAGGCTCCAATTATGTTCGCTTCGAAAGAAATCTTGCCGCCGCCCGTAGGATCAAGGAGGAGGACTACGGATTCCATCTGATTCGGTTGGACGATACACCTGTGCCCGAAGACCATGCATTCCTTCTCCACCATGATTGGCGAAGAGGAAAACCAGGTACCAAAATGTTCGAAGATCATCTAAGATCTTTGGTCAGAGCCGTTCTGGGGGTTTCTCGGCGGGTACCGCTAAAAGTCGGCACCAATCCGAAGATTCTCTTAATTCTGGCCGGCCCATCAGGGATCGGAAAGGATGTTATTATTCATCGTTTGTGTCTAAGACTAGAATCTGAAGGTCATCCGGTCATTCCGTTAACTCGCTATACTACGCGCCCTCTCCGCCCGGGGGAGGAAACCGGAGGACCGATGGTGTCACTGTCGTATGACGCTTTTTATCAACGATGGAGAATTGGTGAAATAGCTTGTGTGCATACGTCATTCGGGAACAGCTATGGATGCGATAGTACTTTCGCTGAGAAAGCACCGCCTGGGACTATTATTCTTCAAAGCATGAGGAACTTGGTGGTTCTTGAAGAAATGCAAAGGCTGGCGGCAGAAAATGGGCGCATCGTCAAAACAATCCTTTTGAAGGCAGATACTGATACTCTGCAAGCACGCATACAACAACGTACCGCCTCATCTGAGGAAAAAGACAAAAGAACTGCTACTGCTCATTCAGATGTGAGCTGGATCAGGAAAAATCCAAAACGCATTAAAAGTACTTTTGACTTAGTGGTAATTAACTCTGACTCAACACCGATTCGTCGTACAGTTGGCCAAATTGAAAAATACTTACTGAATTGCCTATAGCCGCAGCCTTGTGTAGACAAATGGCCTAACAAGCGGATCAATTTCGACTCGCTAGACGCTCGCGAATTATCCGCACCGTTCTGCAAGCTGGAGAATTAAAGTGAAACAGTTGGCAATTTCCTGCTACTGCGTGTTCATACTGTTGGGGATGTCTGAATGCGTAGCAAAGGAAGAGGAGGATAGCATGTCACAGTATGTCGCCTCTCCTGGAAGCGTGCCATCTGTTGTTTTCGAGGTGCGCAGAGCTCAACAACAACCAGATGAAGACCTGGAAGAAGCAATTGTCAAAAGTTCACGGAGAAAGGTCTATGTACATCCTGAAGTTCTGTTAACAAACAAGGATATCCGCAGAACAATCGTGGAGATGTTTAATGGTGGAAAATCAGGCAAACTTCCTCGGATCAATATTATCCTGACTGACGAAGGCAGTGCAGAACTTGGTAAGATCGGTAAAACCCACATGAATAACCAAATAGCCATACTACTTGACGGCAAGGTTGTGTCTTGTCAAACAGTGGGCGGACTTTCACTCACCCATGTCTTTCACACCCGCGAAAGAGCTGAGATCGCTGCTAAACGTATGGTTGGTCAATGAATTGCAGAACATGAGGATTCAAATCGACCTCGCTAAGCGCTCGGCGATTGATCCGCGGCGTTCGCAGAGAAGAATATGAAGAATGTAACCATGGCGATCTGTCTTGCATCCTTGCTTTGCAGTTGCCCAAGCCAGCCAACGGAGGTGGATTTTCCTCGTTTGACCAAAGCCAAAGTGCTTGAGCTCGCAGACGCGTTCGCAAAGCAGAAAATTCAGAGATATGAGAAATTCGACCTGAAGTTCTATCCAGAGCGTGCCGCTAGTTTTGATCCGAAGCGGCAGAGGTGGTCGGTTCATTACGACCGCAAACCAATGCGATTTTTTGGCGATTTTATCATCATCTTCATCGACGACAGAACTGGAAAGATAACATATCAAGGAGGAATGTAGCAGGCAGACATCTGCGAACAAGGGGCTTCAAGTCACGCTGCTGCGCAGCGGCCATGAGCCCCGCCGTTAGGTGTGTTGCAGATAGACCGAATTGACAAGAGTATTTCTCGAAATGGAATTTATACTTGAGAATAGTGGTTGGGTATTTGGGATAGCTTTGCTGGTTGTACTAATAAAGCCAATATTTGGTTCTTTCGGAGCTTTCCTTGAAGCATTTTTGTGTAGCTTGGCACCCACTCGTGCTGTATTCGAGCAAGGCAATGAGGAGATGGTTCGGGTCAACAAATTGAAGTTCAAAATAGGTATTTGGATATTGACAGGCGTTGCATCTGGCTTTGTTGTTCATCTCATTGTGGATCAATTGCGGCGGTTAATTACGACTTAGAATCATGTTGCACCTAACAAGCGGATCAAGATCGACTCGCTACTCGCTCGCGACTTATCCGCAGCGTTATCTCGATTGGATGCTATGAAAGGGAAAACAACTAGACGGTGGGTTGGTC
>CAZVPR010000266.1:0-2693 GCA_964629085.1 uncultured Anaerolineales bacterium
CAGTCCCATCTCAAATTAATCGTCGGTGACGGCCAGATCACTTACGACGCCATTGCATTCCGCCAAGGGCATTGGTACGGAAATTTACCAGATCAAATCGATATACTTTACCGCTTTGAAGTCAACGAATTTCGAGGACGAAAAACTTTGCAGCTCAATGTGCAAGATATTCAACCTTCTGGTTAAATGGACGTAGGTGCGACGCATGCGTCGCACCTACGTGATTTTCAAATGTTATGACAACAATTTAATCGACGAAGCGGTATTTGAGCAGCGCCCAAATGGCCTCAAAGGCATCGCTCAATCCAATCTTCTTGCCCTCATCGTAATCGCGCGGGTTGAAAGTAATCGGTACTTCGAAAATCCGCACGCCGCGCTTCAATATCTTTGCCGTGAATTCAGGTTCAAATTCAAATCGCTTGGCATGCAGGGGAATATCCTCAATAACCTCTTTCTTGAAAACTTTATATCCCGTTTCCATATCCGTCAGGATGGTGTCGTAAAGAATATTCGTCATCAAGGTGAGCAGTTTGTTGGCAATCATATGCCAAAACATAGCCACCCGACGCGGCGCACCCAAAAAGCGTGAGCCATAAACGACATCGGCCAACCCCTCTTGAATGGGCTGGAGAATTGCTGGATAATCCCGGGGGTCATATTCCAAATCAGCGTCCTGAATTAGAATTACGTCACCGGTTGCATTCTTGATACCTGTCCGGACAGCGGCCCCTTTGCCCTGATTCTTTTCGTGCAGAAACACGCCGAACGGAGCCTGACCTTCATATTCAGCCAGCAAATCACGGGTTCCATCCGTGGAGCCATCATCAATGAGCAGGATCTCATCTGCCAATCCCGTTTTCTGGACACGCTTAATTATTTCTTGCAACGTATGGATTTCGTTGTATATAGGAATAAGGACAGTCAATTTCATGGCCGGGATTATACCTCATTTTGTCACATAAACATTTCTTTGATGATCAACCGGCACATGCTATAATCCTTTTAGTGTAAATAAGATAAACAAATTTCATGAGAGATACCTATGAGCTTAGTAGATGTAAAGACTGGACAAATCAATCCTCCAACGCAAAAGGTGCCCTTTGTCCCACCGCCCATCACCAAAGTTTCCGATACTGGATTATCTCAATTGTGGCTTCAGGACCTGGTATTAAAAGTTTTGTATTTCCAAGGGTATCTAACCGGTTTTCAGGTAGCTGAGGCCGTTGCTTTACCCTTTGCCAGCGTCACAGATCAAATTCTCAATGCCCTGAAGCGTGAGAAGTTCGTCGAAGTGAAGTCATCACAAATGGGGCTGGGCGAAGGTTCCTACCAATACGCCATCACAAGCTCAGGGATCGCCCGCGCCCGCGAGGCCATCGACCGCAGTCAATATTCTGGTCCTGCCCCCGTCCCGCTGGAAGTCTATAATCGATCTATCAAGAATCAGCAAAGAGGCAGACTGCGAGTTACTCACCGTGTCCTGCGCCAGGCCCTCTCTCACCTTGTGTTAAGTGAGGATACCTTCCAAAGAATTGGTCCGGCAGTCAACTCCGGCACATCCATCTTCTTGTATGGCCCTCCCGGAAATGGAAAGACCAGCGTGGCTCGATCCATCGGTCAGATGATTCTGAGCACAAGCATGTATATCCCCTATGCCCTCTATATCGATGGGCAAGTGGTGAAACTTTACGATTCAGTTAATCACCAACGCGCTCCAGATAAGCATGTTACTGATCGGGGCACCGGTTCACTTCGAGCTGGATCGCGGCGGGATACTCGCTGGATACGCATCCGGCGACCCTTCATCATGACCGGTGGCGAATTAACCATGGAGGGTTTGGATCTTGTCTTCGATGACGTCAACAAATTTTATGAAGCCCCTTTCCAGGTCAAAGCCAATGGAGGTATTTTCCTAATTGACGATTTTGGTCGCCAGTTAGTGCGTCCCAGAGACTTGCTAAACCGCTGGATTGTACCTTTGGAAAACCGAATTGATTACCTCACGCTGCATACCGGCCGCAAGATAGAATTACCCTTCGATGTGTTAATCGTCTTCTCGACCAATCTGCCCCCCAAAGACCTGGTTGATGAAGCCTTTCTACGTCGTTTGCGTCACAAAATTGAAGTTGGTGATCCTTCCTACGAGGAATATCGAGAAGTCTTCCAGCGGATGGCCAAGGGCAAGGGGGTAACCTACCGCGATCAGGGATTAGCGTATTTGCTGCAAGAGTGGTATATCAAGCACAACCGCAAGTTGCGCGCCTCACACCCGCGTGATCTATGCGACCAAATTTTGGACATTTCCGACTTTATGTCCCTGGAACCCAGCATGACGCGCGATTTAATCGATCGCGCCGCTGCGGCTTATTTCGTCGACTTGTAAACCCAAAAGTAATCAATGCTATTTGATCTCCCTCGACCAACGATTTTCGCCCATCGAGGAGCAAGCGCCCACGCCCCAGAAAATACGCTGGCAGCCTTTGAGCATGCTGTGCGTCAAAATGCACACGGTATCGAGTTGGATGCGATGCTTTGTGGAGATGGTCAGGTGGTCGTCATTCACAATGATGTTGTCAACCACACAACAGATGGCACGGGCCGCGTACGTGAATTATCACTGGAAGCATTGAAAGAATTTGATGCTGGTAGTTGGTTCGATGAGAGATTTTGCGGAGAAAAAATACCAACGCTAT
>CAZVPR010000267.1:0-2685 GCA_964629085.1 uncultured Anaerolineales bacterium
AGGAAAAAGAACTAAGTAAATGTGTTTAATCATAAAGCACGCTCCTTTCTAACGCCAGGGATCATGGCCGACGCGCAGCGGCGTGCCTTGAATCCCTTTGTTCGCGTTTATCCTACAAAACAACTACTCATTTAAGTTGTTCTCGGAGCAAAGCAATTTCTGCTTCCAGGCGAGCAACTCTTATCAGGTCCAATCCTCCCTGACCAACTCCGGCTTCTGCTCTTCTCTTACCGCTTTTTTCAAGTTCTACGTACAGCTTGACAATTTTCTTGTGGATTTCAATGCGTTCACTTCTGGAATTGCACAAGTCTATTCCGGCAAGCAATGCGGCCTTCTTTGCCTGCCCATACTCTGTTATAGACCCCCTCCCATGCTTAAGACGTACCTCCATATCATCCGCGAGTCTATCGAGTATTTCCTTGCGTTCTAAAAGCAGTTTACGTAACTGATCATGTGTTGCATCACCAGGGGCTTGAACTTGTGTTGGTATCTGCGTCTCGGCTGCCCTTGCCAATTGTGAGGCATTTCCACTGTTATACTGCAGAAGAACAACAGAAACTATGATCATGGGCAATGCCACTAACGATGATTTCATTGGCCTTGACATAATTGATCTCCCTTCATCCTGTGGCTGGCGAACGCTGAGGATCATTCGACAAGCGATAGCGAGGTCGAAATGAATCCTCTTGTTAAGTTTTATCAATTATGAAAATATTCTCTTGACTTATTCGTGTAGAGAACCGATAGTAATAGCACTATGAATGAAAAGATGGCACAATTTGGTACTTTGACGAGCTTGCAGTACTATTACCCCTACGAACGTCCTAAGGGGTATTAGCACCATTACATATTTTGCGTCTATAAGCCCCCTGGGACAAAAGTTCCAGGGGGCTTTTCTTTTTGGGGAGCTGTTCCTCACGGCGGACTGTAAATCCGTTGCCCGTTAATGATATGTGAGGTGGCTGGGCAAGTGGTTCAATTCCTCCAGCTCCCATTGTTAGAGATACTCTGTCCATACAGTCTAGTTGAATAGATTGCGATGACTTAACGCAGGCCCTCATTCGCGACGCGCAGCGGCGTCGAGATGAAGGGCCATGTTAGCAAGTGACATAGGTGGATCATTCTACTGTAAGCAGATCAACAATATATAGGGCAATTGCAATCAGCTCATCAGCATAATCCGGATCAATCTTCTTACCAGTTTGTGCTTCTACTTGATTTATAAACGCTCCGAGTGCATTCACAGCTACAATGTCGTTTCTCTCATTGTCGTCACTAAGTGCCTGACTCGCAGACTCCAGCTTTGCAACTAAGCTGTTAGTAGGACCTTTTGGAAGATCCAAAGCGATCAGAATTACTGATAGGTCGAGCAGTGCCTCAACGGGATCTTCTGAAATTGAACGGCATACACGGAAGCCTATGGCTGGACTCGTTTCGTGAATCGGATTCCAATCCTGAAATGATGCCCTGCAGTGATTGCTGGAGCTGAACCAGCTTCCTCCACGGTGGATGTAACGATTTTCTAAAGAGGCGTGAAGGCTGTCGGTCCATTCCGCAACATTACCCGCCATGTCATACATGCCATATCCGTGGGATGAATATTGATTTGCGGGTGTTGTATGAGGACGCGATGATAATGCTAAGGGATTGTCATTATCGTAGTTAGCCTCTTTGTGATCAATGCTGATGCCACAACCATAGTTGTAGGTTCCGTCATAGTCAGCAACGGCCTGCCACTCCCATTCTGTGGGCAGGCGGAAACCGTAGTAATCGCAGAACGCATTAGCACCATACCAACTAACCTCCACGACAGGGTGGTTTACCATGCTATAACCATCACGCGCGATCACAGTAAAAGCCCCAGCCGAATAGGTAATCTGGCTGTAAGATGAGGCTACATGTGTTTCAAAGTAAGGTTTGCTGTAGCTGGTATCACCCGAATCATAAACCGCTCCGTTGTGAACTGTGATCATACCGTCATTTAGGGCATCATTAAGATACTCACAGTACTGTATATTTGTCGTTTCGTACTTGCTCATCGGGCCATCAAAGCCTTCATGGCCGGGAACACCTGGATCTGATATATAAACCCAAGTTATGTCCATGGCCGAACAAACTGATAACATATAAACTAAAGCAAATGAAACAAACAGAAACCTTCTCATCTCGACACACTCCTTCCTTAAGGAATATTAATGGTCATGCACACAACGCATGTGCAAGAGATTATCATTATATCATTTTAACCTGGTTATTGTAGGCTAACGACTTGAATCAGCGGCCGACGTAGGAGGTCCGGCTGCATTCAAATGTTAGCAAATCACGCTACTGTATTCGCAATCCGCTAATCACTAATCAAGCCCTGACCCCAAAGGGCTTCCAGTTCAATTGGGGCTATGTCACTCAGATAGCTCATTACCACAGCTTCTGCAAAGCAAAGATCGGGGATGCAGGTATATCCAGATTGCAATCGGAAAAAACAAGACTATGAATACAAACATGCCAACATAGTCGAGTTTCGTAAAATACCTTGCCATAATTGCATCTTGGCATTTGGGGCAGATTGGTGAGGTGACAATCAATATTCTTGTCCTTTCTGTCAGCTAACGCAAAGCTCAGAGCCGACGCGACAGCGGCGTGCTCTGGAGCGACATGTTCGCCTTTATCTAACAAAAGAATCACTCA
>CAZVPR010000268.1:0-2683 GCA_964629085.1 uncultured Anaerolineales bacterium
AATCTCTACAGTGTGGCCATCACAACTTTCGTTGAAAGAAATTGGTGCACCTGTAGTTGCTGTTTCAGTGTCAACGTATCCTTCAATTTCAAATACACCAAATTCACTTAAATGACTAATTTGAATTGTTATCTCATTTGTTTCTGTATTTACTGTGCCACCCTCATATACCCATTGTGAACCATTCCAAAAGTATACACGAAGCTTACTTTCATCTTTTCCTGCAATCTGTGCATCAGTATAACGAAATGTAATTGTAATTGGCGTGTTAAATGTAGTCGTGCCATCTGTAAAACTAAAGTTACATACAATACCAATAGAATTTCTACCGGGTGGAGGGCTTGGTGGTGAAGATACATTGGTTACCTCGAGTGTTTTATTCTCATTAAGCGCACCTGCAGGAATAGTAATGTCAATACCATTAGCCAATTCAATGGTCGTCTCTGCGCTCGCGCTAACAGAATGTTGAGTGGAACTTACCACTGTGACCTGATGTGGACTGGATTCTGGATTTTGTAACGGACTGGTTTCAACAGTTCCTCCGCCGGAATCCAATCCTTTAACATAATATTCTACTCCTGCAGTGGTTACACTTCCTTCAGGAATTTGTCTGTGATATTCTGAACCAACTAAAGACATATCAAGTTGTGTGTAACTTCCTACGCCTGTGGTTCGATAAAAGAGTTGTACACTGGCAATGCCAGAGTTATTTCCTGTAATCGTTCTTATTAAAATGGATGTATTTTCCAAGGCTTGTGAAATATCCGGACTAAAGAGAGCCAATCTATCGAAACTAATTGCCACAACATCTGTAGTTGCCTGGACTTGTAAAATGTTGTTTGTTTTTATCGCAGTTCTTTTATCTTTTTTATCCAATGTGTATATATTCATTGCTTTTGCATCATCATTTGATTTAGCTATTAATCCGCTTCCTTGAAATTTGACATAAATCCAATTTGTGGGATTGCTGGGAGTATATTGTTTGGTCGTTTGATACGGCTCCCAGGATGCACCAGTAAAATTTGGATTATCGCTGATCATCATTTCAGTAGCACCAGAGGCCGATAAATTAAGAGTCACTGTTGGATTAGACATGGTTCCAGAAAAGTTTTGTATTAAAATTGTTCCATCTGTTGGCCCACTAACAATCCCTTGATATTCGCCACTGAGTATTGGTGAAAATGTTACTAATCCAAGTTGAAAATCATCATGGTAATCATGAATCACATTTGTGATTTCATCAGCATCTGTTGTCCCCCACCAATTATCACTAATAGTTATATCATTAGAATTAGAAGATGTGAGTGCAACATGATAAGTTGGTGTTCCTAAAAAATTATTATTTGAAATAGTTCCATTTATTGCACCTTGGATATCCATTGTCCAACTGTAACCATAAAAAGTGTTGTAACGAATTATTAAATTATTAACTCCACCTAATCTCATACATCTTTGACCACTGCTATGAGAGAAAGTATTATTTTCAACAGTTGTATTTGATCCAGCCATAAAACTCCATACACCAATATTATCATGAACATGATTGTTAGTAAACGTAACTCCATTTTCCACTGTTACTACTATGTTTGAACTATAACCAATATTGTAAACCTCATTATTATCAACAAGCACATTTCCTGAAACATAAAGTGCCCAAACACCTACATCATGAATGACGTTATTTGTTATTTTACCTTGTTGACAAGTCATGTTTATTCCATAGTAATGAAAATTAGTTATGTCGTTATTATCAATCAATGGGCTGGCGTTCTCAGCCTTGATAGCAGATGATCCGTAAACAGTAGCATCTTTGATTATAGCATGAGAGATAACAGAACCTGTTCCTGCTGTTTCATTATAATCCACACTTGAATCTGTAAATCGAATTCCCCCCCAGTTTGTCTGTGTCGTTCCTGCTCGAAATGTGATCTTGTTAGCAGATGTACCTTGGGCTCTCAATTCCCCGTCCACCTGTAAAAATGTACCTTCAAAACGTATCTCTACTCCAGGTTCTATAGTTAAGGTTACGCCATTAGTTATTCTTAAATTAGTTGTAACAATATAGGGACTGCCAGTTTGCATCCAAAATGCATTAACAAAAAATTCCCCACCAACATTTGTCGGACCAGATGAGGATGGGGTCATGACTCCATAAACATTAGAAATATCAGACCAATTAGGTGCCTCATCACCTGTTTTTATTGCAAAATAATAAACCGTATTTGCTGACAATCCTGTTACGGTAAATGTTTCGGAACTACCTGCAATGCTTGGTGAAGGTTCCCCCGTCGCTTCGGTAGCGCTGGCCCAGTTAGCTGATGTGATGAGAGCATTTGAATAGCGAACATCATAAGTTGTTGCTGTGCCTGACGTGCCATCATCACCTGGCGCAGTCCAGGTGAGTGCAACAGAATTAGATGAAACAGTTGAAACAGATAAATCGGATATGGCTGATGGTGGTGTCACATCACCGGCTGTTCCATAATAAACGTTTGTGACAGTCGTAGGTGTTGAGCTATTACCTGCCAAATCCACACCATCAAAAGTGACTGTATAACCAGCACTCCAGACCAAAGTGGGATTATTGGTAAGTGTTATGTCTGAATGTGCACCAGCATTTAACTCAGCGCCAGTTAAAGCTTGCACATGTGGAGAATTAAAATCTTCGGCGCCGCCAGTTCGT
>CAZVPR010000269.1:0-2668 GCA_964629085.1 uncultured Anaerolineales bacterium
ACATAACAAAGAGATCGATCTGACCCGCTAAAGCGGGCCGATCATCTCTGACGTTATGCCCTTGAGATAAAATGATGATTACAAATAAACAACAATGGAAAAAGGCTCTTTCTCAAGCAAGACGAGGCGATACTGATGCGCAGTATACAGTTGGTTACTATTACGAAGAGGGAATTGAGAATGGTGATGATGTAATAGTAAAGCCTCAAATCTTACGTGCTTTTCATTGGTACGCTCTGGCTGCAGAGCAAGGTAACGATTCAGCTCAACTTGCCTTAGGTCGGCTTCTCAGCACAGGTGAAGGTATTAGACGTGATTTCAAAGAAGCCATAAATTGGACAAAAAAGGCATTAAAGCAAGGCTCCTCAAGTGCGGCAATTAATTTAGGGACAATTTACAGAGATCTTAAACGACCAGCGATGGCTTTCCGTTGGTATAATAAGGCCGTTGAAATGGGTGACCTTGAAGCTTATTATCAAGTTGGGCTTTGTTATTATTTTGGTTTTGGAGTTAAAACTAATTTCAAAGCCGCCTATAAATGTTTTAAGAAAATAGCAACGGAAGGTAAGCCCCCTCAAGATTTATCTGAACGTACTCAAGAAGATGCCCTTTACTGGATGGCAATATTTCACCTTCTTGGAATTGGAGAGGTAAAAAGGTCGGTGACAAAAGCAAGGAAGTTGCTAGAATCAGCTGACAAAGATTGGGACCATGAACAGGCGAATGAGATCCTAAATCTTATTGGCAAAACCAAATACATGAAAGCATAACAAAGCAATGCTAGGGACATCAGATAGCTTCGCGATCTGACACCCCAGATCTTGTCGTTATATTCAAGTGTGACATGAGCATTTACCATTTCATGTTTGATTCGAAGCCCTATCCTGCAAATCCCGATAGTTCAACTTGTGGCGGCGCGTTTATCTGTTGTTGGGTGAATAGTGACAGTCACAGTGATGCTATGGAAAAGGCCACGGAATACTGCGGTGAAGAAGGTTGGGAAGTACTAGCAGTTGAAGAGGATTTTATAGCATGTAGAGAGCAGTATGAAGACACACCTGATTCTCTCCAGTGCTACGATGAAGCTGTTGAGTGTGGTGTCTCAGGTATATTCCATTTATGGCCTATTGATGCACCAGATGCTAATTTTGAATCAGATTGATGAAAATATAACAAGCGGATCCAGCCAGACCTCGCTATCGCTCGGCTGCTGATCCGCCGCGTTAGAAGGGAATTACCATGAGATTACTTTTATTTTCCATATGCATGCCTTTATGTCTTCTCGCCGGTTGTAGGGAAGCGCCCAAAGAATACTCAACTCATGGCATCTCTCTGATTCTTATCGATTCAAAATGGGAACGTCTGTGTGGCGGGCTTGGTATGGAAGCTCACATTGAGATGGCGAATAAGGACGAACCCGGACAAAAAGCCAAATCGCAAACATGGAAGGAAGGCGAGAGTAAGGATGTGGTCGAAAAAGAGTGCAGTATTTCTATTTTGGAATTCCTTGATTCGAACAAGAATTCCAATGTGATAGAGAAGATATGCATCAAGGATAAAGGCCTGCTTCTAATAAAGTGCACTTCTACTGATGATCAGTCAACAATAAACCTCAGAAATAAGCTTGTCAGCATTCTTAATAGGAAGGGTTTCAAGCAGGTCGATTGAAACTTCTAACATTTGCCTGCAAGGGACCTCCAGGAGCTACCGCTCCTTCCGGCCCCTGAGGCAGGCGTTCTGTGGAGAGCAATCATGAGTAAGGAAGAAGCACAAACAATCTTGGATAGAGAGCTTGATCGCATCCGTGGGATGTCTCATCAAGAGCGAATACAGACAACAACATTAGATGCGTATACTGCTGAGCATGTTGGGCCCTCTGGCGACAAATACAAAATATCCGTCAAGAGTAGGTTGAAGAACAAAAAGAAAGAGATTGTGCGTATTAAGGTAAGTGTACGCGAAGCCGAAGGTCGCGAGATTGTTAAAAAGATCCCTATTTTAGGCATTCCCAGTACCTCGTATCAAGTTGTCTGTCTGATGACGATACTCACAATAGGACCTTACGGTTTAAGCTAATATACACACAGAACATGGGGCTGCAAGTCACGCTGCTGCGCAGCGGCCATGAGCCCCCGCGTTCTGCCCTAAGGAAGACCAAACATGATTAAATTGAAGTCGCTAGGACTGTTGGGATTCGGTTTTGTCATTGGAGCTGTCATAGTTGGTGGCCCTGTATGGTGGCGAAGTTCGGTCATGTTTCGAGATCAGTACTTCTCACAGCTTCTCGAGGTAACCAGTAATGCGTCAATGGTCAGGGCAGGTCACGCAAATGAACTTGTCAAGAATGCAGAGGCAAGCATTCGGCAGTGCGTTCCAGCTGCCAATTCACTGTGGGGTGACCATGAGGCGCGAGTACCGTCATTCCGATACGCTCAGCGATACTACGAACGTTTCAATTTGGAAGTTCCTGCAGAACTAAAACCTATTTTTGCCGCTTTGCCTCCAGCTCCGGCAAGAGCTTCTCAAAACAATAGTATCGCAGATACTGTATCAGGACAAAATGAAGCAGAACATGAGGATTCAAATCGACCCGCTGGCGCGGTCGATTGATCCGCGGCGTTCTGATCCCAGCTATTCGAAACTCATTGAAATATAAATCGAGGCAAGG
>CAZVPR010000270.1:0-2639 GCA_964629085.1 uncultured Anaerolineales bacterium
AGACTTTTCTGCTGACGTTCAATAGTAGCATTAGATTATTGGGCGATGGGCCACAACCCCGCTTTCAGGCGACTGGGGGTTTAGAGAGTACGATCCACCTTGCGCTCTCTTCGTGATGCTTCAGGTGTCCTTCGCACTTTCGTGCTACGGAGCGGGCGAAAAAATCAGGTTTGGGCAAATGATGGAGTTATCGAGAACACGAACCACCCTTAGCTCGTGCTCCGCACGATGCATCGGGTGTGCCTGCGGCAAGCCAGTTGAAGTGCCTGCCTTTGGCGCCCCAACCCCACACGCCCCTGTTAGGTGGCTGGTAGAGCCGAAAATGAGACATAATCGCAAATGACAACCTACCTAAAATTAACACGTTCACAGATTCTTGCCTTTCGGCGTCTTGCCGCTGCGCTAGATGAGCGACTGCCTTGTGGCGCACCTACGTTGCATCGTGCAGCTTGGGCGGGCCTCCAAGACAGCATGCCCAGGGCCGCGTTGCTCTCGATTCATGCTCGCATGGCAGATACGCAACCCGAAAATTGGGAGGACCCTTCGCTGATCCAGATTTGGGGACCCCGATATAACACTTACGTAGTGGCCAAGCGTGATTTTGCCTTATTTACACTCAGCAGGTTACCGGAAAATGACAAGCCGTTGAAGCGGGCCCAAGATATTGCCGCTCGGTTGAGGGCGGCGTTAGCTGGAACTCGGATGTCTCAGAGCGAGGCGGCGCGAGCTATAGGAGCACAAGATCCTAACCAACTCCGTTACGCTGCGCCGACGGGAACATTCGTGATTCGCTGGGACGGTGCGCATCAACCTGATATTTGGAATGTACCCGCTCCTGAAATGGAACCGTATGAGGCGCTTCTTGAACTTACTCGTCGTTATTTACATGTGTTTGGCCCCACTACTCCCGAAGCCTTCGCTCAGTGGGCAGGTATCCGTTCCCCTCGCAGTATTACGGCATTCGAAGCACTTGGCAAGTCGTTAACGCCAGTGCGAACGCCCATTGGAGAAGCATGGATTTTAAGCCATGATGAACCGCTTTTCAGCACAGTGAATAGCACAGCAGCACCAGCCCGTTTATTACCAAGTGGCGATACCTGGTTCTTGTTGCAAGGTGATGATCGTGAACTACTCGTGCCAAATGAGCAAAATCGTCGTGCGCTTTGGACATCCCGGGTGTGGCCTGGTGCTTTGCTCGTTGAAGGTGAGACCGTTGGCACTTGGCGACGCGCAAAACATGTTCTCAAAATCCAGCCGTGGATTCCCCTGTCTCGCACACAGCGCGATGCTGTCGAGACTGAAGCAAGTTCACTCCCACTACCTGGGATCAATCGTCCCATGGAAGTCCGTTGGGTGTCCGACTGACAACCCAAAAAAAGCCACCCAACCCCGCATGGTGCGGACTGGGGTTTAGAGAGTACAATCCACCCTTAGCTCGTGCTCCGCACGATGCATCAGGTGTGCCTGCGGCAAGCTGGGTGAATTACCCAGTCCCCAAGCCGAACATGCCCCCGTTGTGCGGCATAACAGTGTAAGCGAGGAATAAAATGAAGGATGTAATAAGTCGAGAAATTCAACTAAAAAACCGTCCAGTAGGAATTCCAGGCGTAAGTGATTTTGAAGTTGTAGAAGTCCCCGTTCAAGAGCTAAAGGATGGTGAAATTCTAGTTCAAAATGAATATCTTTCCGTTGATCCCTATATGCGGGGAAGGATGTATGATCGCGAAAGTTATATCCCTGCATTTCAAATTGGTGAAGCGATTTCCGGGGGCTCAATCGGAAAGGTCATGCAATCAAATTCGGATCAGTTTCAGGTAGGGGAATATGTCTTGAATTTCGCAGGTTGGCGAGAATATTTTGTTTCCGATGGAGTAGGGCTGACGAAAGTAGATCCTTCAATTGCTCCAGTCCAATCCTTTCTCGGTGCGCTTGGGATGCCAGGAATGACGGCTTATGTCGGGTTGCTAAACATTGGAAAACCAAAAGAAAATGAAACAGTTTACATATCTGCTGCTTCTGGGGCAGTCGGCTCTATCGTTTGCCAAATCGCAAAGATCAAAGGTTGCCGGGTAGTAGGGAGTTCTGGCTCAGATCAAAAAGTGGAGTGGTTGCTAGAAAAAATTGGTTTAGATGGCGCATTCAACTACAAAGAAGTTGATAACTTGACAACTGAGTTATACCAGCAATGTCCCAAGGGTATTGACATCTACTTTGAAAATGTAGGCGGCGAACACCTGGAAGCAGTGCTAACCAACATGAATCCATTTGGCCGGATACCCGTTTGTGGAATGATTTCCCAGTATAACAATACAGATCCTCAGCCAGGACCAAGAAACTTAGGATTTATAATCGGTAAGCGTTTGTTGCTGCAAGGATTTATCGTATCCGATCATTACGATCAGTTACCGCAATTCCAATCCGATATGGTGAAATGGCTAGCAGATGGCTTATTAAAGTGGGAAGAAACAATCATCGAAGGAATAGAAAACACTCCGAGTGCATTTATTGGATTATTTACAGGAGAAAAAATTGGGAAAATGTTGGTCAAGGTTTAGCTGAATACCAACAATTAGGATGCATAAACTGCCACACACCGATTAGTGCAGTAGTCAAGAGTAACATAAAAACTGGGCAGAAGA
>CAZVPR010000271.1:0-2614 GCA_964629085.1 uncultured Anaerolineales bacterium
GGCCAATCGAAAAGTAGCTTAAAACAAAAAATGCCCTGATCTGGGCGGGAAATCTGGCTGCTGATCCGATTATGCAGCTAGACGCGGGAATCCCGTCAGATAGGACACTACATTAGAGATTCTACTCACTTATGAGTAGTTTTGTCAATATTTGTGCATGGGATTAATTGCACTATCACCATAGCCTGGATTTTTTAAATCAATAATTATTCACCCCACGAAACATCCAGAGACCTATCTCCATGATCTATATGTTGTCCAATAACCCCAAATTTCCACTTTCATTTGAATCTATTAATGGTTTGTCTACCAAAACAAGAAAATTAATGAATATTCACTAATATTTTTTGATAAACCTTAATTATTTATTTTTCTGGTGGAGATAACCATTCACCGTATAGGTTACCTCCAAATTCTAATAGTGGGGCAAGCTCTGATCCATCGGATCTTACTAAATATAGTCTCCAGTCTTTATAGTCACTAATCGTTTCATTTGTTATTAAAAGGTATTGTGAATCCAAAGACCAAGATAAGGCATAATTATCTCCATCTAGTTCACTAATCGAAATGGATTTATCCGCCTCAAAGGAATAAATGTGGACATCTCTTTCCGGCGATACCCCATACAGATATGCAATATATTTCCCATCTGGTGACCAAACTGGAGCCTCGGATGGTGCTAATAATCCTTCTAGTACAGGCTGGCAAAAATCAAGCGGCGGTTTGTAGTAAGATTGGGTCACAATAACCGAAGAATACGAAAAAAGGGAAACAATCAGCATGCGAGGACCAAAAGCGGCCCAAATCGAATTGACAAAGCACCAAAGAACAGAATTAGAGCGGATCATCCGCAAAGCCAGCAGCAAACAAATTCACGTAACGAGAGCGAAGATCATCTTGTTAGCAGATGAAGGGTTGAGCAACCAACAAATAGCCGACCGACTTGAAGGCCATCGTGAGACGGCCAGGAGATGGCGAAACCGCTGGGCAGCTGAAGTCGAAAACCTGGCAACAGTCGAAGCGGGATCAGAAGATAAAGAACTGGGCAAATATATTCTCGGTCTGCTGAGTGACCAAGCTCGGAGCGGAACGCCGGGCAAGTTCACAGCAGAACAGATTTGTCAGATTGTGGCGATATCTTGCGAAGAACCAGAAGAATTTTGTCGCCCAGTAACGCACTGGACACCTACTGAGTTGGCCGATGAAGCGGTCAAACAAGGTATTGTAACAAGTATCTCAACCTGCCAGATGGGTCGTTTTTTAAAGCGAAGCCAATCTCAAGCCGAACCAGTTTCGTAACTGGCTAAAAAATGAACGCTGTGATAATCCTGAACAATTCGACAAAGAAGTCACCGTAGTCTGTGATATTTATGCTGCGACACCAGAACTGCACCAACAGGGTGTTCATATCATGAGTACCGACGAGAAAACCGGGATCCAAGCCTTGGAACGTAAGCATCCAACCCGCCCCATGAAACCAGGATTGGTGGAGCGGCGTGAATTCGAATACATCCGGCACGGTACCCAAGCACTGATCGCCAACTTTGAAGTCGCTACAGGTAAGCTGGTTTCACCTTCCATTGGTGCGACGCGTACAGAAGTAGATTTTCTGGCGCACATTTCGCAAACCCTGTCTATCGATCCAGATGGCGAGTGGGTCTTCATCGTTGATCAACTCAATACTCACAAATCAGAAAGCTTGGTCCGCTTGGTGGCAAAACAGTGTGGCATCGAAACTGACTTGGGTGTAAAAGGCAAATCTGGCATCTTGAAATCCATGCCCTCTCGATCTGCCTTCCTGCAAGACACAACTCATCGTATTCGATTTGTTTACACCCCCAAGCACACTTCTTGGCTGAACCAAATTGAAATCTGGTTCAGTATTTTGGTCCGCCGGGTTCTCAAACGAGGTAATTTCACTTCTGTTGATCAATTGAGAGAACGTATCCTGGCCTTCATTGACTACTTCAATCAGACCATGGCCAAACCTTTCAAGTGGACTTATGCTGGCCGTCCACTCACTGTATAATCCGATGGCATATTTCTGCCAGCCTGTACTAGTCGCTTCTCTGTGCACGTCCGGTTCACCTCTGGGGTGGTGTTGCATGGGAGTACAGTGCCGGATGGAGCAAAGATACAGGATTGGCGATTTTCTAGCCAAAATTCAAGCAATTATATCTGTCTGGTCCAACCATAAAGGGGAATCATCACGAGCCTGTTCGAACAAGGTTTGCAAATCTGTTCCCAGTTGCTTGCATTTGTGGGCAACTATAGCAGTCTTTGCTTCTTCCATCAATAACCTGCGATGCTCAGGTGTGCGCGCACACAAAGCGATGACCCCCTGGTGGTTTGCCATATTGTGCCACTTACTGAGTTTTCGCTCGTCCAGTTCAACTTCGACGTAGCATGATTTTCCCTCCTTTTCCACAACAGCATCTGGGAAAAACCGCCCTGCGTCTACTTCTGGTATTACGCCTGCACTCCAGCCCCGCATCCTGGCTTGGTACACGAAAGCCAGCACCGCAGCTGTGTGACGGGGTTGGTAATTGCCCTTCTCGTGCAATCGCTGCATCCGTTCCCATTCGGTTTCATGTGACTGCCAACCCAATTCCTG
>CAZVPR010000272.1:0-2548 GCA_964629085.1 uncultured Anaerolineales bacterium
AATATAATATTGCGCACCTTTCTTTACAATTCTGACAGGATTGGTAGTTTTTTGTTGACTTTAAAATGGATTTCATGTAAACTAAATTCAGAAATAATCCTGCATTACCCGATAATATTGCGGGATCCACCTTAACAGTGCACCATTCGATAAAGGCAAAACCGGCGAAAGCCGGCGACGCAAAGCTTTGGGTCTAAAGCTGATTTCCAGCCATGACCGCCAGGCCGCCGAAGATGGTAAATGCCGTCTTATTCTTTATTCTCATGTATGTGAGGAACGTTTTTTCAGGCCTGGAATTGATCCAGGCCTGTTTGTTTTTGGTGCAAGCAAGACATATTTTGTTTCAATTTAGTATAGAGTTAATTCAACACACCACCAATGATCCAATAACTCTAATTAACATCGTTTCATTCGATAAAGGCAAAACCGGCGAAAGCCGGCGACGCAAAGCTATGGGTCTAAAGCTGATTTCCAGCTATGACTGCCAGGCCACCGAAAATGAGTTATCTGACTCGCATTGAGTCTATTGTTTTTGTGGCCTGGTTCCTACACCAGGCCTTTTGCGTTCAGGGCTAAATCGGCCCCTTTATCGAAAAGGAGCCGAAAATGTACCAGAAAATCAAATCAACCCATAGAATCACCATCGTCATCGTTAGTTTGGTGGCAGTGTTCCTGCCGATTTTCTTGTCTTCTGTCCGATCGATTCCCGTTACAGGCCAGTTTGAAGCACAAGCCGCAGCGGTCAACGCACTACCCGATTTTGACACTTTTGTGGCCGCAGTTGTCAATGGTGATAGCAGTGTGGTTCGCGGGGTTTATGCCCCCGGTGTTTTGGCCTTGCGAGTTCAGCAACAACCCACCGACAATGCCGAGTATGTACCCTCAATCGCCGGGTTAGCAGCCCAGTTCAATTATGCGGCGAAATCTGGAATCACCGGCCTGATCGCCCACAATTTCCTTTCCGGCGATCTTTTCTTTGATCTCGTAATCGGCCAGGAAATGCTGGTGGTTTATGGTGACGGCAGCATCCAGCGCTACATCGTCCGCCAAATGCAACGTTATCAGGCCCTAAGCCCGGACAGCCCCTATAGCGACTTCGTCGACCTGGACAGCAACATGACCATCTCATCAACAGACCTTTTCAATCGGGTATATACAGGTGCTCACCACTTAACCCTGCAAACATGCATTGCTAACAATGGCAACCTGACCTGGGGTCGTCTGTTCGTTATTGCTGAACCGATTGAGAGCTAAGGAGACGTCACAAGAAACAATTATTGTAGTATTTCCCGCAAGACCTTAAAAATCGCTTACCGAGCTTCTGGAACGGTTTTCAAACGGATCTGGAGATAGTGTAGGTATAAAACAAAAAGAGACGGCAGCAAGCTGTCTCTTTTTGTTTTTAGCTTATGGAATTAATTAGGGGGTGATGGTTGTGGTGCTTAACAAAGCACCATCTGCCAACGAGTAAACCTGCACCTGCAACTGCCCCGAAGGTAAGACGGTGACATACAACAATATACCCAAATCGGTATAAACCGTGTTAATCAATACAGTGCCTGGAGCAGCACCCGACCATTGGGCTTGGGTCAGTTGACCAAGAAATACACTACCAACTGGACTATAGAATGACAAATTCCCGGCGGCATCCTTACTAACATTCAAATTTGAATTGGAAATTAGTTGAGTTGGCAGTTCACTCGTACTGTCATCAGCGACACCGTTTGTACCACCACCCGCAACGCCATTCGTATTTCCATCACCCGCGACGCCATTAGCATTTCCACATTGAGCACCAACAACATCATATCCTAAATCAACGAAAATACATTTTTCTACCTCACTCAATGTACGTGCACTGTTCCCCGGACCGGTGGCCGCTTCCATCAGCAATTGTGTGCTTGAATAAAAATCGTCATCCAAGTGACTGCCACTACTACCACCTTGCCAGGGATCTGGTGAGTATATATGAATAGGATTACCTCCATTTGCGGCATTTGCATTTTGACCAGAGAAAAACATCCCATCATTAACACCACCAGTTAGAACACCATTTTTGCTGGTATCGAAAGCGAAGGTATTATCATTTACCAAATCATTCCCGTTTTTGTCTGACACAAAATCATCGAATTCGAACCAAGCGTCAGAATCACCACTTATCTCGTAAAAGCCTTCACCATTCTGATTGATAGCTGATAAGAATCCAAGCGCATGTGCCACTTCGTGAATTACTGTGCTAACAAAATCATACAAATCGTTGGCAACATTGTCATCATAATCCCAATCGAAACATCCTGGGTCATTTGGACAGTTATTTCCTGGATCATCTACTGGGAAATTTATAGTGACATTGCCATCCGGGTCTGCACCATTAGCATCAATCCCATTCTGGATTTTTTCTTGAACCACTGTTTTGTGAAAACCATTATTTGTGCCAATGGGACCACTTCCAGCAAAGGCAAGCGTTCCATCTAGTGTAGTCGCAGAATTTTGGACTTCGAGAGTTACAAGGGAAATATGATCAAACCAGCCTCCAACAATCCCTAGT